>CATLIG010000070.1 GCA_949948985.1 uncultured Clostridia bacterium | reverse complement strand
ATACGGTAATATAGATATTTATTAACAAATAGTATTATAAAAATTATAAAATTAATATGTTAAAGCAGTCAAAAAACTTTTAGTTCAAAAAAATATGTTAAATTTTAAGGAAATTTTTGAAAAATTGGTTTTAATGTTATTGTTTGGCTACAGTTTATAATAATACATAATTAAAATACAAGTTAATTTTTATAAATCAATTTTTTATTTTAAACTTATATTTTTTATTTTCTGCATTTTAATAACAGACCTGTTATTAAACAGGCAAATCAGCATGTAAAATCCGTAATTTTCATAATTTTAAAAAAATATTTAAAGCTAACAACATTTTAAAATTCAGTTAATAATTTTACCAGTGATTACCAAAAAGGAGTGTGAACAAAAAATGAAAAAGAAAATAGCTATTCTTCTTACGTTATCTATGTGTTTATTTTCCGCCTGCGGAAATAGCGATAATAGTGAATCTGAAACTTCGCAAAGCCAACTTCAAAATATTGAAAAACCCTCTGAAATAGCAATGCTTACAAATACGTTTATGCCGTGGGAAGACAATGAGGAAGGAGTAAAACTGTTTTGCGAAGAATATCAGCGATTGACTGGTATAAAACTAAGCGTTGAAATACCTAAAAAAGACAGTTATTACGAAAGGCTAAATATACTTCTGGCAACTGATGATTCAGTTGATTTATTTGAAACAGGAAGTCTTTTTTATCCAAATTACGCTGCTTATGATCTTCTTTGGGATATGACAGACGCATGGGAAAATTCATCAATAAAAAATATTACTAATGAAAATTACGTTAACTCTTTAAAAATTGACGGACGTCTTTATGGATTTCCTCTTAATGCCGGAAACGGAACGGTTACTTACGTGCGTAAAGACTGGCTTGACAAACTTAATATTCCCCAACCTAAAACATATGATGAATTTCATAATATGCTGAAAAAATTTAAAACACTTGGAGACGATATTATTCCTATTACCGCTGCCGGTCTTGTAAACTCAGAAGCGCCATATAATCTTTATCTTAGGGAATTTTATCAAAACGCTTCTCCCGACTTTTATTTAAAAGACGGAAAATATGTTGATGGCATGACTGAACCGGAGATGAAAGAAACTCTTACAAGAATGAAACAAGCTTATGAAGAAGGTCTTTTAGACCCAAACATAGCAAAAAACAAAACTTCCGACTGCCGAAACAATTTTTATTCCGGAAAAGTTGGATGTTTCAATTACTGGGCAGGAACATGGGGTAATACAATATCCAAAAAAGTAAAAGAAGCCGACCCGTCAGCTGAAGTAATAGCCCTAAAACCTCTTGATGGAGTTAAATATCTTGAAAGACCGCCCCTTGCTATGGTAATATCTAAAAACTCAAAATCACCTGCGGGTGTATTCAAATATTTAATCGAATATTCCCACGACGGTGGAGACGGGCAAATGCTTTTTACTAATGGTATAGAAAATTATCACTGGAGGAAAATATCTGACACAAAAACAGAACGTATTATGGATCATGAGGTTGACGCTATTTATTTAAAGACTGACCTTTCAATAAATAATTTCGAAGATCCAATGCCAAAGGACCCAAAAATTGAGGAAGGACTTAAAATGTTCTATGAAACATCTGAGCTTGCTCCTATTCCAGTAGCGTCAAAAGAGGTTGGAAGTCTATTTTCGGAAATTGACATAATCCGTCGTGAAATAATTGAGTCTATTGTTACAACTGATATGACTGTTGACGAGGGCTTTGCGGAATACAATACACGCGCTTCAAAACTTGTCGCAAGAGTATTGAACAACTTAAATTCCACAGGTGAAACTACCGAAAACGAAAATAAGGGGGAATAAAAGATGTTTAATAAAATACAGGTAATTATATCATCATTTATGGCTTTAGTAGCTGTAATAATGACAATAATAGTTGTTTTTTCAATAATTTCTCTAAGCTACATAAAAATAGAATATGAGGATTTACTTACAGAATCCACAAATAAATATCAAATGGTCAGTTCTATGGAATCGTCAGCGACAAGTATAAAATATCGCAAACAACTCGGCTATGATATAAGTTTTGAACAGCTTAGACTTATAATGTCGATAAAAGAATACATAGCATCGTATCAAGAAAGCGAATCTGAAGATGTTAAGCTTGTTAATGACCTTATTTCAACATTTAAAGAATCGGGAATGGATCCCACTATAATTATTACAACCCTTCAAGATATGAACGATATGGTTACCGCGTCTCTTGAAGCAAAAGATGAAGAACTTTCCTCATCAATGGATAAGCTTATTCTATTTACAACAATAACGGTTGCGGTCATTCTCTGCATCGTGGTATTCTTATGCTATTTCCTGCCAAAACGTATCGCAAACCCAATCAAGGAAGTATCAAAGTATGCAAAGAAAATCAGTCAGGGACAACTGAAAAATCTAGATGTTCCAAAGACAAAAATAAAAGAACTTGTAGAACTTACAAATTCCTTTGAAAACCTTGCTCATTCCGTAACAAGTATTGTTGATGAAATTGATTCGGTATGTGTAGAATTTCTTAAAGGTAATAACAGGCTTATTCCTCTTGAGAATTCTGAACTTGAAGGAAGCTTTCTTGAAGTTGCTACAAAAATCAATGACCTTGTATCAAATACATCGGATATGTTTAATGAAATTCTTAAATCTGTAGGCGAGTACGCTGGAGGAAATTTTGATTTTGAGGCAAAACAGTTCCAGGGTGAACACGCTATAATTAATAAAGAACTTTCTATTTGTCAGCAAAACTTTAAAAACGTTATAGTTGACATAAATTCTCTTATTACAGAAATAGGAAACGGCAATCTTAAAACAACTATTGATATATCTGGAAAAACCGGAGACTGGCTTACTATTGTAAACGGACTTAATAATCTTGTAAAATCTGTTTCAGAGCCTATATCAGCTACTATTTACGGACTTAATATGCTTGCCGAAGCCAATTTAAGTTATAGAATAACGGAAGAATTTAAAGGTTCTTATAAAGAAATAGCTGATACAATAAATTATGTTACAGAAACTCTTGGCATATACATTTCAGATATTAATAATGTTTTAAGTGCTCTTGCCCAGCGTAATCTTACTATTTCAAGTACTATAGAATATAAAGGAGATTTTAATGAAATAGGCATAAATATCGAAAATGTGACCAAAAACTTTAAAGAGCTTCTTGGAAGTATGATTGTAGCGTCAGAACAAATTCAGGCAGGTTCAAAAAATATGGCTGATTCCAGTACAGGTCTTGCGATTGGCGCAACTCAGCAAGCTGATGCCGTTAGAATACTTTTAGAACTTTCAAACGCTGTAAGTAAAAAATCTTCAGAGAATTTTGAGGCAGCAACAAATGCTAAAGAATATAGTGAAGCGGTAACCAAAGACATAAAAAATGGAAATCAGCTTCTTATGGATCTTAACTCCGCAATCACAAATATTGCTTCTGCAAGTACCGCAATAAGTAATATAACCACTGTAATAGGCGATATTTCATTCCAGACAAATCTCCTTGCGTTAAATGCCGCAATTGAGGCAGTACGTGCAGGTTCACATGGAAAAGGATTTGCTGTTGTCGCTGATGAAGTAAGAAATCTTGCCGGAAAAAGTAAAGCTTCAGCACATGATGCGGGAAATCTTATTCAGGAAACAATTACTAAAATTGACGAAGGTGTAGCTGTTGTAAATGATACAATAGCACTTCTTACAAATATTCTTTCAGAAACAACAAAAATTGATACAATTATAGATAACGTACTTGACATAAGCGGTCAACAAAATAATCTTACTCAAAAAATGCAAGTTGAAACAATTAAAATTAATGATGTTGTAAATAATATAAGTGCCACATCTGAAGAAACCGCAGCTACATCAGAAGAACTCGCAAGCCAAATTGAAACATTCAACGAAAGTATTACATTGTTTAAAGTTTAATAAGAAAAAACATTGATTTTTTATAGAAAATAAGTTCCAAATCAGTTTTTCAAACTGACTTGGAACTTATTTTCTATAAAATCATTTTATCCAAAAATTTATAAAATGGATTCGCAAATATTCATAATCAATGTCATTTTAGCAAACCACATTTTGATAATTTCTTCTCATTACTTCTACTAAACCTCTTTTTAGATTTTTCTATTGTTTACTTAAATATATAATTAAATAATTTATGTTATCTACACAAATCGCAAAATTTTCAGCGTAATTTACTTATAGATAAAAATAAAATACAAAAAAGTATCGGCATTTTCCACCGATACTTCTCATAAAAACTAGGCTAGCAGGATTCGAACCTGCGAATGACGGAATCAGAATCCGTTGCCTTACCGCTTGGCGATAGCCCATCAAATTACCTTTAAAAACAGGGCTGGCAGGATTCGAACCTGCGAATGCAGGGATCAAAACCCTGTGCCTTACCGCTTGGCGACAACCCTATAATAATTAAAGGCAAAAGCACGAGACGGGATTCGAACCCGCGGCCCTCGCCTTGGCAAGGCGATGCTCTACCACTGAGCCACTCGTGCACATATGATGCAGTTGGGGGGACTCGAACCCCCAAGGTTTAGAACCACTAGATCCTTAGTCTAGCGCGTATGCCAATTCCGCCACAACTGCATATATTTAACTACAGGAAAATCAATTTTTATTTTCCCTAACAACAATATATATTCTACCATAAAAAAATATATATGTCAATATATTTTTTTTATTTTTTTCAAAATTATTTTAATAATAACAATTATAAGGATAAATACATTATTAAAAAACATTTTTACAAACAATTTATCCTTATAATCATAAAATAAATCTGTTTACCGCAAATATCAAAATTTTTACTGCAAAACAACAAGGTTCTTTAATATATCAGATTTTATTAAAACTTTCATTTTCATTCTTTATATTTTTTGCTATAACTGATATAAATAAATTTTAATTAAAATGAAAAACTTTATTTTTTACTATAGTAACAACAATTTTTCCTTTAACTTTTTTATTGTCATAAGGAGAATATTTGGCTCTTGAGAAAAAATTCTTTCCCTGTATTTCAAATTCTTTTTTAGTATCGACAATAATAATATCAGCGTCATTTCCTTTTTTAATACAGCCTTTTTTATTAAGTCCAAGAATTTTTGACGGATTATAAGACATCTTGTCAATAAATTCATTCACCGATAAAATTCCTTTTTCAACAAGCTCTGTATAACTGACAGGAAAAGAAACCTCAAGGCTTGAAATACCAAAAGCCGCATTATCAAATTCAGTAATTTTTCTTTCAATAGATGCTGGTGTGTGCCCTGTAGCAATAGCATCTATAGTTCCGTCTTTAAGCCCTTCTATTATAGCTTGAATATCCTCTTCCGTACGCAATGGAGGACTTACTTTCGCAAAAGTGTTATATCCCTCAAGAGCTTTTTCCGAAAGTGTAAAATAATGAGCGCAAGTATCCGCCGTGACATTAATTCCATCTTCCTTTCCCTGCCTTATAAGGTCTACAGCACCTTTTGTGGTAATATGAGTAATATGAATTCTTGCCTCTGTACTTTTTGCAAGAAGTAAATTTCTTGAAACAATAATATCCTCAGCGACATTTGGAATCCCTATAAGACCCATTTTAGTAGCCATAATACCATCATTTACAACGCCATTTCGGGATAAATTTCTATCCTCACAAAATGTAATAACCGGAACGTCAAACATTTTTGAATAAAGAAATATATTTCTCATAAGCTCAGTATCCAAAATAGAATATGCTCCATCCGAAAGACCAATAGCGCCTGCTTTAATCATTTCACCTATTTCAGCAACTTCCGTTCCCTCACATCCTATAGTCATACTTCCATAAGGAAAAATATTAACGTCTGCCTGCTCTATAGTTTTTTTAAATACATATTCCACCACTGTCTTATTGTCAATAACTGGCTGAGAATTAGGAGCTGAAATAATGGTTGTATAACCGCCTGATGTAGCGCTTTGTGAAATAGTAATAATATTATTTTTATTTTCGTATCCTGACTCACATATTTTGCTGTACATATCAATACATCCCGGCATAACAAGAAAACCGTTGGCGTCAATAACCTCTTCCGCTTCTGTATTAATATCATAAGCTATATCCTCAATAACACTGTCTTTTATGTAAATATCGAATTTTTCATCAACATTAAAATCTTTTGAAACAATACTAGCATTTTTAATTAAAATAGTCATAAAACAGCACCTGCCTTATTTGACAAAATATAAAGAAGTGCCATTCTTACAGCAACACCGTTTGTAATCTGGTCATCAAATAAACATCTTTTGTCATCAATAAGCTGAGAAGAAATCTCAATACCACGATTAACAGGCCCCGGATGCATAACAATAACATCTTTTTTAGCATTTTGCAAAGCATTTTCGTCAATTTTAAAAAAACTTTGATATTCATCTAAAGAAATAAATCTGCTTTTTGACGATTTTTCTGTATCAAGACGCATCGTCATAACAACATCGGCATCTTTAATAGCATCATTTATATTATAAAAAACCTTTACTCCAAGATTTTCTATTCCTGATGGAATCATAGTCGGAGGTCCGGCGACACATACTTCCGCGCCAAGCTTGAGAAGTCCCCATATATTGCTTCTTGTAACCCTGCTGTGGGCAACATCCCCTATAATAGCAACTTTAAGACCCTTAAAATCCCCTTTTTGATTTTTTATAGTCACAAGGTCGAGAAGTGACTGGCTAGGGTCTTCATTAATGCCATCACCGGCATTAATAACAGACGCATGTACATTTTCTGCCAAAAACCTTGTACTTCCAGACATTGGGTGACGACATATAATAAAGTCGCCCCCCATTTGTTCTATTGTCCTTCCCATATCATTGATTGTTTCATACTGGTCAGAAATTTTTGAAACAGTTATATCAACAATATTAGCGCTTAAATATTGAGCGGCAAGCTCATAAGACAGCTTTGCTCTCACACTTTTTTCATAGAATAAAATAATAACAGACTTTCCTTGTAAATACGGAGCCTTTTTATTTTTCTGACTTAAAACATACTTCATTGTTTCCGCTGTTTCAAGGATATAAGTAATCTCTTCTGCACTGATATCAAAAAGACTTATAAAATCTTTTCTTGAATAAGCCATAAAATCACCAACTTCCGGTTTTATAAAGTCAATGCGGTTTCAATTTATCAATAAGTTTTTGAAAATACTCTGGTAATGGAGTTTTAAATTCCATATACTTTTTAGTAGCTGGATGAATAAAGCCAAGAATACGCGCATGAAGAACCTGCCCTTGTAAATTAAAAGGCTGTTTTTTTGGTCCATATACAATATCCCCCAAAAGAGGGTGACCAATATATGCCATATGAACTCTTATTTGATGAGTTCTTCCCGTTTCAAGCTTTAACTCAATAAGATTAAATCTCCCCATTCTTTCAATAACTTTATAGTGAGTCACCGCGTTTTTTGAGTTTTTTTCAACAACCGCCATTTTTTTTCTGTCATTTGGACTTCTTCCGATAGGTTTATCAACAATACCGTCATCTTCCTTAAAATTATTATAAACAATAGCGTTATAAACTCTAGTCATAGAATGTTCCTCAAGTTGTAAAGCAAGATGTTTGTGAGCGTTGTCTGTTTTTGCCACAACCAATATACCTGATGTATCTCTGTCAATTCTGTGAACAATTCCCGGACGCATAATACCATTAATTCCAGAAAGCTTGTCCCCACAGTGAAACAAAAGGGCGTTTACAAGCGTATCGTCATAATGACCAGCCGCCGGATGCACAACCATATTCTGAGGCTTGTTTATAACAATAATTTCATTATCCTCATAAAGAATATCCAACGGAATATCTGACGGCATAATATCAAGCGCCTTAGGCTTTGGAACATTTACTTCAATAATATCCTTTGGTTTTAGTTTATAATTTTTATTAACAGATTTTCCATTTACATTTATATTCCCATCGGAAATAAGCCTTTGAAGCATACTTCTTGATAAATCCTCAAGTTTTTCACTCAAAAAAATATCAAGCCTTAAATTTTCATCATTTTCTTCAGCGGAAAAAATAAAGCAATTCATAAAAAACTCCATAAAATAATTTTTAATAATGTACCATACGGGAATTGAACCCATGACCTTTCGGTTCGGAGCCGAACGCTCTATCCACTGAGCTAATGGTACGAAATAAACAATAATACGATAATTATTCATATTCAAAAGAATAAACAAACAATCCTTAATAAGACTAAATATTATTAGAAAATTCTTTTATTGTCTTAACTAAAGATTTTACGAATTGCCGTAAATATAAAATTATTTTTATATTCTGCAATATGATTAAAATATAATATTTTTTCAAAAACAAAATATTATATAAATTATTATACAAATTATACTAATAAATAAAAAATTAAAAAACCTTTATATACATATTATACCATAAACGTAAAAAAAGTAAATAGCAAATCTGACGTAAAAATAAAAACAATTTTGAAAATTTCTGTAATTTACAGCAAAACAAAAAATTTATTCAACATCAAACTTTACTTTATATAACCATAATCTGTTGTCATATTATTTCTTTATTGTTTTACTATAATTTATTACATTTGTTCGGTAACCCAAGAGACAGCAACCGATGAAATCCTTTTATTAAACTTCTTTTGAAACTTCACACTTACACAGATATCGCCCTCCAAAAAATATTTAATTCAATGTTTCTTAACGCTTTCAGCGTTTAAAAAGAAAAATGCCTTTCGCTAAAACATTGAATAAAATATTTTTTTATTGGATTGGCATAATTTATTCGTTTCTAAAGAAGTCTATTATCTATGTAAAATTTCTTTAAGATTATTAAGGTCATCTAAATATACTTTTTCAAGTTCTCTGTTATAAATAATAGAGGCAGGATGATATAATGGGAAAACTTTCATACCAAAAGCATCCCATATTTTACCATGATAATCTCCTATGAGAGCGTTTTTATCCTTAAAAACAGCTTTTAGAGCCGTATTTCCAAGAGTAACAATTATATTAGGATTAACCTCCTCTATTTCCCTGTATAAATATTCTTTAAAAAAATCAACTTCCTCCTTATTTGGAGCTCTGTTGACTGGTTTATTTGTTTTTGGACTCAGCCTGAACGGTCTTAATTTAACAACATTTGTAATATAAATTTTTTCTCGGTCCAATTTAATAATTTCAAGAAACCTGTCCAAATTTTTGCCGGCACTTCCGACAAATGGTTTTCCCTGTTTTTCCTCCTCTCCTCCCGGAGCCTCGCCTATAAGCAAAATATCAGCATTTATGCTTCCCGCTCCAAAAATAATCTTTCTGCCGGGAAAAATCTTTTCAGAATTTTCTTTCATCTCATTGTAAATATCAGAAATCACACTAAAACCTCTTTCTTTATATATTTAATTACATTTCCCGGATAATATTTATACACCTCTATAAATTCCCATGAAAAAAAAGGATTTTGTCTAAGATTTGCGTATAAAATATCACCCTTTCTAACCTTGTCCAAAATATTTTTATCAATAAAAACTTTGATAAACCTTCCCGTATAAAGCTTTTTCAAAAGTATATACTCACCTGTAAAAATTTCCTCAACCGTAAAATATCCTTTTTCTGTCATAGAAAAAAAACATGGCTTATCAACTTTGTTTTTTCTTTTTTTATAAAGTTCAAAATCTATAATCATAGGAGAGTATGAAATAACAGGATTAAATAAAAACTTTTTAAAATCATTGTTTATTTTGCAGATTCTTTTTATTTCCATAATGTCATCATCATTTTTTTCGCCTATATTAATATTGTATTTGTCTTTAATATATTTGGATAATAAATTTATTGACTCAACATATTTTTCAATAACTCCATTTTCTACACTGAATACCTTTTTAGGTATCCACATAAATAAAAACTTGTTAATACAATGTTCATCTGCTGATTTCATTTCCATAAACCTAAATTTCTTTGATGAGAAATCAAAAAAATCATCAATATAAGTAATCTCATCAGATATTTCATTCTCAAATTCTTTAATAACAGAACAAAATAATTTATCCATAATAGTTAACCCCCAAATAACGCTAATACCAACAAACAGTATATTTACTTTTAATGTTTTATATTATATTGTCCAAAAAATAAATTTTAATAATTATAAAATTTAAAATTACAAAAAAACAATTATTTTATTAGACCTGTTTAAAACCACTGTAATAACAATTTATAAAAGATTTTTTTGTCAGACGAAGCCTGATTTTTGCAAGAACTTTCCAAGTATTTCAAAAAAGTCAGGCAAAGGTATGGCTAAAAAAGATTTGTCAATCGTTATTACGGAAATTATTGAACAGGTCTATTATAACAATTAGCAAAATTTTTAATATAAAACAATAAAAGAATTACTTTATATATAAGATTTATTAAAATTTAATTATTAATTCTTATATTGTTTCGCTATAATTGTTTCATAAATCTCTTACCAATATTATAAATAAGAACAACAACCGCGCCTGTTATAAAACCGCCGATATGCCCGGCATTGTCAATACCTTCCATAAAAAATCCCGCACTCATATTTATTAATGAGAAAATAATCATAAAATAACCGGAAAAACCTCCTATAGCTTCATCGTTAAATACAGAATGTATAAGCATAGCGCCCATAATTCCGAAAATAGCACCGGATGCTCCCGCCGAAACAGAATTTATATCAGAAAATACAAGACTAACTATAGACGCACCCATTCCCGACAAAATATAAATAACCAAAAAAAGAATTTTTCCAAAATGCTTTTCACCTCTTGACCCCAATATATAAAGCGAAAAACAATTTGACATAATATGAGCATATCCTATATGGACAAACATACTTGTAAAAAGTCTGAAAAACTCGTTATTTACATAAATACGCTCTGGAGAAACAGCGCCAAAAGCAATTAAATTATAAATATCCTCCGACCCGCCGTTTATTTCCATCAAACAAAAAACAACTACGTTAATTATAATTAAAATAAATGTAATCATACTATTATTTGATTTTAAAACCCTTGTCTTTTTCATTTGTATATTTTCACAGACGCTGTAAAAATCTTTCTCAATATTGATATCTCTGTCGGAGAACGCTCCTTGTATTATTTTATGTAAATTCAAAATCATACTTGGCTGTTTTGTCCCCGAAAAAATCTGTTTTCTTTCTTCTTCCAAAATCCAACATAAATCATTACGCTCATTTTCACTGTCAAAACTAAATTTCTCTAAAAAATATTTATCAGACTCATCAATCCTTTCCATAACAACAATATTAATAAAAATCACTTTTCCTATGTTAAATCTATTAAATACTACATCCGATTGACGCTTTATAAAATCAATTAAAATTTCATAACTTTCCGTACACGGCTTTGAATTTATTAAAGCAACACAATACGTATAATTCCCAACAGTTTTATATACAACAACAAATTTACTTTTATCATCAATTTCCTTTTTATCATAAAATCCTTCAATTAATAAAAAATCATTTTCGATAAACCTT
>CATLIG010000069.1 GCA_949948985.1 uncultured Clostridia bacterium | reverse complement strand
TCCTCAAAGCGGTTCGCCTTTGTGTACTCCGGACGATGTGCCATAAAATCATTCACATCAGCTCTGGTTATCAGATACTCCGTAAAGTACATATATTTGTAATCTACTTTCCTACATTGTTTATCGCTGCCTGCCTTGCAGTCAAATGTTCCTTTATTTCTGAAAAAATATTCAATTTTACTGCTTATCCTCCTTTTCATTCGGAAAAGCCTCTGTTATAATAAATTTGCAAAATATATACAAAGAGGCTCGTCCTTTTTGCACTCAGATTAAGTTGCTCCAACAACCTAATCTGTTTTTGAAGTGCTTCTGTTACCAGCAGAAGCATTTCTATTCTGTTCGACTTCCAACAACTGCTTTACCAATTCCAGCAGTAATTTCTCATCTTCTATATTCCCGTTTTTCAGATGCCCCAATATCTGCTCCAAAACCTTTGCAACTCTGTTAGACATATAACTTCCGGCAGTTACCTTCACTTCCTGTCCCAATATAGCATTGCGGTAATAATCCCCTTTAGGAAGTCCTGATAATATAATCCTCGCTTCCACTTGGACTTTTTCTTCATCACTCAGCCAGAATGCGATTGTATTTCGCCGAAACCTTGCTTCACGCTTACACGCCACTTTCCTCACCCCTCTCCACTTTTCCAAGCCTGTCCGCAATTTTTATCTGCGCATCCATAGACTGATGACAGTATGTTTCAATCGTGGTAGTAACTTTTCCATGTCCTAACCGTTTTGCAATCTCGACAGGACTGAATCCCATCTGCACGAGCATACTTGCATGACTGTGCCTTTATGGTATAATAAAGACAAAAGGAAAAAGCCCGTATTTTCAAGGTTTTTGAGGTTTGTCTTTGTTATTTTTCATTATTTTTCCCAATAAAAACTAAGACAAATTTATTAAAAAAAATTACAGATGTTATATTAGCGACAAAATTTATATAAAATGAAAGGGTGATTTATATTTCAGAATTAAGTAAAATTAAATAAATAAATGTCAGATAAAAGCAGAAGTGAATATACAAAATCTGCAAATAAAATTGAATAATAATATGATTTATTAACAGGAATAACCGTAAAAACTGTAAAGGTCTGTTCAAAGTAAATCAAAAAAACTGTTTTATCTGTAATAAAAACAGTTAGTTACAGATAACCGAAAACTATATTATTTTGTTTATAAATCGGTTTTATCTGTACATAAGGACGTTGAATTATCAGCGTCCTTTTTTTATTTCTAAAAACATAAAAAGGAGCTGAGCTTATGGAGTTTAAAAGCGATTACTATTACGGAAATGAAGCGGAGCAGTATGTATTCTATCGTATACCAAAGGTTTTATTTACAGAGCCGCACTTTAAAAAATTATCTAATGACGCAAGGGTTCTGTATGGTTTAATGCTTGACCGAATGGGTCTGTCAATTAAAAATAACTGGCACGATGAGGATAACAGAATTTACATATACTTTACTTTGGAAGATATTCAGGAGTATATGAACTGCGGACACACCAAAGGCGTTAAAATTACTGCCGAGCTGGAAAATATAAGCCTGATTGAACGTGTTAAGCAAGGACAGGGAAAACCTGCAAAAATTTATATTAAAAAATTCTTTACAGAGGACAGCAAAAGTTATCAACAAAAAAACAAGAGTTATCCACAGAGTTATCAACAAGGAAGTCAAGACTTCCCAAAAGAGGAAATGCAGACTTCCGCAAATGAGAAGTCAAGACTTCCGCAAAACGGAAGTGCAGACTTCCAAAAAACGGACACTAATAATACTAAATATAATAATAATGATTTTAATAATAATGATTTTAATAAGTCAATGTCAAAGTCAATGTCATGTCCTATTACCGAAAATGAATTTAATAATAACTATGATTATGACTATGACAGCGGCTATGACGATGACTGTTCAGACAATATGGAATATCCTTTAAATTCTTTTGTCAGTAAAGATAACAGGCAGAAGCAGATTGAAAACTGTGTAAAAAGCCAGATAAATTATAAATATTTAATTTCAAATGATTTAGTTGATAAGTCAGAAGTTGATTCACTGGTATTTATTATCACAGAAGCTTTGCTGAGCAATTCACCTACAATACGAATAGACGGCGAGGATAAGCCTTCATCTGTCGTTAAATCTGTTCTTTCAAAAGTCACCAATGGTACTGTTATATACACAATTAATAAATTTAAAGAACAGAAACACCCGATAAAGTATAAAAAGTCGTATTTATTAACTTGTCTTTACAATGCTTATACAGAGGGCATTTATAACGGCATAAATTATTTTAACTATATGGGATACGGTCTGCCGCAGAGCGGTTAAAAAAATAAACAGCAAAGGAGGGATAAATTATGAGAATAGGTTTGCATGACGCTGAATATGAGAGAATGGCTAACAAAAGTTTTCCTAATCTCGCTTTGATGAAAATATCAGCATATTATAAAAATTTAGGTCATCAGGTCGAATGGTGGGTTAAAGATAAAAGTTATGACAAAGTATATTCAAGCAAGGTTTTTGAGTTTACGCCTGTAAATAAAAGCTTGCCGGAGAATACAATAAAAGGCGGTACAGGTTACGGACTGTACGATGAACTGCCCGAAGAAATAGACCGCTGTTACCCTGATTACAGTTTATATCCGTTATGTGATTATGCTGTCGGTTTTTTAACGAGGGGCTGTATTAATAACTGTTCATACTGTGTTGTTCCCCGAAAAGAGGGAAAAATAAGACATTATGCAGACTGGCGTGATATTGTAAGAAATTCCTTTGATAAAATCGTCCTTATGGACAACAATATATTGTCTTGCGAATATGGGATAAGACAGCTAAAGGAGTTATCAGAAACAAATTATAAAATAGACCTGAATCAAGGTATGGATATTATGCTTCTGAGTGATGAAGTCTGTAAAATTATAAAAAAACTGAAATGGATAAAATATATTCGCTTTTCTTGTGATAAAGCGTACCAACTGCCACATTTTGAAAATATGGTGAAATTATTTGATAAGCATAAAATAGCCAAAAGCAGAGTTTTTATTTATGTTTTGGTACAGAAAGATTTGGAGGACGCTGACAACAGGGTTCAGGAACTTTACCGAATATGCAGAAGTTTTAATTTATACGCACAGGCTGAAAGAAATAAAGAAGCCGAGCCGGATAAATTACAGCTTGAATTTGCCCAAAGGTACGTTTACGGCAGATGTTACAAAAAAGAAAATTTTAAGAATTACTGTAAAAGACATTCTTTGTGAAATGTCTTTTTTATTTTATAAACGGAGGTATTTTGTTTGAATGAAAAACCGATAAAAAATGTTATTTCACTGTCTGGTGGAAAAGACAGTACAGCTATGCTTCTGATGATGCTGGAAAAAAATATGCCTGCTGACTTAATTTTATTTTGTGATACAGGCAAAGAATTTCCTGCTATGATAAGGCATATTGATAAACTTGAAAAATATATAGAACGCCCGATTATCAGATTAAGGGCTGAAAAGGAGTACGATTATTATTTATATCAGCATAAAGCAAAAAGCAAAAAACACAGTAATGATATTGGCTATGGCTGGCCTTTTTCTAACGGAACAAACAGGTGGTGTACTTCAAAATTAAAAACAGACCTTATCAGCAAGTATCTGAGAAAATTCAGCAGTAATTATACTGTAAAACAATATGTCGGTATAGCGGCAGATGAGGAAAAACGGATAAAAGATAAAATATATCCGCTGTATGATTTTGGTGTAACTGAAAAAGAAGCTTTGCAATACTGCTATAACAAAGGCTTTGACTGGGAGGGGCTTTATGAAATATTCGACAGGGTATCCTGCTGGTGCTGTCCTTTTCAGTCACTTAAAAATTTAAGAAAATTAAGAAAACATTTTCCTGAACTTTGGAACGAATTAAGAATAATGGATAAAAAAACATGGAATAAATTCAAGGCGAATTATACGGCTGAACAGTTAGAAATGCGGTTTGAGTTTGAAGAAGCCTGTGAAAATATAGGTATGAATATAAAAAGCAGAAAGTTTTTTAATGAACTTAGAATACTTTTTGAACAGACAAAATAAAACGCTTATTAATTCAAGAGTTTTTGTATTTTGAATTGATAAGCGGTTTTGCGTTAAACAGAAATAAATGATACAAGGAGGTGCAGAATTTTGGGAGGAGTCAGCAAAGAAGAAATAGAAGCGGTCAGAAAAATTGACCTTTTAACCTATATGCGGTCTTGTGAGCCTAACTCAATAATCAAATGCGGAAACAACGTGTATAAACTTGCTGAACACAATAGTTTAAAAATAAGTAATGGGAAATGGTATTGGTTCAGTCATAGCTTCGGCGGTGTATCGGCGTTGGATTTTCTTATTAAAGTCAGAGATATGGATTTTGTGAGTGCTGTAAAAACGCTGATTGACAGCAGGGCTTCTCCGATAATTATATCTGAACCGATTAAATCTTTAAATGAACGGCCGAAAGAAAAATTTATTTTACCGGAAAAATTTTGGGATAATTTCCGTGTTATATCATATCTGCTTAATCGTGGTATTGACAGAGAAATTATTGACTTCTGCATAAAAGAGAGAGTTTTGTATGAAAGCAAAGAACATCATAATTGTGTTTTTGTAGGCAGAAATAAGGAAAACAAAGCGAAATTCGCTTGTCTGCGTGGAATTTACGGAAGATATATGAAAGATATAGCCGGAAGTGATAAAAGTTATAGTTTTTCAATTCCTGTAAAAAAAGCCGGTTCAAATTCTTTATTTGTTTTTGAATCACCGATAGACGCTCTTTCAAAAGCGACTATTGATAAAAATGAAATGGGTGTTTTGTGGAACAGCTGTCACAGACTTGCTCTCGGAGGTACAAGTGATAAAGCACTTTTCAGATATTTACAGGATTTTCCGGAAATATCTTCTGTGACATTATGTTTGGATAATGACAAAGCCGGAATAGAAGCAATACAAAAATTAAAAGAAAAACTTGAAAACACAAAACAGCCGGTATGCGGAAAATATACTGTAAACATTAAGCCGCCGGCAATAGGAAAAGATTATAACGATATGCTTAATGTAATTATCAAAGAAAAAAGAGAGTATAGGCAAAATTCAAAAGTGAAAACATCAGAAAGAATTTGATTTCAATAAAATTAATAGCGGCAGATATGATTTTTGTCAAATATGGTATTTGAAAATTTTTGTCTTTATGATAAAATAAAGCTATTAATAAACTAAAATTTTATAGGAGTTGTTTGATGAATATGTATTCAAAAATAAAAGAAATATTTGAGCAAAATAAGGACGAAGAAAATGCTGTAAAAATGGCAGCATATATGAGAAACTTATTTCTGTTTTATGGTTTGGCAGCTCCAAAACGAAAATCCGTTTATAAAGATTTTTTAAAAGCCGAAAAAAAAAGAAAAATTATAGATTGGGATTTTTTAGACAAATGCTATGAAGATGAATACAGGGAATTTCAATACATCGTTATTGATTATCTTGCGGCTATGCAAAATTTCTTAACGTATGATGATGTTACTCATATCAAAAAATATATTAAATCAAAACAATGGTGGGATACGATTGATGGGTTAGACAGAATTGTAGGAAATATTGCTTTTACGGATAACAGAATAAATGATTTAATGCTTGAATGGTCAGCAGATAATGACTTTTGGATACGAAGAATTGCTATTGACCATCAGCTTTGCAGAAAAGATAAAACAAATACAGAATTGCTTGAAAAAATATTGATTAATAATTTTGGAAGTTCAGAGTTTTTTATCAATAAAGCAATAGGCTGGAGTTTACGTGATTATTCTAAAACTAATCCTGAATGGGTAAGAAATTTTTTAAATATATACAAAAACAAAATGGACAAACTAAGTATTAGAGAAGCAAGTAAATATTTATAAAATTCTCATTTATTGATTTGTTTAATACAGAAATAGTAGAAGCTGTCAACAAATACAAAGAATGATTTTTACATTTTTATAATTAAATAACTGTTGCTTTTATACAACACCATTAGCAGGGATAAAATACCCTGCTTTTCTTTTGTTAAAAATCAAATAGTTTAAAAATAAAAATTTTAATGGAAAGGAGTTGATTTAATTGAAATTTACTAAGATTTTAAAGAGTATCGGGGGGATAAAATGCAGGAGCAGATAAATGAGAAATCTGTATCTTTAATTATCAGAGGAACAAAACTGACGGGTACAATGCTTGCTAAGTCAATCAATAAAATGCTGATTGAAATGAAGAAGCAAAAGCAGTCTAAATTATATCAGGGAAAACAAAGCGTCAAAAATCTTGTAAAACAAGGAGCCGGAGTTTCAAATATTGAAATAACAGATAAAAATATAAAATCTTTTGAAAGAGTCGCAAGAAAGTACGGTATTGATTTTGCGTTAAAAAAGGATAAAACGGTAAGTCCTCCCAAATGGCTTGTATTTTTTAAAGCCCGTGACGCTGACGCTTTAACGGCGGCTTTTAAGGAATATTCAGCTAAAACTTTGAAAAAATCAGCAAGAAAATCAAGACCGTCTGTAATAAGTTTAATCAAAAAAATGAAAACTCTTTCCCAATCTCTTTATAATGATAAAGTCAAAAACAAAAATAAGGAGAGAGAAAGATGAGAATATCGCCAAAAACGAAAAAAACACTCTTGCTTAATCTTCCATACGCAATAATTTTTTTCACTTTTTGGATAATACACGTTTTATATCCTTTTTTGCCTTATAACAGTATGTGCGTAGCTTTTGCAGGTACTGCAATTATCAGAATTGTTGTTTATATGAACAGCAAAGAACAAAAAAAGTATCGTAAAAATGTTGAATATGGTTCGGCAAGATGGGGAAATGCTGATGATATACAGCCATACACAGACCCTAAACCTGAAAACAATGTAATTTTAACAGAAACAGAGAGTATAACAATGAACAGCAGACCGCCGAATCCTAAATATGCAAGAAATAAAAATGTTTTGATAATAGGCGGTTCAGGTTCAGGTAAAACTCGTTTCTGGCTGAAACCTAATCTTATGCAGCTTCACAGCTCTTATGTTATTACTGACCCGAAAGGTACAATATTGGTAGAATGCGGGAAATTATTACAGAGAGGAACGCCTAAGACTAAAGTAAAACTTGATAAAAAAGGTAAACCGATGAAAGATAAAAAAGGAAATATTATAACGGAAACTGTAAGAGATAAAAAAGGAAAAATTGTTTATGAGCCTTACAAAATCAAGGTGCTTAACACTATTGATTTTAAAAAATCTATGAAATATAATCCGTTTGCTTATATCAGAAATGAAAAGGATATTCTGAAACTTGTAACAGCTTTAATTGCAAATACAAAAGGCGAAGGAAAAAGCGGAGATGATTTTTGGGAAAAAGCGGAAATTTTATTATATACAGCGTTAATAGGATATATTTTTTATGAGGCACCGGAAGAAGAACAGAATATGAATACTTTAGTTGAAATGATTAATGCAATGGAAGTCAGAGAAGATGATGAAACATTTAAAAATACTGTTGACTTAATGTTTGAATCTCTTGAAGAAAGAAATCCTGAACATTTTGCAGTCCGTCAGTATAAAAAATATAAACTTGCTGCCGGTAAGACAGCAAAAAGTATTTTAATCAGCTGCGGTGCAAGATTAGCTCCTTTTGATATTAAGGAATTAAGGGAATTAATGGCTTATGATGAACTGGAGCTTGACAAGGTTGGTGACAGAAAAACGGCTTTGTTTGTTATTATAAGCGATACAGATGATAGTTTTAATTTTATAGCTGCTTTGATGTACAATCAGTTATTCAATTTACTGTGTGACAAGGCTGATAATGAGTATAACGGGCGCTTGCCGGTACACGTTCGCTGCTTGTTAGATGAATTTGCGAATATCGGGAAAATACCAAAATTTGACAAATTAATAGCTACTATACGAAGCAGGGAAATATCCGCTTGTATTATATTGCAGGCTCAAAGCCAGTTAAAAGCTATATATAAAGACAACGCCGAAACCGTGGCAGGCAACTGTGATACTACCCTTTTTTTGGGAGGTAAGGAAAAAACTACCTTGAAAGAAATTTCAGAAAATCTCGGCAAGGAAACGATAGATATGTATAACAACAGTATTACAAAGGGAAATTCGCCATCTTACGGACAAAATTTTCAAAAGCTGGGCAAAGAACTTATGTCTGTTGATGAACTGAGCGTTATGGACGGCAGCAAGTGTATTCTTCAGCTCAGGGGTGTAAGACCGTTTTTCTCAAATAAATACGATATTACAAAGCACCCTAATTATAAATATCTTTCTGATTATGACAAAAAGAATACATTTGATATTGAGCGTTATTTAAGTACAAATCTGAAAGTTAAAGATGATGATGTATTTGAGGTTTACGAAGATGACAGTATTGAGGAAGAATAATATTGAAATCAAAAGTTACTGCTGAATTAAGCAGTAATTTTTTTATATAAAAATTATTTTGATGATAAGGAGGATTTCTATGTTTGTAGTTTTTATAAAAAAATTTATGAAAAGAAGCATTTATCTCAGCGGTGAGCCGCCATAGAAATATTGCAGTATCAAAATGTAAAATTTATAAAGGAGGTATGTTTCTGCAAAATGGTGTAAGTGTGGTTTCTTTGTTTGACGGCATATCCTGCGGAAGATTAGCTTTTGACAGAGCCGGAATCAAAGTCGGTTCATACAGTGCTTTTGAAATAGACAAATATGCAAAAGCTGTAAGCTGTTATAATTATCCTGATATAAACCGTTACGGTGATGTTCTTGAAGCTGATTTCAGTGAGTTTACAGGAGCTGATTTTGTAATAGGCGGTTCGCCGTGTACGTTCTGGTCGATTGCTAAAAATAACAGAGAAACTGACAAAAACGGTATTGGCTGGAAACTGTTTATGAAATTTATTGAAGCTGTTAAAATAATTAAGCCAAAATATTTTTTATATGAAAATGTAGCTTCTATGCCTAAAAATATTAAGGAGTATATTACGGAAGAATTTGAAACCGAGCCGATAATGATAAATTCCGCCCTTGTATCGGCACAGCAGAGAAAACGGCTGTATTGGACTAATATCAAAAATATTGTTCAGCCTGATGATAAAAAAATATTTTTAAAAGATATAATTGAAAGCGGTATAACGGTAAGAGAAAAATCACTTTGTATAGATGCCTGCTATTATAAAGGAGTTAATCATTCTTTATCCGGCAGAAAAAGTACAAAAAGAGGTATGGTGTATGAACCGGCTGTATCGGTCGGAGCGGCATTAAGGACTCGTGAGGATAAAGCGGGAAAGTTCAAACGGCTTGAAATAAGAAAAGATGATAAATTAAATTCATTAACTACGGTTTTAACAGACAGTATGGTTTGTCAGCCGGTCAGAGTAGGAGCAGTCGGAAAAGGCGGTCAGGGAGAACGAGTGTACAGTGTTTACGGAAAAACTGTTTGTATGTCCGCTAACGGCGGCGGAAAAGGAGCAAAGACAGGTTTGTATAAAGTTGATTTGCCGGACGGTGATTATATAATCAGAAAATTAACGCCGGTTGAAGCGGAAAGATGTCAGACTTTGCCTGATAATTATACTTGTTTTGGAATAGATGATACGGGCAAAAAAATAAAAATCAGTAATACTCAAAGATATAAGTGTATCGGAAACGGCTGGACTGTTGACGTTATTGCTCATATTTTAAGTTTTACAAAAAATAATGCAAGTTTATTGAATGATGAGCCGAAAGGCTTTTTTTAATGCAGCGAAACTATGACTGAAAAAAGATTATTTTGAAATTTTCAAGTCAGAGTTTCTTAAAATAGATAAGGAGGAATGTAGCATGGAGTTTTTCACACAGGCAGTTAATATCCTTAAAATTCTTGTTATCGCTTTAGGCGCCGGACTTGGAGTTTGGGGACTTATTAATTTACTTGAAGGATATGGAAATGACAATCCGGGTGCAAATGCTCATGTACGGTAAAGAAGCAAGCAACCGAAAACAAGAGATAGACCGCCAGCACCACACTATTCCGAACCCAAAAAACAAAAGACCAAAAGACAAGCACCGTGGAAATGTGTATAACTTGCTATTCCGTCATGGAAAAGTCCGTTCACAGAACATGGAAAAGCTAAAGTGCAGCTTTCCCACATTCTGCAAACAGACTTTCCCACAACTCCATAAGACAGCAAGTTATGCACATTACGCACAGTGCCGACTACTCCGGAATCCATTTTATATATATATCACTAAAAAATCGAAACTTGTCAAGCCATGTCAAGATTTTTATGATATTCTTATTAGGGGAGGTGAAATGATGTCAGATAATCGCTTATTCAAAATGTTATATTATCTTTTAGACAAGGAACGTGCTACTGCTCCTGAATTAGCAGCTGAATTTGAAGTTTCTACAAGAACAATTTATCGTGACGTAGAAGCATTAAGCAGTGCGGGTATCCCGATTTATGCTGAACCGGGAAGAAACGGCGGTATATACTTATTGCAGGATTTTATTTTGGACAGAGCAATATTATCCGAAAATGAGAGGCAGGAAGTATTGACGGCAATACAAAGTATATTTGCCACAGGCTATACTGGCGAAAAAGAATTACTAACAAAGTTATCAGCGATTTTCAATGTAAATACAAGAAATTGGCTTGAAGTGGATTTTTCACGTTGGGGAAAACGTATTTATGATAACTCAAAATTTGAAATTTTAAAAACAGCGGTGATTCAGTGCAGAGAAGTAAAGATAGTTTATGAAAACGCTAACAGCAGAAGAAGTACACGAATCGTTCAACCATTAAAAATATCTTATAAATCAAAAGAATGGTATTTAAAAGCGTTTTGCATGGAAAAACAGGATTTTCGTATATTCAAATTAAACCGCATATTAGAGTTGGAATTATTAGAGAATACATTTGTACCAAGACCATACCCGGAAGAAAAAAATAATCTGCAACAGACATACCCTCAAATAGTCCTTTTGTTTTCAAAAGCTATTGCATATCGTGTCTATGATGAATTTGACGAATCAGAAATTGAATATCAAAAAAACGGTGATTTAATTGTTTGTACTGAAATGCCAGTTGATACATGGCTTACTGGTTATCTGCTTTCATTCGGGGCACAAGTTGAAATCATTGAACCAAAGTATTTAAAAGGTATTTTAGCTGAACAGGCACAAGAAATATATAAAAAAAATAAACCTTGACAAAAGGTGTCAAGATATATGTGCTATACTAATGACCATAGCAATACAGTTATACAGAAACTTTAATCACAATTAGAAAGAAAGAGGTAACAAAAATGAATGAAATGAATCAGAAATTTTGTCAGTGTTGTGGTATGCCTATGGGAGAAACTGATGAACTGTACGGAACAAATGCAGATGGCAGCAAAAATGAGGAATACTGCAAGTATTGTTTTGAAAACGGTAAGTTTACTTTTAATGGTACGATGGAAGAAATGATTGAGGTATGTGTACCGAATATGGCTGCTGCTAACCCCAATATGAGCGAAGAAGAAGCAAGAAAAATTATGCTTGAATGGTTTCCGACACTGAAACGCTGGAAAAACTAATTTT
>CATLIG010000068.1 GCA_949948985.1 uncultured Clostridia bacterium | reverse complement strand
TCAAAAAAGGAAAGACTGGACTGAGCAACTGCTGGACTATGATAAAAATAAATTAGTATTTCTTGATGAAAGCGGTATAAATACAGACTTAACAAGGATTTATGGACGTTCTGCCAGTGGAAACCGCTGTGTTGATAAAGCGCCGTTAAATACGCCCAAAAACACAAC
Source organism: uncultured Clostridia bacterium (assembly GCA_949948985.1). Taxonomy (GTDB): domain Bacteria; phylum Bacillota; class Clostridia; order Lachnospirales; family CAG-274; genus MGBC114079. The sequence continues at coordinate 11,781 of CATLIG010000068.1, read as the reverse complement.
AATTTTATCTTCAATAAGATTGAACGGACAGACTGCGTACACTACATATCAAGTAGGAACAAATAAAGACAAATTTATTGATTATCTTAAAAACGTACTTGTTCTAACTCTTCATGACGGAGATATTGTAATTATGGATAATATGCGAACTCATCATGCAAAAGCAGTCAGAGAAGTTATTGATAATTTAAAAATAAATGTGATTTACTTGCCTCCGTATAGTCCCGATTTTAACCCTATTGAGAAAATGTGGTCTAAGATAAAGTCTATTTTAAGAAAAATGAAAATCAGAGTTCTGGATGCTTTACCCGATGCTGTTGAATATGCGTTTTCAAAAGTTTTCTCTTCAGATTGCTTTGGTTGGTTTGCTTCATGCAATATTGTTTGAGCTTTTATTTGATTTCTATATTTTGAATATGATTAAAATAAGGAATATTTCTATGCTCTCGGATGCCATTAAAACTGTTTTTTCTAAAATAACATTATTTGATTATATTGGTTGGTTTTCCTCTATTGGCTTGAGATGGCAATTTATAGGATTGTTATAAGAGCCTCAAGCAAACTTCTCAAAGGCATCATAGACTTATCATCAGAAATTTCTACACTTGTATTTACTTCTTTTCCGTTTACATGTAAATGTGCAGCATTTACAGTCAACACTGAAAATGACATTGACAACATTGTTGTTAATAATAAAATTTTTTTCTTCATAATAAAAACCTCCGCTAAATATTTTTTATATTTTCTTTGATTTAATTATAGTTTAAATATCAATTTTTGAGAATTTCATAAAAGCTATCTTGTTTAAACCAAAAGTTATAACTAAGAATTATTTTATGTAAGTAATTATGTTGATTGTTATATAAATTTGTTTGATGAATTTGGAAATACTGCTTGACAGACCTTTTTCCACTATATTTTACCTGTTTTTTTTAAGATTTTTAAAATTTCTAAAAAAATTAAGTTTAGTATAGCAAAAAAATCTCTTGACAATCGTTACCATTTAGGTTTAGTATTAATTTTCTAAAGATATTTTATTTAATTTATAATATTAAATTTTAATCAGATTTTAATAATTGATTAATATTTTTTTAAAAATCACAGTTTAAAATTAAGACATAAAAATGAAAAGCAATGATTTAATGTAGTCTATAAAAAATTAAATTATTTATATTGAGTTTAGCAGTACTTATAAACTACAATTTATGTCAAAATAAAAATTTTGTGAACTGCTGTAATAATATTTAGGAGTGATTTGATGAAAAAGAAAATTATTAAAGTCGGAATTATTATTGTTGTTACAACTGTTGTCGTAGCCGGAGGGTGGTTTGGTTATAAATATTTTTTTGGCGAAAACGTTTCTGACGTGCCGGCTGTCAACATGGAGCAACTTGTCGCTGTAGTTGAAAAAGGTGAGATTAAAGAATCTATTACAGCTTCAGGAGTTGTAGCACTTGCTGATGAATTTGAAATTTACGCAGAAGGAGAAAGTAATATTATAAAAGAGTTTCTTGTTGAAGAAGGGGATAATGTTACGGAGGGACAGATCCTCGTAAATTATGATATTGATGACAAAAAGGAAGAATATGAAAATAAAATAAAGGAGCTTGAAATTAATCTCAATAATGAAAAGATGAGTTTGCAAAGCATTTCTTTGCCTTTGAGCGAAACTGAAAAAAAAGAATTGGAAAATAATATTGCGCAAGCTGAAAAAACAGTGTATGATTCCAAAGTAAAAATTGAAAGTTATACTGATAGTATAAATAAACAACAGATAACTATTAATAATGCACAAAGAGATATTGATAACGCACAAAAAAATATTGATAACGCTCAAAGAACTATTGACAACGCAAAAAATGACTATGAGAAAGCGCAAAAAACTGTAGATGATAATAAAGAGCTTCTTGACGCAGGAGCGATTACGCAGGATGAATATGATAATTCTATTGATGAGCAGAAAAAAGCGTCTGATACATATGATGATGCTGTTCAGGCATATGATAACGCTACTCAAGCGTATGATGACGCTGTTCAGGCATATGATGACGCTAAAACTGAACTTAATAATATTAATAAGGATAAAGAATCTGATGAATATACTCTTAAAAATGCTGAACTTAGTTTGAGTTTAGCACAGACTAAATTGAAAAGCTCTGCTAACCCTATGGCTGATAAAAATAATCAGATTAAATATAAACAACAGCAAAATCAGATTGCCCTTACTGAAAATTCACTTAATGATTATAAAAGAAAACTTTCAGAGTTAGTTTATTCAACTTCAAGTATGGTGAGCGGTTTGGTTACTGAAATATGTATTGATGAGGGAACATACACAGAAGAAAATACGATTATGATGAAAATAGCTAATTTTAATCAACTTATTGTTCAGGCATCTATTGCTGAATATGATGCTCCAAATGTTGAACTTGGTCAAAAAGTTATTATGACTACAGACGGTATAGAGGGAAAAATATATACAGGTAAAGTTATAAAAATTAATCCAAGCGCTTCCGCGGAATCTACAACTATGGGTTCTGAAACGATTGTTGCTGTTGAAATATCTGTAGACAATCCTGACGGTATTCTTAAACCCGGATATAATCTTGATTTGGAGATTATTACTGAGGATAAGGAAAATGTTATGATTCTCCCAACAGCTTCAGTTATTAAAGATTCTGAAAATGACGAATATTATACGTTTATTATTAATGATGATAAAAGGATTAAGAAAACGGTTGTTGAAGTTGGTATTTACGGAGAAACTTCCACAGAAATTATTAGCGGGATTAATGAAGGTGACAGAGTTATATCAAACGCTTCGGCAGAAATGAGAGACGGTATGATGTTTGATGAGGCTATGGTTCTTTCTAATAAAGGAAATTCTGAGAATAAATCTGAAAAAGAGAACCAAGAACAAGGCGGTATGATGTTCGGAGGAATGGGAGGCGGCAGACCATCTGGAGGAATGGGAGGACCAGGACCGCGATAATTCTGATGATTTTTAAGAGGTGATTTTATGAGTAAGGTAATGATACAAATTGAGAATTTAAAAAAGTATTATTCTCAAGGATCAATTCAGGTAAAAGCGCTGGACGGAGTTTCATTGAGGGTTCAGGAGGGTGAGTTTGTTTCTATTATGGGCTCTTCAGGTTCAGGAAAATCAACTATGATGAATGTACTTGGATGTCTTGATAAACCTACAGACGGAATTTTTTTCCTTGACGGTATAGATGTTGCAAAGCTGAAAGACACAGGACTTGCGGAAATAAGAAACAAGAAAATAGGTTTTGTTTTTCAGACATTTAATCTCCTGCCTAAACTTTCAGCTATTGAAAATGTTGAGCTTCCTATGGCATACAGCGGAGTTCCTATAAAAGAAAGACATAAAAGAGCGTCAGAGGCTCTTAAAAGGGTTGGTCTTAGTGAAAGAATGAAGCATAAGCCTAATGAGTTGTCGGGAGGTCAAAGACAAAGGGTTGCTATCGCAAGGGCTTTGGTTAATGAGCCAAGTATTTTACTTGCGGATGAGCCTACAGGTAACCTTGATAGCAAGTCAACTTTTGAGATAATTGATATATTTCAAAAGCTAAACGATGAGGGGGCTACTATTGTTATGGTTACGCACGAACCTGACGTTGCGCAATACACAAAGAGAATTGTCACATTTAAAGACGGAAAAGCGATTTCTGACGAAATTGTTAAAAATAGAATTATCGCGGAGGAGGAAATGAAATGAGTATTTTTGAGAATATTAAATCTGCTTTTAAAAATGTTTTCTCAAATAAAATGAGAACTTTTCTTACAACTCTCGGTATTATTATTGGTATTGCTGCCGTTATTGCTATTACTTCTGTAGGAAATGGAAGTCAGGCTCAGATTACAGAACAGTTTGACAGTCTTGGAGTGGGGAGAATTACAGTAAGCCTAAGAAGTAATAGTCCAAGAAATATGGTAAGCGCCGATGCTCTTACTTATCAAGATTATGAAAAGCTTAGAGAAATAGACGGGATAAAATCTATTTCACCTGTTTACAGCGGAAATAATGCAAGTGTTAAACTTCTTAATCCAAAGGAAACAAATAACGCTTCTATAACGGGAGTTACTCCGGATTATGAAAATATTATGTCACCGACTATGTTATATGGAAGATACATAAACGATTCGGATGTTGAGGCAAAAAGCAAGGTTGCTGTTATTAATGATACTACGGCTGAAAAAGTATTTGGTTATTGCAATCAATCAATTATTGGGGAAAAAATTTCAATAAAAACGTGGCAGGGAAGTTTTAAATATACTGTTATAGGTATTTCCGAGAACAGTGATGCAAAAACGGAAAGTCTTTATGAAAATGAATATCCCGAAAAAATGATTGTTCCCATTAGTTCAGCATTTAGGCTGTTTAACAGAAAAACTATATCAAATATAGTGCTTGTCGCAGAGGACGCTGATAATTCTGAGTCTTTGTGTTCAGCTATTACAAATAAACTTAGTGAGATTCATAAAAATTCAGACAAATATACCGCTGAAAGCGCAGCAGAACAGATGGACGCTATGAATGAGGTTACGGGAACAGTCACTATGCTTATAAGCGGGGTAGCGGCAATTTCTCTTATTGTCGGCGGTATAGGCGTTATGAACATAATGCTTGTAACAGTTACAGAAAGAACAAGAGAAATTGGAATAAGAAAATCTATAGGAGCGAAAAATAAAGATATTATGCTTCAATTTGTAGTTGAGGCTGTTATACTTACAGGGATTGGCGGTATACTTGGTGTATTGTTTGGATGGATATTTGGCATACTGGCCGGAAATCTTATGGGAGTTTCGAGTGTTGTATCAATTAACTCCATTATTATGGCTGTTATGATTTCAACTGCTATTGGGATTGTTTTTGGCGTATATCCTGCCAGAAAAGCGGCACTGCTTGACCCTATAGAGGCTTTAAGATATGAGTAATACAAAGGTGGTGATTATATGAAATCAGATAAAGTCTTAATTGTTGAAGATGAAGTTAAACTTGCTCGTTTTGTTGAGCTTGAGCTTAAACATGAGGGGTATGATGTTTATGTGGCTAATGACGGAAGAGATGGTCTTAATAAATTTTATGATGAAAAGCCGGATATTGTTCTCCTTGATTTAATGCTTCCGGAGTTAAGTGGAATTGAAGTTTGCAGAAGAATAAGGAAAACATCAAAGGTTCCTATAATTATGCTTACCGCCAAAGGTGAAACAATGGATAAAGTTTTGGGACTTGATAGCGGTGCTGATGATTATGTAACAAAACCTTTTGCGATTGAAGAGGTACTTGCAAGAATGAGAGTTGCTCTTAAAAGAGTTAAAAGCTTTTCGGAAAACTCGGAAACGGTTATGACACTTAAAAATCTTACTATAGATATAGCGAGAAGAATTGTTAAAGTTGATAATGAGGAAATAGAACTTACTAAAAGAGAATTTGAATTGCTTTACTATCTTGTTAAAAATAAGAATATTGTAATTTCAAGAGACCAAATACTTAACAATGTTTGGGGCTATGATTATATAGGTGAAACAAATGTTGTTGATGTATATATCAGATATTTGAGAACAAAAATAGATGATAAATATAATACAAAGTATATACATACTATAAGGGGGGTTGGATATTTTGCGAAAGATGAAGAATAAACTAAAAAATATATCTATCGGAAATAAAATTACTTTATTGTATGCAATGGTATTTTCAATTACATTTATCGCTCTTACTATATTTATAATGCTTAATACATGGTATTATTATCAGGGTGTTTCGGAAAACGAACTGCTTGAAACAATGGATAAGGTAATAACGTATTTAAAATCTAATGATGAAATAATTTCTGATGAAATTTCAGCGTTGAGTCCAAATAAGAATATCGAAGTAAGAGTTTTCTCAGATTCGGAAAATGGAAATAAAATTGATATGATAAATAAGTCTCAAAGAAAAAATCCTCCGCCTGTACCAAATTCTCCGCCTATACCTAATAAAAAGGATTTTACTGAGAAAAAGGAGAGATTTGAAACAAAAACCGTTCATGGTATTCACTATATGTCTAGAAGAAGTATTGTTGAACACAACGGTAAACAATATTTTATAGAGGTATTCAGAACAAATGAAAGTGAAAGAACGGTTCTAAGGGATTTTGCCGTTGTGTTTATAATAGCTAATATTTTGGGAATTATAGCTTCTTTCAGTATAGGAAGATTTATAAGCAAGAAAGTTTTAAATCCTATTTCTGAAATCACAAAAACAGCTGAAAGAATAAGCATTAATGATTTAAGGCAAAGAATTAATGTTCCTGAAGCCAATGATGAGGTTTCCAATTTAGCTTTGACATTTAACGATATGCTTGAAAGACTTGAAATCTCGTTTGAGGGACAAAAACAATTTATCTCAAACGCTTCTCATGAGCTAAAAACACCTATTTCCGTTATACAAGGATATGCTAATCTTATGGACAGGTGGGGTAAGACAGACCCCGAGATTTTACAGGAATCAATTGATTCCATTAAAGATGAAACAGAATATATGTCAAATCTTGTAAAAAAGCTTTTCTTTCTTGCTAAAAATGAACAGAATATGATAATCGATAAAAAAGAACTTTGTCTTAACACGGTTGTGTCAGAAGTGATTAAAGAAACTTCTGTACTTGAGGTAAACGGTGAGTTTAATATTATTGAAGATGAGAATGTTAACATATACGGAGATTTTAATCTTATTAAACAGCTTTTATGGGTATTTTTTGAAAACTCAATTAAATATTCAGATAAGGATTATATAAAAATTGATATAACAATTTCCTGTGACGATGAATTCTCAATACTTAAAATTTCCGATAACAGTATGGGTATAAAAGAAGAAGACCTTCCTTTTATTTTTGACAGGTTTTTTAGGGCCGATAAATCACATAATAAATCTGTATCAGGGAACGGTCTTGGATTAGCTATCGCTGAAATTATTGTAAAACAGCATGACGGGAAAATTGAAGTGTCAAGCGAGTTTGGAAAAGGTACAGATTTTATTGTTAAATTCCCTAAAGCAAAAACAGATTTACAGAAGTTATAACAATTCACAAAATTTTTAGGGCGGAATAATGGAACTGTTGGTAATATAAAAAGCAATGTTTGATAAAATATTTTATTTATCAAAGAGAAAGGCCACTATTTTATTATTTTTTACAAATTAAAAGAGGGTGATAATTTATATGAAAAAATTTATTCTTCCAATAGCAGTTACATTTACGTTTATTCTTGGAAGTATTGAAATATATGCTGAAGAACAAATTGTACATTTTTATGATGTTGTTGAAAGTGCTTTAGAAAACTCTGAGCTTACTGTTGACGAAGCTTTTGATATAGCTGTTGAGTACAACAGGGAAATAAAAAAGCTTGAAGAGGATTTGCCGAATATATTAAATGATTATAGCGAGGCAAGCAATGATTTGCGGGTTAATCCGGAAAATATGGATAATGAAGAAGATATAAAAAATAATGAGGGCAAAGAGTATACCAACAGTTATGTGGATACTAAAATAAAAATTGCCGGTCTAAAAAATACTCTTGATAATTATGATATGTCTATTCAAAAAAACAAGGATATTTTAAAATATGATATTATAAAAATTTTTTCGGATATTGTTATTGCCGAGAAAAATATTGAGATTGAGGAAAAAAGCATTCAGCTTGCTGATAAACAACTTGGTATCGCAGAAATTAAATATAATAAAGGTATTTTAAGTGAAGCTGATTTTAATGAGCAAAATACTCAATATATAAAAAAGGTTAATGATATTAAAAATAAGAAAATAGATATTGATAATTTATATACAGAACTTAATAAAGTAATAGGTATTGATTTACAAGGAAGGTATTCTGTAAGTGTTGATTTTGAGTATAATAAAATAGGAAATGTGAATATTGATGAAAAAATTGAAAATGACATTAAAAATGATATTGATATGACAGAGCAAAAACAAAATCTTGAAATTTCGGAATATGAATATTCTACATATAATGAATATACAGCTTATTCCTCAAAATTATCAAAAGAAAGCGATATTAACAGTAAAAAAAGAAATATTTCGGAAACGGAAATTAATTTTAATGATTCTTTAAATAAATTGTACCGAAATATTATAAGCAAAGAAACAACTGATGAAAAGTACTCTGAAGAACTGCTTTATAAACAAAAAGAGCTTGAAATACTCAATATGAAATATTCTATGGGCAAAGCTACAAAGATTGAGATTGAGGAAAAGGGTATTGAAATTGATACACTTAAAACCAACATTTTAAAGAATCAATATGAACATGAACTTCTTGTTATGAGGTTTGAAAATGTAAATTTGAGACAGGAAGAATAGCAAGGTTATTTTTATTGTTTCACTGTAATAAAATATTTTTTCTAACTATGCCGGAAGTGCTTTAAAGTTTTAAAAGAAGTATTTTTTTTTAATAATTTTTTATACTGTAATTATTTAAAAAAATAAAATTATATTTTTGTAAAATTTAATGCAATAAAATTACTTTTATGTATGATTTTAATTATTGTTTGTACAAGTTACACAAATAGCTGATTTTTACAATTTATTAATGATTATTATTGTTTTATCAGTATATATGTGGTATAATATAACGGATTAAAAAAATGTATTATTTTTACTTTTTAAGATATAAATATAATTATAAATTTTGAAGGCTATGGTTTTGAATGTCGGGAAGATAGCGAATAGTTATTAATCGGTGTTTTCCTTTATAATATTTTATTGGAGGTTTTTTTATGAACAAAAAGTTTGTGTATATGTTTTCAGAAGGCGATGGCTCTATGCGTGATATTCTCGGTGGAAAGGGCGCTAACCTTGCCGAGATGACTAAAATAGGTTTGCCTGTACCGCAAGGGTTTATTGTTTCTTCAGAAGCTTGTTCTGAATACAATAATGCGGGAAAAGTTTTGCCCGAAAACATAAAAGAACAAATTTCAGAAGCTCTAGTTAAGCTTGAAGAAATATCAGGAAAAGTACTTGGTGATACAACAAACCCCCTTTTAGTTTCTGTAAGGTCAGGAAGTCGTGTTTCTATGCCTGGTATGATGGATACCGTTCTTAATTTGGGACTTAACGACAATACAGTCAAAGCACTTGCTGACGCTACAAAAAATGAGAGATTTGCTTACGATTCATACAGAAGATTTATTATGATGTTTTCTGATGTCGTTATCGGAGTTTCAAAAAAGAAATTCGAGGAGTTTCTTGACGAATATAAAAAAGAGAAAGGTGTAAAAAATGACCTTGAGCTTGACGCTGAAGATTGGAAAAAAGTTACAGATATGTTCAAGGAAATTTATAAGAAAGATCAGGGAAAGGATTTTCCGTCTGATGTAAAAGAACAGCTTTTTGAGGCTGTCGGCGCTGTATTTCGTTCATGGGATAATCCCAGAGCAAATTATTACAGAAAAGAAAGAGATATTCCTTATGAATGGGGTACGGCTGTAAGCGTTCAAAGTATGGTCTTTGGAAATATGGGCGAGGACTCAGGTACGGGAGTTGTATTTTCAAGAAATCCGGCAAACGGAAATAAGGAAATTTATGGAGAATATATGATTAATGCCCAAGGTGAAGATGTTGTTGCGGGGGTACGAACTCCTAAGCCTTTTAGCGAACTTAAAAATGATATGCCTGAAATTTACAAGCAATTTGCTGAATTGGCAGATAAGCTTGAAAAACATTACAAAGATATGCAGGATATGGAAATTACAGTTGAGAAAGGGAAATTGTATTTTCTTCAGACAAGAATCGCTAAAAGAACAGCTCAGGCGGCACTGAAAATCGCTATTGACCTTGTTAACGAAAAACTTATTACAAAAGAGGAAGCTTTGTTGACAGTTGAGGCGTCACAGCTTGACCAGTTACTACATCCTATGTTTGACGCGGAAGCCCTTAAAAACGCAAAGCCTATAGGAAATGCTTTGCCGGCATCTCCGGGAGCGGCCGCGGGAATTGTTTGTTTTAATGCGGAAGATGCAAAAGAAATGGCTTCAAAAGGTGAAAGAGTTGTTATGGTTCGTTTGGAAACATCACCGGAAGATATTGAGGGTATGTTTGTTTCTCAAGGAATTTTAACTGTAAGGGGAGGCATGACATCTCATGCTGCCGTTGTTGCGAGAGGTATGGGAAGATGCTGTGTTTCAGGCTGTGAGGCTATAAAAATAAATGAAAAAGAAAAATATTTTGAATTGAATGGAAAAACTTTTAGAGAAGGAGATTATATTTCTATTGACGGCTCTACAGGAAATATTTACGCTGAAGATATAAAAACTGTTTTACCTGAAATATCGGGAGATTTTAGTGTATTTATGGGCTGGGCGGATGAAGTAAGAAAACTTAAAGTACGTACAAATGCCGATACTCCTAAAGATGCTAAAGTGGCCCTTAATTTTGGAGCTGAGGGAATCGGACTTATTCGTACAGAGCATATGTTCTTTGATGATGTCAGAATAGCTAAAATGAGAACAATGATTTTAAGTGATACAGAAGAAGAAAGAATAAAAGCTCTTGATGAACTTCTTCCATTCCAAAAAAGTGATTTTGAGGGAATTTATGAGGTTATGGAAGACAGACCTGTGACTATACGTCTTCTCGACCCACCGTTGCATGAATTTTTGCCTAAGACAGACGATGAATTTGAGGACGTGTCTAAACTCTTGGGAAAACCTGTTTCGGAGCTTAAAATGAAGTCAAAAAATCTTCATGAAATTAACCCTATGATGGGACACAGAGGATGCCGTCTTGCTGTTACTTATCCTGAAATTGCTAAAATGCAGACAAGAGCGATTATCGAAGCGGCAATTAACGTGAAAAAATCAAAAGGTTTTGATATTAAAGCGGAAATTATGATTCCTCTTGTTTGTGAAATAAAAGAGCTTAAATATGTTAAGAATATTGTTGTATCTACAGCTGATGAGATTATTGAAAAATCAGATACAAAAATTGATTATTCTGTCGGAACAATGATTGAAATTCCAAGAGCCGCTTTACTTGCTGATGAAATCGCTACAGAAGCAGAATTTTTCTCATTTGGTACAAATGACCTTACTCAAATGACTTATGGTCTTTCAAGAGACGATGCTGGTAAAATTTTAAATGATTACATTGAAAAACATATATTTGAGGGAGATCCTACCGCTAGACTTGATAAAAGTGGAGTTGGTACTCTTATAAAAATGGCTGTTGAAAAAGGAAAGGGTATCCGTCCGGATATAAAACTTGGTATATGCGGTGAGCATGGCGGTGACCCATCAAGCGTTGCTTTTTGTCATGATGCCGGTCTTACGTATGTTTCATGTTCGCCTTACCGTGTTCCGATTGCTCGTCTCGCTGCGGCACAGGCACAGATTAATAATCCAAGGGATAAAGTTATGTATAAAATTTTCTAAAAAGCTATTATTACATTTTTATAAATAAACAATTAGAAAACGCCGGTTAATTCAAAGTCAAAAATGATTTTGATATGTTTAATCGGCGTTTTTTAAAGCAGACTTGTTTTGTTATAAAAAATTTGCGAATTGCTATTTTAGTTCGCCTCATTTTTCTGATTTTCAAATTGATTGACTATACTCAGATTATCAAACAGGTCTATTAAAGAATTTTTATTTTTATTATTATTTTTTTCTATGTTATAGTTATAGTAAAATATTTTTACTAATATCTAATTTTTATATTGAAAAATTTATGAATATGGTGTAAAATATCAGTAGGAATATAGTAA
>CATLIG010000067.1 GCA_949948985.1 uncultured Clostridia bacterium | reverse complement strand
TTGACTATTTATTAGACAAAGACCTTGGGGCTTCCCGCCCCAATTCCCCGGCAAGCGTATGGACGCTTGACCCCAGTAGGTGTTGTTTTTTTCTTTTTTTCTGTCTACTTTATTGACTATAGTCCAGGGTTGCGGTTATCCGTGTGGATTAAGAGCGTCTGTCCGCAGTCAGGGCATTTCAAAAGTCCCCTGAAGATGTTCTCATAACCGGAAGTACATGGTTTGACTTTGGTATTCCTGTTGATACACCCTAACAATGTCAAAAAACTTGAGAAATAAGCCGATTTTGCGCTACTCAAAAAATATAAAAAATAGAATTTTTAAATGTAATTATAAAATAGTTTTAGATAATAACGAAAACAGGAATTTTTAAAAGAAAGGTATATTATTGGAAAATAGAGAATCAAATAAAACTCGTGAATCATTTTTTATAAAAATGATTTTGGATAGATATATACTAAATGTTGATTTATCTGGTTTACAAAAAATAATTATTATTACTTGGCAACTTTCAAATAATCTTAATCAGGCTTCTAAAGACACAACTATATCAGAAAATATTTATAAAGACAAATTCAATTTTAAAATATGGAATTATTCCCTCAATGAAACAGGCTGTACAGTTTAAAGAATTAAGCAAGGCTAAAAAACTTGATAAAAATAAAATTAATGAGGTTATATCGAAAAAGACAAGTGTGTCAAAAAAAACAAGTTTTACAAGCGATAATCTTAAAAATTATTTTCCAAAGTAATATATTGTTAAGTAAATAGAAGACGTAATATATAAACTTCTTGAAGATTGGGCAAAAAATAATAAATAAAAAATATTAAAAAAAGTCAGTAATTAAGAGGGTACTTAACTACTGACTTTTTATTTTTGATAAACTAATATATGATATTAAGGCAAATCCTGTAGATGTAAAGATTTAAGCTTTTGTCCAATGTTTATCAATCCATTCCTGACGTGTATAAGACCAAAGTCTTTTATATTTTACGCCGTTAATATATTTATACTTATATCCGGTTGTTTCCGAATATGGTACCGCTATATTATCTTGAATATTTAAAACAGCAGTATTCTGTGAAATATTTTGTTCAGTTTTCGCAAATACATTTATCGTAAGAATACTTGAAAAAACACATACTATCATAATATTTAATATAATTTTTTTATAAAGATTCATTTATTTTCCTCCTTAATCTTTAAATAATTATAATCTTTTTCCAATTCGTCTTGAGATATTTCACAGACAGGATTACCATCACCATCATATAGCATATAAACATTGTTTTCTTTTACAATATAATAATCATCAGTTATAACAGGGGCGCCGTCATTGTAATCTTCTTCGGTAGGTTCACCATATGGCTGAACAACAAACATATAAGAAACAAAAAAAAGTAATAATGTCATTAAAATAATAATTTTATTTTTTAACGTTTGTTTTTCTGTATATATATTTTTTCCAAGCATAATGAACCTTTGTTCTGTAATGCTTTCATTGACGTTTACAGCTAATCCTAACGCTGTTGAAGGTAACTTTTTTTGCTGCGTATAATTATTTTTAACAACTTTTGCGATACCTTCCAAATAACATATTATTTCTTGTTCATTCAATAAAGAGCTTAGTTTTTTATCAGCGTGAAATTCAAGTATATTATTAACCTCATCGCTAAATAAATAAACCAAAGGATTCCACCAAAATAAAATTCTTATAAATTCTACAATTAATTTTAGAATCATATGTTTGTATTTACAATGTATAATTTCGTGAACAAATATTCCCCTGATTTCATCATAAGCAAAATCTAATTGAGGTAATATAATGATAGGCTTAAAATATCCTATTACAGCGGGAGATTTTATTTTTTTATGTATAACAATTTTCATTTTTCTGTTAAAACCTGTAAATTTTTGCACCTCCGATAAAATTCTATTTACATCAGTATTAATTGTCTGCGGAAGAGAGTTAAAAAATTTATACGCTCTAACAGAATAGGAAAAGCTCCTATAAGCAAATATTATTGAACCTAACAGTGAAAATATAATAAGAATATGACCTATACAAAGGTTAAACACTATATTTGTATTTATTGGAATATTGCATTTTAATATACTTTGAATTGATGTCATTATATTTGTTGATTCAATATTTAATGTAAATGGAAATTCATAAACAACAAATACTTTTAATATACATAAGACAACAAGCGTCAACAGAGTATATACAGAAAAGTATTTATAAAACGCGCGTTTTTTTCTTACTAATATCGTAATAACCATAAAAAAATTAAACCAAATGAATGATGTGAAAATAGAAAATGTATTTATTTCCATAATCATTTTTCCTTAAAATTTTTAATTAAATCCATTAAAATTTCTGGTAAATTAGCGTCATCATTCTTATTTTCCACTAAAGCGGATAAAATAAATGGAATTTTTTTATCATTATTATAATATTTATCAAATTGCATTACTGCATATTCATCAGATGAAATTGTTGGTTTAAACAAACGCGCGTTAGATTTATATACCTTTACAATATCTGCCACTTCTATTGCCTTTTTTTCTTCAAGTTTTCTTATAATACCCTGAATAGATTTATCAGCCCATTCACAATTAATTTCAGCCGTAATTTCTTTTGCGGATAATGGTTTGTCAGATTTCCAAAGTATTTTCATCACTTCTTCTTCTTTTTCACTTAAATAAAAAGAAATATTTCTTTTATCAGCCATTTTTATCACCTCATATACATTATAGTATATATTTTTTTAAATGTCAATGCATTTTTAAATCTGATTTTTTTTAAAAAATAGATATTGACAAAATTCGCCTTATGTAATAAACTATTTACAGTTTCAAAAAAACAAATCAGATTTAATATTTTGGAACTGATGTAAATTAGGATTTCTTTATATAAATAATTTGGAAAAAGATGTAGATTTCAATAATTTACCTATTTCTAATATTTTTATTATAAAGATAAGTTTTCATTTTTAGAAAGGGGTGATTATAAAGAAATTAATTTTACTATTACTTAATGCTTGTTGGCGGCAAATATAAAATAAAAATTACTTGTTTTAAAGGGAGGAATTAATAATGAAGTTTAAATTAAAAAAATTAGTTGCGTTGTTGGTTACATCATTTATAGGTGTTACATCAATTTGTCCTGTATTTGCAGCAGAATCTGAAATAGTTTCTTCTGTATTGGTTGAAACAGAGGATTGCAGTAATGCTAAAGATGAATTTATGGAAAATATTGATGTAGTAACAAATTTAATGGAAGTTAATTTGGGAAGAGATGGCATTGATATGACAAATACAACAATAGGTCAGCCGTTCCTTGTTACAAACTCAAATGTTTATGTGTTTCCTATACTTATTGACGGAAATATTGAACGTATAATTGAGATGACTAAAAGTGATAATGGCAATAATTATTTTGCTATAAGTGAATTTTTTGCTGACAATATCAATAATTTATCTTATGATACATACAGAATGGTTGCAGATGAAGCTTTTGATATTTTTGCCATAAGTGATGATGAATCAGTCTTAATTAATAAAAATAAAGATGATGATGAATCTATAACTGAGCCAGTAATGCCATTATCTGATGATAAATTAGATATTGTTGATATTAAAGAAGAATTTGTAGATTTAAAGACCATACCTATGACTGTTGCAACTGGAAATGGAAAGTGGCTTGGTTTATCAGTTTTGGGACAGTCTGAAAATACTTGTTGGGCTGCTTGTATGTCTTCAATTTTAAAACATTATGGTAAAAATGTTTCTGTAGATAATATTTTGAAAATAACGGGTAAAGCAAATTGTACAGGTAATGACCGTAAAGCAGATTATGATGAAGTAAAGAACTATTTTTATGATTATTATGACTATTCAAGTACAAAATTTAATCAATTTGAATTAACCTTTTCTAAAATAAAGACTGAGATTAATGCAGGAAGACCTATATGGCAAGCAATAGGATATAATATTGGCGGTGGACACGCAGTTGTAATTGAAGGTTATCAGGAAAAAGGAAGCTCAAAATATAATACTGTTTCTATTATGGACCCTTTCTATAAAAGAGTGGTTGATTGTAATTATGTTAATGATAATTCTTTTTCTTATGAGCAACGAGATAGCCACGAGGGACTTTATAAAATTAGATAAAAAGTTTTATAAAATACTAAGGGGAAATAGTGAAAATAATTATTATATTATTCCTATTTCCCTGTGTATTATCTTTTTAAATGTTTTAAGTATGTTAGGTAGGTGACATAATTGTGAAAAGAATTTATTGTTTTTTATTATTTGCTGTTATATTTACAATAGTATATTCTACATCTTTATTTGCAGAAAGTGTAGGAAATGAAATATTAATTAAAACTATTGACAATTCGGAAGCAATTAAAATCTTTAAAGAAAAACTTTTTGATGATTATGATATGCTTTCAAGAAATGGTTTTGGTATAGGTTCATCAATAGGAACTCCTTTTTCTATGGAGTATCAGGAAAAATACGATGGAAATGAGAGATACCCAACAAAAAGTCCTGATGGTGTTAATGTATATTTATTTTATTTTCCTATAATACGGAACGGTGAAATTATAACTTATGTTGAACAAACAGTTAAAGAAGATGAAGTTGTGAGCTGGGCAACAACTAAATGGTTTGATGGTGAAAGTGATTTGACTCAGTTAAGTAACGGAAATGCTTATGCTTTGATAACTGACAAAACTATTAATCAAATTGCTGTTTCTGATAATGATGTTGTAATACTTAAATCTGACCCTGATTATCCAGTTGATTACAATGTTCCATACGAGGGAAAAGAAACAAAGATTGTTAATATAATGGAGCCTATTGATATTGATACATCTTTTGTAATTCCGCAAACAGAAGAAGAAATAGCGATTTTTGAAAACGCACGAAAAAATGGTAAGACGATAATATCACAAAACGCTGATGAACTTGGTGCAATAAATAAAAACAGCAGACTTCTTGTTCCTTTAAGGGATATAGCGGAACTTATAGGCTGTACGGTAGACTGGGATAGTAACGCAAGAGCGGCTTACGCAAGGAAAAATGGTAATACTGTTAAGTTTGTAATCGGAAAAACTGAATATAGCGTGAACGATAAAGTTTATAATTTTGACGTACCCGCTGAAATATATAATGATAAAACTTTTATTCCACTTCGTGCGGTAAGTGAATCTCTTGGTGCGAATATTGCATATAACAACGCTACTAAAAAGATAACTTTAAGTTATTAAAATATTTATGTCGTATAATTAAAGTCAGTATATTTAAACTTGCTGACTTTTTTAATTATAAATAAACTTATATTATAAACAATATGAATATGATATTATTGGTTTAGGGACAATGTATAATATTATAGTATACAAAAAAATACCTGCATTAATAAAGTCTAATATTAATTAAGAGCAGTTTTATTTTCAATTTGAATTTATTTCAAAATAAGAATAAAACTGCTTAAAATAGTAGCTGGTTTAATCTTTAATTATTATTTTCTTATAACATTATCTATAACATATTTATTTTCTAATTTAAAAGTTTTATAACCTCTGTATATTTTGTGAGTTTTTCGGGATTATTCTCGAAAACAGCATTATAAATTTTCAAAACTGTTTTTCTTTCAAAATCTGTATTCTGTTTTATTTTAGATTTCAAAACACCGATAACTTCAAGAAGTTCAGCATATTCAAGCAAGGAATTAAATTTTTCTTTTTGACAGCACACAATATATTCAGAATAATTTTGTGGTATATAAGGCGGCTTAAAATATTTCGCAAACAATTCCAATACCTCAATAGCCTTTTTAATATTGCCCGAAACAGCGTAACATTCGGCTATCTTTTTGGCAAGAATATACCCGTCATAACTATATAATTCGTCTGTTTCTTTTAAAAGCTGATATGCTATTTCATAGCAATTCAAAATTTCTATATGATTATATTTATTCTGTATTTGCTTATAAAACCCAAGATTTGAATACAGATTTGAGAGCAGATGTTTAAATTCTTTTTCGGGATTTTTTCCTATAATATCAATATCTTTTTCAATAAAGGCTGCTCCGTCATAAGCGTTTGCGTATCTTAAAACAGCATACTGTGCTTTAAACATATAAAATAAAATCTTGTATCTGATATTTAATAAATTTTCATTTTTGATATAATAACGCATTACTGTTATAATTTTTCTCATTATCCATAATTCTTTATACTTTTCCGCATAACAAAAACTTTGTTCAAGCAGGTTCATAAAAATTTCAAAATCATCGATACTTATAAAATCAATTATATTTTCCACAAACTCAAGCATAACCATATAATAATATTTGTCACTTCCATAGGCTATACATTCAGCTTTTATGCTGCTTATTAAGTCTTTGCAGTCAGTAACTTTTGGTTCGAGTTCCGCCATAACGACCTCTCTTATAACAGGATTTATATAAATCCATCTATCATCGCATTTTATCAATCCCAACTCTATAAGGTCATTTATATTATTTGCTGTCGGTTCTTTTATCCAATCTAAAAATAACCCTTTGTCAATTCCATTTATTGAAACAAAGCAAAAATTAATCATAATATATTTTTGTTTTTCGGTTAATTCAAACAGTCTAAAAAGTGTATGCAGATGATTGTAATAAGTTTTTTTGCTTGTTTTATTGTCTTTTTTTATTTGTATTTTTTCTTCACTGTCAAGTTTTATTCTGTTTTTAACAAGCTTAGCTAAAAGTTCAGAGGGAGTTATATTTGACGATTTTAACAGCCTTGCGGCTATTTCAACTGAAAGAGTGTGTCTGTATACTGTTTTTACAATAGAGAGCAATACAGAACGATTTTCAGTGTTTACAGCATAAAAATAATTTATTATATTTAAAATCTGCTCATCATCTCTTATTACATCAAGCTGTAAATATTCGCAGTCCTCAAAATTACTTCGTGTTGTAAAAATAATCTTGTATTCATTGTCTGTAAAATCATCAAAAAAAGGTTCATTTTCTATTGTTGTATCAAAGTTGTCAATAACAATAAGCGTATCATCTCTTAATGACTTTAAAAAATTATAATGCTTGTGAAAACGCTCTTCTGAATCGTCTTTTTCCATATCAGTTACAAATTGAATATCAGCTATCATCTTTTTAAGATTTCCGTTGTATCTTAAATAAATAATATTGGTATATTCATTTTTATGTAATTGTATGTATTTTTTTACAAACTCACTTTTTCCTGTACCGCCTATACCCTTAACAAATACGCAGTTATTATCTTGTATAAGGCTGTGCAGTTTTTTTATTTCTTTATCTCTGCCAACAAAAAATTTGCAGGGCTTATTGGCTTTACAACCCACAATAATTTTATCAGCAACAGGAGATTTTATTTTTAATTTTGACTTTTCCCTGCACATTGAAAATATTAAAATTTCCGCTAAAAACACAGAAAGGCTATGCTTATCTTTTTTATAATATTTGCATAATTCTTCTTTTTTGCCCTCACTTATGCTTGTATCACATAAAACTATTTTATATATTTCATCTGCCGCTGAATAAAAATCAGCGGCATTTTTATAATATTCATTTTCAATATCATAACACAGTTTTTCTCTGTTGTTAGCGTAATATTCTCTTATATCTCCGTCAACAGAATATTCGCCCGTAAACCACCTGTTTATCCCTGAAATATCTTTTATTAAAGTCTTATTTTCATCATAACTTTTAAACACAAAATCTGTCAGAAACATTGTTTGATTTAATCGGTCTACTGTTCCTACTTGATTATAAAGTATATTTATAACTTGCGAAAATCCGCAGTAACTCATTTTATCTCACTCCAATTTCAAAAAATACAGCAATCAAACAGCAATTCATCAGCAATGATTTTCTATACGTCAAGCCATATACTTGGATTGTACCATAAATCAAAAGAAAAGAGGTGAAAAAATTGTCGAGAACAATTCAAAATGGTCTGATTTATTTTTCTTTTGACTGCGACTTTTTTTCAAATCGAAAAATAAAGATTTTAAAAGCAAGTTTTGGCACTGACGGAATAATTGTATATGTATATTTGCTTTGTGAGATTTATAAAAATGGCTATTATCTCAAATTAGACAGCGATTACGAGTACATTATCTCTGCCGATTTGAACTTAACAGTTGAAAAAATAAATTCTATAGTTTCTTTTCTTGCGGAGCATTGTCTTTTTGATAAACAGCTTTATACTTCCGAAAAGATACTAACTTCAAAAGGCATACAGAAAAGATTTCAGCTTGCAATAAGAGAAAGAGCTAAGAAAACACCAAGAACAGTCAATAATTATTGGCTTCTTGACACTTCGGAAACAGTCGGCTATATATTGGCAAGCCATAATTCCGAGAATAAAGAGGATTTTTCCCAGAATTATGACACAAAGAAAAGAAAGGAAATAAAAGAAAATAAATTGAATGAAAGTAAAGGAAAAGAAAAAGAAAACAAAGAAACAAAAAGCCTTGTTGTCATTGTTGATTTTTACAAACAGAATATTAATTCTGATGTTAAAGATATTGAAATTTCAGAAATTCAAAGCTGGTTAAATCAGGGCTTTGATGAACAGCTTATAATCGAATGTATAAAAATAGCTGTCCTCAGTAACAAGCGTTCCATAAAGTATATATCCGGCATTTTAAATAATATGCGAAAAAACAGCATAATGACATTTGAGGATTATGAAAAATCCAAGCGTGGCAAAAAAGGAAAGGAAGATGAAAACGATGACAAATCAGAACAATACGGAACCTATTATTGACGAGGAATTTGAAAAATGCAAAAAGAGATGTGAAACCCTCAATATTCCGTCAGAACATTCAGACAAAAATACAGATTACGATTGTAAAGAGTGCGGTAACAATCAATATATTTTTTATCCCAAAAAGGTAGATGGAATTTATAAAGAAATTGTCGTTCCCTGCAAGTGTCAGAGCATAAGAAAAACTTTAAAAAGACTTGCGAAAAGTGGTCTGAAAAATATTATTCAAAAGTACACTTTCGAAAATTATATAATATCGAAAAAGTGGCAGACAGATATAAAAAATAAAGCTGTTGATTTTACTAATCAGCAAAAGAAATGGTTTTACATCGGCGGTCAGTCGGGCTGCGGAAAAACTCATTTATGCACATCTATATGCGGTAAATTTTTAAGTGACGGAAAGAGCGTTGTTTATATGCTTTGGCTAAATGATGTAAAAGAATTAAAAAGCACCGTAAATGATTATTCCGCTCATAAAAAATTAATTGAAAAGTATAAAGAAACAGAGGTTTTATATATTGATGATTTCTTTAAAACAGGAAAAGAAAAAGATGGTGTTGTTTCACTTCCAACATCAGCGGATATTCAGATTGCTTATGATATTGCCAAAGGCTACTCGAATTTTTGTTTTACAAAAATTCTCGTACAAAAAGACATTTCACAATGCCTTTTTGTAAATTATCGCTATATCAATGAAAATCTTATTACAATAATTTCAAGCGAAAGAAGTATTGACGATATTTTTAAGGTTGATGAGGCTATAGCTGGAAGAATTTTAGAATGTACCGATTACGGAAAATATTCCATAAATATTAAGCCGGATAAAAATAAAAATTACCGCAGAAAAAATATCACTGAATATTAATTTTTATAAAAATAAAAAATGAATTTTTTAAAAAACATTGTCGCTGAATTTTGCAAAATCAGAAAAATTAATAAGTTGTTTTTTTGAAAATAAAATCATCATTTTATCAAAAATTATTCAGCTTATTTTCACTAAATACCCGCCTTGAAAATTTTAATTAGGCTATCCTACGGACTAAGTTTACGGTTTATAAATATTAGTAAAATTTTATCGGCGGTTATTTAGGCAAGCTCCCTGAATGGATATACCATTCAGACGCTTGCAAGGGGACTACTTCCCCTTTGAACCCCTTTTTAAGCCGCCTTCGGCGGCAAAATAACCCACAAGAATTGAAGTGAAATTTTTAGGAGTTGATTAAATGGCAAACAGAAAAAGAGATAAAATTATTTCAATCAGACTTACAGAACAGGAATTAAATTTTGTAAAAAATAAAATCGAAAAATCAAAATTAAAGCAAAGAGAATTTTTAATGAAATGCGTTTCGGATAAAGAAATAATTGTCAAAGAAAACGGCGTTGAAATCGTAAAAGAATTAAAAGCTATCGGGAACAATCTTAATCAAATTGCAAGAAAAGTAAACAGTTATGAAATTCAAAACTGATCTCCTTATCTGGATTTAATTTATAAACAAATTTCGGAGCTGATGAAAAATTGGCAGTAATTAAAGCGATTAATTCAAGAGCAAGTATAGCAAACGCCATAAACTATATTACCAAAAAAGAGAAAACAGATGAAAAACTTATCAGCGGTTATAATTGCCGAGGAATAAACGCTCTTGATGAAATGAAAGCAACGAAAAAGGCTTGGAATAAAACAGGCGGCAGACAATATAAACATTTTGTTCAAAGTTTTTCTCCTGATGAAGATATTTCTCCTGATGAGGCGCATAAGATTGCGGCAGAGCTTGTTGAAAGCTGGAATAAATTTAAAGGCTATGAGATTTGTTACGCAACACATAAGGATAAAAACCATATTCACACACATATAATTGTTAATTCTGTTAACTTTGAAAACGGTAAAAAATTTTGTTATTCAAAAAAGGAATTACAAGATTTTAAAGATTTATCGGATAATAATTTATTAAAATATGATAAGTCAATCTGTGAGAAAAACGCAGAAATTACAACCTTTAATATCAACGAATACAAAACACTTGAAAAGGCGATTTCAAGCAAATATGAAAGCTGGATTTTAAATATCGCTCTTGCGGTAAATTCGGCAAAACAAACAGCAAAATCTGTTGAGGAATTTACAAATATTCTTTTACAAAAAGGCATAAAAGCCGAATGGAAAGACAGCCGAAAATATATAACTTTTAAAGATAAGGACAACAACAAAGTGCGTGATAAAAGGCTTGCGGAGACATTTAAAATACAGATTGGAAAGGAGGCTCTTATAAATGAATTTCAATCAAATAGCGAACAGTTCCGCAGACAATTTACAGGAACAAACGATATTGAAACAGAAATGCGAAATAGACAAACTGAACGAATTAGTGCTGAAATTGAACGAAGAAAATCAGATAAATCACGAGAAAATTTTACAGACGGAATTATTACAGGAGCAGTTGTCGAAAGAACAGACAAAAGTAGAAACGCTGAACGGAGAAATTCAGAAATTAAAAACAACCCTCAAAAGCCGAGAAAAAGAAATCACGAATTTGACCGTTAGTCTGAATTGTGAAAAGAGAAAACCTCCTAACATCAGATATAAAAAAGAATATTTTGAAAAATGCAGTAAATGCAAAATTGATAAATTAAAGTCGGAAAATGAATATCTGAATTATCTGGCATTTATGTTTGTGCTTTATATAATTCTTATTTCTGTTATATCTGTATTAAAAAATAAATTATTGCTTAATGACATTTTTTCTTTGATAACAGGCATTTTTCAAGGTATAAATAATGCGGTTAAAGAATTATGGAACTGTATGGAATGGATTAGCAGTTTTGTATATAAAATTCCAAACATCATAATTGCTGATATTTTATATTGGGTAATTATAATTGTTCTTATATTAATTTTTCTGATTTTTATGGGAATAACAATATTTTTTGCGGGAAAATCAGGTATAAAACTGCTTAAAGAAAAATGGGATAAATTTCAGACAATGCTGTGTATAGTAACCGCAACAATAATGATTTATTTTACAGATATGATAAATATAAAAAGTCATTTCGATATAAATATTGTTTTTCTCGGAATTTTGGCAATAGTTATTCTGACAGCAGTACGTGTAATTTATGAAAATAAAAAAAATAATTATTAAGCAGGTGAATTTTATGGAGAAAATAAACGAAAAAATTACAAAATCGGGAATAAAAGTTACAATACATTTACCCGAAAAGGTTACAGAAAACATCAAACAGCTTAAAATCAACAGACTTTATGATATTTTGAAACCTAAAGAAAAAAATATCGAATAATGTTTTCTGTATGATTGAAATTAAAAGCCGGTTATGCTATACTTTATTCAAGAGTAACGTAAAATCGGCTTATCAAATATATTTTGGAGGTCGATTTTATGAAAAATAAAATAAATAAAAACGGAATTACAGCGATTTACGTTCGCCGTTCAGTCAGTGATAAGGACAAAGACAACAACTCTCTTTCCATAGACGCACAAAAAGCTGAATGTATTAAATATGTGGGTGAAAATGAAAATTACCGCATATATTGTGATGACGGCAAAAGCGGAAAAGATATAGCACACA
>CATLIG010000066.1 GCA_949948985.1 uncultured Clostridia bacterium | reverse complement strand
AGTATGGAAACAGACACTTTTGGTGTAAGGGATACTATGTGAGTACGGTAGGAAGAAATGAAAAGAAGATAGCGGAATATATACAAAATCAGATGCAAGAAGATATAGCGAACGAACAATTAACAATAAAAGAGTATATATACCCGTTTGGAGAAGAAGGCAAAAAATAGGGCTGCTTTAGCAGCAGCCTGAAAATATTTGCGGTTGGCAGCTTCTTCACCGCACGAATAGTGCTGCCAGTACTATGCTCTTATAGGGCTACCACAAACTACGCGTTTTACGCGTAGTCATGATTATTTATATGATCCCAATGCCATCCAATTCAATATATTGTACCATATATAAAGCATATTTAAATAAGATATACAATACCAATAATAGCATAATAATTTGATTAGTTAATACATACTCTTTACGATACAGCAATTTATTATTAGTCTTACAAATTTTGTTTCTACAAGTTAAGAATTTGTAAATATAAGGGATGCCAATAATCAGCGGATACATAAATAATGCAGAACTTCTACCTAAGATAGTAATCATATAGCTTATCATACCGAATAAAAAACATGGAATTACATTTGCCATATAAATGTATTCCTGCCTATTGTTGCCAAACGTATCTACTAAATAAATTGATAAAAAAATTAATGGCAAATACAATATAAGCTGTAAAAAACCGATTTGGCTTAATGAAATGTTTTCAAAATAATCTTGATATCTTGATATTACCGGCATATTTTTCAAATAAGGTGCAATAAAAATTATTCCTATCAAAATAATAGCAAATAAAATTATCAATAAAATAGTCTTAACCTTATATTTATCATGAAAACATCTATAGAACGCATAAACAAAATATAATAAACCGTAAAGCAATGCTGAATAATGAATTGATACGGCAAATATCCATAGCAAACATGACTTTGCTTTATGTCTGATTAATAATTGATATGTTGCAACTAAAAGAATACTGCCCGCAACATAAATTCGCATTAAATTTATACTTTGAATACAGTACAAAATATAAAAAATAAATAATGATAATGGTACGTTCAAATTATCCCTTAATTCATAAATTACGTAATAAACGTTTATTACCATTAAAGAATAAAAGAAGATAAATGTTATATATTTATTTTTTCCAAATATTGTTTTGAGTACTAAATTTATAAACATAAAACCAGATTCTTGATTTTGAAAATCAAAAACTTGCTCTAACGTTACATTCTCGTACAACAACAAATAAGTTGGTCTGTCAATTCCTTTATCTGTAAAAACAAGCGATATAATAATTATAAGTGCAGAAATAATATATAAAATTTTATTAATTTTGCTTGTACTTCTAATTTTAAATTCCAATATATTTTTATTGGAATTTCTGTATTTTGCTTGGGATACAGCCATATAGCCAAATAAAGTTGAAAATAAAGCAATGCAAATGTAATAAAATGCCGTTAACAAAATTTGTTTATCCAAGCTGCACCCTCCTTAAAAATTTTTAATTAGTCTTCTTTAACTTCTTTTTTAAATATTTTTTTAAAAATCCTTGAAATGAAACCAGTTAAATATTTTCGTTCTTCCATAGGGAACGTCAAAATAAAAAATACAATCGGAATACCTATTAAACAAATGAAAAACTTTAATATAAAGTATCCAACTGTATTCGGTATAATCAAAAACAAATAATACAATCCTACTCCCATTGCCGTAGCAATTAATGCAGAGCAAATTTGAAATATCACAACAAATATTATCTTTTTTGATTTAAAGACATTTTTATTAAGTATATAGTATTCTCTCCATAACGGCACGGTAACAGTACTTATTATCGTTCCGAGGAATATACCGTTTAAACCTAAAAAATGAACCAATAGAATTGAAGCTCCCAAATTTACAGCTACTTCAATAAAAGGACGCCACTTATCCTTCATATATAGCCCACATGCATTAATAAAGGTCAGATTAGTGTTTCTTAATAATTTGATGAGATTGCTAAACGTTATAACCAGGACAAAAGACATCCCCAGCACATAATCTTCACCAAGCCAAAGCCGAACAAAATTATTTATTAACATACAGAAAGACAACATAACATAGACACTTATAAATGTATTTATATATTGGACCCTCCTATATACACGTAAAACGTCTTCCCCCGTACCGCTTACAAAAAGATTTCCTACACTTGCACTTAATGCTGATACTATTTGACTTAAAAGCGCAGTTACAGAAATTATTATCAAACTGTAGTTTGAATATAACCCTAATATTCCTAAGCCTATAAATGCAGAAATTAATATATTATCAGTTCCGTTAACTACTGCCCCGCCTATACGGTGATTAAGTAAAGCGAAAGTTTCTTTATATATTTCTTTGCGCTCATTCTTATCTATAAGTCCCTTTGCGCCTCTAAGAAAAGGATACAATTTATTAGCTAAAATCGTTATACTGACATTAACGACAAGTGTCGATATAATCTGGGCTACAAGTACTAACGTGAAATTTTTGGTTAAAAACAACACGGCAATCATACTTGCGTACTTTATAACTTGCCCAATAATATTACATACTGAAAGTATCCATTCACGCTGATCTGCAATAATAATACTCTGTTTATGCACACATACATAAGAACTTACTTGTCCCAATAAAAATAGAGCATACAAAACATAAATATTAACATCGCTTGGTATTTCGGAAGTATCGGCTATTAATAATTTTAAAGCCGGCATAATTGAGAAACCTATGATACTTACAACAAGAGCAATAACTAAATAGACCCTTCTATAAAAGTTCATAAGTTGAATTATTCTTTCTTTGTCATCAACCGATACCGGTTTATATAACCTGAATATTATAGCTGAACCAATTCCAAGTTCAGCTATTGACAGAATACTAAGAATGTTGGTAAAAAGTCCGTTCAAGCCAAGATATTCTTTAGCTAGAACTAATACAAAAATAGTTCGATAAACAAAACCGAGAACAATATTCATAATATTATTAACGATTGCAATCGAAGAATTTCTTATTGAGTTGAACGTTCTACTCTTTGCTGCCATAGTCTCACTACACAAATAAATATTATAGTTGAAGATATACTATTCGCACTTACCATGCGCTGACATTTTTCCTGTTCTTCTCTCTGTTAATTTTATCATATCTATGAGTAAGCTCATAGGCGGATTGCTCCAATTTCAAGAAATTTTTATTACCTATCAACCTAATTAATTTAAAAGCAATAATAAACCTTATATTCACCTTTAATTTTTGCATTTTTGTCAACATTAGGGGATGTTTAACTTTCCATGATCCCTCAAAATGGTGAATCGTTACAGTATTATCTGTTACACACTTATAATGATCGTCAGGACAACTAAAAACATTTGGAGTCAAATAATCCTGAGAATATATATTTACATCAGGGAAATTGTAATTACCCTCAGATATAAAATGTTTTTTTTGATATTTCATAAACGCCGCAGACATGATAGCCGGTCCAGAAGTTAAATCAAAACCACAACCCCACAGGTATTTATCATTCGACTTAAAATTTCTGTTTTCATATTGCTCAAGGAAAAATTTGAATAAAGGGTTGCCCTTTTCACTCATTAAAACAGCATTAGAAAAATGATATTTGCCTTCAAACCCTAAAACTGCATGATTATCCAGTAAACTGTCAAATGATTTTAGACATTCTACATCGACATCCAAATATATACCACCGAAATTATATAATGCATACAATCTAACGATATCACCTACAAAACCCCATTTTTTAGCCACATAGGCCTCAGCAGCATAGCGACTAATATTAATATCAAAATTTGATTCATTCCATTCCCTAATTTCATAATCGGGATTATGCTTCTTCCATGTTTCTATATTTTTTTTAGCATAATCAGGCAACTCTTTTCCGCCCATCCATACGTAATGTATAATTTTCGGTATCACGATTTTCTCCTTACTAGTTTATATACTTTATAGATGTGATAAGATAAAGATAAAACAAACTTATTTATTCCAAAATTTTTCAATATAAACTGTAATTTATTTTTATCCCTGTCAGCTAAATATCTTTCATACGATCCACCGTATATCCTAATCCGCATAGGCAGAGAATAATGATAATACCTAATATATAAACTATCAGTATATATATCTCCGTAAAAATTCTTTAGTAAATCTTTTTTAACTAAATCGCTTAAGCCACCCTCTAAATATTCGCAAATGTATATTGGCTCATTAAACCATCGTATTAAATAACCATCACCTGCCATTTTCAGCCAAACAACGTTTTCTGTTATAAATTTCTCGCTCTCAAAAACAGGAAATTTATATTTTTTTAATATACTGGTAATAAAAACTTCCGACTTATCCCCAGTAATGTTATACTCCTTTCGCTCCAATGAAGTGGCATCAATGTACTCCCCATTAAATGTTGTACCAATCACTTCACCGTTTTCATGAATTCTCAACCCAGCAACACCGCAAAACCTTGTCTTATCTTCAATAGAATCATACATATTAATTATTTTTTCTATTGCATCAAAAGATAAATAATCATCACTGTCAACTATAAAAAATAATTCACCTTTTGCAATATCAGTTGCCAAGTTAATACATGTATGCTTACCGCCGTTTTCCTTAGATATAAAAACCATATCAAACCCCATTTGCTGAGTTTGAAATTCTTTTACAACATTACAAATATTATCACTGGAACCATCATCAATAATTAACCATTCAAAATCTTTAACTGTCTGATTAACAAGAGAGTCTTTTAACTTACCAATAATATTAGCTCGATTATAAACAGGAGTAAATACCATAACCTTCATTTATCTCCTACTTTAGATTAGTTGCTTCAACTAAATTTTTATATTTATTGTATAATTCGGATGCAACAAAGTTTATATTAAAATTATTATCAGAAATAGTAATTTTTTCTCGATTAATATGTTTTAACTGTAAAATTGTATTTGCCCAAATCTTTTTATCTGAATTTAAGTTGATGGGTTTTAGTAAGTCACTAATATATGTCTCGTCAGGTATGTTATCAGAAACAATTACTGGTAAATAACTATATTGCGCTTCAATCAATACAACACCCAAGCCTTCAAATAATGATGGCATTAATAATGTATCAAACGCCGACATGAGTTTATTTACGTCATTGCGCACGCCAAGAAAAATTACTTTATCTTGCAGAGACAGTTCTTCTACTTTTTTTATTATTCCTTGTTCAAGTTCTCCTTTACCGACTAAAACCAATCTGGCTTGATGATTAATTTTAACGCATTCGCTAAAGACTTCTAACGCAAACATGTGATTTTTCTGATAGTTAAATCTTCCTACCATTCCTATCACAAAATTATTTATCAAACCTAATTCTTCTCTTAATTTTAAACGATTTTCTTTATCGTAATAGAATTGAGAAGTATCTATACCGTTGTATATGACTTCAAAAGATCTGTTGTCATGCAGCCACTTGCCAGCTTCTTGCGAACAAGCAAATCTAGTTATTTTTTGTCTTGCTAACAAAGGTCTAAAAAGTTTATGCAACTTAATTCTTGGTGCACAACTGTTATGACTATGCAAAATAATATTTTTAAATCCTGCTTTTTTACAAGCTTTAACCTCCAGATAACTTGAAAAAGCATGATAATTATGCAAATGAATAATGTCGTATTTGTCGGCAATTTTCGATAAAAGTTTTGAAGTTTCTTTTAATTCAAAATAATATTTTGAAAATTTCCCACCCTTGCGCTTTATATCCAAATAAAAGATATTACCACCCAACGACTTAATCTCATCGTCATAATCCCCCTTTTTATTAAGCGAGCAAAGAAAATCAAACTGTACTTTATCCCTATCAATATTACGATATATGTTCATAATAAATGTCTCTTGCCCGCCACGATCCATAACGGAAACCCAATGTAATACTCTTATCATATAAATTCCTATTTAATAATTTCTAAATAAATATTCTTCTAAATTATGTTCAATAAAAGCAATGTCTTTTGAATACTTTTTATATTTATCAAGTTCATAAAGTTTAGTATTTTTCATAGATTTATTAGGCTCCAAAAGCTTTTTAGATGCACTGTGATTATCTTTATTTAAACCTAAAAATTTTTCAACTTGCTTTACCGTTTCATCATAATGATAAATTAAATCTTCAAACTGAACAAGTATCGAATAGTCCGTGTTCAAATTTTCATAATGCCTATGAGCACGAGTTGCTCGCCACCACTTACAAAATGTTTCCACATCATGCGGAACAACAGTTCCTTTCCACATTTCTTTTTCCAAAAGATAAATATCCCTCGGATCGCGTTCAACAACAATAACTTTTAAATCATCAAAATATCTTACATATTTGTCTATATGATTAGGCGGAACAAGCTGATCCACTACTATATTGGATACATTTTCTTTATTCAAACATGAAATTAGATTATGGCTGTATTCTTTGGTATATTTAATAAACTCTTCTTCCGTTAAATTTACACCTAAGGTTATTTCTTTAGGTAATTCATTAATATGATAGTCTCTATTACTTCTTTTTAAAGTAGTAATTATCTTATTCAATAATCTTTTTCTGAAATAAAAAAAGTTGCCCTTGTCACGTAAATCTTCGTGCCAATAGCCTTTAAATTTATAATCAGTTAATTTTTCAATATAATCATAAGATAATTGCTTGAATTTGCCACCGAAAAACTTCTCATATTTCTTTATAAATCCAATGCCAGAAGAAAAATCTACTAATCTTTTAAACCTTTTTAATGCATGTCCGCTATTATGGCGATTATAATTTTCAATTAAATAATATTCTAAATCTCTTACGCCATCGATATCCTGAAATATTCTTATTTCATAATCTCCTACGCCATAAACATTATCGTATTCCATAACTAAGTCAGTTATGGCGCTTGAACCCGTTCCATAGTAGCTTGCACAAGTAATAATCATAAATTTAATTTAATCTCTCAAAAAAATTTTCTACATTACTTAATCTATCTAAGTAATGCATATCTTTTACATTATTCAAATTTTGTTTAAATTTTTTTATACTATCTTTATTTAACAAAACTGATCTCATTCCATGATACAAGGCTTCTGTATTATTGTCCACCATAATACCGATTTCATTATCATTAACAAATTCTTTTGCTCCAGACACTTCTGTCGTCAAAATGCTTTTTCCTAAAATCCCTGCCTCGACGCAAACAGTTGAAAAGCCCTCAGAATAAGAAGAACACACAAACATATCGCAGTTTAACATATACGGATATGGATTATTTTGAGCACCGAACAATTTTACACTATTTTCTAAACAATTTTCAGAAACGTAGCTACTGAGTTTTTCAAATTCAGCACCTCCGCCCACAATCCATAAATTATGGAGCAACCCCTCATCAATAAGCTTTTTATGACACTCCAACAGTCTGTCAAATCCTTTTTCAGGGCTTAATCTTCCTACTGTACAAAAAGTAAACTCATACTCTTTTTTGACATTTAGTTGTTCCGTTGATTTATTCAAAATGATATTATCATTAACTAAGTTATATAAATAGGTAACTTTGTCCGGTTCGACGAATAATTTTTTATACTTCTCCATATTACTTTTTGAACAGCATACAACTTTATCAAATCTTTTATGAATTCTTACATGCTCCTCGCCATAACCATGCATCCACGCAATATGTTTGGCCTGCTCATTCTTTGAATGTGCCAGTACTTCTGTAGGTGTCCCGTATTGATAAGCAATTTCTATATCGTATTTATCTTTTACCCACAGTTTATACAATAATCCTTTTGGCAATAAACTAATAAATTTACTTAGTCCTCTAAAATATTTATTAAAAACCTTCTTTATTTTAACATTCTTATCAAGTTTCTTTATATATTCGTCATCACAGCGATAAATCGGCATAACGGTAACATCGAACTTGTCTTTATCTAATGCGTTTACAAGTTCGACAAGAGTTGCAGCCACTCCATTACTGAATTCCAAATGATTGATTACAAATAATATTTTTTTTTTAGACATGATAGTAATGCATTTAAGCTCCCTTTAATTTACTAAAACACCAAATTGGAAAAATCCAAGCGTGTTTTATACAAAAACAAGCGAATCTCTCCTTAAAATTCTTTTTGAATTTGGCACCTTTTATATATGACTGATACGCTGAATCTTTTAACTTTTTCTTAATTTCTTCCTTTGCTTCTCTATATTTTTTGTTATAAAAAATTGAAACTGAAACATTAAATAACGAATGAACAGTTATACGTGCAATCTGCTCGAAAAAAATCTGATCCGGAAGATACTCTCTATAAAATTGTGCCCTTAAAATCGGTTCTTCCCATGAAAGAGATTTTTGGCGTTGCCTTGTTATAGAACTATTATTAATTCGATAACAATATAATTGTTCGTTCAAAATATAAATAGAATTTGCGTTATAAATACTGCAATAAGATAAACACGAGTCTTCGCCCAAAATAATTTGATCTGACAATTTCAGCTGTATAGGTTTCAAAAGTTCTTTTTTGAATACTTTACACCAAACAGCTGGGGGAAAGCGTTTTCCATTGGTGCCAGTCACTAACGTCGGAAATATTTCCGATTCAATTTGATTTCTACTATATTCTCCTTTTCTATATTCAACAGAAAAATTATCTATTATTTTTTTATCAGAAACTGTTTTATAACTAAAACAAACTATATCATATTGACTTTTTAGTAATACATCACTAACCTTTCGAAGCATCTCTGATACCAAAAAATCATCGCCGTCAACACAAACAATATAATCGCCATTAGCCTTTAGAATACCTGCTTTCCTTGCAGAAGTAGGTCCGCCATTTTCCTTATGAATTACCTTGACTCTGTTATCTTGTTTTACAAAATCATCGCAAATAGATGGGCAGCCATCAGGTGAACCGTCGTCAACCAAAATCAATTCAAAATCAGAAAAAGTTTGCGCCAATATACTATCGACACATTGTCTTAAATATTTTTCAACTTTATATATCGGCACTATAACGGAAAAAAGCACTTATCGTTCCACCACTTTTATTATTTGTTCGCTTATTTTATTTGAGTCAAATTTCTCCTCCGCCAAAGATCGGCTTGCCTTTGACATCTTATCAATTTCAGCGGCATTTTCAATAAGATATATTATTTTAACCGCAGTCTGCCGCACATCATATTTATCTACCAAATAACCATTCACTCCGTCGATAACCGTATGTTTGCAACCCTGAACATTAGTAGAAACAATAGCCCTACCAACCGCTTCGGCTTCCATTATTGATACCGGCATCCCTTCTCTATACGATGGCAAAACATATACTGCGCAATCTTCTAAATACGGTCTTACATCTTTCGTTGTACCCAAATAATTGATACTACCGTCGTTGATATACTCTTGTATATCAGATATCTTTATATTTCCTTCCGCGCCGAGATAGTTAAATACCGCATCCGGATATTTTTGTTTAACGATACGCGCGGCTTTGCAATACTCGATAACACCTTTGGTTTTGAGCATACGTGCAATCATAAGAAATGTTCGATAATTCTTAATCGGCTTATATGCAAAATACTCCGTATCTACACCTATACCCGGAATAACCTCGCACTGTTCCGGTTTTACTAACTTACGCCCAACAAACTCCTCTTTATCGTCGTTATTTAAGAAGAAAACTTTATTTGCACTCTTAAAGGACTTACGGTACATTTTGCAAACAACGGAGCGAATGGCCTTCCACTTCAACCCATTATTAATAAAAACGTCGCCTGCACCCTCAACCATAGAAAATATTTTTTTGATGCCGCATTTCTTCGCAGCTCTAACGCCGAATATATTCGGTTTCAACATAAAAGTAAAAACAATATCCGGCTTAACTTGTTCAATAATTTTGGCGTAATTATTTTTTAAACTAAGAATTTTTAGAGGATTTAAACTACGATTTGCGCCATGCACACAAAAATGTTTTATTGCTCTATTTTCAATTATATCTCTGTTTTCCTCATCAAACGCTATCGTAAACACTTCAAAGCCTTCTGATTGAAACTTCTCAATCAACGCTTTTCTAAATGTAATTATTTGATTTGATGTAGGACAGATTAAAAGTATTTTCACTTTATTTTCCTCACTGGCACGCCAATAAATGTTCCCGCCTCTTTAATATCTTTGACAACCACTGCACCAGCACCAATCATACAATTATCACAAATTGTTATATTATTTTTTACCGTTGAACCTATACCAACCCACGTTTTTCTTCCTACAGTTACTGTTCCGCCAAGTCTAACGCCAACAGATATATGAGCAAAATCATCTACCTTATTATCGTGTTCTACAATAGCACCGCTATTTATTATACAATGCTTGCCAACTGTCGCCCTTGCATTTACAACTGCATTGGGCATAACAACAGTACCTTCTTTTATTAAAGCAGACGAAGAAACTATAGCACTAGGATGGATTGCCGTATACCATTTGACTTTCAGATTATTAGCCATTCTTTCTCTGATTTCTGCATTACCAATACCGATTACGAACTCGAAGTTACTAAATAATACGTAATCTCCTATATTTCCACTGCGCTCTACAATTCGTGTATCATCATCCAAAAAGGCAATAACTTTATCCCCCATTGCAGAAACAATATCAGCAATCACATGAGCATGTCCGCCTGCTCCAAGTATAACTACGTTTTTCTTTTCGCAATTCCTATTCATTTCCTTTAAATTCTTCCATTGTTGCTGAAGTATCCGAATTAATTCCCGAACGTTTAAACACCTTTAACACAGTCTGCAATAAAATTTTAATATCTTTCCAAAACGAAATCTTTTGTATGTATTTTATATCGAGTTTGAATTTTTCGTCCCAAGAAATGGCGTTTCTGCCATGAACCTGCGCATAGCCAGTAAGTCCAGGCCGAACGTCGTGCCTGTGTCTTTGCTCCTCACTATACAACGGCAAATACTGAACAAGCAACGGTCTGGGGCCGACTATGGACATATGTCCTACGAATATATTAAATAATTCGGGAAGTTCGTCCAAAGACGTACTGCGAAGAAATTTGCCATATTTCGTAAGGCGTTTTTCGTCGGGGAGAAGTTCGCCGTTTTCGTCCTTTTCGCAAGTCATTGTGCGAAACTTAATGAGTTTAAATATCTTTTCTTCGCCGTAAGTTCCATAAGGCACGCCTTGCTTTGCACACTGCTTTTTAGAAAGCTTCTTTCTTTTTCCGGGACGAAGCTGTGTAAAGAAAGGATTGCCTTTCATCTTGATTGCCCCGATAAGCATCAAAAACAACAAAAGGGGCGAAAAAACTATTATTGCGAGTCCACTTAAAACTATGTCGTAGAAGCGTTTGAAAAACGGCTTATACAATAAAGCAGATAGCAATATCCACACGGCAACGCAGACTAAGCAGATTATTAATATTCCCCACCAAGTGGAAATAAGGTTTTCTAAAAACTCTTTCATCAGTCAAAGCATGCCCTTACGATTTCTATTACTTTATCCTGTTCCTCTTCGGTCATCTTATTATCCGAAGGTAAACACAATCCACGATTAAAAATATCCATTCCGACGTCAACGCCACTGCCTGCGATATAAGCGTTCGTTCTGCCCCTTCCGTTGCCCTCTCTTGTAACAAAAGAATTCATTCTGAAAATGGGTTGCATATGCATAGGCTTCCAGATAGGTCTGCCTTCCGCATTGTAATTTGCAAGTGTTTCCAAAATTTCCGTAGGACAAGATTTACCGTGTTCTTTTATATAACAAGCCTCCTGTTCTCCCCTTACCTGTTTGCACATAGCACTTTCATCTATCAATAAACAGGAAATCCAATAATTAGGAACAGAATTTTTTTCGTCGAAAGGATTCATTGTGACAGGCAAGTCTTTAAACCCTTTCTTATACCTTTCGTAAACGGCACGTTTTTGCGCAATGTGTTCTTCAAGATAAGGAAGTTGCCCACGGATAACGCCAGCAATAACATTGCTCATACGATAATTATAGCCAAGTTCTTCGTGCTGATACCAAGGCGCATTTTCCCTGCTCTGTGTTGACCATTTACGGGCTTTGTTTGCCTGTTCCAAATCGTCGGTTAAAAGCATTCCGCCTGCGGAACCGGTTATAATTTTATTGCCATTAAAGCTAATAATTCCTATATCGCCGAACGTGCCTGTCTGTTTGCCCTTATAGGTCGCACCAAAAGATTCGGCGGCGTCCTCAATAATAGCGGCACCGTGTCTATCAGCAATCTTACGAATTTCGTCCATCTTCCCCGGAACACCGTAAAGATTGGCAATAACTATATGCTTAACTTCGGGATACAACTCGAACGCTTTTTCAAGAGCAACGGGGTCCATATTCCAAGTATCGCGTTCAGTATCGATAAATACGGGAACCCCTCCCTCATAAACAACGGGGTTGAGCGTAGCAGAGAACGTCATATCTGTACAAAAGACTTTATCTCCGCGTTTAATTCCAGCAAGCTTCATTGCAAGGTGCAAAGATGCCGTTCCTGTTGCAAGTCCGACAGCGTACTTACAAC
>CATLIG010000065.1 GCA_949948985.1 uncultured Clostridia bacterium | reverse complement strand
ATCATAAAAAAAGTTAGACATAAATTATACCTCCAAAATTATATATTTAAAACTTCTTACCATATTATAGCATAAATTTTTTTCTTTGAAAATATAAAACCGTATAAATAAATCTAAAAAGTCATATAATTTTTTTAAAGGGAGGTATAAAAATGATTTTTAAAAAAAAATCCCCCATTAAAACATTAAAGACAAATTTAACCACGGCGCTGGACCTGCCAAAAGAAATAATGTTGAATCTTCCCCTTATAACAATTACGGGAAAAAATAATATGTCTATTGAAAATTATAAAAACATTATAGAGTACAGTCAAAAAAAAATACGTATTTCAACCTCTGAGGGAATAGTTTCCATAGAAGGCACAAATCTTTTTTTAAAAGAACTATCAAAAGACTTAATAGTAATAACAGGCAATATTTCAAACTTTGAATTTATATAACATTATTATAAAATTCAAATATTCTAAAAAAACATAAGATAATAAGGGAAAATCTTTCTAATTATTTTATAGTCTTACCATATATAATTTAAAAATATAATTATAATTATATTTTAACTTTATTAAATTTATATTATTTTTTTGTTGTAGGTGATAAAATATGCTTTCAATGCTATGGAATTATTTGCGAGGATATGTTATTATAGAAGTACGAGGTTTTTCTGTAGAACGTTTTTTAAATCTTGTATCCAAAAAAGGAATTTTAATATGGGATTTAATAGAAACTCAAAGAGGAGCGGAGATGAAGATTTCCGTAAAAGATTTTAAAAAATTAAAACCTTATTCCAAAAAATCAAAATGTCATATAAAAATAAAAAGCCGTTCGGGCTATCCCTTTATGATAAACTCATTAAAAAAAAGACAGCTTTACATATTTGGAATAATATTGTTTATAGTTTCACTTTATATATTGTCATCTTTTATATGGCTTATAGAAATTAGTGGAAATACAACCTTAAAAACAAAAGATATATTAAACTTTTGTGAAACAAAGGGCTTTTATATAGGAAGTTTAAAAAGTTCTTCAGATATAGGTTCTCTAAAAAGAGATTTAAAAAATCATTTTCCTGAAATTTCATGGATATCTATAGAAATAAAAGGTACAAAAGCAAAAATTTCTTTAAGAGAAACTCTTCCTCAAATAAAAAATATTGACGTTTCAGAGCCTTGCAATATAATAGCAAAAGAAGATGCTATTATTGAATCAATAGTAACAAAAAAAGGAACTCCTCTTGTAAAAAAAGGAGACGCTGTTTCAAAAGGAGATATCCTTGTTTCCGGTGAGCTTTTAATATCAGAAGACGAAAACGGAGTTTTAAAAAAATACACACATTCTCTTGCTGATATAAGAGCTCGCAGCACCCATAAAATAACAGTTGAAGTACCTTTCAAATATAAACAAAAATTATATACCGGAAACGAACAGAACTTATATACCGTAAAACTGTTTACAAAAGATATAACTCTTTATAACCCTCAAATAAAATTTAAGAACTATGATACATATCGCTCTTTAAGTCAATTAAAGGTTACAGAAAATTATCCTCTTCCATTAATTTTAGTAACAACAGTATATAAAGAATTTAATTATATAGAAAAAAGTTATACAATTGAAGAAGCTAAAAAAAGAGGTGAAAAACTAATATCAAAAAAAATACTTAACGAGTTTGATTTTAATACAGATATAATCAATAAAACATATACCTATGAAAAAAAGGATACTAAATTAATTATAACCGCTATTGTTTCCACAATTTCAGATATTGGTGAAGAGCAAAAAATCGAAGGGAGTACTATAACTGATGGAACATGATAAAATACAAATAAAAAACGAATTTATATCCGAAGTATTCGGTAAATTTGATGAAAATATTAAAAAACTTGAAAACGCTTTTTCTGTACTAATTGTAAACAGGGATGACAATATAATTATTTCCGGAGAAAAAGAAAATGTAGAAACCACAAAAAAAGTTCTCTCCGCGATAATTGAAACCGCTGATAAAGGAGATATAATAGACGAGCAAAAAATAAATTACTATATATCTGAATTAAAAGAAAAATCAATAGACGATATACGTGAGATAAATAATGATTTTATCTGTATGACAATATCTGGCAGACCTGTAAAGCCAAAAACTCTGGGGCAAAAAAAATACACTGATAAAATTAAAAATAATACAATAGTATTTGGTATAGGTCCTGCCGGAACAGGAAAAACATATCTTGCTATGGCTATGGCAATAACGGCTTTTAAAAATAACGATGTAAACCGTATAATTCTGACCCGACCCGCTATAGAAGCCGGAGAAAATCTGGGTTTTCTTCCCGGAGATATGCAGCAAAAAGTAGACCCTTATCTAAGACCTTTATACGATGCTTTATATGAAATAATGGGTGCGGAACAATTTCAGAAGAATATAGAAAAAGGAGCAATAGAAGTCGCTCCACTTGCCTATATGAGAGGAAGAACTCTTGACAATTCATTTATAGTTCTTGACGAAGCACAAAATACTACTCCCGAACAAATGAAAATGTTTTTAACGAGAATAGGATTTGGCTCAAAAGCTGTAATAACAGGCGATATTACCCAAATAGACCTTCCTTCCGGAAAACGTTCAGGGCTTATAGAGGCAACAAAAATTCTTCAGAAAACGGACGATATAGAAATAGTTACTCTTACAAATAAAGATGTTGTCCGTCATCCTCTTGTACAAAAAATAATAAATGCTTATGAGGCTTATGAACAAAAAAAATTAAAAAAACGCTGATTATTTAATAATTTTATGACATAAAATCGGTTATCATAAAAAATACAACAGAAGAAGGGATATTGTGAGAAAAAATATTTTTAAAAGAAATATATTTTTAAATATATTTCTTGTCATATCAGCTTATGTATTGACAATATTTTGCCTGATTTTCGGAAACTATACCTTAGAGGAAAATAAATTGCAAGTTGGCTCTGTAAGTCCGAAAAGATTTATAGCAAATGAAGAAATTAAAAATGAAATAGCTACTCAGCGAAATATAGATAAAGCTCTTTCTGAATTTTCATCTTTATACACCAAAGATTCCGCCGTACAAAAAAGAGTTATTGAAAATATAAACTCCTTTTTTGACTATATTATTAAAAACTCAACAGCTTTAAAAAAACAATATAGGAGTGATATTTCCTCAGATTCTGAAAAAAATAAAAATGAACAACTTTTAACACCTGAATTTTCCTCAAATATATATTTGTCACCGACTCAAATATATACTCTTGCGTCAATGGCAAAAGATGACCTTCTTAAATTCAGAAAAAATATAGTAACAATATCAAATTCCGCTTTAGAACAAGGCATTCGCGATGATAACAAAGATACATCTCTTATTTATGTAAAAAATGAGCTTGCTTCTCTTTCATTATCATCAAATCTTTCAGATATAGGAGAAGCAATAATAGAAACCGTACTTGAGCCAAACCTCATAGTTGACGTTGCCGCTACAGAAAAAGCCAAAGAAGAAAAAACTGCGTCAATTGAGCCTGTAATGGTTTTAAAAAATCAAAAAATAGTTGATGCCGGAGAAATAATAACAGAAGAAATTTATTCTATTTTATATAACGGCGGTTATATAAAAAAAGATACTCTTTCCGAAAATATCATTCCTCTTATTGGAGCATCTCTTCTGATACTTTTTGTTTTTACTTTAACCTCATACTACATATATAAATTTCATAAAAAACTGTATACCCAAAAAAATGAGGCGTTGCTTTTATTTTCGCTGTATACGCTGCTTACGGTTTCCACAAAACTTTTAATTGACGTAAGTATTCCATATATGTTTATTCCAATTCTTACGTTTACTATGCTTATCTCTATACTCTTAAACTATCGCCTGGCTATAGTCCTGAATTTTTGTGTTTGTATAGTTTATTATATCGCATTTAATTTAAGTACATCATTTTTGATTTATTTTGCGACAACAGGAATGTTCATTGCATTTACAGCAGGCTTTTTAAAAAATAGCAACAAAATATTAAAATTGACTTTTTTAAACTGTATCTTTGAAATTTTTATTATGCTTGGAATAACATTGTATGTAAGCAAAAGCTTTAATCAGGAACTTTTAAAAAATCTGACTTTCTCATTTTTTAACGGAATAATAACTTTTATTCTGTTTACAGGAAGTATGCCGCTATGGGAATTTTCATTCGGTGTTATAACACAATATAAGCTTTTGGAATTAATAAATCCTGATAAAACACTTTTGAAAAAATTAATGCTTGAATGCCCCGGCACATATCATCACAGCATTATTGTAGCAAATCTCGCCGAGGCCGCCGCATTTGAAATAGGAGCCAATTCCGCTTTGGCAAAAGTAGGAAGCTATTATCATGATATAGGTAAACTTAAATACCCTCAATACTTCAGTGAAAATATAAGAGGAGATAGCCCCCATAACTCAATGGATGCATATGAAAGCGCAAAAATAATTTCAAATCACGTATCTGACGGTATTGAATACGCGAAAAAGTATAAACTTCCTGACCCTATAAAAAATATAATAGCTCAGCACCACGGAGATACATTAATAACCTACTTCTATTATAAAGCAAAACAAACTTATAATACAGTTAATGAAGAAGATTTTCGATATAGACATGAAAAACCTCAGAGTAAGGAAGCCGCTATAGTTATGCTTGCCGATACAGTTGAAGCTGCCGTCAGAAGTAAAAATATGACAAACTCAAAAGAAATAAATGAATTTGTTCATAAGCTTATAAGAGATAAATTAGCTGATAATCAATTTAACTGCTGC
Organism: uncultured Clostridia bacterium; assembly: GCA_949948985.1. Lineage (GTDB taxonomy): Bacteria > Bacillota > Clostridia > Lachnospirales > CAG-274 > MGBC114079. Next base: position 7,819 of record CATLIG010000065.1, on the reverse strand, counting down.
TCATTAAAAGTAATTGACCTTGAAAAAATAGAACACGCGTTTATGAAAGTTCTGAATGGAATGTACCACGAAAGAGTTTCATATCCAACAGATAAAACAAATAATGAAAACAAAGACTGATTATATGTTAAATTTAAACACTGCAAGAAAGAAGATGTAAAAATGAATATACTTTTCGATAATAATACTAATTATGACTTTGGAGAAGAAAAAATAAAATTACTCCAGAAAGTTATAAGTGAAACCTTGAAATACGAAAGTTTTTCTGATAATGTGGAAATAAGTATTACAATAGTAACAAATGATGAAATAAAAAAAATAAATTCTAAATTCCGCAATATTAATAAATCTACAGATGTTTTGTCATTTCCAATGATAGATTTTCCAAATGGTGAAACTCCTGATTTTTCAGATACAATAATATTGGGTGATATAATAATAAGTATTGAAAAGGCCATATCTCAGGCAAAAGAATACGGTCATTCCATTGAGCGTGAACTTGGTTTTCTAACGGCACATAGTATGCTGCACCTTTTAGGATATGACCATATAGAACCTACAGATGAAAAAATTATGTTCATGAAACAAAAAGAAATATTAAACCATATAAATTTAAAAAGATAATAGAGCTTTTCAATAACCTAATCGGCAGAGATTGATAAGAGTTTTTTTAATAAGATAAGTCTGATTTTTGCAGTAACTTTCCAAATCTTTCAAAAAAAACAGACAAAGATAAGCGTAAAAAGTTCTGATAATCAATAGACCTTCTCGGAAACTAGCAAATTGACAGATAAGTGCAGATTTTGCTGATAGGTGAAATTAAATTTTCGCCGTAATACTCGCAGTGGTATTTCAAGAAAATTTAATATAGCATATCGGAAAAAGATGTGCTTAGATTGCATTTTCTATGTTTCCGATAAGGTCTAGTACCGCTGTGGTTTAGAACAGTTCTAATACAGTAAATTCGCAAAACTTTTAGTATGAAACAATAAAAAATTTTAATATATTAGGGTTTATTAAAACTTTTCTGTTAATCTTTTTATTGTTTCTCTATAGGGGGTCAATTAAATGTCTGATACAAAAGATAAAAAAGAAAATGCGTTATTAATACAAAAAGCAAAAGACGCTCTGAAAAACTCATACTCTCCTTACTCTAAATTTAGAGTTGGAGCCGCTTTAATAACATCAAATGATAATATATACACTGGTTGTAATATAGAAAATTCATCTTATGGAGCGACAATATGCGCTGAAAGAACAGCCATTGTAAAAGCCGTTTCATCGGGAGAAAGAAATTTAAAAAAAATTGCTATAGTTTCTGATACTAACGACTTAACTTTTCCATGCGGAATATGCCTTCAGGTAATTTCTGAGTTTATGTCAGACGGCAAAATTATTTTAGAGGATAAAGATAAAAATATCCATATATATAAAGTATCACAATTTTTACCTCACGCTTTCAATATGTAAAAAAATTTTTATTATAAGGAGGCTATCGTTTAATGTATACATGGGAAGAACTCGAGGAAAAATGTTTAAACTGCCATAAATGCCGTCTTTCTGAAACAAGAACAAATGTTGTTATAGGAGTTGGAAATAAAAACAGTGATATACTGTTTATCGGTGAAGGTCCCGGTGAACAAGAGGATTTAAAGGGAGAACCTTTTGTTGGGGCAGCTGGGAAATTATTGGATAAAATGCTTGACGCTATAAATCTAAACCGTTCAGAAATTTACATAGCGAATATAGTAAAATGCCGTCCGCCATATAACCGTGACCCTGCAAAAGATGAGCAATCTGCTTGTATAAATTTTTTAAGACATCAATTTCTTTTAATACGACCTAAAATAATAGTATGCTTAGGACGAATTGCCGCACAGGCCATAATTTCTCCGGATTTCAGAATAACAAGAAGTCGTGGGATATGGTATAACAGAAAAAATTGTTATATAATATCAACTTATCATCCATCAGCTTTACTTCGTGACGAAAATAAAAAACGTCCGGCATGGGAGGATTTTAAAGAGATAAGAAAAAAATATGATGAAATGAGGACAACAAATGAATAAAGAAAAAAATAAAGCATTCCATTCTGGATTTGTTTCATTAATAGGTCGTCCTAATGTAGGAAAATCCACATTAATGAACTGTCTTATTGGTGAAAAAATATCAATAATATCAAATAAACCACAAACAACTAGAAATAAAATTCAATCTATATTAACAACCGATGACTTTCAGGTTATTTTTATAGATACTCCAGGGATTCACACCCCAAAATCAAAACTCGGAAATTTTATGCTTAAAAGCGTAGAAACATCATTAAATGAAGTTGATATAATCTTTTATATAATAGAACCTTTTGATAAAATAAAAGACTCTGATTTAAAAATTATTGAAAGACTTCAAAAAGTAAAATCAAATGTGTTTTTAATAATAAATAAAATTGATACTATACAAAAAGAAGAACTTTTAAAAATAATAGACACTTACCGCTCAAAATATGAATTTAAAGAAATAATTCCTATTTCAGCGATAAAAAGAACAAATATTGATGAATTAATGAAAAGTATAAAAAAGTATCTTCCCGAAGGTCCTCAATATTTCCCAAAAGATATGATAACCGACCAACCCGAAAAACAGCTTGTATCTGAAATAATAAGAGAGAAAGCGTTATACCTTTTACAAGAAGAAATACCTCATGGAATAGCAGTGGAAATAACAGGAATGAAACCACGTAAAAATAAAGGAATTATAGACGTGGAAGCTACAATTTACTGTGAACGAGATTCTCATAAAGGTATAATAATAGGAAAACAGGGTACTATGCTTAAACAAATAGGTTCAAAAGCTCGTTATGATATAGAAAAACTTTTAGGTTCGCCCATAAATTTACAGATATGGGTAAAAGTAAAAAAAGATTGGCGTGACAGTGATTTTCTGCTTAAAAATTTTGGATATGACAAAAAAAAATTATAATACAAATTTCTAAAAAAAATTACTTTTTTTTCATTGTTAAAAACAAAAAAACTCTCCCAATAAGCCGTTGAACACCAAATTGTTATTTGTCAAGTGGTTTAATTCTACATATAAAGCCAAATTTTGAACAGTATATAAAACTTTTCAACGGAAAATATAAATATATAATTATATTTAATGAAATACCGATTATAAAAATATTATAATTTTAAAAATAATATTCGGTATTTTCATTAAAAACCGGGAGGGTAACAAATGGAGAATTTATTCTGGAACTTATTTGAGAAAAGCGGAAATTTAGACGCGTTTATAGCATATAAAGAATTTTCAAAATTAAAAAGCAATACAAATAATATAAATAATGAATGTGTATCCAATAAAAAAGATACAGTAATGAGGTAAAAAATGGGAGATTTATTAACTGTAAGGGGAATTGTGTTAAAAGAAACCCCTGTAGGAGAAACAGATAAATTTATAACAATTCTCGCTAAAGATTACGGAAAAATTTCTGTTTCCGTAAAAGGAGCAAAACGAGTAAGAAACGGACTTACAGCAGGAACATCTCTGTTTTCTTACTCTGATTTTTACATAGCTCATATCAGAAAAAAAATGTATCTTAATCAAGCTGAACCTATAGAAACATTTTATAATTTAAGAAATGACCTTTCCGCTCTTGCCTACGGTTCTTACTTTCTTGAAACCGTAAATAAACTTCTTTTTGAAAATATGCCGTCAAACAATGTTCTTCTTTTACTTTTAAAAGCGTTGACAGCTCTTTCAAAAAATATTATACCAAATAAATTAATCTCATCAATATTTGAGTTTAAAATTCTTGAATTTAACGGCTATAAACCAGAAACCAACTTCTGTGTAAACTGCCGAAAAAAAACACTTCCAACATTTTTTATAACAACTGAAGGAACAGTATGTGAAAAATGTCTTAAAAAAAATGACTTTTACGTACACCTGAATGAAACATTGACTTATACCATACAATATATTTTTTCATCAGAACTAAATAAGCTCTTTACATTTAAAGTTTCATCAAAAACTCTTAACTCACTTTCTGTAATTTCAAGGCATTTGATGAAAAATTACTTTAATTTGAATTTAAAATCAATTCAATTCATAAAAGAAATGGAAGAATTTCAATAAATTTTTTTTAAATGAGTAAACAACTTTTTTACATAAATAATTTTTTCAGTTCACAAAACTCATTTATAACATAATCAGAGTCATTGACCGTACCAAAGCCATAAGACGCAAAAATAAAAGGAATTCCGGCAAACTTTGCCGACTCAAAATCTCCATTTGTGTCGCCAACATAGATAGGATATTTAAGATTATTTCTTTTAATAATGAGTTTATTATTTTCGCCTTTTGAAAGACCTGTCCTACCCGGACACTCAAAATCCGTAAAATATTTCTCAAAATTATGTGCTTTAATAAAAGCCGGTATATATCCGTTCTGACAATTACTTACAATAAAAAGTCTGTATTTTTGTGAAAGGTCTTTTAAAGTTTCACTTACGCCATTATAAAGTTTACCTCCCTCCTTTTCAAGCAAAGGACATTGACGTTCACAGCATTTATCCATAAGCTCTTGTCTTACATCAATACTTAATTCAGGAAAAAATATTTCTCCAATTTCTTCTAATGTTTTTCCCATAACATTTTCAAGGTCATTCACAGTTATAACTCTTTTTGTTTCTGGATATTCTTTTATAACCGAATTCCAAACCTTACAAATAGGTACCGTAGCGTTCCATAAAGTTCCGTCAAGGTCAAAAATAAAACTATCAGGTTTATATTCCATAACAAAAGTTCTCCTTTTCTCAAAGTGCAAAATCAATTTTTATAAAACCGCGGAACGTTGTTCCTTGACCCATAGTGCAAACATTTGTTTGGCTATTAAATTTAAATTGTCGGCAAATCTGATTACTATAATATTTTTTCAAATCACAATTTTTAAATTATCAGTAAATCTGAGTTTTACTTAATCTTTTATATTCCTGTTTTAAAGTTTTTTGTTTCACTTTTTTCAAAAAAGCGAACGGGTTTGGACAGCGCCACGGTTTTTCAAAAATTCATTTTTTTATAATTAATTATAATACATAAGTTTTATTCAAAACAGCTTCCGCCAATAAACTCTCTTATAATAGAATTTTGCGGAATATATTTGTCATTAATACTTAAAAAACTGTTCATAAATTTAATAAGCTTTTTAGCCTCTCTGTATTCAGGTTGAGACTTGTCAATTTTAAATAATAAAGGTTCAACAAAAGGCTTTAAAACAGCAAGTTCATAAACCAAAGCAGAATTAAACATAACATCGGCTTCTTCCTGAAAAGGAAAAATATACTTTCTTTCCCCCCTCAATACAGATGGCCACATATTGATTGTAGATGCCGCCCCAAATCCTCTAAATTGGCTGTCCCTGACCATTCTTCTTATAATACGCGTATCAGTAGTAGGAATTCTGTTGTGAGGATTAATATTAATTTGAGTCAAAGCGCTTATATAAATTTTAAACTTGCTTTCTTTTGGAACTTCTCTTGTAAGTTTTTCATTAAGTCCGTGAATACCCTCAATAACAAGTACGTCATTTTCCTCAAGTTTTATAAAATTACCTTTAAACTCTCTACAACCTTTAAAAAAGTTGTATTCGGGAATCTGAACCGTTTCTCCTTTCAATAAAAGATTTATATCCTCATTTATCTGTTTAACATCAATAGATTCAAGACATTCATAATCAGGCTTTCCAAACTCGTCGACAGGTGTTTTATCCCTTTCAAAATAATAATTATCAAGAGAAATAATATGTGGTTTAACACCATTTACTCTTAATTGTATGCAAAGCCTTTTAGCGAAAGTTGTTTTTCCCGAAGACGATGGTCCGGCAATAAGAATAACCTTTTTTCTTCCGTTTGTAATCATATCTGAAATCTGAGCTAATTTTTTTTCATGAAATGCCTCTGACAGACAAATAATGTCTCTGATTTTTCCATCGCAAATCGCGTTGTTAAGATATTTTGCCGACTCAACATTAAGAACTTTAGCCCAGTCAGAGCTTTCTTCAAAAATACTCATAAGCTTTTCAGGATATACAACATCATTTAATTTTAAACTATTAGCTTTTGATGGAAATCTTAATATAAAAGCGTTGTCCTTTTTATATACAAGACCAAACGCTTTAAGAGCTCCTGTTGACATTACCATAGCACCATACATATAATCATAAAAATTATCAAGCTTATACATAGTAATATTTGTAGAACGTATATATTTAAGCTCTTCTGAAATATCTTTAGCAATACAATTGCTGTAAAAGTTAATACCCTCTGAAACTGGTACAGAAATCTTTTCGATTGAAAGATTTTTTTTCACAGCTTCTTTCATACAGTCCTCAATTTTTTTAATTATTTCATCATCAATTATTTTTCCATCAACAGTACAATAATAGTTCTGATTAATAGAATGTTTTACATTTACTCTGATATCATCACCTAAAATTTTTTTAAAAGAATAAATCATCAAGAAAATAATTCCTCTTTGATAAGCGGCATATCCATAAGAATTATTTATATCAAGGAACTCAATATTACAGCTTTTAGTAATTTTGCTTTTAAGGTCCATAATTTCATTATCAACAGCGGCGAGCAAAGGCTCTGAAGAAAATTTACTTTTGTACTTTTCAGCAAGCTCAGAAAGAAAAGTACCTTCTCTTACCTCTGTATTCTCGTTTATATTCAAAATATTTACATCAATACTTGCCATAAAATACCTCCTATATAATATTTAAAGTCTGACCATTAATCTTTGACTCAACACAAATAAAATCAAATTTATTTTCTTTCGCGCAACTATTCAAATAATCACATAAAACAGGAATAATCAATATCTCGCTTCCATAATGAGTTATATCGGCAACACATAAATCAATATTATTGGCAAATTGAGCCTCATGATATTTTAAATCACTCGTAACATAAACGTCACAACCTTTTCTTTTAACCTCTGACATATATTCATTACCGCTTCCGGCTCCCGTACATAACCCTATTTTTTTAATAAGCTTTTCTTCGTTTCCTGTAATTGTCAAATGTAAAAGACCAATTTTATCTTTAAGAGTATTAGCAAAATCAATAAACCTCATTTCATTTTTAAGCTCACCTACTCTTCCAAGTCCGTTTATATTGTCATCAGATTTAAAAAGCAATTCAACATTTTCAAGTTCTATAGCTTTTGCGAGAACATGGTTAGTTCCATTTTTTGAAATATCAAGATTTGTATGAGCTGAATAAACAGCAATATTGTTTTTAATAAGTTTAATTGCTCTTCTTCCAACAGCGGTTGTTGAGTTAATATTTTTAATACTTCTAAAAATAAATGGATGATGAGTCACTATCATATCAGCGTTTATACCTATAGCCTCGTCTATGACCTCATCATTTATATCAAGAGCAACAAGAACTTTTTTCACGTTCATATCAATATCGCCGACTATAAACCCAACATTATCCCATTCCTCTGCAAGACTCGTGGGTGCGAACTTTTCCATAAACTCAATAATATCTCTGCATTTAACCATAACTCATCAAACTCCTTGCGTCCTCATATAAATTCTTTTTGGCTTTTAATTCCTCATACCTTTTAATAAACTCAAAGTTATTTTTCCCTTTGAATATTTTATTCTCCATATTTTCTAAAATTCTCAAAATTTTATTAAGTTCAAGCTTTAAAAAACTTTTTTTATCCATAATCATTTAACAGGCAATTCGGAATGACCTCTTGTGTAGTTTCCGCAAAAATATTCTTTTAATTTTTCCGTATTTTCGCT
>CATLIG010000064.1 GCA_949948985.1 uncultured Clostridia bacterium | reverse complement strand
ATTGGTTAGAAAAACTATTCGTTTTTCTAAGTCACATCTTATGCATAGAATTGTTATTGGTCTGGTAATAAATTTTCATTTTTTTGGCAGAACGCTTCCTTTTCATTTACTTTAGGACATAACCAATTGCTGAGGGTATAACAACGTCTCCGCCGTTACCTATGTACTTAGTAATTGTTCCTGTTGAGCTGTTAAATTCAAAATCACTTAATTTTTCATTCATTTTATTGATGCCTCTACTCAGTTATAGATTCTATAATTTTTTTCTACATCATATTTTATATTCATTGTCAGCTTTTGCTGAAAACTGTATCAAAAACAGATATAAAACAAAATTTTTGGTCTTTTATTGTATATTTCATTATTGTTCACCACTATATATAATTTTTACAATATTTTTATTATAACAGATTAAAAATAATAATTAGTCTGCTGTCAGCGGAAAAAAATAAAATTTTGTTTTTTTATTATATATTTTCTTATTTATTCCACTCCGTTTTTTTCTGTTTGCCGCTTCTTTTCTTCTTCCTCTTTCATCATTTGATAAAACGCATACATTTCAGCGTCTTTAATTGCGCCTTCAATAACGCCTCCGTCTTTATCCGAGTCATATAATAATGCACCTATTAAAAGTTCTAAAAACATAATAACCCCCCTATATATTATTATAATAACAGTTTTTATTTTCAAGGCATATGCTTGAATTTAGTCAAAAGTTTATAAATTATGCAAATTATTTATTTTTATAAATAGTATCAAGAAATTGTTCCAATGTACCGTTTTTAGCATACTCAAGTGCATCAGCCTTTACAAAATTATGCTTAAAATTACATAAATCATCTGCAAAACCAAGAATAAAGTTAGTAGAGATTTTATAAATTATTTCAGAGGGTGCAAGCCCGTAAACCTGATTTTCAAAAATATGGTTTAAACGTTCGGTTCTATCAGGAAATTCCTCTTTAAGCTTAGAACTTTGATACAATCTTTTTACTATTTCCGCAATATAAAGACCTGATTTCATATAAAGGTCTATAAAAGTTTTATCAGACATATCAAAACAGCCTGGATTTTCCTCTTCTAACATATCAACCATTTTCTTTACAACCCATTTGGGAGTAAAAATCTGATTTGTCTTTTGAGGCGGAATATAGTCAAAAATATCTTCTGTATTTGTTTCTTCAAAATAATCTGAAAGTTTTTCTTTAAGGCTTAAAAATTCTTTTACCGAATCATTAAAAACAACATCATCAAAAAGTTTACCCTCAAAATATTTTGTTTCGCCTGTTTCTTCATCTTTGTAATTTCCGCCGTCACGAAGAAAACAGAAATCATCAAGTGAAATGCTTGTTACCTCTTTAAAAACTTCATCAGGAATAATTTTATCAAAATTATCAAGTGTTACTGTATTATCGCCGTAAGCCATAAGAAATGACGGTATTGTTCTTGAAAACCCTCTTAAATGCTCTCTGACTCCAATTTCAATGTTTTTCTTTTCACGTTCTCTTTTATCTGTTTCAACCGTACGTACAATTTCTTCACCTATTGTTTTTTTCAGCTCTTGTACAGATTGCTCAAATTTTTGTTCATAATCTTTGTTTATTTCCTTTTGCTTATTTTCATATATTTCTTTTGCTTTATTTTTTTCTTCTTCTGTTTTACATTCGGAAAGCTCTTTTTCGTGTTCGGCTTCAAGTTCCTTTTGTTTTATTGAATAATCGGCATAAACCTTATCAATTATTTTTTCAGTTTCTTTTTTCAGTTCCTTTTCCAACTTTTTCTTTTTACTTGAAGACAAATCTGATTTATACTCTTTTTGTGCAATATCAAGCAAAGGGTCGGTTATTATCTTTTTAATTTCATCTAAATGTTTATCGGGATTTTTATTTTTATCTGTAACTGTTTTTTTTATCTCATCTGTTTCTGATGGTTCACCATAGATTTTATCGCCGAATATATCTTTTGATTTTCCAACTACATAATCATCGGGAATGTCAACCTCTCCATTGTCATCTAAAGAAAGTTCGTCTGCCGTATCTCTGTTTATATTGACAGGTTTTGATTCTTTTACAGCAGTAAAATTATTTATAATTTCTATTATCTCCATAGGTGCGTGGAAAACATTTGATATGTTTTGGAAAAGAAAATCACTCATAAAACCTCGTCTGACAACTTCTTGTGAACGTATTTTACGAGGAATTGACAATACTTTTTGTGCATCAAGTTCTGTCATTTCTCCGTTTTCATCTTCTCCGATAACAGGAAAGAAATTTAAAAGAGTACGAATATTTTCTTCTCTTGCGTTTTTATCTCCCCTGCCATCTGCGGTATTTTTTGAAAGGTCATTGGCAAACTGCTCATATATAGTCAAAGTTCTTGCAGGGTCAAAATCGAATACATAAGCATTTTCTTTACGGTAATATTGTCCGTTTTCAGAAAAAAGACAAGGATTTTGTGACCTGAAAGCCGCCTGCATATAAAGTGAGGGACTTTTCATATTACTAAGCATTAAAACCGCTGTCCATTCGGGAATTGTTACACCTGTTGTAAGCTGTCCTACAGATAATGTTATTGTTTTGTCATTTTCTGATATTGCTTTTTTTACTTTATCAAAAGATTTTTGCGTTTCTTCATTTTCTTCAAGTTTTCCGTCACCTGCCGCAAGAATTATTTTATATTCCGAAAATACAGGGTGTTCAGTTAATTTTTTTGCAAGTGCTTTTGCACTTTCCACACGATTTAAAAGCCAGAATGTATGTTTAAGTTCATTTCTTAATTCTTGTGTTGAAAATGGAAATTTTTCTTGTACTGTCAAGGCATTTAAAAATTTATCAACAGAACTTTCGTGTATAAATTTACCGTTTTTTGTTTCAAAAAATACATTCAAATCAAAGGAATATTCTTCTGTTTCTCCTTGTATTTCAATACCTTGTGACAATTCATCTTTTATAATTTCAGACATCTGATATATAAACAAATTCAACTTCGGTAAATTTTCATAAGGATTATTTCCGTTGTTGTAATCCCAATTTTCTTTTGCGTTCTGTTCATCTGCATAAGTCCAGTTATATATTGCATTTTCCGGGAACTTATCATTTGCAAGTGCTTTGAACGGTGTACCCGAAAGATGAAGTGTAAACTTACGTTTAATATTGTCAAACGCAACGTCTGTTTTATAGGTGTCAACTCCCTCGTGTGCCTCATCAATTACAAGTATATCCCAGTTCATATCTTTAATATATTTCAGTTTATTATAGTTACCGCCAAAATGTATAGAACCTTTTAAGTCCTGCAAGCTTAAAAAAGTTATATTTTTGCTGTCTTCTGTGAGAGTATCCAAATATTCCTCTCTTGAAAGCACATAAGATTTACCTTTTAATGATTCTGTTTCACTTACAAATTTATATCCTGATTCTTCTCCTAAAAAACTGACATAATCAGAATACCACGAATTAGCAATAGCTGGTCTGTTTGTAATAATAAGTACATTAACAGCGTTAATCCTCTTGCAAAAATCATAAACCGACAATGTTTTGCCGAATCGTGGTTTAGCATTCCACAAAAATTCTCCTGATTTATGATTTGAAAAATAATCAACTGTTTTTTCTACTGCATTATTTTGTTCATTTCGTAAATTATATGGTACAACGGTATCAATAGCTTTTAGTATTCCTTTGTCTGTACGGAATTCTATAAAATTTTTATATGATTTCTCACCATTTATAAAAAACCATTCTGTACCTTTTTTTCTCTCAATACCTAATTTTTGCAAATATTTATGAAAATCTGTATCGTGAAATATCTCTCCTGAGCCGTCCTCAAATATTGCATTGCCTTTCCATTCCTCTTTGATAATTACATCAATCGTATGGGATTGCTGTTTTTGTCTTTTGTCTGTTGCCTGCTTTTCTGTATAGCCTATTTTTATCCAACCGTTATGACGTTTAATTTCGGGAGTGGAATAGGCATAAATCATAGGAATAACTTTGTTTGCTGTTTTTATGCTGATTGCTGTCATTTATTCCATCTCCTTTACTTTTGTTTCGATGAAGTTTATTTCTTCTTCGTTTAAGTTGTATTTTTTGTAAAGCTGCTTGTCTATTTCAGCAACTGATACTGACCAATCTATGTCAGAGTTTTCGGTAAAGTCTTGAAGCGGTACATATTTCCATTTTTCAGGTGGATTATCTTGTGTAATTTTTAAAATACCAAGAGCTGTTCTTGCAAATTTTGTTTTTATATACTTAAAACAAGCAGTGCATTCTTGTTTGCTATAAAAATTTCCAATACCAAGGAATGATTGTGTGTAACCAATTAATGGTGTACCAATTAATGGTGTACTAAGAACCTCACCCAATGCACCAGAACCATTAGATTTTGGCAAAATAACTTTATAACCTTCGTAGTTTTCAGCAGTATCAATATATTTTTTTAAGATATACTGTTTTATCCTTTTATTATTCTTTCTTCCCATTAAACAGCAATATTCTTGTCCATCATTAGGTTTTTTATCAAAAAATAAATTTGGCAATAATTCAAAAATATTTGTTGTAATAATTCTTAAATTGCTTAACTCTCCTTTACGTTCCTGTGGAGAAATAGTATTTCTATTTTTTGATATATATTCAACTCTTTCTTTTAATTTTGGAAAATCTAACCATAATTTATCAGAAATTGTATAGGTGGAATATGGATACATAATAGTATTTAATGATACAAAATCAAATATATTATCTATCTTTTGTCTAATAGCATTTAATTCTTGAAAAGCGGAAAATACACCTATAGCTGCATAAACTTTTTTTGTATTACGATAGTGAATTGCAATACCACCTTTAATATCCGTATTTGGAAAAATTTTTGAACTATCCGCTTGATATTTAAGTACTTTAAAATGTTTATCATTTAAAATTTTATTATTCCATAATTTTGGTGTCGCTCCAGCTCTAAATAAAAACCTTGCAGGAGTTATCAATTCAACAACATCAGCTATTTCATAAGCAGCATCCATAAAAATATTATATACTGGCATATCTTTTGTTGATTCTCTTACTTCTTGATATGGTGGATTTCCGATACAAAAATCAAACTTCATTCTTTTTGCTCCTTTCTCATCTGTTTTAAAAAAAAGAGAATTGTTTGCTCTCCAATCGTATATTTTGCATTTCTGTATTTTGTCCTTTTTATGTATATTTTCTGTTTCGTTTATTACTTTAAATTTATCCATAAAATCGAGTAATGAGTATTGATAAAATTCATCTTTGGGTGCTTCTAATGGAATAGTTTGCGAGAGTCCATTCATTTGCCATAAATTCCAAGAGATGATATTTGCTGTCTTTTGAAGTTCCTTTTCTGTTGGCATACGCTTCCATTTGTCTTGCGTATACTCAACAAATGTCATTAATAAATTTATTCGTGCAATTAACAAACTGTCCCCTTGATATTCATATCCATAAACACTTTGAAATGCCCTTGTTGCCCATTTAATCCAGTCTTTTTCGTTGCTTGTATTTTCGTTCACAATACGCAATTTTCTGTCAAGAATCCCTATTCTGTTTTTTATATCAATTATTTCTCCTGTTGTTGCGTCATACCTTGAAACAAGATAAGGTGCTTCACCACAAGTTATTTCCAATCTTCTCGAATCAACATACTGTTTCCAGTTTTTCCTTTTAGGGAACTCAATTTTTTCTTCAACCGCTGTCCAAGTCTTGTCGTTTTGTATATTAAATACATTTTTTCGCCCAAACCATTCCTCATCAGCAAAATTATTCATCATACAACAAATCCAAGCAGGCGTAAAAACTTCAGCGTGTTTTCGTGTCCTCTCCTGTTGTTTTTGAAAATTTTTCATAATTCGCGGCTGTAATTCTATGGAATTAAGTCCGATAACAGCCGCAGAAGTAATTTGCTTATTTGCACCATATTGACTTCCAAATTCTTCATAACTGTCTGAAAACCACATAATATTATTTCCTGTTGTTTTATCCTCTAACAGTTTATTGAGAGTTGTTCTTATGGGAAAAGAATCTAATTCAATCAATTCTTTCAACTTTTTTATTCCTTTCGTAAATATCAAAAATATTTATAGGGAATTTTAAAAATATTGATAGTAATGTATACATTTTGATAAGCCGATTTTCATAGAAAAATTTTTGATTTTTTTATTGACCTATAACAAATTTTGAGTTAAAATATAAAAGGAATTTTGTTGAAATTTTATATTGATATAAATGTATACATTAGTATCAACTTTTGTTCATATTTTCTAATTTGTGTATAATACGATAGTATGTAACCTGACTTACACCCATTTCAGCCATAGCTTGCTTTTTCTTTATTTCACCGCTTTTAAGTCTTTTGTAAATATCAGCAAAATCTTCCGCATTGTATTTTTTAGGTCTTCCGAATTTCACACCTCTTTGTTTAGCTGCTGCAATACCCTCTGCTTGGCGGAGTTTTATATTTACTCTTTCATTTTCCGATACATACGATAAAATCTGTAATATAAGGTCACATATAAAAGTGCCTAATAAGTTTTTGTGATTTCGTGTATCCAAAAGTGACATATCAAGCACTACTATATCAGCACCTTTATTTTTTGTTATCTTCTGCCATTCGTTTAAAATATCTTTGTAGCTTCTTCCTAAGCGGTCAATGCTTTTTATCACTAAAACATCACCTTTTTTAAGGCTTTTATACATCTTTTTGTAATTTTTTCTTTCAAAATCTTTACCGCTCTGCTTGTCAACAAATATATTTTTATCATTAACACCAAATTCTCTCATAGCAATAAGCTGTCTGTCCTCATTCTGCTGAACGCTTGAAACTCTGCAATATCCTATCAACATTTTCATTTCCTCCATTTTGTCTTATTTTGAAAAATCTGCCTTTTAAAAATTTGCCGACAGAAATTTTTCTTTGTATTCTAAATACTAAATCAATCATAATTAAAATAGAATGACAATGACTTGACGATTTGTTGACGGGTTTTGTATACGAAATATGTTTATTCTATCTTTACAGTAGATTTAACAAAATATATAATATATATATTAAAAGATATATTTAAAAAACGATGTAAAACAATGATAATGCTAAATTTTCCAGCAGTTGCGGAAATATTAATAAAATACACAAACGCAATACTTGCAAAAAACACAGCTACATTTATGGAAACTCTATTTAACAGTTACCTTAACACAGAGGAATGTAAAGATTACGAAATCAGTTTGAGTATGGTGAGCAAATGGCTAAGTGGCAAAAGAGATTTACCGTCAGGCTTAAAATGTTACTATACAAATGAAAATATGATTGATTTGCATTACGATATTGAAATCGGAATACTTCCCGAAATAAACGATTATGATAAAGCAATTTCAGATATTAAGAAAATCTTATTTGCTGACATCAGTATATCAGAAAAGAAAAAAGATGAAATTTCAAGGCTATACACTGAAAAAAATGAAGAATCGGCAGCCGATTTTATTACGGCGATTGTATTTTTTGCTATGCACAGACACGCTTCTTTACCAAGCAGTTCTATATTTATTGGGGATATTATACTGAATTGTAATGTTCCAAAGCCTTGTACTTACTTTTGCGGAAGAAATATTGATACAGAAAATTTACATAAAAGTCTTTCTGATAATTCAAAAGTATTTATCAGAGGAATTGCCGGAATAGGAAAAAGTGAATTTATAAAGCATTATGCTAAAGTTTATAAAAAAGATTATACAAATATATTGTATATTATGTATTCGGGCAATCTGCGAAACGATATAACAAATATGCACTTTATTGATGATGGACAAAGTGACAGCAGAGAAAAGCTGTTCAATAAACATTTTCAGCTTTTACAATCGTTAGAAAGTGACAGCTTGCTTATAATTGACAACTTTGATACAACATCAGATAAAGAAAAATTGTTTGATGATATTTTAAATTTAAGGTGTAAAGTAATTTTTACAACAAGATATTCTTTTGAAAGTGAATATATTTTTATGTTGTCAGAAATATCGGATATTGAAGATTTTGTAAATATTGCAAAGTATATATATTCAAACACAGACAGTCACATTACAATTATTAAAGAAATAGCAAATACAGTTTATAAGCATACGCTTTCTTTTGAAATGGCTGTCCGACTGCTTGAAAAAGGCATATTCAAGCCTATTGAAATACTAAATAAACTTAAAACAGAAAATATAAAGCTGTCCTCTTTGGATAAAATTAAGATTAAAAAAGATGGAAATACAGAAAAAGAAGTTTATTATGAGCATATCAAAAAACTCTTTTCTATGCAGAAACTGTCATCTAAAGAAATTGATGTTATGCGTTCTCTTTGTTTACTCTCATTGACAGGTATGCAAATAGATTTATTTTCAAGTTTTATGTGTATGAAAGATTTGAATGTAATAAATGATTTGGAAGAATACGGATTTTTAAAGATTAACAATAAAAATATTTCTCTGCACCCACTTGTCAGAGATGTTGCGTTGTCGGAAACGAAACCGAGTGTTACAAATTGCAGGAAGTTTTTATGCAATATAAAAGAAAAAGCAAAAGATTTTATGAGAGATGTGCAGGATTATACGGCATTTTTTATAAATATTGAAAGTATTATTAATCATATTATAATAAACAATAATAGAACTTATCTTACATTTCTAAAAGATGTATTTCCATATATGGAAAAATATAGTTATGAAAGTGGTATGCGTCTTATTGTTGCTGAGATGGAAAAAATAATTCCGAAAATAATAAATCTTTATCCTGAAGATACAGCACTTATGCTTGATTATAAAGCCACGATTGAGGAACTTTACAACAATAATCTTAAAAAAGCGTTAGAAATTCAAAAATCCGCTGTCAAAACAATAAACACAAGAAAACTGACAAAGAAAAATGCGGAACTGTATTCAAATTTATACGCAAATTTAGGAGGTTATTATGCAAGAATATCCGATTTTATAAATGCTGAATACTATACAAGAAACGCACTGCGTATTCTATATGACTATAAAAAATTCAATACAATTAATGCGTTAATTCAAATTGTAAATTACGCAAATATTATAAATTCAATGGGATATTGTGAAAATGCCCTGCCGATAATACAAGACTGCTGTTATATGCTTGAAAACAACGGCTTAGATAATAGTATAGAGTATGCCAGCGTAAAACAGGTACAAGGCAACATATATTTGACACAAAAACAGATTGAAAACGCAATTAATTGTTACAAAATAACATTAAAAATATATCAGACAAAATGTGAACCAAAGTTATTTGAAGAAAAAGTAAAAGAAATCTGCGGTATAGGAATTGACCAAAGATTGCTTATTGAAACTAAATAATAAAAATTTTAGCGGTATAAACGGCTTAAAATGTCAGTTATACCGCTTTTTTATTTGCTTTAAAATTTTTATAAAAACAAAGCAACATTTGGTCAACAAGCTGTCCTTTGGTTAAAGATACCTTTTTGTTAGAATGATTTTGCAAGGCGAAAATACTAAGCGAAAAAAATTTAACAGAAAGGAATGAATAATTCTATGATTTATTTAAGTAAAGAAAACACAGATTTACCAACGATAAAATATACTGTATTTATTGTTGGTATGAACTTGAGTATTACGGCTAAACTTGTTTACGCACTTCTCTTTGACAGAGCGACAGACAAAAAAACAGCAGAAACAAACAGCAGAATGTATGTTACTTTTACAATTAAAGAGTTATCTGAATGTATCAGTAAAAGCGAAATGACAGTTAAAAACTCTCTTAAAATACTTGAAGAAAAGGGATTAATAAAAAGAAAATCCAAAGGTGTTGGAAAACCTACACATATTTTTATTCTTTATCCTGCTGATGAAAGAACAAAGTAACAAAAATTGTCTGCTTTTAAAATCGTCTTAAAAGCACCTAAATTCAATTTGAATTACAGTTCAATATTAATAACTATTACATCTATAAAGACTATTAAAAAAGCAATTTAGAAAGGATACGGTGGTATTTTGGCAAGGAATATACAAAACAATTTAATTTATTTTTCTTTTGACTATACTTTCTTTTCAGATAAAAAAATCAAAGTATTAAAAGCAAACTATGGAATTGACGGCATAGCTGTATATATCTATTTGCTTTGTGAAATTTATAAAAACGGCTATTACCTTAAATTAGACAGTGACTATAAATACATTATTTCAGATGATTTGAAATTAAGTGCTGACAAAGTAAAAGCAATAATAGAATTTCTCACAAAACATTATTTATTTGATGAAGATTTATTTCTTTCAGATAAAATATTAACCTCAAAAGGGATACAGCGAAGATTTCAGTTTGCAATAAAGGATAAAGCAAAGAAAACGCCGAGAACCGTTAATAATTACTGGCTGCTTGATGACTGCGAAACAATCAGCAGTATATCAAAAAACAATTCTTCCGAGAAAAAAAGCAATTTTTCCGATAAGAATAATAT
Organism: uncultured Clostridia bacterium; assembly: GCA_949948985.1. Taxonomy (GTDB): domain Bacteria; phylum Bacillota; class Clostridia; order Lachnospirales; family CAG-274; genus MGBC114079. Next base: position 3,023 of record CATLIG010000064.1, on the reverse strand, counting down.
CAGTTTTGCGGAAAACAATGATTTTTTCCAGAATTATGACACAAAGAAAATAAAAGAAAATAAAGAAAATAAAAAAGAAATTAAAGAAAAAGAAAACAACAAGAAAGAAGATAAAAACGAAGTTGTCGTTGTAGTTGATTTTTATAAACAGAATATTAATTCTGATGTTAAAGACGTTGAAATATCAGAAATTCAGAGCTGGTTAAATCAAGGCTTTGATGAACCGCTTATAATCGAATGTATAAAAATAGCTGTCCTCAGTAACAAGCGTTCCATAAAGTATATATCCGGCATTTTAAATAATATGAGAAAAAACAGCATAATGACATTCGAGGACTATAAAAAATCAGAGCAGGGCAAAAAAGAAAAAGGAGATATAAACAATGACCAATCCGAACAATATGGAAATTATTATTGACGAAGAACTTGAAAAATGCAAAAAAAGATGTGAAGCACTTAATATGCCAAGATATAATTCAGATAAAATCACAGATTATGATTGTAAAGAATGCGGCAATAATCAATATATTTTTGTTCCCAAAAAAGTAAACGGATTTTATAGGGAAGTTGCTGTTCCTTGTAAGTGTCAGAACATAAGAAACACTTTAAAAAAACTTGCGAAAAGCGGTCTAAAAAATATTATTCAAAAGTACACTTTTGAAAATTATATAACCGCAGAAAAATGGCAGACAAATATAAAAAATAAAGCTGTTGATTTTACAAGTCAGCAGAATAAATGGTTTTACATCGGCGGACAGTCTGGCTGCGGAAAAACTCATTTATGTACTTCTATATGCGGTAAATTTTTGAGTGATGGGAAAGACGTTGTTTATATGCTTTGGTTAAGTGATGTAAAAGAATTAAAAAGCACTGTAAACGATTATGAAAATCATAAAAATCTGATAAAAAAATACAGAGAAACAGAAGTTTTATATATAGACGATTTTTTTTAAACAGGAAAAGAAAAAGACGGTATTTCACTGCCGACATCTGCGGATATTCAGATTGCCTATGACATTGTCAAAGACTACTCGAATTTTTGTTTCACAAAAATTCTCGTAACAAACAGCATTAGTAATGCTGTTTGTTAAATTATCGTTATATCAACGAAAATCTTATTACAATTATCTCAAGCGAAAGAAGTACTGACGATATTTTTAAAATTGATGAAGCTATCGGTGGAAGAATTTTAGAATGTACCGATTTCGGAAAATATTCCATAAATATTAAGCTGGATAAAAACAAAAATTACCGAAGAAAAAACATCACAGAATATTAAATTTTTATAAAAATAAAAAATTATTTTTTGAAAAATATAACTGCTGAATTTTGTGAAATTAGAAAAATTAATAAGCTATTTTTTTGAAAATAAAATTATAATTTTATCAAAATTTATTCAGCATATTTTCACTAAATACCCGCCTTGAAATTTTTAATTAGGCTATCCTACGAACTAAGTTTACAGTTTATAAATATTAGTGAAATTTTATCGGCGGTTATTTAGGCAAGCTCCCTAAATGGCTACACCATTTAGACGCTTGCAAGGGGAATACTTCCCCTTTGAACCCCTTTTTAAGCCGCCTGCGGCGGCAAAATAACCCACAGAAATTGAAGTGAAATTTTTAGAAGTTGATTAAATGGCAAACAGAAAAAGAGATAAAATTATTTCAATCAGACTTACAGAACAAGAACTGAATTTCGTAAAAAATAAAATTAAAAAATCAAGATTAAAACAGAGGGAATTTTTAATGAAATGCGTTTCAGGCAAAGATATAATCGTTAAAGAAAATGGAGTTGAAATCGTAAAAGAGTTAAAATCTATCGGAAATAATCTTAATCAAATTACAATAAAAGTAAACAGTTATGAAATTCGAGACTGCTCACCATATCTGAATTTAATTTATAAACAAATTTCGGAGCTAATGAAAAATTGGCAGTAATTAAAGCGATTAATTCAAGGGCAAGCATAGTAAACGCTATAAACTATATTACCAAAAAAGAAAAAACAGATGAAAAGCTGATTAGCGGTTATAACTGTCGTGGAACAAACGCGCTTGATGAAATGAAAGCGACAAAAAAGGCTTGGAATAAAACAGACGGCAGACAATATAAACATTTCATTCAAAGCTTTTCTCCGAATGAAAATATTTCTCCGAACGAGGCGCATAAGATTGCGGCAGAGCTTGTTGAAAGCTGGAATAAATTTAAAGGCTATGAAGTTTGTTACGAAACACATAAGGATAAAAACCATATTCACACACATATAATTGTTAATTCTGTTAACTTTGAAAACGGTAAAAAATTTTGTTATTCAAAAAAGGAATTACAGGATTTTAAAGATTTATCGGATAATATTTTATTAAAATATGATAAGTCAATATGCAGTAAAAATACGGAAATAACATCGTTCAATATTAACGAATACAAAACTCTTGAAAAGGCACTTGCAGGCAAATATGAAAGCTGGATTTTAAATATCGCTCTTGAGGTAAATTCGGCAAAACAAACAGCAAAATCTATTGAGGAATTTATAAATATTCTTTTGCAAAAAGGCATAAAAACCGAATGAAAAGACAGCCGAAAATATATAACTTTCAAAGATAAAGACAACAACAAAGTACGTGATAAAAGGCTTACGGAAATATTCAAAATACAGATTGACAAGGAGGTGCTTATAAGTGAATTTCAGTCAAATAGTGAACAGTTCCGCAGACAATTTACAGGAACAAACGATATTGAAACAGAAATCAGAAATAGACAAGCTCAACGGGTTAGTGCTGAAATTAAACGAAGAAAATCAGCGGAATCACGAAAAGATTATGCGGGCGGAAACCTTGAAAAAAGAGAACGAGAAATTAATTCAACAAGCAGAGAATCTGTCACAAACGAACATCGAATTGCAGAAAACAATATCAGGGCAAAAAGAAAAAATAAATCTCTTGAACGCTGATTTGCGTAAGGCTGTAAATAAGCCGCCTAAAACCGTTGTGGAATACAGTTATTATAAAAGATGTCATAGGTGC
>CATLIG010000063.1 GCA_949948985.1 uncultured Clostridia bacterium | reverse complement strand
AACTATTATATTACAAAATATGTTATTTGTCCACACTATAACACTTAAATTTTATAAATTTTTATTAAATTTTTATTAAGGTTACAGATATCAAAATAATTTTAACATAAACAGCAAAACAACAAAATAATAATAGTATGCCTGTAAATTTACAGTAACATTCAACAGATTATTTTGTTGCTTTGCTGTTTTTTCATACATATTTCGATTTTCAGGCACACTCTAAAATATTTTATAGAAATACTGATTTTATTTACTAATGTAAAAAATATTTTCAGGAAAAAAATGATACTTTCACTTTTTTTAAGAGATAAATATATTTCTGCTTTTTTTTCTTCGGTTATATATTATAACAATAAAGAAAATAATAGCCAAAACAAAAGACAACGCCTGTGAAACGGCAATTCCTGTATTTCCTATTATAAGCTGGTCTGTTCTCAAACCCTCAATCCAAAATCTGCCTATACCGTATCCCATAAAATAAAGAGAAACTATTTCTCCGTCAAATTTTTTATTTCTTTTATATAAATGCATAATTATAAATAGAACAAGATTCCACATAGACTCATAAAAAAAAGTCGGATGTACCTGGATATATTCTATAACTTGTTCTGTCCCCTCAATTTTAAATTCCTTTATATTATTTAAAACTTCTTGAGATGTTTCTTTTATTTGGTCAACTTTATACCTCATTGACAATAAAGAATCCGTGTACCCTCCAAAAGCTTCTCTGTTAATAAAGTTTCCCCATCTCCCTATTACCTGCCCTATAACAAGTCCAAACACCGCTGTATCAAGAAATTTCCCAAGATTTATTTTTTTAATTCTTGTATAAATTATAGAAACTATAACCGCCGCTATAATACCGCCATAAATAGCTAAACCACCGTTTCTTACAGCAAATATCTCCCAAAAATTATCTTTAAAGTTATCCCACTTAAAAATAACATAATAAAATCTTGCTCCTATTATACAAAAAACAACCGTCCATAAAAGATAATCCGTATAGATATCCTTTTTCTGTCCTGTTCTTACAGCCTCTTTCTGTACTACAAAAAGTCCAACCAAAATTCCCGCAGCTATAATAATGCCATACCAGTAAATATCAAATCCAAGTCCTAAGAAATTACTTATCGCGACTTTATCAATACTATTAATACTTATTCCTATATTAGGAAACCATATGTCCGGCGCCTGTGCTATACTTTCCATAATTACCTCCAAAAATCTATCAAGTTGAATTAAGGCGCTATAAGACTCATTACAATATTATTTTCAGAAAACATCTCATAGAGTATATTTTCAGCATCCCCGGTATTTACATTTTTCAAAGCAGAGGAATAATCATATAAATTAATTCCTTTTGTAAAAAAATCAACCTGAGCGGAAACAATTCCATCAATAGAATTAAAACCTCTTATAAATCTTCCAATATATTTATTTTTTATTATATTAAATAAATTATTGTCGATGCCACTTTTTTTAATACTTTTAACTTTATCAATAAAAAGCTCTTTAATAATTTCCGGTTTATCGGAAAATCCTGAAATCGTAATAAATCCATAGTCCCTTCCACAAGTATAAGCATAAGCGAAAGATTTGTCAATAATTCTTTTTTCATACAATTCTTCATAAAGATGTGAGCTTTCCCCGCATATAATATCCATAATAATTTTTATAGCCGCTATTTTTAGAGAAAGATTTTCTTTTTCTGAGATATCCTTTATTCCTATATTAAACATAGCTCTGTCAACAGACATTTTTTCCGAAATAAAGTTTTTAACTACTTCATTTTTTTCATTATATGTCATTCTTCTTATATCACATTCTTCTTGATTAAAACTTAAATTTTTTTCTATAGAAGAATAAAGTTCTTTTCTGTCAAAATCTCCGGCGCATACAACAACAGCATTTTTATAGTTATAAAATTTCTTATAATTTTCATATAGAGTTTCATCAGTTATTTTTTTTATTGTTTCAACTGACCCTGCTATATCATTTCTTATATTATGCTCGTAATACATACTTTTAAGCATATTAAAATAAATTTTCCAATTTGGGTCATCATCATACATTTTTATTTCCTGAGAAATAATATCTTTTTCTTTTTCAACATTTTCTTTATTAAAGAAAGGTTTGCTTATAAAATCAAAAAGTATATCTGAATTTTTCTTAAAATTATCTGTACAATTAAAATAATAAGCTGTTGTATTAAAATTAGTGAAGGCATTTGAACTTGCGCCGTTTTTTGAAAACTCCTCAAAAACATTATAATTTTCCTGTTCAAACAATTTATGCTCAATAAAATGAGCTAATCCTTCCGGCTCTTTTTTTTCCTTTCCCCTGTCAAAAAAAACATTATCAGCCGAGCCATAATTGACTGCAAACATAACTTGTTTTTCAATAAAATCCTTTTTAGGAAACACAAAACATTTAAGACCATTTTCAAATGTTTTTTCATAAAATTTTTCATCAATAACGTCAATATAAAATTCTTTTTCCATAATGTTCCCCCTCAGCACAAAAAATAAATTGTGTCAATATAAACATTTTTCATAATATCAGATACATCTCTTTCTGAAACACTTTTAATTTTCTTGATAGTTTTATCAATACTTAAATCACAGCCTAACATATTTTGTGAAAGATAAAAATCCATAAGCCCTTCCGGATAATCCAAAATTCCCTCATAATTTTTTATTAGTCCTAAAACAGCGTTGTTAAAATCCTCTTTGCTGAATTTCATATTTTGTACGTTTTCAATACATTCTTTAATCATCGAAACAGAATTTTCATAGTCTTCCTCTTTTATTCCTGCCTGAACCGATATGATTGATTTAAATCTGTATATAAAAGAATTTATATAATAACAAAGTCCATTTTCTTCACGAAGTTTTAAAAACAATTTTGAGTTAGCGCTCCCGCCAAATATTTCATTAGCAACAAGAAGTTTGTAAAAATCATCGGTATTTGGTTTCACATTAGTTCTTATTCCCATACATAATCTTCCCTGCGCAAGTCCTTCTGTTTCTTTTACCTCTCTGATTTCTTTTGTATTTCTTTTTAAATGCTCATAATTTTTATCAAATAATAAATTATTTTTCTTAGTCATATAAAAGTATTCATTTATATATGTTTCAAAATCATTTTCAGATAAATTTCCGACACAATAGAATTCTATATTATAATTTTTAATAATTTCAAGATAACGATTATATAAACTTTTTTCATCTATTTTTTCAATATCTTCTTCATATCCGTCGCCATATATTCCAAAAGGCTCATCTTCACACATAATCTCAACACATTTTAATTTAGCGTATTCTTTTTTATCATTTTTTCTTCCTCGTATTTCATCTCTTAAATTTTCTTTCTCATCGTCTACATACTTTTTAATAAAGCCTCCGTTTTCCGTCAAAGGATTAGTTATTACTTCTGCAAGAAATTCCAAAGCGTTTTTAGCAAAATCCTTTTTGTCCACAACCTCAATAAAAAACTGTAAAATCTGTTTTTCTCCTTTTTTTATGACATTAGCGTCAAAAACAGCGCCAAACATTTCATACATTTTTATATTTATTTTTCTTAAAGTATCATATTTTTTACATCCTCTTTTTAAAACATATGGTAAAAGAGCGTTTAAAGTAACATATTTTCTTTCAAGCGGCATACGTATAACAGCACTTATTGAAACAGTTTTAAATTTTGAAACTTTTACACTGTTTATAATATTTTTTTCACAACAAACCATAAAAACACCTCACATATACTTTCTCATACGTTTTAACGCGCTTTTTTCAAGTCTGCTGACCTGAGCTTGACTTATTCCTATTTCCTCAGCGACCTCCATTTGGGTTTTTCCTTTAAAAAATCTTAAATTGATAATATACTTTTCTCTTTCCGCAAGATGTTTAAGCGCTTCATTAAGAGAAATATTCTCAAGCCATAAATTTTCCGAATTTTTGTCATCACTTACCTGATCCATAACAAATATAGCGTCCGCTCCATCATGATATACAGGTTCAAAAAGAGAAATAGGGTCTTGAATAGCATCAAGAGCAAATATAACGTCTGATTTATCCATACCTATTTCTTTAGCTATCTCGTCAACAGTCGGTTCTTTAGAATTATTGTGAGTAAGCTTTTCTTTAGCTTGCAAAGCTTTATACGCTATGTCCCTAAGCGACCTGCTCACTCGTATTGGATTATCGTCACGGAGATACCTTTTTATTTCTCCCAGTATCATTGGAACAGCGTAAGTAGAAAACTTTACATTATGAGAAACATCAAAATTATTTATAGCCTTAATAAGACCTATACAGCCAACCTGGAATAAATCATCAGGATTTTCCCCTCTGTTTCCAAATTTTTTCATAACACTTAAAACAAGTCTTAAATTACCATAAATATATTCTTTTTTAGCCTCCTCATCGCCTTCCAGTATTCTGGCGAACAGCGCCTCTTTTTCATCATTTTTCAAGAGCGGAAGCTTACTTGTGTTAACACCGCATATTTCAACCTTTGTCATAGCCATAAAATAATCCCTCCTTACATTAAAGGATTACCTTTTCAGGCTGTAATATACAAAAAATCAAGATATTAAATATGACAAATTATGTCAAGATTAAAAAGAGGCATATATCAAATATTTGATATATACCTCTTTTTACTGTGTCTGTATATCAGTTTATTTCAATTACTTTGTAATCCTGTTCCTCAACAGCTTTTTTTAATACTTCATTAGAAATTTCTGATTTTAAATTGACTACCGCTGTACCTTTTTCAAAACTCACATCAGCATTTTCCACTTCCTCTAAAGCTTCAAGTACCTTTTTAACTCTAGCCTCACAATGCCCGCACATCATACCCTCAATTTTTAAAGTTTTTTTCATATTGTAAACATCTCCTTTAATTTTTGTTTTTTTCTCTGAAAAATTTTCAGAATAACTATATTTTTTAAATTTAAATAAATTTAATCTAAGAGCATTAGTAACAACACAAAAACTCGATAGGCTCATTGCCGCCGCACCAAACATAGGATTTAATTTCCAGCCTAAAAGTGAAATAAACACTCCCGCCGCCAAAGGAATACCTATTACATTATAAAAAAATGCCCAAAATAAATTCTGATGAATATTTTTTAAAGTTGCCTGACTTAAACATATAGCATTAGGTACATCGCTAAGCCTGCTTTTCATAAGCACAACATCAGCGGCATCTATAGCTATATCAGTTCCTGCGCCTATAGCTATTCCGATATCAGCTCTTGTAAGCGCCGGAGCATCGTTTATTCCATCGCCTACCATAGCCACCTTGCCTTTTTCCTTTAAAGAGCGTATTACACTTTCTTTTTCATTAGGTAAAACTCCGGCAATTACATCATCTACGCCTGCTTGTTTTCCTATAGCTTTAGCTGTACGTTCATTATCTCCCGTAAGCATCACCACCTGAATCCCCATTTTCTGTAAATCTTTAACAGCGTCTGTGCTATCTTCTTTTATAACATCAGCAACAGCAATAACTCCAAAAAATTTATCATCCATTCCAAAAAACAGAGGAGTTTTTCCTTCTTCCGATAATTTTTCAGAAATATATTTTATTTTCTCAGGTATATCAATTTTACTATTTATAAACTTATAATTTCCTCCAAAAATAACACTTTTGTCAACTGCTGCTGAAAGTCCATTTCCCGGTACCGCTGAGAATTCCGATACTTCTTTCGCCATGATATCTTTTTCTTTACATTTCATAATAACAGCTTTTGCCAAAGGATGCTCACTTTTTTGCTCAAGGGATAAAGCCAAAGAAAGAAGCTCTTCTTCTGTTATATTGTCTGAAACAATAATATCAGTAACTTTAGGTTCACCGGAAGTAATCGTTCCTGTTTTATCAAGAGCAACAATTTTCACTTTTCCTGTTTCCTCTAAAGAAACCGCAGTTTTAAATAAAACCCCGTTTCTAGCTCCCATTCCGTTTCCAACCATAATTGCCACAGGAGTAGCAAGCCCTAATGCACAAGGACAACTAATAACAAGCACAGATATACCTCTCGCTAAAGCAAATCCTATACTTTCGCCCAAAAACAGCCATACAGCAATAGTTATAATAGAAATAGCTATTACAACAGGTACAAAAACTCCAGAAACTTTATCGGCTACTTTAGCGATTGGAGCTTTTGTAGCGGCGGCATCACTTACCATACGAATAATTTGTGATAATGTAGTATCTTCACCGACCCTTGATGCCTCACATTTTATAAAACCTGATTGATTTAACGTTGCAGCTGATACAGAATCTCCTTGTGCTTTATCTACCGGAATACTTTCCCCTGTAAGTGAAGACTCATTTACAGCACTGTTTCCGTCAATAACAATTCCGTCAACTGGTATATTTTCCCCTGGCCTTACAACAAAAATATCGCCTTTTTTGACCTGTTCAACACTCACCGTCATTTCTGTTCCGTCTGTTATAACATTTGCTGTTTTAGGCGCTAATTTCATCAATCCCTTTAAAGCGTCTGTTGTTTTTCCCTTAGAACGTGCCTCAAGCATTTTTCCTAAAGTAATAAGTGTTAAAATCATAGCGGCTGATTCAAAATAAAACTCGTGCATATATGACATAACTAACTCGTGATTTCCATTAACCTGAGCGTCAGTCATTGCAAAAAGAGCATAAACACTATAAATAAAAGACGCTCCTGAACCAAGAGCGACTAAAGTATCCATATTAGGTGCTCCATGCAAAAGACTGTTTATTCCGCTTGTAAAAAATTTCCGATTAATAACCATTATTATACCTGTAAAAATGAGCTGAACAAGTCCCATAGCAATATGATTGCTCTCAAAAAATTCCGGCAAAGGCCATCCCCACATTGTATGTCCCATAGAAAAGTACATAAGTATAATCAAAAAAAACAATGAGTAATATAATCTTTTTTTCAAAACAGGAGTTTCATTGTCTTTTAAAAACTCATCTTTATCATCTGAATACTTTACTTCTGTATTATCTTTTAGCGAAGCGCCATACCCTACATTTTCAACAGCGTTTATTATACTTTCAGGCAAAGCTGTCCCCTCAACTCCCATTGAGTTTGTCAATAAGCTTACAGAGCATGACTCAACCCCCGGAACTTTATTTACGGCTTTTTCCACACGAGCGCTACAAGCGGCACAACTCATCCCGATAACGTTATATTGTTTCATTCAAACGCTCCTTTCAGATTACAAAAATATTAATTTTATTATACGTTTATATTTTAACATTATTCATTTAAGTATACAGTTTATCATAGCTTACCAAGGTATATACCTACAGCAATTCCAACTACTTTATATTCAGTATTTATTATACTATTAATCATTTAATTTTTCAACTATTTTTTACAAAAAAAAATACTGTGAAGAAATAAATTTTTCATTTTTTCACAGTACTTTTCTATTTTATTTTTAAGGTAATTTAAATTAACTTATTAATACTTCCAAGATTATATACATTTGTATAACCAATAGCTTTAGCTTTCTTTACGGCATCTGCGGACCTTGTACCTGACTCACAGTAGAATATCAGTGCTGTATCTTTGCCATATGCCGCTAAGCCTGTTTCAATATTATCAACAGGAATATTAACAGAACCGGAAACAGATTTTTCAGCAAATTCATCAGCAGAACGCACATCAATCAAAATACCTCCGTTTGATGTCAAAGTATTTACTTCATCGACTTCAATTAATTCCCCGCCGATATCGCTCATATTAATCTGCATATTTTTCTTTCCATCACTCACATACATAGTATCACCGTTAATATTCATACTTTTAATATCTATGTCACATATTTTTTTAAGTTTATAACATTTTATACATTCAGTGAAAACTACTACTAAACCATTATCACAACCGGCATATAATCTTCCATTGTATTCAGCAAGATTATTCATTTTGAGAGAAACATTTGTATAATCAATATCAGACTCATAGAAATAATCAGTATTAAGAGGAATTCGTATATCACCTGACACAGTAAACACTTTTGTTTCTCCCGTTATGTCATTTTCAGTCAACACAACATCAGCATTGCCCCATTTTGCAAGCTGAACCACTCTGTCATCTTCTGTTGTTTCATCAGTTGAAAGAGCTGCCGTATTTTCCTCTTTTCCATAATACTCTACAATTACAGCATATAATTTCTGACCATTTTTTCCGCCGTATACATATACAGGTTCTGTTATATCTGTAATCTCAATGCTTGCTGTAGCTACATTTCCTGTTCCCGGCTGTATTACTAGAGGACTTCCTCCACCCTGAATCTTCATACAGCTATTTGTTGTAGAACCATTTTCATTCGCCGCAACAAATACCGCCGTAACTTTTCCAATACCTCTAGGAGTAAAGAATAAGTTTCTTTTCCTTGTTTTGTTCTCTCTTATTTCTCCTTCTCCCGCACTCCAGGCTTTTGTAAAGTCATAGTCATAAGTATTATCATTTTTATCTGTATAAGTATATGATACTGGGTTATTGTCAACATTCCATTTTCCATAACCGTTTAATCCGTTTATAGGCACATCTGACAGCAAAGTACCGGATTTATCATCTCCGCCTGTTAGTTTTGAATAGTCATATTCTTTACTGTCAAGATTATATACCACAATTTCACTTTCAACAGGTTTTTTCCACACTACACTGCATCCCTTGGAGAGAGGTTTCATATTCATAAGGCTATCCCATACAAAAATCTTTACTGTATCCCCCTCTGCCGCTCCAGTTTCAATCTCATATTCTCCTGTACCTTTAATCATTTTTATAGCTGCGTTTTTAAATTTACCATTAATACCTTTTACCGCCGCAATCATTACAACATCTTCAGCTAAACCGCTTCCTCTGTATCTTAAACCGGCTTTTACTTTTCCATTAGACCTGTTTACCGTTTTTTCTATAATATATGGCTCGTCATCATTATTCTCAATATAATTCAATCTGAAATAATCAAGATTTATTCCATTAGCTTGAATATATATTGTAGTACAACCATACTCATCAAGCTGGGCTTCTTGAAGTATATCTGGATTAAGCTCAAACTCTGTTTCCGCCCATGTACTCCAGCCACCGGTACCTTTAACTGTCTTTGACGCTATAAGACCAGAAGTAACACTTTTTCCAAGACTAATGTTAATTGTTCCGTCATTTTTGCCGGCGTACCTTACGGAAATTTTGTCAAGATTAGATAATTTTACAGATTTATATTCCATCCATGCTGTTCCTGTACTTCCGGCATCAAATCCTCCGCTTGAACCGCTTTGAGAATCTTTAAGGTCTGCTCCGCCGCCATCATCAGCATACTCTGCCTCAATCTGCATATTAACCTGAACCATAAGAGTACCACATTTCATATTATTAATATCCGCTGCGATAATTTGAACAATACCATTTCCATATATTGTAAGTTCTCCTGTTTCACTGTTAATATCAGCTACCTTACGAATAGAATTATCAAATTTCTTAATTTGCCATACTATTCCATCTGTAATTACATTACCGTTTTCATCTTTCACCTGCATCATAATTCCGCCCTTAGGAGTAGAATTTGTTACAGTTCCTGTTGCTCCATCATACATTCCTATTCCGTTTTCATTGTAATCAATAACACCCGAAACAATATAATTAGGATTTACCGAGCTCACACCATATACATTACTTAATTTATCCATAACAACTGAACTCATTTTATTTACAGCTTGCAAAACTGTATTTTCAAGATTTTCTTTTGCTTTGGTAGCGTTAATTTCCGCAATTCCATCATTATAAATTTTATTCAGTTCAGCAAGATTTTCTTCAGAATATGCCCCTTTAGGAATTTTATCATAAGCCGCTTTCAAATCATCAAGAGCCTTTTGAATATCCTCGCTGCTTGGCTTAACCAAAAGCTTGTTTACAATTGGATAAACTGTTTTCTTTGTTTCTCCGTTTATTGTAGCAGAAGCTTCAATAAGAGTAACACCCTCTTTTGTTCCCGCGCTTACCTTTCCTGTAGAGTCAACTTTAGCTATATCCTCATCCTTACTTAAATACGTAATGGTTACAGCTGATGAATCTGCCATATCAATGACTTTTTCATCTGTCATAACAACAGAAACATTAGAATCTACTGTTTTATTTGCCTCAAGATTACTTCCGTTTTCCTCTATATAACCTGTAACAGAAATTCCTGTAGGTATAGCCTTAACAGTTTTGATTTTTGAATCAAGAACGCCTGTCACATTAAAAGTCTGTGAAAGAGTTGTATCATCAGCATTTTTACCAATCCATGCCGTATATGTACCTGTATTTACAATATCCTTCTGTGCTGCCTCATCAAATAGATACATATCTCTTACATTCAGTTTAATTATTACTGTTTCTTCCTGATTTGGCTCCAACTCTATTTTCTTAAATCCTTTAAGCTGTTTTTTAGGTATATTTCCGGTTCCTGCACCAGGATGAGCCACATAAAGTTGAACAACCTCTTTTCCTTTTACATTTCCGCTGTTTCTTACTTTAACGCTAAAAGTAATATCTCCGTTCGCATCAACACTGGTTTTGTCAGCTGTCATATCTGAATATGTAAACTCAGTATAGCTCTTTCCATATCCAAAAGGATATACAGGCGTACCTGTATAATATTGATATGTATGTCCTGGGTCATTGCCATGAGCCTGAATATCATAATCCGTATATTTTCCCTTTAATCCTTCCACAACTTGTTCAGTGTTGTTTGAAAGTTCCATCTTTGCCACATCATCATTTTTATACCATGTAGTAGTAAGTCTTCCTGAAGGATTAACTTTTCCGGTCAAAACTTTTCCAAGGGCGGTTCCCTGAGTCTGACCATTATAAGAAGTCCATAAAATAGCCGCGCAATTATCTTTAAACGATTCAATATTCATTTGTCCAACTGTAGACATAACAACAACTGTCTTACTTCCGTATTTATCGCATATTTCCTTAACATGCTTCTGATGTGCGGGAATTTCAATATTGTTTCTGTCATGTGATTCCGAAGAGTCCTGGCTTCCGCTTACACCATAAGTTGATTGTTTGGGAATTGTACCAGCATAAGCAATAATAACATCTGCCGCGTCAAGTTCTGGCTTGTTGGTTTCAATGGAAAAAGAGCCCGGTGCTCCAGCTGTAATATACATATCTTTTACACCATCATATCCTCCGTCAGCACCGCTTGCCTCTGCCTCACATTCTTTAAATTCAGTAAGACTGCCTGTTTTTTGTGCCTCAACCGATGCAATGGTCGGACCTCCGCTGCCATAAGCGATAGTCAGATTTCCTCCGATTCTGTCACCTGTTGCCATTTCAACTTTAACACTCGCTAAATTTGTAAAATCAACACTCTTAATTACAGCCGATGCTCCATTAGTAACATCTGTCAGAGTACTTCCCTCTTTTTTCATACCTGATACACTTTCGGCTTTTGACAAATCAATATTTTTTGTTTTACCATCTTTCAGTATAAATGTAATACTTTTAATATTATAAAGTAGTTCTGTATTTGAAACCGCCCCAAGATGAGTTACCTTTGCATTAGGATTGATTTCTTTAACTGATTGAGTTATACCGTCAATAGGATATGTAACATTTTTAGGTTCTCCAGTATAATCTCCAAGCAGAGCCGCACTTGCTAAATTTCCCACAACAACAACATTTCCTGTATTATCGCTTTTAAGAGGTAACATACCTTTATTTTCAAGAAGAACTAATGTTTCCTCAGCAACCTCTTCCGCTTTATTTACATGCTCAGGAGTTTCTATAACACTGCTTGTAATCTGGCGATATTTTCCGCCGTCCTTATCAAATTCACCGGTTCTGAATCTTTGAAGGAACAATTCATAAACATCTCTGTCAAGATCTCCCTCAGATAAATATTTTTCAGCCATTTCAACTCCGTCATTTTTACTTGCGTTATATCCGCTGAGATAACACTCAAGATTTAAACCTGATTTAAACGCTTCCGCCAAATAAGCTCCTTTATCCGATGTTGTGTTCCCAAGAAGACCGTTTTTGTAATAATTATTGTTTACAAGGTCATCTCCCGCTCCGCAGTCACTTGTGACATATCCGTCAAAACCCCAGTTACGCCTGAGCAAGTCTTGAAGCAAATATGAATTTGCCGCCGATGGTTTATAATTATAAAGTAAGTTATTATTTCTATAAAGTGTAATAGCGTTATATGATGCCATTACAGATGCAGGCATAACCTCTTCAGTAATATTCTGAAATACTCTGGTATAATAATTCCTAAGATTAAACTCCGTCATTTTAGATGAGCCGCCTCTTCGGTTTGTTTCATTATTATTTGCCGCAAAATGCTTTAGAGTAGCAATAGTTTTAAGGTATCCCCCATTATCAACATCATCTGTACCTTGCATACCTTTTACAAAAGCCGCTCCAATCTGACTTGATAAATAAGGATCTTCTCCAAATGACTCCTCATTTCTTCCCCATCTTGGGTCACGGGCAAGATTTACTGTAGGACTCCAGTAAGAAAGATCATATTGGTTATTCTTTCCTCGTGCTTCATCTGATATAATAGTAGCCATACTTTGAATAAGCTCTTTATTCCATGTATTTGACATAGAAAGCGCAGTTGGGAAAGATGTTGCTTGTTTTTGCCTTGCCACACCATGAAGAGCTTCTCTCCAATAATGATAGGAATGTACTCCCAATCTGTCTATTGCGGCAGCTTGATAACCAATTTGAGAAAGCTTTTCCTCTGTGGTCATTCTCGATACAAGGTCAGCCGCTCTTTCCTCAAAAGAGAGAGATTCGTCCTCATATGCTCTGTAAGCGCCTGTATCATCGCCTCCTGTTTCTGTATCTCCTCCCGTTGCCGATGGCGGAACCACTTCATCATCGACTCCGTTTTTATAAATCTTTACATAAACATAGTTTCCGCTGTATGTATTGCTACCTATTACATTCGAAACATTAAGCGTAATATTTCCACTTGCTTTTGTGCTGATATTCGCCGTAAAAGTCTGATAATCATTCCAATCACCCGTAGTCAGACTCGTAAAAGAAGCGATTTCTGTCTCACCGGCTTTCACCGCCACATTTGATGTGTTTTTATTTGACATAACAAGGTCAATTTTATCAAAGTCCTTTCCTGTCAAATCAACAGACGGAAGTGTAAGTACCACATCACCATTATCGTCTGTATTTACACTATCAGGTCTTAAAAGTGATATACCGTTTACTGTATCATTTTTCATTTCGCCTTTAGAACCTTTCACTGTAATTGAATCCGCTCCAAAATACAAAAACATTGAGCCGTTTGCTCCTGTTTTCACTGTTCCGTAATCCTTATCGGCAGCAGCAACAGGAAACGCAGATGTCACTATACATGACATAGCTATAACGAACACTAAAATCAATGATAAACACTGTTTAATTTTCATAACTTTCGCCTCCAAATTAAAATTAAACTTGCATACATATATGAAAATTTTGATTTAACAGCTAAAATTCTCTTTTATTTATAACTATAGCAAAATAACAAAATAATAAAAATATTATTTGTGAATTTCTGTTTAAAATCAATAATTTATTTTATTATTTCATCATATTAATTTTATAAATTGCTGTAATCAGTATTTTCATAATTCAGTTTCTAATAACATTTTAACATATAACTTTAATAAATAAAAGTCAAAAAAAAATAAATACAAAAATA
>CATLIG010000062.1 GCA_949948985.1 uncultured Clostridia bacterium | reverse complement strand
AAATAATTACGAAAAATCTCAACAAATTAAAATTCACATAAAGTTTATAAAAATTTTATTCCATTGCTAATGAATATTGTGGTATAAAAAAAAATATTATATCTTATAAAATATTACAGGAGGTTAAAAATGAATTCGTGCGGAAATTTAAATGACATACCTATACAATTCAGACAATTTGAACATACCAACAATACTTCTGAAAAAAATGTTTCTAAAGAAAATATAAATACAGACAATTTAAAAATAACATCAGAAAAACAATCAATACAAGCTCAACTTAACGCAAAAGATAAAATTTTTATTTTCTTAATACTAGCAATATTCTTTGAAGCTCTTTAATAGACTCTGTTCTAAAACACCGTAACACCACTTGGCAAATCTTTTTATGCCTGTCTTTGTGCGATTTTCTTGAAACATTTTAAAAATTCCTATGAAAATCAAACTTCAACTGACTAAAAAATCTTTTGTTAATTGCTATGAAGATGTTTTTGAACAAGTCTAATAAAAAAATTATTTCAAAAACCAAAGGAAACGCTGAATTCAAAATTGTCTTTAATATAATTTAAATCAGCGTTTCCATAACATAAATTGTAATATTATCCTATAAGAAAAATTATAACTTGCTCATAACATTGTTTCTAAAAAATTCTCTCGCCATCTCAGGTTTTACCGCAAAATACTCATCATCAACTTTAACGGAAACATCTTCCGAACAGTGTCCTAAACAAAAACTTCCACATACTTCAACCTTATCACTGAGTTTATTTTCCTCAATCATTTGCTGAAAAGTATTTATAACATTGTAAGAACCTTTAAGATGACAAGCGCTTCCAATACAAGTATATAATTTAATCATAACTATTTCTCCTTCCCATACTCAACATGAAGCAATTCATGAACTTTTCCTTTAAGTAATCCGTTATAAAGACGCATCATAACAGGATTTTCCTCACTTCTTTTTATTGTGCAAAGCCTATCGTGGTTATACAGACTTTCTCCTCGTTTAACTTTTTCATCAAGACTTGCAAATGGCTGACCGGCACCGGCAACACAGCCCCCCGGACAAGCCATAACCTCAACAAGGTCATAATGCTCACCATTCTTAATTTTATCAATTAAACTATGAGCGTTTTTAAGACCGCTTACAACAGCGATTTTAATATCTCTGTCATTATATTTAACAGTAAGCTCTTTAACTCCTTTCATCCCTCTTACACCGTTAAAAGCAAGAGTTCTTAGAGCAGATAATGATTTATCAGTTGAAATTCTTCTGATAACAGCCTCCGTAACTCCCCCTGTAACTCCAAATATAACGCCCGCTCCCGTAAAAGTTTCAAAAGGCATATCAATAGCTTCTGGTTCTATCTCGGAAAATACAATGCCTGATTCTTTTATCATCTGAATAAGTTCCTGAGTAGTAATAACATAATCCGTCATCGGAATACCGTCTACTTTAAATTCATCTCTCGCCGCCTCAAACTTTTTAGCGGTACAAGGCATAACAGCAACATTTATAATTTTTCTTCTTGAGTTTTTATTTTCCTCTTTAATTACAGCAGAAAACATTCCCATTGGAGAACGGCAGGTTGAAATATTTGAAAGAAGTTCCGGATAATTTTTTTCAGCGTAATTTACCCATGCCGGACAGCACGAAGTAAACAATGGGAGATTTTCATTTTTTTCTATTCTTGATAAAAATTCATTAGCCTCTTCAAGAACAGTAATGTCTGCCCCTGTTGATGTATCATAAATCTCATCAAAACCAATTCTTCTAAGTGAAGCTACAATTTTTCCCATAACACTTTGCTCATCACAATCAAACTCCTTCGCTATAGCGGTTCTTACAGCAGGTGCTATTTGAGCTATAACTTTTACATTTTCTTTGCTTAAATCATTCCAAAGTCTCTGACTGTCATTTTTAATAACAATAGCTCCCGTAGGACAGACAGCGGCACACTGACCACATCCAACACAAGGTGATTCCGCTATAGGCATATCAAAAGCGGCACATACTTTCATTTTCGAGCCTCTGAAAGCAAAATCTATAGCTCCGACATTCTGCACTTCATTACATACACGTACACAGTCACCACAAAGAATACATTTATTGGCATCTCTTGTAATACATAAAGAAGATGCGTCGATATCAGGCTCTGTAGCGGTATTTGGAAATCTTACATCCGTAATTCCAAATCTGCTTGCCAACTCCTGAAGCTTACAATTACCATTTTTAGCGCAAGTTGTACAATCACGACAATGGTCAGCAAGCAAAAGCTCAAGAATCATCTTTCTATGTTTTCTAAGCTTAGGAGTATTCGTATAAATTTCCATACCTGCTCTCGGCGGTGTCGAACACGAAGCCTCCATACCGCCCCATTTATTTTCGACCATACACATACGGCAGGCGCCGTATACAGAAAGTTCCGAATAATAACAGAAAGTAGGCAAATCAATTCCGGCCTTTCTTATAAGCTCAAGAATATTCTTTTCACCGTTTATCTCAACAGGAATATTATCAATAATCATAAAATTATCACTCATAATTAAACCTCCCTTATAGCTTTAAAGTTGCAGGAATCTTTACAAGCGCCGCATTTAATACATTTATTGACGTCAATGACAAAAGGTTCTTTAATCTTGCCTGAAATAGCGCCGACAGGACAAACTCTTGAACATTTTGAACATCCCTTGCATATTTCTGAATCAATAGTATAAGTAACAAGCTTTTTACAGTTTCCCGATGGACATTTCTTATCATAAATATGAGCCTCATATTCTTTTCTGAAACTTTTTATAGTACTTACAACAGGTGACGCGGCACTTTTACCAAGACCGCATAAAGCTGTTGAACTTATTGTATCAGCAAGTTCAAGAAGCAGTTCTATATCGCCGTCCTTACCCTGCCCCGCAACAATTCTTTCAAGAATTTCAAGCATACGCTTTGTACCTTCACGGCATGGAACACATTTTCCGCACGATTCATTCTGTGTAAAATTCATAAAAAATCTAGCGACCTCAACCATACAGGTATTATTATCCATAACAACAAGACCGCCTGAACCAATCATTGCACCGACTTTTTTAAGGGAATCAAAGTCAAGAGGCAAATTAAGGTCTGTTGTAACAAGACATCCTCCTGAAGGTCCTCCTATCTGAACAGCCTTAAATTCAGCACCGTCTTTCATTCCTCCTCCAACATCAAAAATAATCTCCCTTAATGTTGTACCCATAGGAACTTCAATAAGACCTGTATTCTGAATATTACCCGTAAGTGCAAAAGCTTTTGTTCCCGAACTTTTTTCAGGTCCTATTCCTCTATACCATTCATAGCCTTTTATAATAATCTGAGGAACATTTGCGTATGTTTCAACATTATTCAATACAGTAGGTTTTTCAAAAAGTCCTTTTTCAACAGTACGTGGCGGTTTAACTCTCGGCATACCTCTTTTGCCCTCAATAGAAGCTGTCAGAGCACTGCCCTCACCGCATACAAAGGCTCCCGCTCCTCTGTTTATATGAAATTTAAAACAAAAATCTGTTCCTAATATATTATCTCCCAAAAGACCGTAATCCTCAGCCTGTTTAATAGCGGTTTTAAGGCGGTTTACAGCTGTAGGATATTCCGCTCTAACATATATATATCCTTCACGCGCACCTGTAGCGATGCCGGCAATCATCATACCCTCAAGCATTCTATGCGGATCGCCTTCCATAATGCTTCTGTCCATAAATGCTCCGGGGTCGCCCTCATCACCATTGCATACAACATATTTAATATCTGTATTCTGTTTTTTTACCTGCGACCATTTTTTGCCGGCAGGATATCCGCCGCCGCCTCGCCCTCTGAGGTTTGATTCCTCAATTTCCATAATAATATCATCTTGGGACATATCAAAGAGTGCCTTTTCAAACGCTTCATATCCTCCTATAGCTAAATACTCGTTAATTGAAGTTGCATCTATATATCCGCAGTGTTCTAGAACAATTCTTGTCTGTTTCTCATAAAAAGGAATTTCTTCCTGAACCTTATATATTTTCCCATCTTTTTTATAAGCAAGCCTTTCAATTATTTCTTCATTGATAATAGTTTTTTCAACTATTTCCTCACAATCGTCAATTTTAACTTTTGTATATAAATACCCTTGCGGCTCAATTCTAACAAGAGGTCCCATTTCACAAAAACCGTGACACCCGCTTCTTTTAATTCCAACAGAATTATCATGAGGCTCTTTTTGAAGCTCAACTCTACAATTAATATCTTTTTGTTTCATAATTTCTATAAGTCTTTGATATATATCAAGAGACCCTCCGGCTACACACCCTGTACCAGCACATACAAGAATTTTTTTCTTTTCAGCTTTAGCGGAATTTGTATATAATTCTCTTAAATTCCGTAAATCTTCCCTTGATTTTAGCATAATTATTTAGCCTCCTTCAATTCTTTAATAAGCTCTGTAGCTTTTTCTGGAGTCATTGCCGGATGAACCTTGTCATTAACTGTAAGAGCTGGCGCTAGCCCACACGCTCCAAGACAGGAAACCGTTTCAACAGTAAACATAAGGTCGTCAGTAGTAACTTTATCATCTGAAAGATTAAGTTCTTCCCGAAGCTTTTCAAGTATAGGAATTGATTTTCTCACATGGCAGGCAGTACCATCACAAACTTTTATAACATATTTTCCTTTAGGCTCAAGGGAAAAATTTTCATAAAAAGTCGCAACACTGTAAACTCTAGCCTCACTCACGCCAAGCCTTCCCGCTACTCTTGGAAATATCTCTTTCGGCAAATAATGGTAATGTTCCTGTAAAGACTGAAGTATCGCAATAATTGCACTTTGTTTAAATTCGTGTTCTTCAAGAACACTGTCAACCAAAGAATAATCAAATTTTTCATTCATTTTTTTCAGCCTCCTGTTCATAAATTATTTAGTATAAAATGAATAAATTTTTAATAATAGGGTTAAAATATTTTATATCTATAATTTAGCTATTAAAATTAGGCTGATATAAGCTTACGTAAAATTTATATGTCGCTAAAATATCCGCTGTAGGTATAACCCCTGAGATATTTAATCACCGTCTATATAAATAAATTATTTATATCACCCATATTCTAAGACCATTAATTTAAACAATATAAATTTTTAACGCAAGCGTAAAAACAGAATTTCAATAGACTTATTTAATAATCTGGTAAAGTTGAATTAACGAGAACTTTTATTGTCTGCGAAAGTCAGCAAAGGAATCATTGCAACAACTTTTAAATATTATCATATCAATTTACAAAATTTTTAGGGTCAAAACAGCAAAAAAATCCCTTGATATATTAGGTTTATTAGAGGTTTAATTATTCATTCTTTTATTATAGAGCTAATATGAGATTTAGGCAAATAATTAGGCAAATTATAAATAAAACAGCATATTGATATAGAATTTATATAATATCTTTTTAATTATACACAATTTTCGATTTATTTGCAAGATTTTTTGCACATTATAATAAAACTGATTTTTTATAATACTAAAGTTTTTTTAAAAAATGCCTATTATATTAAAATAATAGTATTATTATTTATAAAATTTTTCTTAAAATCAATAGATATGTTCGATAACCTAAGTAATAGCAACCGACAATAAATTTTTTGTTAGACTAAGCCTAATTTTTACACTAACTTTCCAAGTCTGTCAAAAAAATCAGACAAAAATTGGCATAAAAAGATCTGTCAAACAATACTACGGTAGTTTAGAACGGTCTAATAAACAAGTAATATTTAATAGACCTGATTATAAAATAATTCTTTTATTGTTTCGCATTAAAAATTTTACAAATTGTTATAAAACAAATGTGTTTTATGAAAGGAAGTAATCAAAATGGATGCACCTGAAAGTTTAATGTTAAAGTTTTTGCAAAAATTTGACAATCGGCCATTTTTATTAAAAATAAACAATAAAGAACATTTAATAGGCACAGGAGAACCTGTTTTTAAAGTTAAATTTAAAAGACCACTTTCTATTTCTGAATTGACAAAAAGTACTTCCCTAGCTCTCGGAGAAGCTTATATGCGAGGAGATATAGAAATTGAGGGCGATTTATATAACGCTCTTGACAATTTTTTAAATCAGCGTGAAAAATTTTCAACAAATACAGGATTGTTAAAAAAACTCATTTTCACTTCAACATCAAAGAAAAATCAACAACAAGAAGTTTCATCTCATTACGATATCGGAAACGATTTTTATAAACTATGGCTTGATGAAACAATGAGCTACTCTTGTGGTTATTTTAAAACTAAAAATGACACATTATATGACGCTCAAGTAAATAAAGTAGACTATACACTAAAAAAATTATATCTTAAAGAGGGAATGACCCTTTTGGACATAGGTTGCGGATGGGGTTATCTACTAATAACAGCCGCAAAAAAATATAAAATTAAAGGTGTAGGGATAACGCTAAGTAAAGAACAGTATCAGGAATTTAAAACTCGTATATCAAAAGAACATCTTGAGGATTATCTGACGGTCGAGCTTATGGATTATCGTGATTTGCCATCTTATAATAAAAAATTTGACCGTATTGTGAGCATAGGAATGTTAGAACATGTAGGTCGTAAAAATTATACAGAATTTATAAAAAGCGCGAAAAAAATTCTTGTTTCTGGTGGAATCTTTCTTCTTCATTATATAAGTGCTTTAAAAGAATTTGATGGAGACCCTTGGATAAAAAAGTATATATTTCCTGGCGGAGTAATACCAAGTCTTCGTGAAATAATAACTCTATTTTCAGAATATGACTTTCATATCCTTGATGTTGAAAATCTGAGAAATCATTATACTAAAACTTTATTATGTTGGAATAAAAACTTCCATAATAATATAGATAAAATATCAAAAATGTTTGACAAAGAATTTATAAGAATGTGGGAAATGTACCTTTGTTCTTGCGCGGCAATATTTCATAACGGAGTCGTTGGCCTTCACCAGATTCTGGTAACAAACGGAATAAATAATACCCTTCCTATGACAAGATGGTATTAAAATACATTTATAAAATAGTACCCGAAAACTTCCAAACACCATACAAAATAATTCTTTTTTAATTCTTTTAGAATTTGTATAATAGACCTATTCTAAATCATCATAATAACAATTTGACAAAAAAAGATTTGTCAAGCATTATTATAAAAATTATTGAACAGGTCTATTATTTTACAATATAAATATTTTTCAGTTAATTAACCTTTATATTTACAATTTCCGTACTGCTGCCTATCCTTATAGGAACACCCCAAGTACCACAGCCCGATGTTACAATAATATTATAATTATCGTCTTTTACATATCCATAGTTTACATCATTTGATAGAGCCGATAAAAAGTTAATAGGAAATATTTGTCCAGAATGAGTATGCCCTGAAAGTTGTAAATCAACGCCATTGTCTTTTGCTTCTTTTGTGCCGACTGGTCTATGGTCAAGAACAATAATCGGAATTTCTTTATCAACATCTTCTAAAACTTCTGAAAGTTCTTTTCTTTCTCCTCCTTCCTCCTTCAAAATCATTTGGTCAGGTCTTCCAACAACGTAAAAACGATTGTCAACAAGATAATACTCATTACTTAGTACAGTTATTCCGGCATCTTTTATACAATCTATCATTCCATTAGAAATACCACTGTAATACTCGTGATTTCCTGTAATATAAAAAGCTCCGTATTTGCTTTTAAAATTTTTAAAAGCGTTGCTTGCATATTCTTTTAACCCATCACTTGTACCTTCATCAAAAATATCTCCGCAGAGGAAAATAATATCAGGATTAATATTATTTACTTTTTCAACAATTTCATCAACTTCTTTTTCATTTATAGTAGTCCCCATATGAGTATCTGAAAACATAACAATATTAAGACCATCGACATTTCCTTTTCCGTTTGGAATATCAATATTATATTCTGTAATAACAATATCAGAAGCATTAATAACACCATATACTATAAATAAAAATGAAAGTACAACGACAGTTATTCCTTTTGCGTATACAGCCGATAAAATTTTTCTTATACCTCCAACTAAACCTGCTTTATTTAAAATAAATCTAAAAACCCCACAAAAAATAAACATCAAAAACATATAAAATGACGCTGTAACAAAACCAAAACCAATAATGGTCAGAATATTTTTTAATTCACCTGTATTTTCAGAGCCACGCATAAAAAACATAGTCGCAAAAATACAAAATAATACAATATGAACAGGAAGTGCTGTCAGAAAATATAAATTTTTTTTCATTCCAAAGCATTTTTTTATTTTAAATCCATCATAAATATTAATTAATATAAGTAAACTTAACATAAGAATAAAAAAAAGTGACATAAAAACTCTCCTTATAAGCAATTAACAAAATTTTTAGTTCAAAACAATAAAATAATTCCTTGATATATAAGTTTTATTAAAATTTAATCATTCTATTATTTCGCTGTAATAAAATTATTTTTTATAATTTTCATCAATTAAAAGGTTGCCTTTTTCAATGGCTTGTCTTGCGAGAAAGTCGCATCTTTCATTTTCAATATTATCCGCATGACCTTTCACCCATATAAAATTAACATCGTGTTTATCAAGAAGTTCAAGCATAATTATCCATAAATCAACATTCAAAGCGTTTTCTGTTTTATTTTTTTTCCAATTATTTTTTTTCCATTTATACACCCATCCTTTTGTAACGGAATTAATAACATAACGTGAATCACTATATAGATTAACCTTACACGGTTCTTTTAAAGCCTCCAAACTTTTTATAACAGCTAGCATTTCCATACGGTTATTTGTAGTACATTTATATCCTTGCGACAATTCTTTTCTATTTCCTTTATACATTAAAACAATTCCGTATCCTCCCGGACCCGGATTGCCCGAACAAGCACCATCTGTATAAATATCAATACTTTTCAAAATATCCAGCTCCTTTTATTCCAAATAAATCATATATTATTTTTTCTTTTTTTATATCAAAAGACGCGGTAAATACTTTATTGTTAAGATATTTAAAAAATCCACTGTTATCTTTAAAAACAATTTTATAAGCATGTAAAAATTGATTATTTAATCTATATTTGTCCTTAATAAACTTATTAATCTGTAAATCACCATATTTTTTATCACCTATGATACTATGTCCTATATATTTAAAACCAGCTCTTATTTGGTGTGATTTACCTGTTATTAAATCAATCTCGGCAAATGAAAATTTGCCGTTTTCAGAAATTCTTTTATATTTAGTAATAATTTTACTACTGCCTTTTTTATATTCATCAAATATTTTGGCAATATTATTCTTTTCATCTTTAAAATGATACGCTTCAATAATACCATTTTCATCTAAAACACCGTTTAAAACAGTCAAATAAAATTTATGAACTTTTTTATTTCTAATCATATCGTTCAGCGCTTGTACAGCCTTAAAATTTTTTCCAAATAAAACAATACCGCTTGTATTTCTGTCAATACGATTACATATAGATGGTGTAAAAGCTATTTTGTTTTCAGGTAAGTATTCGCCTTTTTTATAAAGATAAAACAAAAGCTGGTCATTAAGAGTATTTATCTTGTTTTTTAAATCTTTCTGTACTGGCAAACCTTCAGGTTTATTACATACAATAATATTCTCATCCTCATAAACAATAGAAAAATTATAGTCCGTTTTTTCAATTTTCTTACATTCTTTAAATAAATCTATTGTTTCCTCAGAAAAATATATTTGAATTAAATCACCTGCTTTAAGTATCTCATTTCCGGAGGCTTTTTTTCCATTATATTTAATTCTTTTTTTTCTAAGCATTTTATAGATAAAAGATTTTCCCGCTTTATTGAGATATTTCAAAAGAAATTTATCAATTCTCTGATTTTCTGAACTACTATCAATTTCAACAACTTTCAAAAATAAACACCTCCAAAAATTGCCTGTTTCAAAACATTAAAGCTTTGAAGCAGGCAATAAAAACAAATCTTACATATTAATCCATTTTAAATACGCTGTAATGAATTGGTCTATTTCTCCATCCATAACAGATTGAACATTACTTGTTTCAGCATTTGTTCTATGGTCTTTAACCATATTATATGGGTGAAACACATAAGAGCGAATTTGGCTTCCCCAACCAATGTCTTTAACTTCTCCTCGTATATCTTTAAGTTCTTCTGCCTGTTCTTGTAATTTAAGCTCATAAAGCTTTGCTTTCAACAATTTCATAGCTCTGTCTTTATTTTGGAATTGAGACCGTTCGTTTTGGCATTGCACAACTGTATTTGTTGGAATATGAGTAATTCTTATAGCCGATGATGTTTTATTTACGTGCTGACCGCCCGCACCGCTTGCGCGATAAGTATCAACTCTAAGGTCATCAGGATTTATGTCAAATTCAATAGTATCATCTAATTCAGGCATAACGTCACATGATGCAAAGGAAGTATGCCGCCTTCCGGATGAATCAAACGGTGAAATACGAACAAGCCTGTGAATGCCTTTTTCCGCTTTAATATATCCAAAAGCATTTTCTCCGTTAATCTGAATAGTCACAGACTTAACTCCCGCTTCATCACCCGGAAGATAATCAAGTTCCTCAACTGAAAAACCATGTTTTTCAGCCCATCTTAAATACATTCTCAAAAGCATGGATACCCAGTCGCAGGCTTCCGTTCCGCCCGCTCCTGAATGAAGAGTAACAATAGCATTATTTGAGTCATAAGGACCTGTTAAAAGTGTAGAAATTCTAAGTTCCTCATATTTATCAAAAAACTCTTTTGAAAGTTGTTTTACTTCATCAACAACACTTTCATCATTTTCTTCATTACCCATTTCAATAAGAGTCATAATATCTTCAAAATCAGTATTAAGTTTTTCAAAACCCTCAATTTTATCTTTAAGCTGTTTTGTTTTTTGTAAAATAGACTGAGCCTTTTCCATTTCATCCCAAAAAGAAGGATCAGCGGAAATTTCTTCAAGTTCCTCAACTTTTTCCAAAGCTCCCGCTATGTCAAAGTGAATCCCTCATTTCCTGTAAATTTTTTTCATAAGCCTGCATCTGAACCGCAATCTGTTCAAGTTCTAGCATAAAATCACATCCTTAATAAATAATATCAAAAAGTTTATTCTCCTCTTCCACAGCATTGTTTATATTTTTTACCGCTTCCGCAAGGGCAAAGGTCGTTTCTTCCAATTTTAGGCTCTTTGCGTTTTTTGGGCGCACTTACAGACTCTCCTTCTTTGTTTGTAGTTACAACTTCAACATTAACAACAGGCTTTCTTTCAATATTAGGGTCAGCAATTCTTACATTAAACAATCCTCTTATTGTTTCTGTCTGAATATTGGCGCTAAGTTCCTCAAACATATCATAACTTATAAACTTGTATTCTGTAATAGGATCTCTTTGCGCATAAGCTCTAAGAGAAATACCCTGACGCATTTGATCCATATCATCAAGATGATCCATCCATTTTTGGTCAATAACTTTAAGAAGAACAACTCTTTCTATTTCCCTCATTCTTTCAGGCTCAATTTCTTCTTCTTTATTTTTATAAATTTCAACCGCCGTATTATAAATACGTTCAACAAGTTCTTCTTGTTTAAGGTTTTCCTTATCATCTTCTGTTATTTCAATTTTAGGTATATTAAGCATAGGCATAAGAGTTTCATTAATACCTATAAAATCCCATTTTTCAGCAAAATCAGCGTCATCTCCCACATATGTTGCCACAGTTCTTTCAATTACGCTTTTAAGCATACTTTTAATATTTTCACTAATATCCGCATCAAGAAGTACCTGGCGTCTTTCATCATAAATAATTTCTCTTTGTTCATTCATAACTTGATCATATTCAAGAAGACGTTTACGAATACCAAAATTATTCGCCTCAACCTTTTTTTGAGCATTTTCAATAGCTTTTGTAAGCATTTTATGCTCTATAGGTTCATCTTCCTCAATGCCAAGAGCGTCAATCACCTTAGCTACTCTATCTGAGCCAAAAAGACGCATAAGATCATCTTCAAGTGAAATAAAAAATCTTGATTCACCCGGGTCTCCCTGACGTCCGGCACGACCTCTAAGCTGATTGTCAATACGTCTTGACTCATGTCTTTCCGTACCTATTATTTTAAGACCGCCAACAGCTTTTACTTCATCATCTATTTTTATATCTGTACCACGTCCAGCCATGTTGGTAGCTATAGTAACAGCACCTTTTTCTCCTGCCAAAGCGACAATTTCAGCCTCTTTTTCATGATATTTAGCGTTAAGCACCTGATGACGTATACCTTCTTTTTTAAGCATAGAACTAATAAGTTCAGATTTATCAATAGTAATTGTACCAACCAAAACAGGTTGTCCTTTTTCATGAGACCTTTTAATTTCCTCAACAACGGCCTTGTATTTTGCTCTTTCATTTCTGTATACAACATCAGTATGGTCAATTCTCTGTACAGGCATATTTGTTGGAATAACAATAACATCCATACCATAAATATGTCGAAATTCTCCTTCTTCCGTAAGGGCTGTACCGGTCATACCACTTTTTTTAGCATATTTATTAAAGAAATTCTGGAAAGTAATTGTAGCCAATGTTTTGCTTTCTTTATTTACGGCAACACCCTCTTTAGCCTCAATAGCCTGATGAAGACCGTCTGAATAACGCCTTCCTGTCATCATACGTCCTGTAAACTCATCAACAATAACAACTTCACCGTCTTTAACAACATAATCTTTATCAGCAAACATATTATAGTTAGCTTTAAGAGCATTATTGATATGATGCTGTATTTCCATATTATCTGGGTCGGCGAGATTATCAATATTAAAATATCTTTCCGCTTTTTTTACACCTTCTTGAGTAAGAGAAACTGTTTTACCCTTTTCATCAATAACAAAGTCGCCCTCTTCCTGAATTTCAACATGATTAAGAGGATTTAAAGCCTCATCCTCATTTAATATGCGGCCCTTAGTAAGAGTTTTTACAAAAGCATCGGCAACTTTATAAAGCATAGTTGATTTTCCGCTGCTTCCCGAAATAATAAGAGGAGTTCTTGCCTCGTCAATAAGAACCGAGTCAACCTCATCAATAATAGCGTAAGATAAATTTCTCTGAACAAGATTTTTTTCATATACAACCATATTATCTCTAAGATAATCAAATCCAAGTTCATTATTTGTAGCATAGGTAATATCACAGGCATACGCTTCTTGTCTTTCAGCCTGCTCCATATCGTGAAGAATAACTCCTACTGTCAAGCCTAAAAACTCATGAATTTGACCCATCCACTCGGCATCACGTTTAGCAAGATAATCATTTACCGTAACAATATGAACGCCTTCACCTGTCAAAGCATTAAGATACGCTGGTAACGTAGATACTAAAGTTTTACCTTCGCCTGTTTTCATTTCGGCAATACGACCTTGATGCAGTATAATACCACCGATAAGCTGCACACGAAAATGACGCATTCCCAGAACTCTTTTTCCCGCTTCTCTTACAACAGCAAAAGCTTCCGGCAAAAGATCATCTAAAGATTCGCCTTCTGAATATCTTTTTTTAAACTCATCAGTTTTTTCTTTAAGCTGTTCATCAGAAAGTTTTGAAATTTCATCTTCAAGACTTTCGATTTTATCAACAATAGGCATAATCCTTTTTAACTCTTTTTCACTGTAACTACCAAAAATTTTTTTTACAACGCCTAACATTATAGCACCTCTTATTTATAAAAAAATTATTATTTCTCACAATCTAT
>CATLIG010000061.1 GCA_949948985.1 uncultured Clostridia bacterium | reverse complement strand
TTTTACACATCTTTTTATAAAACTTTCGCTTTATCGCTTTACCTTAATAAAACATTTGCCCCGTTCCGGCGTGCAAACCCGCCATTAATTAGGATTAATTAACTTTCGTCACTTCTTTTTTTTGTCACTTATCCTGCTTATTTTTGTCAATATTTCTGCTGAATCACACACAGCCTCTGCCTGACGCACTTATATCAATTAATTTGAAAACAAAGGAGTTGAAAGATATCTATCACCCGAATCCGGCAATAAAACAACAATATTTTTGCCTTTATTTTCTTCTCTTTGCGCTAAAATCACAGCCGCCTTTAATGCCGCGCCCGATGATATACCGACTAAAATACCCTCAGAAGCGGCAAATGCTTTACCCTCCGCAAAAGCATCGTCATTTTCTATAGCAATAACCTCATCATAAATTTTTGTGTTAAGAACTTCAGGTACAAAGCCCGCTCCGATTCCCTGTATTTTATGAGCGCCCGCTGTTCCCTTTGACAATACAGGACTTGATGCCGGTTCAACCGCGATGATTTTAACATCCGGATTTTGTTCCTTTAAGTATTCTCCTACTCCTGTAACAGTTCCGCCTGTTCCTACACCCGCAATAAATATATCAACTCTTCCGTCTGTCTGTTTCCATATTTCAGGACCTGTTGTAGCCTTATGAATTGCCGGATTCGCTGGATTTACAAACTGACCGAGAATAATTGCCCCATCAATTTCCTTCTCAAGCTCCTCAGCCTTTGCGATAGCGCCTTTCATACCTTTTGCGCCCTCTGTAAGCACAAGCTCGGCGCCGTAAGCCTTTAAAAGATTTCTTCTTTCAACACTCATTGTTTCCGGCAATGTAAGTATTGCCTTATAACCCTTTGCCGCCGCGACAGCCGCAAGTCCTATACCAGTATTTCCGCTTGTAGGCTCAATAATTGTAGCACCAGGTTTTAATATACCTTTCTTTTCAGCATCTTCAATCATAGCAAGAGCAATTCTATCTTTAACCGAGCCTGCTGGATTAAGATATTCAAGTTTCGCGATAATATTGATATCTTTAACGCCTGCTTTTTCGCTGTATCTGTTAAGCTTTAATACAGGAGTACCTCCTATTAATTCCAATGCGCTTTCTTTAATTTCTGACATAATGATTACCTCCATTTTATTATAATTTTTAAAACTTATCATTTACATATGTTTTATCTGTTACTTTTATATAATTATAGTCTAATAAGCTTCAGTTGTCAATTATTTTTTTCCATATCTTTATAAATGTATTTTTTATAACCTGTTATAGTTTTTGCTTATAGCTGTTCTAATATTATCAAAAACTGTTTTTAAAATATTTCTTGAATAAGTGTATTTATTTCAAAAATTTAAAAAAAGACAGCTTTTATCTTCGAAAAATTTATCGTATATCAACTTTCTCCGCAAAAATGAGAACAACAAATTTCTAAAAAATACTCATTCAGTTTGGTACATTCTGTAACCTCCTGATGAAATGAAAGACCAATTTGATTTTGATATTTTACACCGACGATATTTCCATTAACTTTTGCTATAATTTCTGTATCTGCTTCCACACTTTCTACATAAGGTACCCGAATAAATGCCATAGGAATTTTACCTGCTCCGGTTACCTCAGCTTCCGTATAAAAACTGTCAAGCTGCCTTCCGTAGGCATTGCGCCTTACAGTAACAGGAAGTGTGCCAAAATAAGAGTTTTCATCATTGGACAATTTTTCTGCCAAAAGAATCAATCCGGCACAGGTTCCCAATACTGGAAGACCTTCTTTTATTTTTTCTTTATAATATTAAATAAATTTAGTTCCTTTAACAGTTTTCCCATAACTGTGCTTTCCCCGCCCGGTAAAATCAAACCGTCAAATTCCTGTTCTAAATCCTTTTTCTACCGTATTTCAAAACTCTGTACACCTAACAGAGAAAGCATTTTTTTCATGTTCCATAAATGCTTTTAACATTTGTGCTAATTCTTTGTTTAATTCATATCTGCTATTACTCATTTTCTTTTCCTCCTGATTTATATTATAAACTTGCAAAATCCAAAAACAGTAGTCTCATTTTTTCTTCGGTTTCAAAAAATTCATTTTTATGATTTGTGCCTATAAATACCTGTTTTCCATCCCGATAAGCAGTCAAAGTATTCATTGGTACATTTTCCCATATATCATGGTCAAGAGGTGTAGTAGATATTACAACTGCTTCGCCTTTTTGACATCTATATAAGCTATTTTTATAATTGGTATGCACATACATCAATTCCCCATCATATAAAAGGAGGTTTACTTTATTTTCCAGCGTTATTTCGCATATAACTTTATCTATCAATTCAAATCTGTCTTGACTTGACAGTTCATTTTTTATTTTACTTGCTTCATTCATACAGCTGACAATGTATGAAAGTATTCTCTCGCTGTCTGTCTGCCCCTGCTGAATATGTACAAAAGAGTTTAGCAAATCACAGTCACAGTTGTCTCTTATTACAAAAGGATGAGAATTTTCATAATTAATATTTCCTCTTATAGCAAGCCATATATGTGCAATCATGTTATCTGCTTCTACCTTAGATTGAAGCCTCTGTTTCAGGTAAATGCTTTTATGTGATGCTTCGGGCTGTTTTTCCAGAGATACCGCGTTTCCATAAAAAAATGCCATACCCCACCCATTTGGGTGATTGACACCATGTGAAAAAATTTCAGAAGCAGCTCATTTAATTCCAGCTTCTTCATAGAGCTGATACCAAACAATTCACACATTTAATTCATCTGTCTTTCTCTTACAAACCTCAAAGCATTTTTTACATATCCATTTCCGAATTGCTTTCTGATTTTCCACGCATACCTGTTTTTAGTGTCTATAAATTTTTCGTATTCAAATTGCAAAACTTCATTTACATCTAACCCAAGTTCGCTATAAAACACTTTCATCTTGTCAATGACCTTTAACGCCGCATTAGCTACAGAAAATATCTCTCCGTTCGACATCAGAATATTGACAGTTTTAAATCATAACGAGCGGCATTTTTAAAATTCTGCACCGCCTGAATCTGATCTTTTTCACTGAATGGCTGATTTGGAGTTGATACAAGCCACACCATTAAAAGCTGTGCGAAAACCACATCTTTTTCCTCCAAACCCACATCCGCGAGAGGATTTAAGTCAAACATACGAAGTTCTATATGATTAACTCCATTTTTGCGTAGTGATTCCAGCGTATTTTCCCCTGCCGGTTTTAGTCTGATTGGATAATAAAGTTCAGAAGCAGCTTTTAATAACCCCATATCCACATACTTCTGGATACTGTCCGCATACGCAGAAATATCATGATAATCAAGAATAGGCGCAAATTCATTCCAATATCCCATTTCGCCGCATCTGACAGACGCCATTCCCGTAAATATATCACCATCGTAAATGCCTTTTTCTACGAACGAACTGTCTAAAAGCGGACTCGCCGCGGTCACTGCCACAAGCAACCAGCCATATGCCGCCATTTTTTGTGCAAATATAAGATAAAACCTGTTTTTATATTTTTGATAATCTGTTTCCTCTTGCAGATTAAAATCAATTTTAAGCAGTTCTTTAGAAAAAGAATAGTTTACATGAATACCTGAAAATGTCATTTTATATCGTCCGTATTTCGCAGACAAATATTCCCTGTATGCGGCTTTTGATACCTCAACACCTCCAAAAACCGCAACCGGTATATCACTTTCATTCTCAATCTAAGGAGGATTGGAAAACGACCATAAGTATTCTCTTTCCGTCATTTTTTTCAATCTTTATATATTTGTTTATTGTGAAATTCCAATTCTCCGATGGCTTCTTTTACACTGGTATATACCGAAGTGTTGATTTCCGTCTGATTTTCGCAGAAATCCTTTACAATATATTCATCATCAGGAAATGGATGAAGAGAATGAGATAAAGTACCATCTTTTAAGATTCTTAAACTTTCTTTTTCCAGTCCAAAATTTCTATCTAATATGTGATTTTTTACATCATCATTTTCAATATGCAGCATTTTTATCACCATACCTTTCTTCATCTCATACTATAGTAAGTTATGGCTGTTTTAAGCTTATCAAGAGCCATTCTTAAAATATCTCTTGGACAAGCAACATTTATTCTTTCAAAACCTTCTCCGGATTTTCCAAAAATAGCTCCGCTGTCAAGCCAAAGACCCGCCTTATTTATAATTAAATCCTCTCTTTCTTTTTCAGTTAATTCAAGACCTCTAAAATCAAGCCATATAAGGTAAGTTCCTTCAGGTTCAATCATTTTTATTAAAGGTATTTCTTCTTCAATATAGCTTTTCATAAAAGAAATATTATCTTCAATATATTTAACCATTTTCTTATACCACACATCACCATAACGATAAGCAGCCTCACAAGCGGTAAGTCCAATAGTATTAAGCTGACTGTAACCCGCGGCATAAATCTGCTTTTTAAATTTAGCTTTCAGAGTGCCGTTTGGTATAAATATATTTGAAATCTGAAGTCCCGCAAGATTAAATGTCTTTGCCGGAGAAGTACAAACAACCGAAATATCGGCAAATTCTTTTTTTATATCGGCAAACACATAATGTTTGTTATTTCCATAAACAAAATCCTGATGAATTTCGTCACTAACTACAATAACATCGTATTTAACACATATATTTCCAATTTTTATAAGCTCTTCCCTGTTCCATACACGGCTTACAGGATTATGAGGGCTGCATAATAAAAATAATTTGATATTGTTTTCCTTAATCTTTCTTTCAAAATCATCAAAATCTATGTGATATTTTCCATCATCTCCAAGCACGAGGTCATTGCTTACAGCAATTCTTTCATTGTCCTCAATTACTTCTGTAAACGGATAATAAACAGGTTGCTGAATCAATACTTTATCCCCCTTTTCGGTATATGCTTTTACCGCCATAGCAAGCGCAAACACAACTCCGGGAGTTTTAACAAGCCATTTTCTGTCAACTTTCCAATTATGCTTTTCCTCCATCCATTTTGATACTGCCTTAAAATACGCTTCCCTTGATTCTGTATAGCCAAATATACCATGCTCAACTCTGTTTTTTATGACATCAAGAACAATACTTGAAGTTTTAAAGTCCATATCCGCTACCCATAAAGGAAGCACATTTTCGGGTCTGCCTCGCATTGACGCAAAATCATATTTTAAACAGTCTGTATTTCTTCTTTCAATTATTTCATCAAAGTTAATGTTTTTTTCTTCCATATTCCTATCCCCTTTCGTTAAATGAGTCTATAGCCTGCTTTAAATCAGCGATAATATCTTCCTTTGCCTCTATTCCTGCCGATAATCTTAATATTCTGTCGGTAATACCGTTTTTTATTCTTATATCTTCGGGAACATCAGCGTGTGTCTGTGTTGAGGGATAAGTAAGCAAAGTTTCTGTTCCTCCAAGACTTTCGGCAAACGGAATAATCTTTGTTGATTTCAATATATGAAGTGCAAGCTCTTTACTTTCAGTCTCAAATGTAATCATACTGCCGAAACCATCAGCTTGTTTTGAGCATATCTCATAACTTTCTGTTCCTTTTATTCCGGGATAATAAACATTTAAAATTTTTTCTTCATTAATCAGAAATTCAGCAACTGCCTTTGCGTTTTCCTGAGCTTTTTCCATTCTTAAAGGAAGTGTTTTTATACCTCTTAATATAAGCCAGCTGTCAAATGGCGCAAGCCCCGAGCCTACTGTTTTTATGATAAATCTCAGCTTTTCGGATAATTCTTCAGAATTTACAATAATAAAGCCCGCAAGAGTATCGTTATGCCCTCCTAAAAATTTTGTTCCGCTGTGTATTATAATATCTGCCCCAAGTTCAAAAGGATGCTGAAAATATGGTGTTAAAAATGTATTGTCAACAATAAGAAGCAAATTATGTTTTTTTGCGATTTCAGATACTTTTCTTATATCAATAATATTCATCATAGGATTAGTAGGTGTTTCAATATAAATTGCTTTTGTATTTTCATTTATATATGACTCAATATTATATTTTGTACAGTCAATATGTGAAAATTCAATACCGTTTTTTTCACTTATATTGTCAAACAGCCTTATAGCTCCGCCATATAAATCTGAATCCGTAATTATATGGTCTTTTGGCTTAAATATTTCCATAAGAGCCGTAATTGCCGCCATACCCGATGAAAAGGCAAGAGCGTCAATGCCGTTTTCCAAAGATGCCACAACCTCCTCAAGATGCTCTCTTGTAGGATTCTGAAGTCTGCTGTAATCATATCCTGTGCTTTCACCAACCTCAGGATGCGCAAATGTAGCCGACTGATAAATTGGAAAGCTTATAGCACCCGTTTTATCCTTGTCATATTTTTTTCCATTGCCATAAATACATTTTGTTTCAATTCTGCTTATCATAAATTTTCTCTCCTCATTTATATTGTACAGTTTTTGCCTCTGTACATTTCTTTATATTTTATCACATCATCAATAACAGCATTTTCTCCGCAAACCTTACAACTTTTTCTTCTGTTTTTAAATTCCACGATTCTACTTTGCATAGTCAAACCGTTTAATAGATACATTTTTCCGATTAAAGGCTCTCCCGCACAAGTTATATATTTAATTACCTCAAGCGCCTGTATGCTGCCTATAATTCCCGCGGCAGCGCCTATTATCCCATAAGATGAACAGCTTGGCATATCGCCGGATGGAATATCTTCAAGAATACATCTAAGACAAACGCCTTTTTCGGGAGCATAGGTCATAACCTGTCCTTCAAAGCCAACAGCTCCGGCATGACAAAAAGGCTTTTTTTCTATAACACACGCATCATTTATAAGAAATTTTGTTTCAAAATTAGCCGCACCATCAATAATAAAATCATAGTTTTTTATTATATCTGATATATTTTCCGGTGTAATAAACTCCTCATAAACACACACATCAACAAAAGGATTAATTTCATTTATACACTGTTTTGCTGAGCAGACCTTACTTTGTCCGATATTCACCGTATTATGAATTACCTGTCTGTTCATATTTGAAATATCAACATTATCCCCGTCAACAATACCGATAGTTCCAACCCCTGCCGCCGCAAGATACAGAGCCGCCGACGAACCCAAACCGCCGGCGCCTATAATAAGCACCTTTGATTTTTTCAGTTTTTCCTGACCTGTTTTTCCTATCTGCGGAAGTATCATCTGCCTTGAATAACGCATATTTTCTTTTTCGGAAAGTATATCATTATTTGAAATAATCCAGGCACCAAATCCGCCTTTAAGATTATATGCCTTAATTCCCTTTGACCTCAATATTTCAGTTATACTCTCGCTTCTTTCGCCTATACCGCAATATACAATTACAGTTTTATTTTCATCAGCATTTAATGCAGAAAAATATTTTTCATCTTTTTCCGGCATTGAAACAGCCCCCGGTATATAGCCATGGTTATAAGCCGTTTCATCTCTTATATCAATAATAACAGTATTATCATTATTTATATTTTTCAGATCGTCAACCGTTATTTCATACATTTGATATTCACCTCCTGTTATTTTGCCAGTTCAAGCATTTTTATCAAAGGTATTTTTGCCCTGTTCATTATGTCATCTGGTAATTTTATTTCATTTGTCGGATTTTTTAAAACTTCAATTTCTTTTTTGATACTTGATTACCTATTATTCCTGTGGTAAAATAGGCTTTGAAGATGTCTATGTCTTATTTTTTACAACAGGAGGTAATTATATTGAAAATTTCAACAAGAGGCAGATATTCACTTCGTATGATGATTGACCTTGCCCAACATTATAATGAAGGGTATATAGCTCTTAAAGATATTTCAAAAAGACAAAATATATCAAAAAAATATCTTGAACAGATTATACCTTTTTTAAACAGAAGTAAACTTCTTATTACAAATCGAGGGCATATGGGAGGATATCAGCTTTCAAAACATCCGTCAGAAATAACTGTCAAAGATATTTTATTAAGTGCGGAGGGAAGTCTTACACCTGTCAGTTGTATGGATAATATACCCAATCAATGCGAAAATTACGAAAACTGCATTACACTGCCTGTTTATGAAGGCTTATATGAGGTTATTATAAATTATCTTAAAGGAATTACTCTTTTAGATATTATCAATAATCATCCTTCAACGTGTGAATATTATATTTAGCAAGATTTCGCTTAATTTAAAAAACAAAAATAATTTTAGTCAGATGACAACGAAAAATCAAACGGAATGCTTCGTTTTTCATAGAAAAACGATAGTAAAATGTTAAGATTTTTCGTAAAATTATTTTTGATTTCTATATTAATCAATGTTTTCTCAACCTTTTCGTTTCGTATATTTTAACTGAGGCATATATGAAGAAACTTTTGTATTTGCAGGAATAGGCTTTGTTATAAATATATTTCCGTCAATTATTGAATTTTCTCCAACTATTGTTTCACCGCCTAAAATGGTGGTATTAGCATATATAACAACATTATCTTCAATAGTAGGATGCCTTTTTACTCCTGTTAATGCCTGCCCTTTTCTCGTAGATAACGCGCCTAATGTCACGCCTTGATAAATTTTTACATTGTTACCGATTTTTATGGTTTCTCCAATTACTATTCCTGTTCCGTGATCAATAAAAAAATATTCTCCTATCACAGCTCCAGGATTTATAGCAATTCCTGTTCTGCTGTGAGCATATTCAGTCATAATCCTCGGAATAAACGGTATATTAAGCTCATACAATTTATGAGCAATTCTATAAATAAATATCGCAAATATTCTGGGATAAGAAAAAATAACTTCTTCCTTACTGTTTGCGGCAGGATCACCTGACAGCTGAGCTTCAACATCTTTAAAAATCATAGCCTGTATCAATGGAAGATCTTCTATAAGCTTTAATGTTTTTTCTTCAGCCTTTTCTTCTGTTTCAGTATTATTTTTATATTTCCTGCCAACGCTCAACGCGATTCTTGTTTGTTTAAATAATTTTTCATATAGAATCGCAAGAGAGCTGCCGGCAAAAATATCCAATGATACATAAGCGGTATTTTCACTGCCAAAATATCCAGGAAATATTATTCTTCTTAATACATTTATTAGCTCTGTTATCTCCGATCTTTTTGGCAGTTTTTCCCCTATTCCCAGTTCAAAAATACCTTGATTTATATAATTTTGGTTTAGCTTTCCAGCGATTTTTTCTATTTTATCTTTTATACTATGACTCATAATTATTTCAGGATAAACCCCTTTAATTCTCCTTTCAATAAGCTTTATCTTTATAATTTTTTAATATCTCAATGTATCTCTTTCCCAGTAAACTCACAGGCATATTTTTTCTTTTTACATATCCTATAGTCATTTTCTCGTCGGTTTTCAGCGGAACAGCTTTATAATAGTTTCCATTAAGTTTATCACAGATAATTCCAGAACATAACGTATATCCGTTTATTCCTGTCATAAGATTAAGCATTGTAGCTCTGTCATTTGCCTTAATTATCTGTTTGTATTCAAATGTACTAAACACCTCTTCCGCAAAATAAAATGAATTTTTTTCACCCTGTTCAAATGACAGGCATGGATATTCTTTAAGCTCTTCAAATTTTATAATGCTTCTTTCTGCTAAAGGATGCTTCCGGCTTAAATAAACATATACACCGCATTCAAAAAGCTCCTCAAATTCAAGATCATTATCAGAAAGAATTTTTTTAATTGCTTTTTCATTAAATTCATTTATGTATATAATTCCAAGCTCGCTTTTGTAATGCTTTATATTTTTAATAACCTCATATGTTTTGGTTTCATGAACAGCAAACTCAAATTCTCCTATTGAAAAATCCTTGGTAAGTTCTATAAAGGCTTCAACGGCAAATGAATAATGCTGCATTGATACACTAAATTTCTTTTTCACTTTTTTATTGTCAATAAACCTCTCATCTATCATCTTGTGCAATTCAACCATTTGTCTCGCATAGCTTAAGAATTCTTCACCTTCTGCTGTCACAACAATTCCTCTGTTGGTTCTTATAAAAATACTTGCATTCAGCTCCTCCTCCAAATCATGTATAGTACTTGATAATGCAGGCTGAGATATAAAAAGTTCAGACGCTGCTTTATTCATTGATTTTAAATCTGCTGTTTTAACAACATAAATTAACTGCTGTAATGTCATATTTTACCTTCCTTATATAACTTATGATACCTACTATTCTTATAGGTTATATAATTAATATATCATAAAAAAAATATTTATACAACCTTTTTTATTTATCAAAGTTATAAAGCTTTAATTTTAAAATACTTCTTTAAAATCATAGCACAAAACTAAACACTTGAATTTTATCTAAAACCAGAAATATTGCATATTTATATTTTATATCAATTTGCTTATTTTTTCTAATATAAATAACTTATAAATAGTTATAACTTCTCCTTATATCAGAACCATACATAGAGTATACATTTACAATTATGTAAATTTCAGACTGTAGAAAACCCCTGTAGAACTTTTGCCCCTCTAAGCAATTTCTTTGAATACTTTATATTGTCGAATTCTATGACTGTCGCATACATCTAAAGCTGTTGAATCTACAAAACTGATTCATATGCATGCGCCTTTTCGGGAACATATAAGAAATTTTATTGGCAAAATGGCGTTTGGCATAAGCTCCACAAATTGATTATAACTTACAAGACGTGGAAAAATTTTTATACCCTTTAGAAATAAATCAGGTCACGGCGAATTAGATGTAAAATAAAAAAGAAAGGAAAAGCACAGTCCAGACGTAAGCGGCTAAGTCAAAAGATATTTGTGGAGTAATAATAAGACTGTTATAATAACAAAGATGTAAAAA
Organism: uncultured Clostridia bacterium; assembly: GCA_949948985.1. GTDB lineage: Bacteria > Bacillota > Clostridia > Lachnospirales > CAG-274 > MGBC114079. The sequence goes on along the minus strand of CATLIG010000061.1, from coordinate 2,995 downwards.
AATAAAATTAGGAACAACCATTAACAAATTTTAAATTTCGTCCGATATATATAATAGTAGCGTACAAGCAATTTGGTGAAATGTCAAGAAGAAAATGAAAAGAAATTTAAGAGAAAAGATAAAAAAAGGGTAACTTTAATAGACCTGTTCGTAAAACACGAACAGATATTCTAAGATAAAATATGGATTACTTACTCTTTTCCAGAGAGTAGAGTTGGCTTTTGTCCAGCAGACCAAAAAGCATACGTAAAAATTTACGGGAAGTTAACGCGAGTGCTCGTTTATGCTGATGAGTAGTGGTTTCAGCAAATTTTTTATCATAAAAGGCTTTAAATTCGGGGCAATGCTTGATAACACTGCCTGTTGCCTCAATTATATAATAACGTAAATAACGATTGCCTGCTTTACTCATAGGAGTGTTTTCAGCATTAAAGTTACCTGATTGATTCTGTTTCCAGACTATGCCGCAGTATTTTGCAAGAGAATTATTATCAGTAAAGCATTTGATACTGCCCATTTCAGCCAGAATACTGGCGGAATAAACTTTGCCAATTCCGGGAATGGAGTTAAGTATCTGATATTCTAATGGATTTAATCCTTTAACCGTTTTTAGTATGGCAGAGTCTATAGCTTTAAGTTCTTTTTCGTATGAAGATATACAATTAAAAGAACAGGTTATAGATATGGTTAAGGGGTCGTACAGGCATTCGTCAAGCCTATATGAATTGCGTGCCGCTGTTTTAAGAAGTTTTGCTGTTTCTTCGGGTTCGGCAATACGTCCGTGGCTTTTGGAATTAATAAATTCAGCTAATTCCTCAACAGAGTTGTTTACAATATCTTCGTTAGTTTTAAATTCTGTAAGAATTGCTTCAGCTGTCGCACCATATTTATCTGAAAAAGGATGTTCACCTTTTCCAAGCATAGCAAATTCGCTGAATTTAAGGAAAATATTATTAAGCATATATGTTTTTTCACGGGTTATACATTCAGTAATGTGCATACGATGTCTTGTAAGGCACTGTAAAGCAAGATACTGACAACCGCGCCACGGTTTAATACTGATTCTTCCAACACGGGCAAAATCAGCGATTACAAAGGAATCAATATTATCATTCTTGTCAAGAGAATTGAAAGATTTTTTATATTGAGCGATTTCATTTGGGTTTAAACAGTAAACATGAGTTGAAAAAGAGGCAAGTTTTTTGGAAGACGATAAATAATTCGCAATATGAACGCCGTAAAAGCCTATGGATTCCATACCAATAATGACATATTTAAAAATATGATTTTTATCAAGTACATCCGCAATCATATTTTCTAATAATTCAGTACCTCCATAGGCGTTTGGAACAGGTTTCCACTTAATAAAGTATTCTTGATTAAAGTTAATGGCTGATACAACGTTAGTTCTGGAACCAATATCAATTCCAACGAAAAGCGTTGATAAGTAATCAATTTTCTTCACGGTTAATCACCATTTTTCTTTCTGTAATTGATGAAGAAAAATAACTATGGCTTATCCCAAGTCAATACACCGGTCTAACCCTTGCGTTATAAGCATTCATCTGTTAAAAATACCCTGCTGGCGGCTGATAATCAGAGATGCTGCATTTGTGTAATAAATCTAAGTGTATTGTTTGGGCTGCATGCTTTTTAGGCAGTCTATGCTGCTGGAGGTGCTTGGCAGTGACCTTAGTTATGATTCTTATAAAATCATTATAACACTTGGGATAAATATTTAAAAGTAACTATTTACTATATAGATCAGATTGGATTTAAACAGGAGAACCCTTTAGACATGACTTATCATTATCCATCATCTATATCGAACAAAAAATCTAATATGTCATTAAGTTTATAACCTTTCTTTTATTGGTTATAAACTTATTATACGAGGAGGTTTTAAAATGAATATAAATAATACTAACAATGTTAAATCAGTATTAACTTCTTCAAATATACAACTTCACAATATTTTTAACACTAAACAATCGTATCAAAAACAAAATAAAATAAATAATTCTGGTGTTATATTAGAACTAACAACAAATTCTAAGGCTATAAGCGCTTCAAATATCAAAGATATTTCTATATTAGAAGAAGAAAATCATAATAATACCTTGAAAATTATGGAATATTCAGAAGAACTTTTAAATTCAACAACAAATGCAACTGACCTTAATGGAAAAATGATGAATATGACAGAAAAATATTATAAAATGATTAATGATTTAAAAGAACAATACTCAAATGAGGAAGATTTTAATTGGTATAAAACTTATCTTGACAAAGCCTTTAATGAGCAAATCAAGTGGACTGCTGAAGGATTTGCTGCCAGTATAACTTCCCCATTTATAGGACTTATGAAAATCAAAATGCCCTCTAATTCTTCTAAAAATAATTCTTTTGAAAGTAATTCTTCATATACAGATTATAACCATAAATTAATAGATTTACGTAAAAAATACAGTGCAAAAATTTATAATGATACTATTAACGCATTTTATAATATAAGAAGTTATTTTGATAAATATAAAAATTTTGATAAAATAACACCTAATATTATATCAAGTAATAATAAGTATATGTCCTCTGATGATTTTAGTTATATCTATGATATAAAAGATGATATAGATGAAAAACTTATTGCTATTAAAAATTCAAATGAAAAAAATTCTTATCTTGCGGATGACATTAAAAATTCTATAAACAATATGAATTGTTCAGATTTTATTAAGGATATGTACAATAATTTATATGAATTGGCAATACAAAACTTTTAGTATTGTTTTATTAATATTTTTTATAATTTAATCACAAACATTGTAATTATACTAATAAATCCATATTATTAGCCAGTATCTTTATTTTCTTAGAGCCTGTCTAAAATCTTCTAATAAGCACAGAAATAAAAGCCAAAACAGTCATTTGTAAAGAAGTATGGAGTTTTCTTTCACAATTTTTCCAAAGCCGACGATATTTTTCAAGCCATCCA
>CATLIG010000060.1 GCA_949948985.1 uncultured Clostridia bacterium | reverse complement strand
ATGCAAACAAAGATTTATGCGGCGCGGGAGTGGTATATAAATTTTTACAGGCGTTAGATGATGAAAACTGGAATGACTTCGCGAATAATTACCTTGATTTATGCGCTTTGGCGAATATAAGCGATGTTATGGATATGAGGTCTTATGAGACAAGATATTTAACGGATACGGGATTTGAAAATATAAGAAACAAATGTCTTAAAGCGTTGATATCGGCACAGGATTACAGTATGAAAGGCAGAATAAATATTCATAATATTCAGTGGTACATAACTCCCATATTAAACGGAATGATAAGGGTTGGCTCGTATGAGGAAAAAGAATTGCTGTTTAAAGCCTTTATTGAAGAAGATGAATTTTTTGAGTATAAAAAACGGGCGGCGAAAGATAAACCTGCGGAAACTATAAATGAAACTATATACGACAGAGCGGCGAGGCTTTGTAAAAACGCTAAGTCAAGACAGGACAAGCAAAAAGAAAAAAGTGTTGAATTAATAACTGAAACTGCCGCGGCTATACCTTATGACAACAAAGTTATAATGCTTGACATATCGGGAATATTAAATACGGCTTTAACGGGAGTTGCGGCAATAAAAACAGCCGAAATGTTCAATAAGCCGTGTATTCTGCTTAATAAATTTTTTGACAAAAAATCAAACAAGCCTGTATACGGCGGAAGCGCGAGAAATATTAATTACAGTCCCATAGACAGTTTTAAGGATATTGTAAACAGCACGAAAGTATTTAATTATGGAAAAGGACACGCCAACGCTTTCGGTGTAAGTCTTGATGAGGATAAATTTGACAAGGCGATAAAAGCTATAAATGATATTTTAAAAGATATAGAGTATGACTCAACATACAGAGTTGATTTTATTATGGACGCTGACGATGCAGACGTCAAACTGGTTACGGATTTGTCAATATTTGATGATATCGTATGTCAGGGTGTGGAAGAGCCTATGATTGCTGTAAAAGATATAACCTTGACAAGGGACTGCTTTGAGATATTCGGCAAAAACGAGGATACTGTCAGTTTTAACATTAATGACGTTAAATATATACAATTTAAATGCAAAGAAGGAAATCCTCTTTTTGATTGGCTTAACGACACATGGAATGATGAGGAAAGTATTGCTTTTACGATTGTGGGAACACCATCAATAAGTGAGTATAAAGGGATAAAAACTCCTCAGATTATTATTAAGGATTTGGAAATAATAAAACAGTAAAAAACGGCAGGTGAGTTAAATTGTACAGTTCACTTCATAATCACACGATGTATTCACTTTTAGATGGTTACGCTACACCGAAGGAATATCTTAAAAGAGCAGCGGAAACAGGAGTAAAAGCGTTTGCTGTTACAGAACATGGGAATGAGTACAGCTGGTGTTATTTTGAGAAACTAAAAAAAGATTATCCTGAAATTAAAATCATATACGGTGTTGAGTTTTACGAGTGTTTTGATATTTCTGTAAAAGATAAAGACAGCAAATATTTTCATTTAATTGTACTGGCTAAAAATGAGAACGGCAGAAAAGCTGTAAATAAACTTGTTACAAAATCAAATCTCAAAGGGTTTTATTACAAACCAAGAGTTGATTTAAATTGTTTCAGAGAGCTGGACTGCGGGAAAGATGTAATTGTATTATCAGCCTGTCTCGCTTCAAAAATTGCCCGTGAAGCCGATTATGAAAAATGTGTTGAATACATAAATGAATATAAAAGCATATTTCCACATTTTTACCTTGAAATGCAGTCGCATAGTCATGATGAGCAAAAAGAGTATAACAAAAAAATATTAAGTTTATCAAGAGATACGGATACTCCGTATGTTATAACCACAGATTCCCATGCCGCGTCAAAGGAAGATTTATATTATCAGGGAAGACACGTACAGATTGCCCACGATAATGAGACGATGAACGAGGCTTACGAGGGCTGTTATCTTCAAAGTGAAGAGGAGATACACAGCGTTATGGATTGCCAAATAGGTAAAAAAGCCGTTGACACAGGTCTTGAGGAAACTAATAATATCGCTCATATGACCGAAGATGTAAAAATGCCTTTTCAGTCTCCGAAACTTCCCACATTTCCGCTGCCAGATGGATTTGACAGTGATTACGAGTATTTAAAATATCTTGTTAATAAGGGATGGCGCAAAGGGGGATTTGATAAGTTTGATGATATAAGAAAAAAAGAATACAAAGAAAGAGCCAATTATGAGCTTGAAATAATTCACTCAATGGGATTTGACGGATATTTCATTATTGTGTGGGATTTTATAAATTACGCTAAGTCGAGGGATATAATGGTAGCTCCGGGAAGAGGAAGCTGTGCCGGAAGTCTTGTGTGTTATTTAATTGGAATAACGGATTTAGACCCTATAAAATACGGTCTGATTTTCGAGAGATTTCTTAATCCCGAAAGAATATCAATGCCCGATACGGATACTGATGTGTCTGACAGAGGAACTGTTATCAGTTATCTTATTGATAAATACGGTGAAAACAGAGTATGTCAGATTATAAATTTCAGCTATATAACTCCTGTTGTGGCGATAAAGGACGTTGGAAAAATTCTTGGATTCAGCTACAGGGAAATGGATAAATTAAGCAAAAAATTTACTTATGACACGTTTTCTGAGTGTATGGAAAACAACAAACAATTCATAAACGATAATACACAATATGCTGAATTATTTGATATAGCGGGCAAACTAAGCGGAAGAGTAAAAACGGTATCGTGTCACGCGGGAGGAGTGGGAATAGTAGATACCGATATAAGCGATTATATGGCGATGAAGCTGGGAGGAGATGGGGAACACGTTATACAAGTCGATAAAAAAATAATTGAGGAAATAGGGATTATAAAATTTGATATTCTTGGAGTACAGACTTTAAATATGATTAAAGAAACTCAAAATGACGCTGGAATTTCCGAATACGGCATAAATATCAACAATCCTGTGTTTGAAAATGATAAAAAAATGTATGAACTGTTGGGAAAAGCACTGACAAACGGAGTTTTTCAGGTAGAAAGCGCGGGAATGAAAGATTTGCTTATAAGACTTAAACCCGATTCGTTAGACGATTTATCCGCTGTACTGGCGTTGTACAGACCCGATTCAATGGGAGCGCTGGAAGAATACATTGAGTGTAAGCACGACCCAAGTAAAATAAAGTATATACATCCCGATATGGAACCTATTTTAAAGTCTACATACGGCTGTATGATTTATCAGGAACAGCTTCTTGATATTGTGAGAAAATTCGGAGGACGAAGCTACGGGGGAGCCGATTTGTTCCGAAAAGCTATAGGAAAGAAAAACGCGATACTTGTAAAAGAGGAATCGGCGAAACTTTATAAGGAAATAATTGATAATGGTTATGACGAAGAGCTTGCGAAAACAATAAGTAATGAAATGTCTGAAAAGGGAGGATATCTTTTTAATAAATCACACTCGTGCAGTTATGCCGTGATATGCTTGCAGACAGCGTATTTAAAGACATATTATCCTGCGTATTTTTTTAAGGCTTTACTAAATCTGAACAAGGATAAATCAGGTATGCTGAATAAATATATTCTTGATGCCAAAGAGTTTGACATATCAGTTCTGCCCCCTGATATAAATAAATCCCTGATGAATTTTTCTGTGAGAGACAATAAAATTTTATTCGGTTTGTCGGCGATAAAAGGAATAGGTGAAACTTTGGCGGAAACTATAATTAATTTAAGAAAAAACGGTTTTAAATCAATGAAAGATTTTATTGAAAGAGTAAATCCGTCAAAAACACAGGTTACGGCATTAATAAAATCGGGAGCGATACCCACAAAGGACAAGAAAAAAAGTCTTATAAAGTATTTGAAATCACTTTACGAGCCATTGGAATTTAAACCCGTTAAAGTACTGCCGTCTTATAAAACTTTGTCAAGTGACTGGGATATTGATATTGAGCGTTTCAGGACGGGAGATAAAAAATATGACTATGATAAAGAAAGTTTATTGAAGCTGTACAATAAAAAGAAAAAAGAATTGTTTGACTCAGTGCAGAAAGAAAGATTTCAGAAACATATTGAAGCCAATAAAAAATACATAGAAAATGAAAAGTTCTGGGAATTTGAGTCTCTGAGGATTTTTATAAACGATAATCCATTTGATAAAGCCTATGAATATCTGACGCCTTTCGAGGACGTTAATACAGGTGATGAATGTGTAATAGTCGGTATTATAGCCAAGGTTCAGAAAAAGAAAGACAAGAACAAAAAACAATTCGCGTTTGTAAACATATATTCATCTTTTGGTCTTGTAGAAGGAATAGTATGGCATTCTGTACTGAAACAATATGAGGATATTGTAAGAAATGATAACCGTCTTGCTTTTTTGGTCAGAAAAGACGCGGAAGACAGAGTTATCATAAACAAAATAAAACCATATGATATATGGCTTAATCAAACGCGAAAAAGAGGAGTTGATATATAAAGTGAGTGATGATGTTATAGAGTTTAAAGCGGTCATAACATATGAGAGATATTATAATGATGATAGCTCATGGGGAGTATTCGGGTTTAAGACAAAAGACGATATACCTCATTATGAAAAAGAAACAGAATCAGAGTCTTTCTTTGAAAATGACAATAATATTGATAAAGATGAAAAATTCAGTATACTTGCGGGGAAAATGCAGGAACTTGTCATCGGAGGAGAATATCTTATAAAAGCAAGATATGTAAATGATAAAACGTATGGACATCAGTACAATCCCATTTCAGTATACGCTCTTATACCTCAGACAAAAGAAGCACAGCTTTTGTTTTTAAAATCTCTTATATCCGAATCTCAGGCTGAAAATTTAGTAAACGCATATCCCAGCGTTGTAAATGATGTGGCTGACGGAACGCTGAAAGAGATAGATTACAGGCTTGTAAAAGGAGTAAGAGAAATAACGTGGAACAAGATTAAAGATAAAATAATTAACAACTATCTGATTTCAGACATAATAGTAATGTTAAAACCTTTAGGGGTAACGTATACAATGATAAAAAAATTATTAAAAAGCGAGCCTAATCCGGCTCTTCTGAAACAGAAGATTGAAAAAAATCCATATATTTTAACAAAAGTTGAGGGACTGGGATTTAAAAAGGTTGACGATTTAACGCTCAGATTTAACCCTGAGACTGTAGATTCTATGGAAAGGCTGACAGCTTTTATCAAATATTATTTTACCGAGCTTGGTGAAAACAACGGTCATACGTGGGTTTCCGAAAATATACTGATGTCGGCTGTAAGCAATAATGTTCCTGAATGTCTTGACAAAATGGATTATCTTATGAAAAATAATAATTTTCTGTATGTAAATGACGGAAAAATCGGGTTGAAATATTATCATGACGTTGAGGAAAAAATAAAGAATATTATTTTGGAGAAAGCGAAAAAACAGACAGAAGTAAGATTGTCAGAAGAACAGATAGAGCAAGCAATTAAAAACGCCGAAAAAGAGCAGGGATTTGAATATGTGCCGGAGCAGCTTGAAGTAATAAAGAAAAGCCTTAACAGAACAATAAGTATTATAACAGGAAAAGCCGGATGCGGAAAAAGCTCAATTATGAGAGCGATAATAAAAGGATATAAGGAAAATAATTATTCTGTAGCGGCATCGGCGCTATCGGCTATGGCGGCGCAGAGAATAACGGAGGCATCGGGATTTCCCGCGTCAACAATTCACAGGACTTTGGGCTGTAAGGAGTTTAACGAGTTTAAGTTTAATAAGGATAATCATTTAAAAGCTGACGCTGTGCTTCTTGACGAGGGAAGTATGGTAAACGCAGGTTTGTTTTTACATTGGCTGGAAGCAATCGATGATAATACAAGAATTATTATTTCAGGTGACCATAAACAATTACCGCCTATAGGATTTGGAAATATATTTTCTGATTTAATTGACATATTTGACGATTCAGTGGCAAGCAAATTAACAAAGCCAATGAGACAGGCGGAAAAATCAGGAATTTTAGCTGACGCGAATATAATACGTGAAAATAAAAATCCAATTACTGAAAAAATACAGCCGAAACTTATACATGGAGAATTAAATGATATGTATTATATGTTCAGAGAGAACCGTCAGACACTTTTTAACATAGCGGTGAAAACATTTTTAAAATCAGTTGAAACAGACGGAATAGACAACGTGGTTATAGCCGTGCCGAGAAGAAAAGACTGCCTGAACAGTGCGATGGAATTAAACAAAGTAATACAGGAAAATCTTCTTGGACAAGAGGAAAAATATATAGAAAGTTTTGATAACTCTTTTAAACTTGGAGCGAAAGTAACGCAGACGGTTAATAATTATGAGAAAAATGTTTATAACGGAGAAATAGGATATATAACTAAAATTGACGAGAGATATGAAGAAGGAAAAAGGACTGAATACTGTGCTGTTGTTTACAAAGATATATTGGGAGGTGAAAAAATAGTTGAATATACAAAAAAAGACTTAACTAATTTGGATTTGGCGTATGCTATGACGGTACATAAGTTGCAGGGAAGCGGAAGAAAAACAGTAATTGGCATTATTGATAACACACACCATAATCTTCTGGATAACTGTATGCTGTATACAATGCTTACAAGAGCGAAAGAAAGATGTCTTCTGCTTGCCGAACCGGAGGCTTTTCTTAAATGTATCAGAACCAGTCATAACAGACGAAATACATGGATGCGGTTAAAAAATAACTAAGGTTAATAAATATAAATTACATAGGAGGAAAAATATGAGAGCATCAAAAATATTCAGCAAAATCAATGAAATAGGAGAAGAAATCAAAGAAATAAAAAATTTTTTAAGAGAAATGTTCGGGGCAAAAAATAAAAACGACGCTGTTATTGATGAATTAACAAATATAATCAATACGCAGGGAAAAGTTATAGAAAATTTGATTGATAAAACATACGCTCAGGATACATCATTGCAGGCAGTACTTATTAAACCTTACAGGGGAAATCCAAGATTATATAAAGACGGCAAAAGACTTGATACGAATAGTATGACGGGATTTGATATTAGCTGGAATTGGGATAGGGAAATAGAAGTGACTGTTCGAAATGAGTAGTCGAGCAAAAAATTTTAATACATAAAAATAAAAAAATAGATAATTACAGATAAAAATTAAAACTGTCAATCTAGCAACCATATATCTTATTGGCTGATAAAAAATAATTATAAATCATACAGGAGGAAAATAAAATGACACAGGACGCAAAAATTAAATATATGATTACATCATTAAGAATTGCTATGGAGGAAATGGATTATAAGGAAAAATACGACAAACTTGATTGTAAAGAAAAGCGAGGAATGAGAAAGCCTAATATGTCGATTATAAAAGATAATTTAAAAAATGTTGGCAGACAATCTTTTCTTGCGGTGAGAGAAATGAAGAAAGAACTGTAAGATAATATACAGCAGTTCGCAAAATTTTTAGTGTGAAACAATAAAAGAATTGCTTAATATATCGGGTTTTATTAAAGATTCACTGTTCATTCTTTTATTGTTTCGCTGTAAATAATACTAAAATAAACGCCTGTACAATCGTTTTAATTTTTTTTATACGAGTTATATATGAAAACAAAATTCCCATTCGATTGTACAGGCATATTTTAAAGGAGGAAAGCTATATGAGAATTATTAATCCATCGGTAACAATAGAGGGTGACATAGATGGAATTAAAATTTTAAAATCTATAGAACGAGCCGGAAGAACCTGTTATAAAAGTGAAAATAATATAACAGAAGAGAGTGCGGAAAACTTCGCAGCCGGAATCATAAAAAGAGGTCACGAATCAGTGCTTGAACATGAAAAAGTTACGGTAAGATTTATATGTGACAGGGGAGTTTCTCATGAAATAGTACGTCACAGGCTGGCAAGCTATTCACAGGAGTCAAGCCGTTATTGTAATTACTCAAAAGCAAAATTTGGAAGCGAGCTGACTTTCATAAAACCTGTAATTTTTAACGATATGAATTTAAGCATACCCAAATATCAGAATTTATACATCATATGGAAAAACGCAATGAAAGAGGCTGAAAAACATTATATCACACTGATAAATGCAGGGGCGAAACCCGATTTGGCAAGAGGCGTACTCCCGACAGATATAAAAACAGAAATAGTAATGACAGCAAATTTAAGGGAATGGAGACACTTTTTAAAAATGAGATGTGATAAGGCGGCTCACCCGAATATAAGATATCTCGCCGGTGAACTGTTGATTAAGTTTAAAGAAAAAATACCTGTTGTGTTTGACGATATAAATTTCTGAGGAGGTTGAAATAATGAATAAAACATTATTGCTATTGGTTGGTGAAAGCGGCAGCGGTAAAACGACAGTTGCTGATACACTTTCCGATAAATTCGGACTTAAAGTTTTGAAAAGTTATACAACAAGACCAAAAAGGTATGAGAATGAAACAGGTCATGAGTTTGTATCCGAGGAAGAATTTAAAAATATCAGACCAAGAGATACAGCCGCTTATACAAAGATTGGAGAATATGAATATTGTGCCACAAACAGGCAGATAGCTGAAAGTGACATTTATGTTATTGATCTGGCAGGTATAAGGTATTTAAAAAATAATTACAAAGGCAATAAAAAAATAAAAGTTGTTTACATAAAAACAAAACAGGATTTAAGAAAACAAAGAATGGAGGCTAGGGGAGACAAACAATCTGACATAAGTTTCAGAATGAGAAACGACAGCGTTACATTTGACGGAGCGGAAAGAGCGTCGGATTTTGTGGTTGAAAACAATGAAAATATTGATGAAACTGTGCTAAGGATATGGAGATATTATATCGGAGCATAAATACAGGAAGGTGATTAATATTGGGAAAAGTAATTTTATATACCTCGCAATGTCCAAAATGTGAAATTCTTACAGAGAAATTGAATTCAAAAGGAATATGCTATGAAGAAATCACAGATATAAATGTTATGCTTAAAAAAGGATTTGATGTAATGCCGATGTTGGAAGTAAATGATAAAACAATGAATTTCGTACAGGCCAACAAATGGATAAATGAATTTAAACAGGAGGAGTTTAATGAAAATTAATATCAAGGTAAACAGAGATTTTGAAAAGACATTTGAGTCAATTACAGACAGATATGGAGAAGATTTTGAAATTTTAAATGGATTTCACGAATCTCAATTAAATTTTTCTGATTTTATAGACGGATTTATAGATAAAAATGTCGCTGATGTAACAATTGACGGAAACGCGAACGCTCGTCACAAAGATATTTGCAGTTTGTGCGGCGAAAAAGGAAAGTCGGAGGATAAGCTATTCGCGTTTAACAAGATTTTTTATGAGCTGAAAAAGAAGTATGGTTTAAAAACAGCAAAAAAATGGATTGAAACAGAATATAACGGTGGATTTTATCTGCATGACGCGCCAAGTTCTACGTATAAACCATATTGCTATGCGTATGATTTGACAAGGCTTGCCAAAGAGGGTTTATTTTTCTTAAACGAGTATAATAATCAAGCTCCGTCACATCTTACAACTTTTTTAGACGATGTAATTGAATTTGTGTCATTTATGAGTAACAGAAGTTCGGGTGCGTGCGGTTTGCCGAATGCTCTACTATGGACGTACTATTTTTGGAAAAAGGATTGTGACAATGGATATTATCTGAAAAATCCAGATTATTATATAAGACAGTCGTTTCAAAAATTTATATATCGTTTAAATCAGCCGTTTTTAAGGGTAGACCAATCGGCGTTTGTTAATGTATCAATATTTGACAGACCTTATCTTGAAGCATTATTCGGAGGTGTTAAATTTCCCGATGGTACTTATGCTGTTGATTGCATTGAGGAATTAATTGAACATCAGAAAATTTTTATGGAAACAGTTTCGGATATCCGCAGTCAGAATATGTTTACATTTCCGGTTTTAACATATTCTCTGTTATACAAAGACGGAAAGTTTCAGGATAAAGAATTTGCCAAATGGTGTTCAGACCATAATACAAAATGGAATGACAGTAACTTTTTTATGAGTGATAATGTCGGAGTGTTAAGCAACTGCTGCCGTTTGCTGTCAGATACGTCAAAGTTAGATGGTTTTATTAATTCCATAGGCGGAACTGCGTTATCAATAGGTTCGGTAAAGGTTAATACAATTAATTTAGTAAGAATTGCTTATGAAACCTATGAATATCCGGATAATCTCAAAGAACAGATATATCTTGATATATTGAAATCACGTACTGTATTATGCTGTAAGACGCTTGATGTAATTCGTAATATTATAAAACGAAATATTGAAAAAGGATTATTACCTAATTATTGCGACGGCGGTATTGAACTGAATAAACAATACTGTACAATAGGAATTCTTGGACTTTTTGAAGTTATAGAAATGTTTGGAATGACTGAAAAAGATGAATTCGGAAATATAAAATATACAGAAAAAGGCATTGAGTTTGCAGGCAGAATGTTTGATGTTATAAATAATATTAAGGATAACTTTACAGATGAATTCAGTTTTAATGTGGAAAGTGTTCCGGCTGAAAGAGCGGCGGTTATACTGTGTCAGAAAGATAACCTAATGTATGAAAAGAATGAAAAATTTATTTATTCAAATCAATGGATACCGCTTTCAGAAAAGTGCAGTATTAAAGAAAAGCTGAGATTAAGTTCTATATTTGATATAAAATGCTCCGGCGGAAGTATAGCGCATATAAATTTAGAACAAAATTTTCCTGATACTGAAGCCGCTTGGGAAACGCTCAATAAAATTGCCAAGACAGGTGTTATTTACTTTGCTTTTAATACAAAAATAAATGAGTGCGCAAATCATCATGGTTTTGTTGGTACTGATTTTTGTCCTTATGACGGACTTCCGGTACACGATACATATCAAAGAATAGTAGGATTCCTTGAACCGGTAAGAGCGTACTCAAAAGACAGAAAGCGTGAGTTTGACACAAGACAATGGTACTCATATGCGGAGATGAAAAGAGAATGATTATAAAACAACTGATAGATGAAGATTTTTCAAATTATAAAATACCGTCTATGTTTATAGCTTTTTCACATTGCAGTTTTAAATGTGACAGAGAGTATGGTCAGCAGATATGCCAGAACAGTATGCTTGCCAAATCTCCGGGAATTAAGATAGCTGTGGAAAAAGTAATAGACAGATATATTGGTAATACACTTACATCAGCGTTAGTTATAGGAGGATTAGAGCCTTTTGACGATTACAAAGAACTCTATGAATTGGTATTAAAGTTCAGAAAAAAGTCAGATGATGATATTGTCATATATACAGGATATTATAAAAAAGAAATTGAAAGTAAAATAAAGGAATTATCCTCATTTAAAAATATTGTTATTAAATTTGGGCGTTATATACCAAATCAAAAAAAACATTATGATGAGGTACTGGGTATTGTTCTGGCGTCTGATAACCAATATGCGGAAAGGATAAGCTGATGATAAGATTAAATAAGAACATAGAAACAGTAAAGAGTATAAAAAAGAAAATCAAAGAAAACGGTGGTTATTGTCCATGCAGGCTTATAAAAAATAAAGATACAAAATGTATGTGCAAGGAATTCAGAGAACAGGAAAGCGGAGAGTGCCACTGTGGATTATATATTAAATCAAAAGAATAAAACAAAAGAAAGGAATTTTATAAAATGAAAACAGCGGAAAATGAATGCGCGGGATGCGGACAGCCTTGTCTGGGAGATATGTGTCCTCATAGTTATGTTGAAAGATATTACTGTGATGAATGCGGAGACGAATGTAAGTTGTACGAATATGACGGTGAGGAATTATGCGAGACGTGTATTACAGAAAAGGTTCTAAAAGAGCTTAAAGCAGTGGAAGGTTCAGATGTTTAAAATTATTTTTACTTTGTTTAGGTAAATCTACGGGAGGAATATCACCGTCACCGTAATCATCCTCAACAGGTGTATCATCTTTCATAATCATCAATCCTTTCAAAAAATAGTAAGTTTAGTATACCAAAATAAAATAATATTTATACCGAAGGAGAAAATAAAAAATGAAAAAAGTAAAAGACAACGAAATTTTATGGGCAAAAGTAAAATTTGACGCTAAAATACCGTCAAAATCAAAAGAAAACGCTGGATATGATATTTACGCTTGTTTTGAGGAAGATTTTATTGTAATACCCCGTGGAGAAACTAAACTTATTCCAACAGGATTAGCCTGCGCTTTAAATGAGAATTATTATCTCCAATTAGAGGAACGGGGAAGTACAGGAAGCAAAGGAATTAAAAGAAGCGCTGGGGTAATTGACAGCGGTTACAGAGGTGAGATATTTGTTGCTTTGACTAATTGTTCCGAAAAAGATATTGTAATTTCAAAATTAGATGATAATGAAATTGAAACACTTTGTGTTAGTGTGTGTCCAAGTACGGATAATACCTCAAAAAAACTTTTATATATTGACTGTGATGGTTACTTTGTTTTTCCTTTTGATGAAAATGAAACGTTCATTTATCCATATAGCAAAGCAATATGTCAGGGTATTGTGCATATAGTACCAAATCTTGAAATAAGAGAAGTCTGCTATGAGGAACTAAAAAGCTATAAATCAGAAAGGGGAAAAGGAAAACTTGGAAGCAGCGGAAAATAAAAAGGTGACAGTGACAGATAAGATTATATACATAAACAAAGAACCCATAGAGAGAAAACTATTGGATATAGAAAACTTATGCGTTTATTTAAGCATAGGAGAAACACGGGCAAGAAAAATGCTGAAAAGCAAAGACTGTCCATTTAGTCTGAGAATAGGAAACAGATTGTACGCCAATAAAGATGTTCTTGATAAATGGATTGATGAAAAAACAGGAAATAAATAATAAAAATAGTAAAATGGAGGATGTTATGTTATAATAATTTTAACGTCCTCCATTTACGAATAAAAAAACTATTCGCAAAAGGAGTAAATTATGGGTAAAAATATAGAAGGAAAGGAATTAGGAAAAGGAATAAGACAAAGAGATAATGGTTTATATGATGCAAGAACCCAAATCAATGGATATGAAATACATATTTCAAATTTTAATTTATCATTATTAAAACAGGAATTTAACCAATTAAAAAAAGAAGCAAAGAAAGGAAACGCAATAGTTTTTACATCATATAAAATGAATCAGTGGTTTGAGGAATGGTTTAGAACATATAAATCAGCACAGTTAAAAACATCAAGTTTAGTGCCGGTACAAAGTAAATATTACAGGATTTTCGGAAATAATTTCGGAGATAAAAACATAAAGGAAGTATTGAGCATAGACATTCAGAATTGTATTAATGAATATTTGAAAACCGACAAATCATTAAGCGAATTAAAAAGTGCTTTTGACAATTTATCCGAATGTTTTTTATTTGCTAAAGCGAACAAAATAATAAAAGAAAATCCCTGTGATATAATTTCGATACCGCGTGTACAGCAAACGCCGAAAAATCAGGAATTATCATACTTGACAGCGGAAGAGGAAACAGAATTTTTAGACGCGCTTAAAAATGACTGGTATTATGAAATGTTTTATACATTGATGAATACAGGTATGAGAGTAAGCGAACTCTGCGGACTAAAATGGAAAGATATAAATTTCAGAAATAAGTACATAAATATAGAAAGACAATTAATATGTCAGTATTATAAAGGTAAAAAAATGTATTTTGATACACCAAAAACACAATCGGGTTACAGAAAGATACCATTTATAAATAATATGGACGCTGTTTTAAAAAGCCAGTATAAGAAAATATCTGAAAGAAAGTTAGAACTTAACGAAAAATGGAGATGTACAGATGAAGAATATTCAGAACTGGTATTTTATTCAACAATGGGTTCGCCGCTGACAAAAGATACCGTTGAGCGAGCGGCTACAGCGGCAGTCAGAAAAATAAATAAAGACAGAATCGAATATGACAAATTTAAAAAAGTACATCCGCATATGTTCAGACATTCCTTTGCTGTAAAATGTTATGAAAATAATATTGATGTTAAAACAACTCAGACAATTTTAGGACATTCTAATTTTACAACAACTATGAATATTTATACACACGTTTCTGATGATGATATTGCAACTCAGGTTATAAAACTGAATGATTTTAAATAACCAGAATCTCGTCCAAATTGAAAATTGAAAAAGTTGGACGAAAAAAGTCTTGTAACAGGCTCTGGTGGCT
>CATLIG010000059.1 GCA_949948985.1 uncultured Clostridia bacterium | reverse complement strand
ATCTTAAATTTTGAATAATATTTTATAGAAAATACCATTTTTTTATTAAATTAAGTTGACACTAAGTTAGTTTTTATGTAAAATAAAATATAAGGATATTTTTAAGGCTAAATTATAAAGGGGGTATATGTATGTTTACATTTAATAAAAAAACTAATTTGCTTGAAAGACAAGAATTTAATTATCCTCTTCAAGATGTGAAGGAACCTAATTTGTATAGAAATTTATACAGCTATGAGGATGTTCCTAAGATTGCATTTAATTACAGAATGGTTCCTATGGATATGCCTGATGAAATTTGGATTACCGATACGACTTTCAGAGATGGTCAACAGTCAAGAGAACCATATACTGTAGAGCAGATTTCAAAAATTTATGATATGCTTCATAAACTTGGCGGAACTAACGGCATTATAAAGCAAAGTGAATTTTTTATATATACAAAAAAAGATCAGGAGGCAATTTATAAATGCCTTGAAAAGGGATATGAGTTTCCTGAAATTACAACATGGATAAGAGCTTCAAAAAAAGATTTTGAGCTTGCTAAATCTATTGGTATTAAAGAAACAGGTATTCTTGTTAGTTGCTCTGATTACCATATATTTTACAAAATGAATATGACAAGAAGCGAAATTATTAAACATTATATTGAAATTATAAGTCAGTGTATTGAAACAGGTATAAGACCAAGATGTCATTTTGAGGATATTACAAGGGCTGATTTTTATGGTTTTGTTGTTCCTTTCGCGTCAGAGCTTATGAAATTATCAAAAGAAACGGGAGTTCCTATTAAAATACGTGCGTGTGATACAATGGGATATGGAGTTACTTTTCCAGGGTCAGTTTTACCAAGAAGTGTACAAGGTATTATTTACGGACTTCATCATCATGCCTCAGTGCCTAAGGAAATGCTTGAATGGCATGGTCACAATGATTTTTACAGGGCTGTTATAAACGCGTCATATGCATGGTTGTATGGTGCGTGTGGAATAAACACTTCTCTTTTTGGAATAGGTGAGAGAACAGGCAATACGCCTCTTGAAGCTATGGTTATGGAATACGCTCAGCTTAGAGGAACTCTTGACGGTATGGATACTACAGTTATTTCTGAAATTGCTGATTATTTCAGAACTGAAATAGGATATAATATTCCGCCCATGACTCCTTTTGTGGGAAGAGATTTTAATCTTACAAGGGCAGGCATTCATGCGGACGGTATACTTAAAAATGAGGAGATTTACAATATTTTTGATACGGAAAAATTACTTAACAGACCTTGCAGAATTGCTGTGTCAAAAACATCGGGACTTGCAGGAGTCGCTCATTGGCTTAATACTTATTTTAATCTTACAGACGCTGAATGTTACGATAAGAAACATCCGGTTGTGGAAGCTATTAAATTATGGATTGATAAACAGTATGACGAGGGTCGTGTTACATCAATAGGTGATATTGAGCTTGAGAAAATAGCTCTTTTAGAGATTAAAAAATATAATGATGAAAATAAGGCTTAATTATTTATATTTTTTAAATAAGCAATTCACTTACTTTTTTTGTTTTTACCTATTACTTATAAAAAATAGTACATATATTTTTTATGGATTATATAGTTAAGTAACTTGGAAATGACAAAAGAGATTAGACCTGTTCGATAAAAAATTATTTTTGATAGATGTATAAGAGAAAGCACAATATAAAATACTACGCAATCAGTATTTATACAGACAAATTTTTATAAGGAGTGGTTATATTATGGATAAAATTGAAGTGGCTAAGACTAAATTCGGCGCACTTATTGAAGAACAGCTTAAAAGAGTTGAAAAAATGAAACTTGATAAGGAATTTATTGATTTTCAGGCACTTGATACAATAAAAATCGGTATTGTTGGAGGAGATGGTATTGGTCCGGCAATTACAAAACAAGCTCAAAGAATTCTTGAGTTTTTACTTGATGATAAAGTTAAGAGCGGCAAGGTTGAGTTTAAAGTTATTGACGGTCTTACTATTGAAAACAGAATTAAAGCAGGAAAGGCTATTCCTGATGATGTTCTTGAAGAAATTAAAGAATGTCCGGTTATTCTTAAAGGACCGACTACTACACCGAGAGCGGGAGATAAGGTAAATATCGAAAGCGCTAATGTAGCTATGCGCAAAGAGCTTGATCTTTTCGCTAACGTAAGACCGGTAAAAATTCCTGAAGAGGGTATTGACTGGACTTTTTACAGAGAGAATACAGAAGGGTCTTATACGTTAGGCAGCAAGGGATTTGATATTGATGATGATTTAGCTTTTGATTTTACAGTTGCTACTACTGATGGTACTGAAAGAATTATAAGAGCAGCTTTTGATTATGCCAAGAAAAATGGTAAAACAAGGGTAACTGCAGTTACAAAGGCTAATATTATAAAAACTACAGACGGTAAATTCCTTAATATATTTAAGGAAATCGCTAAAGAATATCCTGATATTGAAGCGGACGATTGGTATATTGATATTATGACGGCAAAGCTTGTTGACCCTAAACGCCGTACTCAATTTCAAGTTGTTGTGCTTCCTAACCTTTACGGTGATATTATTACTGATGAGGCGGCTGAATTTCAAGGTGGTGTAGGTACGGCCGGAAGTATTAATATGGGCAAAAGATACGCTATGTTTGAGGCTATCCACGGTTCGGCACCACGTATGGTTGATGAGGGCAGAGATATTTACGCTGACCCTTGCAGTATAATTCGTGCGGGCAGTATGCTCCTTGCTCATATTGGATTTTCAAATGAGGCTAAAAAACTTGACGAGGCTCTTGAAATATGTACTCAGAAAGAAAAGAAGTTTGTTATTACAGGAAGAAGCGATGGCTGTACATCCGAACAGCTTGCTGATTATATTATGGATACAATCAAAAAATTATAAATAATTTATTATAGTAAACGTCATAAGTTTTTTCTTATGACGTTTACTATATAGATTTTTAATGCGTATAAACGCAGAATCTATTTTACAAAAATAGTTTGTACCCCATATAGGGTTATGGTAAACGGTAAATTTATCTGTCGTTTATTTATAGATTTGTAAATCAGTGTTTTTAATAGAGCTATTTGACAGTCAATAAGTTGTCAAACAGCTCTAAAGATAATTTTCATATAAATTTATTTGTTTTTTAATTTATTGACTATATTTATTAAAATATTTGGATAAATTATTTGTTTTTTGTGAAGTATTTTGCTTTTACATCTTCACTATAATTATAAGTTTTATTTTTGTTATAAATTTTATAAAAAAAGTTGTAATATAGTGTTGATAAATTTTAAAATATATGGTATAATTTTCTGTATAGTTGATATGTTAAATACATACTAAATTTTATCTTTTAAGGAGGATTTTTCAATGGGCAAAATTGTTACTATGGGTGAAATTATGCTGAGATTATCTACACCCGGCAATGAAAGATTTATTCAGGCTACAGAATTCGATATTAATTATGGCGGCGGTGAGGCTAATGTTGCTGTGTCTTTGGCTAATTATGGTCATGACGCTGAATTTGTTACCGCTGTTCCTGCTAATCCTATCGGTGAATGCGCTATCGCAGCCTTGAGAAAATATGGTGTTGAGACTAAACATATCGCTAAATGCGGTGACAGACTTGGTATTTATTATCTTGAAACAGGTGCGTCTATGAGAGCCTCAAATGTTGTCTATGACAGAGCAAATTCTTCTATTGCGACAGCTACGGCTGATAAATTTGATTTTGACGCTATTTTTGACGGTGCCGACTGGTTCCACTTTACAGGTATAACTCCAGCTGTTTCTGATTTGGCGGCTCAGGTTACAGAAGCTGCGTGCAAAGCTGCCAAGGCTAAAGGAGTTACTGTATCATGCGACCTTAATTTCAGAAAGAAACTTTGGTCTTCAGAAAAAGCTCAGAAAGTTATGACAAATCTTATGCAGTATGTTGATGTTTGTATCGGAAATGAGGAAGACGCTGAAAAGGTTCTTGGTTTTAAACCTGGTAATACCGATGTTACAAGCGGTGAACTTGAAATGGCAGGATATGTTGACATATTTAATCAGATGTGTGATAAATTTAATTTTAAATATGTTATTTCATCATTAAGAGAATCTTTCTCGGCTTCTCATAATGGTTGGTCAGCTTGTATTATGGACGGTAAAACAAGAGAATTCTATCGTTCAACAAGATATGAAATTAATCCTATCGTAGACAGAGTTGGCGGCGGAGATTCATTTGCAGGTGGTCTTATATGTGGTCTTATGGATGGTAAGGATATGAAAGCCGCTCTTGAGTTTGCTGTTTCCGCATCAGCGCTTAAACATACTATCCCTGGAGATTTTAATCTTGTTACAAGAGCAGAGGTTGAATCTTGTGATGGTTCAGGAAGAGTTCAGAGATAATTTAAAGCTTTTTAGCGGTTCGTTTTAAAGACAAGCCCTTTGCCTATGAAAATTTTTTATGAGGTTTTATAGGGCAGGGCTTGTTTTTTATTGTATTATAGCGATTTATGAAATTTTCAGGACAAAATAATAAATAATTCTCGGATATATTAATTGAAAGCTATGTATTGATATACAATTTAGAAAAACCGGTTATTTGATTATAATAAATATGATAATAAATTAATGGAGGTAGCATTTTTTATGAATATGGAAGTAAGATATTCTAATCATTTTGATGATGTTAAAAAATATGATACAGAACAGCTTAGAAAACATTTTCTTGTTGAAAATGTTTTTGTGACAGGTGAAATTAATCTTGTGTACAGTCACAATGACAGAATTATTTTTGGAGGCATTGTGCCTACAACTGAAGCTTTGAAACTTGAAGGAAGTAAAGAACTTGCCAGTGATTATTTTCTTCAAAGACGTGAACTTGGTGTTATAAATATTGGCGGAGATGGTTTTATAACTATTGATGGAATAAAATATGAAATAAATGGTCGTGATGGCATTTATGTTGGAATGGGAGCTAAAGATATTTCTTTTGAGGCTAAAGACCCTAAAAATCCTCCTAAATTTTATATGAATAGCGCTACTGCCCATAAAACATATCCTACTTTAAAAATTAGTTTTGACGACGCAAATCATAGACCTATGGGTTCTCTTGAGGATTGTAATAAAAGAACTATAAATCAGTATGTTCATCCTGAGGTGCTTAAAAGACTTGATCCTAACGGTGCAAGCTGTCAGCTTGCTATGGGTATGACTGTCCTTGAGGCAGGCTCTAATTGGAATACTATGCCATGTCATACACATGAAAGAAGAATGGAAGTTTATTTATACTTTGATTTTGATGATGACAATGTTGTATTTCATATGATGGGTAAGCCCGATGAGACAAGACACATTATTATGAAAAGTGAACAGGCGGTTATTTCTCCTAGTTGGTCTATTCATTCAGGAGTTGGTACAAAGGCATATACATTTATTTGGGGTATGGTTGGAGAAAATCAGGAGTTTGATGATATGGACCACTGTAAAACCGGTGATTTAAAATAATCAAACTAATTTATCGTTTTATTATAAAATCTATTTGTTTTATTGTTTTTATTTACTACGAAATAAAAATATATTGCAGTTTTTGTTTTTCTTAAATTATGCTATATTTTTCTTAAAATGCATCAATTAAGTTTGATGCATTTTTATGTTTATACGATGTTTATGAAAAATTCGGAGGTAAATTTAGTTATGAAAAAAATTGTTAAAAGTTTTCAATTTGTATTTTTGGCAATTATTTTTATTATATCAGGCTGTGGAACAGATAAAAAAGATGAAGCAGAAAATAATATTATAAGAAATATAAAATCAAAAGAAGAACTTTCAGATTTTACTCTTGATACAATATTAGTTTATTGTCCGATTAGTATGGAAAAGGCTGTTATGGAAATTAAAGAAATATTTGAGGATGAAACAGGCTGTGAGGTACAGGTTAATGTTGCTGAGGAAAGATATTTGAATGAGGAAGTTAAACATAAAAACGGAGAAGTAATTTTATCTAGTGATTCCGAAGGTAAAAATGATATTTCAAATTATATCGTTAAGGAGAAAACGATTGTTGGACATATACCTGTTTTAGCGGTAAAAAAAGGTGATTTTTCCGGTATTGATACTTTGGATGGGCTTTTGAGCAACCAAGTTTCTTTTTTAATGGCTTATTCCTCTTCAAGTTTAGGGAGAGTATCAGAAGAGTTTATGAAAATGTATTTGGAAAAATATGAGTATAATTATTTTGATGATATTGATGAATCGAAAATGTATTCTTATTTATATGATTATGACGGATATGCGGCTATTATATGGAAAGAGGGCGCGGATAAAGATAAAGTTGATATTATTGAGCTTGAGGAATTAAAAGGATTTTTTAGAACAATTAAAGCATCTAAATTAAAATATGCCAATAATGAAAAGGCTACAAATGAATTTATAGCTTTTCTGACTTCTGATGATTCAAAAAAAATTTGGGAAAAATATGGATATGTAGTTATTTAAACAGATCTAATAAATTAGAGTATATCATATTTTATGAAAATCTTATGTGGTTTTATATTATTGTTTCTTTATAATAAATTTAAAAAAAATAAAAAAATTACTTGCAATGATATTTAGTATGTGATATAATGCCATTGTATGAAAATCCTATGTTCAGAATTTGGTATCTCCGACCGTTTCTTAGCATAAGGTGTTTATTAAATAATATATATTTTGGAGGATTAGAAAATGGTTTTTGACAAAAAAGCGATTGTAGCCAAATATGGCAGAAATGAAGCTGATACAGGCTCTCCGGAAGTTCAGGTGGCTTTGCTTACAGCAAGAATTAACCACTTAACAGAGCATCTTAAAGAGCATAAAAAAGACCATCATTCAAGAAGAGGTCTTTTGAAAATGGTTGGTCAGAGAAAAGGTCTTTTGAATTATATTAAAGCAAAAGATATTATCAAGTATCGTGAGCTTATCAGCGAATTGGGATTAAGAAAATAATTAGTCAGAGTTTCCTTAAGATTGAGCGGTTAAGCCGCTCTTTCTTTTTACATTTTGTTATTTATAAATTTTTTTACTTTGAAAGGAGAAAAATATGTACAAAACATACTCCATGGATTTATCGGGTCGTGAATTATCTGTTGAAATTGGCAGAGTTGCCGAACTTGCCAACGGCGCGGCTATTATCAGATATGGCGATACCGCTGTGTTAGTTGCGGTTACAGCTTCTGAAAAGCCAAGACAAGGAATAGATTTCTTTCCTTTAAGTATTGATTATGAAGAAAAACTTTACGCGGTTGGTAAAATTCCCGGTGGTTTTATTAAAAGAGAGGGCAGACCTACAGAAAAAGCTATTCTTACATCACGTCTTATCGACAGACCTATAAGGCCTTTGTTTCCTAAAGACTATAGAAATGATGTATCTGTTGTTGCTACGGTTTTATCGGTTGACCAGGATTGCAGTCCTGAAATTGCAGCAATGATTGGTTCATCTATCGCACTGTCTATTTCGGACATTCCTTTTATGGGTCCTACAGGAGCGGTTTCTGTCGGTATGATAGATGGTAAATTTATTATTAATCCTACTTCTGAGCAAAGAGAAAAAAGTAAATTGGCATTGACTGTTGCGTCTACAAAACACAAGGTAATGATGATTGAAGCAGGAGCTGATGAGGTTACTGACGAGGAAATGTTTAACGCAATTATGTTTGGTCATGAACAAAATGTTAAAATTGTCGAGTTTATTGACAGTATTGTTGCGGAAATAGGAAGAGAAAAGCATAGTTATGAAGAACATATTGTACCACAGGATGTTTATAACGCTGTTAAAGAAGCAATTACTGATACACGTATGGAAGAAGCTGTATTTACTGATATGAAACAGGTTCGTGACGAAAGAATGACCACTCTTACAGAAGAAGTTATGGGCAAACTTATGTCTGATTACTGCGATGATGATGAAGAGGCTTACGCCGCTTTAATAGGAGAAGCTATTTATAAATATGAAAAAGAAACGGTAAGGCGTATGATTCTTAAAGAACATAAACGTCCTGATGGAAGAACTCTTGAAGAAATAAGACCTCTTTCTGCTGAAGTCGATATTCTTCCAAGAACTCATGGTTCGGCACTTTTTAAGAGAGGTCAGACGCAGGTTCTTACGGTTACAACTTTGGGTTCTATGAGTGAAGTTCAAAAGCTTGACGGTCTTGATGAGCTTGAGGATACAAAAAGGTATATTCATCATTATAATTTTCCGAGTTATTCTGTTGGTGAAACAAAGCCTTCAAGAGGTCCGGGACGTCGTGAGATTGGTCATGGCGCATTGGCTGAAAGGTCTCTTGTTCCTGTTATTCCGGACGAAAGCGTATTTCCTTATGCAATAAGGCTTGTTTCAGAAGTTGTAAGTTCTAATGGCTCAACTTCTCAGGCAAGTGTGTGTGGTTCTACACTTTCACTTATGGCGGCGGGAGTTCCTATTAAAAAACCTGTAGCCGGTATTTCTGTGGGACTTGTTACAGGAGAAACAGACAAGGATTTTGTCCTTCTTACAGATATTCAGGGGCTTGAGGATTTCTTTGGCGATATGGATTTTAAAGTTGCCGGTACGCACGAGGGAATTACAGCTATTCAGATGGATATTAAAATTGACGGTCTTACTCCTGAAATTATTAAGCAGGCTCTTTCAAGAACTCATATTGCAAGAGATTATATTATTGACGAGGTTATTTTAAAGGCAATTCCTGAGGTCAGAAGCAGTCTTTCAAAATATGCTCCAAAAATTTCTTTTGTCAAGATTAATCCTGATAAAATGTCTGAGGTTATTGGATCAAGGGGTAAAACAATTAACAGGATTATTGATGAATCGGGCGTTGATAAAATTGATACAGAAGATGATGGAAGAATTTTTATTTCTTCTAATGACGAAGAAAAAATTAAAAAGGCTGTAGATATGATTGAGGCTATAGCAAAAGACCTTGAAAGAGGAAAAATTTATTCAGGTAAAGTGACAAGAGTTATGAATTTTGGAGCTTTTGTTGAAATCGCTCCTGAAAAAGAAGGTCTTGTCCATATATCAAAGCTCGCTCGTGAAAGAGTTGAAAAAGTGGAAGATGTGGTTAATGTAGGGGATGAAATTTTAGTTATGTTCCTTGGTGTTGACGAAAAAGGACGAATAAATCTTTCAAGAAAAGACGCATTATAATAATTTTTTTGTAAATAATATTATAAAAAGACTTGCAGTTTTGTCTGTAAGTCTTTTTGATATTGGAGGGTATATATGGTTGAGGTAGTGAAGCTTGATAATGAAATTACAATTGTTATGGAAAAAGTTTCATATGTAAGAAGTATTTCTTTTGGAATTTTTGTGAAAAACGGTTCGAGAAATGAAAACAGTAATATAAACGGTATATCACATTTTATTGAGCATTTAATGTTTAAGGGTACGAAAAACAGAACGGCAAAACAAATAGCTAATGATATGGATTCTGTTGGAGGTCATATAAACGCTTATACAACAAAAGAATATACCTGTTATTATACAAAAACTCTTGATAGTCATTTTGATGTGGCTCTTGATATTTTGGCGGATATGTATTTTAACTCTAAATTTGATTGTGAGGATATAAATAAAGAAAGAAATGTTATTATTGAGGAAATAAATATGTATGAGGATTCTCCTGAAGAAGTTGGATATGATTTACTTCAGGAAGCAATATGGAAAAACAATCCTTTGTCTTTTCCTATTCTTGGAACTGAAGAAAGCATTTCGGAATTTAACAGCGACATTATAAGTGAATATTATAAAAAACATTATCGTACAGACAATACAGTTCTTGTTATTGTGGGTAATTTCGAAAAAGAAAAAGTTATTTCTCAAATAGAAAAATATTTTGGTGGATTTAAACGTCTTGATAAAGAAATTATTTTAAAGAACAGTTTTTATGATAAACCTGAATATATAAAAAGCAGTGTAAAAAAAGAAAAAGATATTGAACAACTTCATTTAACAATTTGTTTTCCGGGTCTTAAAAGCGGCTCTGACGAGTCTTATGCATTGGCGGTGGTTAACACCGTTTTTGGAGGCGGAATGAGTTCAAGGCTTTTTCAAAGAATAAGAGAAGAACACGGTCTTGCTTATACAGTATATTCTTTTGCGTCAAATTTTAGCGATACGGGTCTTTTCGGGATTTACGCAGCACTTAGTCCGAATCAGTTTAATCAAGTTTATGAGCTTATTTTAGATGAAATCTCAGCATTGAAAAATGAAAAAATTACTGAAGAGCAACTCAATAAAACTAAAGAACAGCTTAAAAGCAATTTTATAATGAGTCTTGAAAATACTTCTTCAAGAGCGTCAAACATTGGAAGAAGTATGTTACTTTTAAACAAAATTAATGAGGTTGACGATATTATTGAAAAGGTTAATGCTGTAGATACGGAAAAGACAACAAGTGTTATTGAAAAAGTATTTGATTTAGAAAAAATGAGTATTTCTATTGTTGGAAGAAATGTTGAAAAATTGAATTGAGATATTGCTTTTATATAAAAACAATATTTTGTAAATACTATAAATTTATTTTATTGTATACGAAAGCAATTTTTTGAATTTAGTGTTATTAATTTTCTGCTTTTTAAAAATTTTTCTTTGAAAATATGTTATTTTGTTGTATAATCATTTTAAGAGGTTTTTATAATAAAACAAAAATAACTATAAGATATTTTAAGTATTTTTTATTGTATTGGTTTTATTGATATTATTAACATATTTTATAAGGATATAGGTTATTTATATGAAACAATCAATAGACGAAGTTAAAAAGATTTTTAGCGATGTACCAATAACTGATGTAATGTCGATTATTAAAAAATTTAAAAATGACGATAGAAAAGGCGTACAGAAAATTATTAAACAATATCAAAAAAAATACAGTGATTTTTTTGATGAAAAGAAAAGAATTGATAATATTTCTTTTTACGAAAAGAAATATTATGAAAAAGGAATAAAATTTATTGGAGGAATAGACGAAGTTGGCAGAGGACCTTTGGCGGGTCCTGTTGTCGCGGCTGTTGTTATTTTACCACAGAATTGCAGGATTTTAGGAATAAATGATTCTAAAAAATTGTCTGAAAAAAAAAGAAAAGAGCTTTTTTATGAAATAAAGGAAAATGCTTTGGACATAGGAATAGGTATGGTTTCTAATATTGTCATTGACGAGATAAATATTTTACAAGCAACTTTTAAGGCTATGAGAACAGCGATTTCAAAATTAAAAATTATTCCAGAGCAATTACTTGTAGATGCTGTAAAAATTCCTGAAATTAATATACCTCAAGAAGGAATTATTAAGGGTGACGCTAAAAGTATAAGTATAGCGGCGGCAAGCATTATCGCTAAAGTCACAAGAGATGAAATGATGAGAAAATATAGTGAGGTTTACGATGGATATTTTTTTGAAAAAAATAAAGGTTATGGCTCTAAGGAGCATATGGAAATGATTAAAAAAATAGGTCCATGCCCTATTCACAGAAAAAGTTTTATTAAAGGAATTTATAATTAAAGTAATTCAAATAAACAAAATAACATAATAATTTATAAATTCCTTGTATTTGTACATATAAAAATTTCTAGTTATAATTATAGTCAATCAACTTAAAAATAAGTAAGTTCGGCGGCAAAAAATCCTTTTTGCCATGTTGCCGTCGGTCGGCATAGGCATTCGGATATACTCTCCCTCCGCCGCCTTGCAAAAATAATTTTTTAGCTCGCCCCATTTTTCTCATTTTCAAGTTGATTGACTATAATGTATTAAATGTTTTTTTGACAGGATTGATTATATGAAAATTAGTAATGATAGTCTTTTAACTAATATTGTTGGAAATAAATATGATGCCGCTGTTTCTGATATGACAAAATCTCTTATGCAGCTTAAATCAGGGGATACTTTCAGCGGTACGGTTATTGATATTAAGCAGAATTCAGTGACTTTACAACTTGATAATGATTTGGTTATTAATGCTAAGTCTATGGTTACTCCTGATTTAAGAATTGGTGAAAAAGCTGCTTTTACAGTAAAAGAAAGTAATGTCGGTCAAATTTTTGTGGAGATTTCAAAAACAGAAGAGGGAATGTCTAATATTATCAAAGAGTTACTTGATAATATTAAATTACCAAATACTAAGGAAAATGTTGATTTTGTTAAGTTTTTGATTGATAATAATATGCCCGTTGATAAAAAAACTATTTCAGATGGATTGTATTTCAAATACGCAAATGAATTAGCACAAACAAAAAGTGATGATAATATTTTGCAGGGAAAAGAAAATATTTTAAACAGTAATGGTAATGTTTCAGCAAAAAATTTTCAGATAGGAAATACAAGTAATATTTTGGAAAAGGTTTTATTTTTATTAAAAGAAGAAATGCCTGCCGGCAAAGTGACTGTAGATACATTAAACAGGCTTATTGACAGCAATACAGGACTTAAATCAGAGTTTTCATCTATAGCATCGGAAATATCGAAAATGCCCGATAATGAGCTCAAACAAAAGCTTTTGGAAATTTTTGATATTGATAAAAATAACTTTTCTTCACCAAGAGAACTTAAAAACGCTATTTCTAATAAACTTATGTTTAATAAAAATGATATTAAATCTCAGGAGGCACTTAGTTCTAAATTTGAAAAAATATTTGAAACTGTTTCTAAAAGCAGTGAGATTATTTCAGAAATGCCTGACAAGCTTCCTAATGATGTTATTAAACAAAATTTTGAAAATGTAAAAAATGATTTGAATTTTATGAAGGAAATTGATAATTATAAAGAATATATTCAAATTCCAATTAATATTAACGGAAGAGAGTCAGAATGCGAACTGCATATATTTAAAAATGCCAAAGGGAAAAATGATTATTCTAAAAGAGCATCAGTTTTACTCTCACTTGATTATTTTTATATTGGAAAAATTGATGCTTTTATTGAAAAAATTGATAAAAATTTGACATTTCAATTTAAGTGCGATAAAAAAGATACTATTAATATTATAAAAAAGAATATAAATGAATTATCTAATTTATTAGGAAACTATGGATTTAATATAACAAATGTGACATATAAAGAAAAAGATGAATCATTTAATATTGTAAAAAATAAAACTGAAAGTAATAATAAAAATGTTTCTAAAAAAAGATACTCTTTTGATATGAGGGTGTGATTTTATGAATGATAATAAAAAAAAGATTAATCCAAAGCAAAAAGCTGTTGCTCTTTCATATAATTCTGAAAAAGATGTTTCTCCAAGAGTTATTGCTAAAGGAAAGGGTTATGTAGCTCAGAAAATACTTGAACATGGTGAAATGTCCGATATTCCGGTATATGAGGACCCAGAACTTACAGAAGAACTTACAAGGCTTGATTTAGGTGAAAATATTCCTCCGGAACTTTATGAAGTGGTTGCACAGGTTCTGGCATTTATCAGTAATCTTGACAGATATGAGGAGATTAGACAACGTGCAAAAAAATAGTTATGAAAAAGGTCGTATTGGTGAAAAAATCGCTGTAAAATATTTAGAAAATAATGGATTTCAAATTATTGAGAAAAATTATAAATCTTCTTTTGGAGAAATTGATATTATTGCTAAAGACGGAAAATATATTGTTTTTATTGAAGTTAAATTAAGAAATAGCGTCAGGTATGGATTTCCAAGAGAATCTGTCAATAAGGCAAAACAAAAAAATATTATTAAAACAGCAGTAGATTTTATTTCTAAAAAATGTTTAACAAATATTGATTTTAGATTTGACGTTATTGAGGTTTTGGAAAATAGAGTTGAGCATATAGAAAATGCTTTTTGGTAGACAGGAATGATTTTGTGATTAAGCATATAAATGGTAATATAGTTTATTTTACTTTTGAAAAATTTGATAACACAGGAATTGTATCACATTGCTTTTCAACACGTAAGGGCGGAGTTTCTACAGGTGTATTTAAATCTATGAATCTGCATTTCAGAGAAGACAATATTGAAAATGTTATTGAAAATTATAAAATAATTTGTTCCGCTATTGATGTGGATTATAGAAATGTTGTATTTTCAAAACAAATTCACAATGATACTATTTATACGGTTTTGGAAAAAGACAGAGGAAAGGGACTTCTTGTGGAAAGTGATATTTCTGACGCGGACGGTCTTATTACAAATAAAAAAGGAATTGTTCTTACTACCTTTTATGCCGATTGTGTTCCCCTATATTTT
Organism: uncultured Clostridia bacterium; assembly: GCA_949948985.1. GTDB lineage: Bacteria > Bacillota > Clostridia > Lachnospirales > CAG-274 > MGBC114079. Next base: position 617 of record CATLIG010000059.1, on the reverse strand, counting down.
CTTGATCCTGTAAAAAGGGTTATAGCTATGGCTCATTCAGGTTGGAGAGGAACCGTTAAAAAAATCGGGGTGAAGGCTGTTTATAAAATGGAAAAAGATTATGATTGTAAAAGAAAAAATATTTTAGTTGGAATTGGTCCATCAATTAAAAAATGTTGTTTTGAGGTTGATTATCCAGTTGTTGAAGAATTTTTGAATAACATGAATTATTCTAAGGAGTTTATTTTTAAAGATAATGAAAAAGAAGGAAAATATAAAATTGATTTGCAGAGAATTATTGAAAAGACTCTTATTTCTGTAGGTATTTCTGCTGAAAATATTGAAAATGCGGGTATTTGTACAAGGTGTAATCCTGATTTATTTTTTTCTCATAGATATATGGGAAATGAAAGAGGTAGTTTAGCGGGTCTTATTGCGTTAAAATAGTGTTATTAGGATGGAAGGTGTATTGCGTGCGTTTTAAATATATTGACGGAAAAGACAAAGATTTTATTGGATATGCGAAAAGTTGGATAATTTTTTAAATAAATTGGCTGGATAAAAATTGGAAGAACATCTTAAAGAGACTATGAAATTATATTATCTATAAGTTATGAGAAAATTGATAATTATGGGTA
>CATLIG010000058.1 GCA_949948985.1 uncultured Clostridia bacterium | reverse complement strand
AGGCAGTTGGATTAAGTGACAAAGATTTCTCAAACAATCTTTTAAAATCTGTATATGATGAAGCCTATAACGATTTCCAAAATCTCAAAGCTAATGATTTAAAACTTCCACAGTATTCAGGCGGGTCGGCTACAAATTCAGCTAAAAGCAAAGGTTCAGGCGGTGATAAAGGCTCAGGCGGGTCTAAAACAAAAAAAGAACACGAAGTTAATGACAACTACTACAACTTTACAGACGCTAAAGTGAAGGACGAGAAAAAGAAAGCCGATAAGCTGAAAGAAGATCTTGACGAAATTAATGAACAAATTGATTTCGCGTACAGTCAAGGAAATATTGAATTGGCTAATAAACTTGAAGAAGATCTGTCAAAAAGAGAAGCAATATACAGAGAAACTCTTTCAAAATCAGCGGCTGCCGTTCGTGATATGGGTAAAAACGAGGTTCTTCCTTTGGTGTATGAGCTTGCGCCTGAATTAAAAGGTAAGAACTTTGATGAGTTCACAGAAGAAGAAAAACTTACAATGAAAAAGCGTCTTGAAGATGAGATTGTAGATATTAAAAATAAAAAGATTGACCTTGAAAACGCGGGAAATGAAAATGTTTCAGACGAAGAAGTCAAAGCCGCGGAAAAGAAACTGAAAATTCTTGAAGAGCAATATTCTACTCTTGAAGAAATATATAATCTTGTCGGAACAGAGGAAGGAAAAGGCGAATTCGCCAAAGCGTACCGCGAGTCGCTTACACGTGCGGCGGAACAAATCAAAAACAGTCTTGATAAAGAATTATCCCAAATTGATATAAGAATTAATATGTTCGAGGATATGGGCGATTTCGGCGGTCAGATTGACGCTTTGATTGAACAGAACGTAAAAATACATGAAGCGACAGAAAAACTTCGTAACGCTGGTCTTGAAGAAAACGCCGAGGCTATTCAGACCAATCAGGGAAAATATCGCGAAAACTTTAAAAAGATTTTTGAGATATTAAACAGTGAGTTTGACAAGTCTATGAAAAAAATTCAGGAGGAATCGGAAGACCTTGAATTTAATCTTAACTTCTGGGGTTCAAAGGATTATGACGAGCAAGAGGAAAATATAAGAAAACAGCTTGAATTAAGCCTAAAATCTGTTGCCGATTATGATGATGAAATTTCAAAACTTACTGAAAGCTACAGAAACAATTCCATCACAGGAGCTGAATATGAAGAACGTCTTCGCAGTCTGAGAGAAGAACAGCAAAATGCCGCGTTAAAAGTAAAAGAATACTATGAAGCGTTGCGCGACCTTGAAATATCAAAAATTGACGACCAAATTGAAGATATAGAGCGAGCTACCGAAAAACAAACCAAAGCCATAGACGACCAAATCAGCGAACTTGAAAAACTTAAAGACGAGCTTGACGACCTTAAAAATTTATACGACAGAGCTTACAAAGCGGTTCAAAAACTTGTGGGCGACCAGATAGACGACCTTAACGAACTTAAAGAGCAGGAAGAAGAATACTACGACAAAAAACTTGAAGATTTGGATAAAATCAACGAGGAAACAAAAAGAGGCATTGAACTTTCCGAAAAGAAGGAAGCTATCGAAAAAGCAAGTCAAAGAACAGCTTTAGTTTATCACGAGGATAAAGGCTGGGTTCACGAGGCAAATCCGAACGACTTATCCGAAGCTCAAAGAGATTTAGACCAATGGCTTATTGACGACCAGATTGAACAAGCAAAGAAATCTATAGAGGAACAAAAAGAAGCCGCTATTAAAGCTATAGACGACCAAATTGAGGCTTGGAATAAATATCTCGAAAAATGGGAAGACGCTATAAACGCTTACGAGGAAGGACAGAATAAACTCGCCGCGATTGCCGTTATTGGTAAAAACTGGGAAGAAAGTACCCTTGCTCAGCGTGAAGACGTTATAAGAAAATTCGGGAAAGAATATTATGATATTTGTTCTAAACTTGACAGTGACAGCGATAACAGCTATGAAAAACAAATAGATAATCTTAACAAGCAGAAGGACGCTCTTGAAAAGGCTTCGGAAGAACAAATAGAGGCTCTTAACAACATAAAATCAGCTTGGGAAGAATTGTTTGACTCTATGACCACAGCGTCTGATGAATGGGTGAGAAATCTCGTTGAAAAATTTGATTTGCCTGAACAGGTAAGAGATGCTCTTTTATCTATGCTAAGCGATTATAAAACTGACAGAGAAAACGTTCTTGATAAATCAAATGAAAAACTTCAATACAATAATGATGATGTAATGAAGATAAGAGATATGATTAATAACAGCAAGAAATGGGCAAACGAGGATTCCGAAGTAAGCAAAGAACAGCTTTTCGAAAAGAACAAAGACTTAGCGGAACAACTTAGCTTTCACACTTATTTTGACTCCCATAAAGGTGTTTGGTATGATGATAACAGAAATAATATTTACAGCGATGAATTTTTAAAACGACTTGAAGAACAACAGGAAATTAATGAGGAAAATATAAGAGTCAATGAGTATAATTCCGATAAAATTCAAAGTAACTCAAATATTACGGAAGAAAATTCGGAATCAACAAAAAGCAATACCGATTCCACAAAGGATAATACCAATGCCATAAATAAGCAGTCAAAAATCTCAAAAGCTGTTGCCGATACTGTAAACAGAGCAATAGATGTAACCAGTGACGCGGCTGACGCTCTAAACAACAGCAAATCATCAGGCAATACGGTAGGTTCAAATTCCGGAAGTTCATCGGGAGGCAATTCATCAGGTTCATCATCTTCCCCTTCCCTCAGCGGAAATCCTTATACATACTCTTCTGAATTAAAAGGAACAGATATTGAAACATCTGCCGAGTGGTTTAAAGAAAAACATAAAACCAATCCTGGAACAAATGTTACCGTTATTTCAGGCGGAGTCTCAACATTGTCAAGCGATTTAATAAATCAGCTTGGATTAAAAAGCGGTGATTTGGTTGTTTTAGGAAAACAGCTTTATCATATCACAGGTTCGGGATATTCAAAGATTACAGGCTCTCTTGTAAATAAATACGCTAAAGGAAGCGAATATATCCCTTACGACCAATACGCTCTTGTTGACGAGGAAGGCCCTGAACTTCACGCGCATAAAAACTCACAAGGAAGAATAACGCACCTTGAAAAGGGAGATGAAATTGTTCCCGCTAAAGATACAAATACGTTAGCAAGTCTTGTGGATTATGTAAACGACCCTAAAAACACCAATGACCCTGAAACAGACCATTTGGCTAAAATTCTTGAAGCATCTGAAAAAATACATCAAAATTTCAGTATATACTCTTTATTCGAGTATTCTACGCTTAACCCTTATGAGCAGATTATGAAAAGCGTAACTCCAAATATTGAGTATATTGTAAATAATAATCAGAGTACGGTTAATCATAATTATAATGTAGGAAATGTGGAACTCAAAAATATTAATAATGTTGATGATATATTCAGAGGATTAAGCAATATGGCAATGCAGAGTACTTTTAAAAGGTAAAAAAATTATAAGCAGACCTTTGTGCTTTATACAGAGGTCTGCTTATGTAACATTATTTTAATAAATACAATATACATTAAAATTTATTTAAAGCAGGTGATAAATATATATGACAAACATAAAACAAGAAATTCTAAATACTATCAACATAATAGCAGACCAAAAAATAAATAATCTGAAATTTGACAAAACTGTAAAAGGCACTGTAAAGGAAATTCTTGAAAATAATTATTATACCATAAATATTTCAGGAACAGATTACAAATTAAAATACTCAAAGGAACGTTTAAAAATGTATTCATCCGTATATGTTTTGATACCCAATAACGATTATAAAAATATGTTTATTTTGTGTTCCTGCGATTAGCAATTATTAAAAATAACGGAGGTATATTATGTACCAAATAGAATATGCAGCATTAAAATATTACAATTCTATAATGTCCAAAAAATATCTATACATAGGTATATTATATAATAATATAACAACAAGACAGCGTGATTTCAGATATATCTCTGATTTTAAACGACTTAAATCTTTTGATAACGAGACTGATATTAATTTTATTAAAACATATTTAAAAGGAATAAAAACACAAGTAGAAAATAATATTTTTAATTATTGCTCACTATTTGACATTAATAAATATATAAAAATATTTGTAAATGAAATTCGATTTACTGATGTAATGAAAATGAAGATTATACTGAAAACTTAACCAAATTATATTTAAGTTCTGACTATAACAGCCAAAATAAAATTTTCCAATAATTTTTATGGAAAAACCAAAACCGAGGTGATAAAAATATCTAAAGTAATTTTAAACGAAATAAAAACATTTGACGCAAACAATGGTTACAATTTTACATTTTCCTATTCAGGTATGGAAAACATCAGCGAAAACATTTTAAGGATATACAAAAACTCAGATACAAAAATACCAATAATAACGCAGACACAATCAAGTTTTAAAATAAACAGCCTGTCTCCTGAAACCGCAAAAATATACGGACTTATTAACGGTGAAAAATATGCCGCAACCATTTCTGTATGCAATGAAAACGGCATTGAAATATCAAACAGCGTTTCTGATAAAGTAATATTCTACTGCTTTGCGACCCCTACACTTTCGATTAAACAGCCTCCTGAATTAATCAACGCGTCAAGCTTCAACGCGGAATTAATATATCAATACGATACATCCGGCTCATATACAGACAGATTAAACGAGTACAAAGTTATGGTATATCCTTACGCCGATGACGTAAATCAGCTTTATTTATATGAAACAAAACGGGCGTATGCCTTAGACTTAAACAACTTAACCGCTTTTATAACAGACTTAGAGGGAGGGAAAAGCTATTATCTTAAAGCTGTAGGCACAACAAAATACGGAGTAAGTATCGAATCGGAGCTTGTAAGAATTAACATAACCGACAACAAACAATATCTTAGAACGGCATTCAACGCTAAAGTACAAAATGATACCGCATCAGTGTATCTTACTTCTAATCTTATAAATATAGACGGCAAAAGCGAAGGCAATATATCCTTTGAAAACGGAAAACTTATTATTGATGAAAACAGCAAAGTATATTTTGATACTCACATAAGCGTTAAGGATACCGCATTAAGAGCTGACGCGGATTACAAGAATAACAGCTTTTTGTTTAGCGGTAAATTCTCACATTTTCCTATTGATTCCGATATACTTATTTTAAAACATAAAGACAGTATTATAACATTAAGAGCCGTAAGCAACAAAATTCATTATATCACGGGAAAAACAATAAGAGATACCCTTGGGTACATAACTCTGACCGCCGTTGACAGTATTGGAAAAAATAAATTTATGAGTGAAAATCTTGAACTTAATTTTGCCGATAATAACGACATATGTATGGCTGAACTTCTTGTTATTATTGAAAGAATAAATGGAGGATATAATTTAAAAGTGAAAATTATATAAAGGAGGCGTTGTATGCTATTTTTAGGAAAAGTATCGGATTTTGTAAAAACAGCCTACGAAAACATTGACACAGATAAAAACGACTCAATAAGAGATTTCTTTCCCGCCGCTGTAGGATTAATGCTTTCAGAAACATTAAAAACATCAAACTGTGATGATATAACATATGTACAGTTAAATCAGGGTACTTTTGATGAGATAAATCTTGAAGTCTATGACAAGGATACTGTAAAAGATGATATTGACAATTATGTATTTCCTGAAAACTGGAACAAGTTTACAGTTCTGAACAGTAATTTTAACAATCATAATCTTGCCGCGGGAAACTTCGACTATATGATAGATGAAGTAAAAAGTATGATAATAAAAAGACGTCCGCATAATTCTGTTGAGCCTTATCTTCCTATTTTTGAGAAAAATATATATACAAACACAAACGAGTTCAATTTTACATTTACCGATTATCTTGTAAGAAACGGAAAAGAATATGAGTATATACTTTTACCCATTTTAAAAAACGGAATAGAGGGTACTCCCATTCACGTAATATATGAAGATGATATATCTTTAATTGATTTTGACGGGGTATTTATATGCGAGCCAAACAGTGCTTATGAGTCTCATCTTAATATTGAATTAACGGCACAAAAAAACAAACCCTCGTCAATAATAACTCCTATAGGTCAAAAGTATCCATATGTTCTTTGCAGTACAGAAAATAATTATTATACGGGAACTGTCAAAGGATTGTTTGTGCAATATGAAAACGGAAATCATCACTTTGAGGATTCGTGGGATTTCAGGGAAAAATTTAATGAGTTTCTTCTTAATGGAAAAGTTAAAGTTTTAAAATATTATGACGGACGTATATGGCTTGTCAATATATATGACAATGTTACAAATGACAGAGACGGTCACGACGATATAATAATCTCATCATTCAGCTGGGCGGAAATCGGAGATATATCGGATATATACGCTCTTTATGACAATGGATTTATTTCATATAATCCATATACCAAAGCACTAAGCGTATCTGACGAGTATGATTACAGCGACATTGTATACACTGCTTATATCAGAAATGAAAAAGGAAGTCCTGTCATGTCAGCTTCGGTAAAACTTTATGATACAAATAAAAATATTATAAGCATTACAGAGTCAAATTCAGCGGGACAATTTTCTTTCGGCAGATTAAAAGACGGCGACTATATCATATCTATATCTCATAACGACTATATTGACAAAACAATCACATTGACAGTCGATAATCATAAACCTATAGCTGAAAGCAGTATTATTATGAACGATAAAAACCTTGCCCTTGTTGAAGACGACAGGTCATATTTACCTATATGGAAAGTATTGCACTCAACAGAAAACGAGGACTTTGAAACAGGAGCGTTTATAACAAATGAGGATATTCGTCTGCCCTCCTCTTTATCTAATTCAGGAAATACAAACACATATGTTATATTAGAATCTGACTTTATTGTGAAAAAAGGAGATATTGTTTCTGTTGACATTAAAGCACTCTGTCAAAATGACAGCGGAGTATGGGGAAATTTAGATAATACAGGCGACGCCTTATGCGGAGCTGTTATATATACAGGTATGTCAGACTTTGAGTTTTCAGAAACTTCCTCCGATGAATATAATAAAATTATGGAAACGTATGTATCACTTAATCCACAGGATAAAAACACTGAAAAACATAAATATTTAAACACATATTCCGAAACAGCGGGATATTTAAAATTAATGCTTTACGCTGAGCATATTGACAGCAATTATGTCTATTCTCAAATCAGTTCCGTATCTGTAACTGTAAACGGGCAAGTTATATTTGATATGGGGTGATTTAGTAATTATAACAATTAACAAGGAGGAATTTAATGTATAAACCTATGCGGGAGGATATAGAACTTTTATTCCAGAAGAGTATTAAAAGCAAAATAAAAATTGAGCTTTTAAACAGTCGTTTTGAAACTATTGATACTCTGCAAAACGCTCTGATAAGCGACAGCCTTACTATAGACGCCGATTCTGATATGAGAAGAACTTACGAGGGGAACTTTTATGTTAAAGACCCCTCTTTTTTTATTGGAGAAAACAAAAAAATATGGACAGATAAATATATACGTGTATGGAAAGGAAAAGTAAACGATAAAACAAACGAAACCGTATGGTACAACTTAGGGATATATCTTTTTAATGATACATCATATACATATAACGAAACCACAAAACAGCTTACAATAAGCTGTGTGGATATGATGTCAAAGTTTAATAACACTTTCGGAGGTCAGATATCGGGAGCTTACTCATTTCATATACCTTGTGAGGAGGAAATAACCGAAGTTGTAAACAAAACAGGTGAATTTGCCGTTATAAGCGAAAACGGAAAAGACTCCGCGGGAGCTAAAGCATCAATAGGAACAAATTTAATTTTCTCACTGTTTTCCCCTTCTCCGTCAATACGCTATAAATACAGCGAGTTTCAGGGAATAGAGCTGTGTTTCGCCAATGTAAGAATATTTGATACTTCGGGTAATATTATTTCAAAAGACGATGTGAAGATGAGACTATCCATAGACGACAGTGTTCAGGCTCAGAGTCCTGATAATAATAACATCACTGTTTTTAATATTGACAAATCAAAAATAAACCAAAATACACATATAGGCGTATTGCAGAATATATCATTCTCATATGTTTTTATAAGATTTCTTTATGTTGAGGTTGAAACTGAAAATGATGAGATTGTTAATCGTCTTGACCCATTCACTGTAACTGTAAGATGGTATTTTAAAGACTCAAATTTTTATAAAAGCTGTCTGCCCGCGGGTACTCTGATAGCGGGAAATACGTCAAAGACACTGACTCAGACAGAATCTGATGAGGATGTGACAAATACTCTTAAAATTGACACTTCCGAAAGAGCCGTTACAGATACAGTAACAAAACCTGTAAGCTGGTATTCCTCGGTAATTGACACTATTACAGATTTAGGAGGAATAAGTGATTATATTGTGGAACACACAGATGAAACCATTCCATATGATTTAGAGTTTCAGACAGGTACGTCAGTATATGATATATTAAAACAGCTTGTGGATTTAAGAGTAAACTGGGAAATGTTTTTTGACATTAAAGGTATATTGCGTATACAGCCTGTCCCTTCCCTTTATGAAGACGATATAATAATTTCATCCGAATATTTTTCTCCTTTAGTTTTGTCCGAGGCAAATAAAGACTCTTTCTCAAAAATAAGAAATATTACGGAAGTATGGGGAATGAATATAGACGCTTCATATTATACGGATGTATGTAAAACATCCAAAAACGGATATAACGCTGAATTTTCCGATTTGGTTTTTACTGATGAAATACATATTCCAAACAATACAATTATAGGTATAAAAATCAATTCGGAAAATATTGAAAATCCCGCTGTAACAGTTACAGCAAATAAAATAGACATTACCACAGAGAGTTCCGAAAGAGTCAGTACAGAGCCTGTAACCATATATACCTCGTCAGGGGATATTTTAGAAGCGGGAGTATTAAAGGCAGATACCTCTTACTGCTTTAAATACTATAAAGGTAAATTTTATTATATGGGTCAGTTTCAGGTACATGGTATGTGTATTGAAACAAAAAAAGAACCCGATTCTAAAGAAAAAGAAGAAAATAAAAAGAAATATAATTGTGAGAATATTTATTACTCTATTGAACCTGACTCCCCCTATTGTATTGAGAAAATCGGAGAAAGAATACAAGTATTAAGCGGAGATGATTACGATAATATTTATTCAGACCAGTTAGCTGTTGAAAGAGCGAAATGGGAAAATTGGAAAACAACAAGAAGACAGGACGCCATAACTCTTGAAATGATTGATATACCATGGCTTGACGTGAACAGTAAGGTTGAGTACACAAGCTATATTGACGGTGAAACTCATCAATACATAGTAAAGAGTATAAACAGCAGCGCATCGGAAGGCACAATGACTGTTGAGCTTATGAGATTTTATCCTTTATACATACTTGACGCTAAGAAATATGAGGCTGTTAATAATCTTAAAAAGTATGAGGAATATATTATCAGTACATCCTCTTATATTACCGAGGATATTGTAAAATTACTTGATAAACTTTTAGAAGACGGAATTAATGAGATATATAAGACAGAAAACACAGACGATATAAAAACTGTTTTAAACAGCTATAAAAACAAAATGGATAAGGTTATATAAGATAAGGAGTGATAAATTTGAACGATAATGAAATACAATCTGTATTTCCTGAAAGTCTTGATTATCCAAGCGATAACGAATCGTATTTTTACGATTTAACCGCCGAGGATATGGTAAGAGTACGGAAATATAACGAACTTATGGCGCAGGGTAAAAATGATGAAGCCGCTGAAATACTTAAAGAACTCAATAAACGAAAAAATCATATCACCGCTGACGATATGAATAAAATTATTAATTGTATACGCGCTATTGAAACAGCCGCGTATCCTTTAACAAAAGGTATTATAAAGGGCGATTTGACCGTTGAGGGAGAAGGAACCATAAAAGGTGATTTAACTGTTGAGGGTCATATATATGGTGACGCTGATACCGTAGACGGAAAACACGCTGATGATTTTTTATCTGTTAGCGGAGGAAAAATTTATGGTGATGATGAAGAAATAAATATAAGTCCGTGGGGAATAACGGGAAACAGCAACTCTGAAATCACAGACTTTTATAAAATATCAGCATCAGGATTTGAAGAAAATGGAGTAAAACTTGAAAACAAATACTTGCAAATAAAAGATATTCCAACAAGTATACCAGCCAACGGTGGAAACGCTGATACAATAAACGGAAAACATTCATATGACTTTTACTCAACAGGATTTATTGAAGCTGTAAACTTTAACGCCTTCACTAACAGTTACTCCGGTATAATGGGATGTTTCAATGTTTCTGTGACAGATACGTCAAACGCTCCTTACAGCGGTATTAACAAATATATAGTATTCAACAATACATATTCCAATAATAAAAGTTATGAAATGGGAAGCTCTCAGATTGCCGTCCCGTTGTCAGATGAACAAAATAACACTTATAAAATTAAATACAGATACTGCTATGATGACGGAAGCTCCGGTACATGGTCTGACTGGGAAGAGCTAAGCGGAAACAGTACAGGTTCAATAAGCGGTGGAAACGCTGATACTCTTGGAGGTAAAACACTTTCGGAAATTCAGAACTATAATAATCTTACAAATAAGCCGTCAAGTTTACCCGCCAACGGCGGAAACGCTGATACAGTAGATAACAAACACGCAAGTGACTTTTATCAGTGTGACAGAACAGCTTTTAAGTCCGGAGAAACTATTTTATCGTGGGCAAACGCGCAAAGTACAAATGTTTCTAAAGGAGTTTTGTGTACATACTATCCCGATGATGCGCCTATAGAACAAGAGGGAACAGTTGAACTTATTGTATTTGAAGGAAACCGAAAAATTGCAAGGTTTACATCATATGCCACAAGAATAACTTATATCAGAACTATTTTTAATAATAATTGGAATACAGTGTGGAAAAAAACGGAGGACGGAGGAAACGCCTCAACTTTAGGAGGTAAGTCCCTTTCGGAAATTCAGAATTATAATAACCTTGCAAATAAGCCGTCAAGTTTACCCGCCAACGGAGGAAACGCTGAAAGTGTAAATAAAAAAGTAAAGACATTTACTGTTCACACAGGCAGTTGGTACAGGCTTGCGGGAAATAATAAAGATTCCTGCGGCGGAGTGTTTGTACTTACTGTAGGAACCGGCGGACATTCAAGTACAACAGTATTTTCAGCAGCACAGCAGTATTCGGGTATTAATCTTAATACAACAAAACTCAGATGTCTTTCTCATGCCACTTTTGGCTATGGAGTACAAAATTTAAGAATTGTCAGAACTGAATCAGGAGAATGTTATCTTGATTTTCAGATAAACGATGGTACAGATAATTCTAAAGGAGATATTGAGGTTCAATTTTTTGGAAAAGGCTGGAACATATTGGACAATATAGAAAGCTGTAATGTTTTAGGTAACTGTACGGAAATTCAGAAAATAGAAGTAAGTTAATTAAAATCAGGAGGAATTTATATGAAAAAATATTATGTAAAAAATGGAAAAATTATCATCAATAAATATTCTGTATGTTACAGTTATAATACCGACAACGGCAATTCAGAAACAAAATCAGAGGTTATTCAGTATTGTCGTAATGATAATGAGTTTAACGCTCTTGTGACAGAATTAGAGCAGAAAGATATTGAATATACAATATCGGCGCTTGATGTTTCTGATATATTGATATTTGACGGATTGCCTGCTGAAAGTAATGAAGAGGCAAGAAAGCTGATAGAGCCTGCTATTGATGAGGTAAAAACCGATAAACTCAAAGAAATTTCTGATATTTGTGAACAGACAATTTATAAAGGTATTGATGTTACTTTATCAGACGGAAACACGAAGCATTTCAGTCTGAAAACAGAAGACCAAATTAATTTAAACGGTCTTTTAGGGCAGGTTAATTTAGGCAATATAAAACCCGAAAACGGAGTGCCTTATCACGCTGACGGTGAAATGTGTTCGTTGTTTTCTATCGCTGATTTTACTCTTATTGCTAATAACGCTATGGCTTTTATTTTACAGCAGACTACATATTGCAATCATTTGATGAGCTATGTTAAGAGTTTGGAAAATATACGTGATATTCGTACTGTTGTATATGGTCAGAAACTTACAGGTGAGTTTCTGGAAAATTATAATTTAATAATTGGCGGTGATGTGATTGAATAAAGTTTTAAAAGTATTGGCTATATGGTTTTTGATGGGTATGGTGTATTTTGTCATTGAGGGTATTTGGAGACTACCAAAGGGTGGATACGCCAATATCTCAATGCTTGCTGTAGGCGGTCTTTGCGGACTGCTTATAGGAAGTATTAATCAGATACCGAAGTTTTATAATATGTCGGTTTGGAGACAGTCTGTAATCGGTACGGTTATTGTATTGGTTGTTGAGTACATATCAGGGTATATACTGAATATTAAAATGGATTTGGATATATGGGACTATTCGGATATGTATTTTAATATTAACGGACAGATTTGTCTTGAATTTGGTTTATTGTGGTTTTTGCTTATGCCTGCCGCTATATGGCTTGAAGATTGGATTAGATTTAAGTTTTGGAACGAGGGTGACGAATATGGATTGAAAGATATTTATATGGAATTTTTAGGAATTAGATAATATATATTTTTATGTTTAATTATACAATCATTTTTAAGACGCTTGCCATTACACAAGCGTCTTTTTACTATGCAAAAAAGTAATAATCAAAATAATTATATAATCAAAGGAGGAAAATTTATGTTTGACGGAACAGTAGAATCAGTAAAACTTTTTGCAAGCTCTCTAATAGCTTCGGGAGTCGCTTTAATGGGGGCTAGCTTTAAATACATATTCGTTCTTATTATTCTTATGATAATTGACACCGCCTTCGGATGGGTTAAAGCAAAAAAATTAAAGAAATGGAAATCCGGTTCGGCAAGATGGGGCTTTATCGGTAAAATTATTGAACTGATATTTGTCGGTATGCTTTATTTGCTTGATGCTGCTTTTGATATAACCTTTCTTGAATATATGGGTATCTTCTACTTCGGAGCATGTGAAATCGCAAGTATTATTGAGAACTATGCCGAGATTAACGAAAACTTACCAGATGAAACCGTAGAAATTGCTGAAAAAATAAAATTTAGTATAGGTACGTCTATTATGCGGAAAATTAAAAATATTTTAAACGACCTTATAGGAAATGACAAGGAGGACAGATAATTATGGAAATCAATACTAAGCCTGCTGACAAAAGTAATTTTACAAAAGGCAGAAGTTCTTCTGTAAAATACATTGTTATTCACTTTACAGCTAACAACGGTGATACGGCAAAAGGCAACTGCAATTATTTTCAGGGAAAAAACAGAAACGCATCGGCACATTATTTTGTTGATGAAAATGAAATTTATCAGTCTGTCAAAGATACAGATACAGCGTGGCACTGCGGAGCTAAAAAATATTATCATACTTATTGCAGAAACAACAATAGTATCGGTATTGAGCTTTGCAGCAGAAAAGACAGCTGCGGTAAATATTATTTTAAAGACGAGACTGTCAGTAATGCTGTTTTGCTTGTTAAACAGCTTATGAAAAAATATAATATAACTATTAACAATATTGTACGTCATTATGATGTAACTCATAAAATCTGCCCTGCCCCTTTTGTTGAAGATACAAAAGACTGGGAAAGTTTTAAAAACAGACTTGCTGAAAATAGCCCTGATAATAAAAATATTAAGGGGGATAAGGAATTGACTGAAAAAATAAAACTGAATGTAAACGGCAAAGAATATGATGTAAACCGTATTTTAAAAAACGGTAAAAATTTTATCTGCCTTGCCGATATGAAACAAGCAGGCTTTGATGTAGGATATAACGCGGAAACCAAAGTACCTTCTTTTGGAGTAACCGTTTCAAAAGACTATATGATTGCTGACGGAAAAAATATTATTGTACATAAGATTTTAAAAAATGGTGAAAATTATGTCAGATTACGGGATTTAGATAGTATTCTTGATATTAATTATGATGAAGCCGGTAAGAGGGTTATTATTGACAAAAAGTAGGATTTAAAAGAATATAAATTAATCGGAGTAAACGAGAGTATGAATAAATTTCTGTAAATAAAAAAATACAAAATAGAAGTCTTCTATGATAAAATAAAAATAATATCATAGGAGGCTTTATATTATGGCAAATAAAAAAAGAAATGTTTACGAAGCAAAACCTACGACAGATGGGAAACACCGGCTTACATAATGCAATGGCTCAGGTTCAGAAAATTCGGCTAAGGAGGATTTATGGCTTATACGGATTGGACAACGGTAAGTATAGTTTTCTTGACAATGTTTTGTATCAGAATGTATATACGAAGAAATCGTTAAATTGACAATTAAAATTTTAAAACCTATGAATGCTTTTTGTAAAATGGAAAAGAGGGTCGGAAATGGAAAACGAAAAATATATAAGCACAGGAATTGACAATTTTCTCACTTTTTTAAGAGAGATTGAGCAGAATCATAGTATTTTCCTGTCTGTTGAGCAGGACGCCAACGATGAAACGCAGGACATACTCCATATTATTGAGTTCAGGGAAACCGGTCAGGCGGAAATTATTGAATTATACGATAAACTGAAAGAGATACGCTGTAAAAGAAGAAAAGCAAAGGATTATATACTTCAGACGGTTCCCGTCATTAATTGGACAGAAGAAAATAAAACTGTTATAAAAGGACTTGAAAAATTATTGGGAGAGGTAAGGAAGAACGAAAGATATACCCAAAACCGAATTTTTAC
>CATLIG010000057.1 GCA_949948985.1 uncultured Clostridia bacterium | reverse complement strand
AAAAGTTCCTTGCTAATTGTATTTCCATTCATAGACAGAAGTAAGTGAATCATTGTTGAGAATGTCAATTTTCTTTTTCGAGAAAAATCCTTATTCTGTTTTTTTACAAACATATATTGATTCATTTACAGCCTCTTTTTGTTAAATTCTATTGACTAAGAGAAAACCTTGTAGTAATATCACTTCCAATAGACCTATAGCAATTCGTAAAATTTTTAATGCGAAATGATAAAAGAATTGCTTAATATATCAGGTTTTATTAAAACTTGTTTGTTCATTCTTTTATTATTTCACTATAGTTAAAACCACCGTAATAACGATTGACAAAAGATTTTTTCGTCAAGCAAACAAAGATAGGATAAACCTGATTTTTGCGGGAATATTGGGGAAATATCTCAAAAAAATCAGGGAAAATATAGCAAAAAAGATTTGTCAGGCGATTTTATGGAGGTTATTAAACAGGTCTAAACTATAATTTTATTAAATTTGATTTATACATTTTATCTAAAGCAGTAATTATACCTATTTTTGCGTGATACCAAGTAAGCCCTCCCTGCATATAGACAGTATATGGTTTTTTTATCGGAGCATCCGCGCTAAGTTCTATAGAAGAACCCTGAACAAAGGCTCCCGCCGCCATAATAACAGGACAATCATACCCCGGCATATCCCATGGTTCAGGAATAACATAACTATCAACAGGCGCACCTTTTTGTATTCCTTGACAAA
Organism: uncultured Clostridia bacterium; assembly: GCA_949948985.1. GTDB lineage: Bacteria > Bacillota > Clostridia > Lachnospirales > CAG-274 > MGBC114079. Next base: position 14,409 of record CATLIG010000057.1, on the reverse strand, counting down.
AATTAATTAATTCATCTTCATTATTCATTTGTATAGCTTGTACTATATCCGCTCTTTTTTCACTTGGCTTAGGCATTACATTATATCCTAAGTCATCGAAAATTTTTGATGCAAATATAGCGCCTTTAAGACTTGAGCAAACCACATTAGGAGATAAAAATAATCCTTGAAACAAAGTGGCTGTAACACCTAAAGTTGGTCCGACTTCTTTTCCTAAACCTGGCGAAGTAAGTCTGTAAGCCGCATTTTCAACAAACTCATTTTTTCCAACAATGTATCCTCCGACAGGAGCAAGTCCGCCTCCCGGGTTTTTAATAAGGGACCCTACAACAAGGTCTGCGCCAACATCACTTGGCTCAATAACATCCACAAATTCACCATAGCAATTATCAACCATACAGATAATATCTGAACGTATATCTTTTATAAAATCAATAATTTTTTTTATGTCATCTACTGTAAGACTTGGTCTGAAACAATAGCCTTTTGAACGTTGTATTGTAACAAGCTTTGTTTTTGAATTTATTCCTTTTTCTATAGACTTATAATCAATAGTTCCATCATCTAATAAATCAACCTGCTTAAAAGAAATTCCATGTTCTTTTAATGAACCTTTAACATCTCTTGTATGCCCTATAACACCTTCAAGTGTATCATATGGTTTTCCTACAGGAGATAAGATTTCATCTCCATATCTTAAATTTCCAAATAAAGCGACTGTCAGAGCATGCGTGCCTGAAATTATCTGTGGTCTTACAAGCGCAGATTCTGTGTGAAAAACATCAGCATATATATTTTCAAGTGTATCTCTGCCTAAATCATTATATCCATAACCGGTTGTAGCCGCAAAATGTATATCGCTAAGTTTATTTTTCTGCATAGCGCTTAAAACTTTATATTGGTTAATCTCCGCAATCTTTTCAATCTCAAAAAATTTATCTTTTACCTTTTCTTCTTCATATACGCAAAACTCCGCAACTTTTTTATCAATATTAAAACTTTTAACAATATATTCCGTTAAATCCATTATTTATCAATTACTCCTTATTTTCAATAGATTTTTCATAAAAATCATATATTTCATTTGCCGCCTTTATTATATCACAATCTGACATATCAATCCATTTAGCGTCTTTCACTTGATGTTTAAACCATGTAAGCTGCCTTTTTGCAAAATGGCGTGTATCTCTCTTTAGTATATATACAGCCTCCTCCAAAGATATTTCTCCTTTTAAATATGAAACAATTTCTTTATATCCCAAACCTTGCATTGAAACAAGTTTTTCATCATATTTATTCAGAAGCCCTGAAACCTCATTAACCAATCCTTTTTCAAGCATAATATCAATTCTTTTATTTATCCTGTCATATAAAAGCTCTCTCTTCATATACAATATCACAAAAACTGTATTATACGGAGATTTTTTTTCTTTTTCTATTTTATTATGCTCAGAAATAGGCTGTCCTGTCTGCTTAAAATATTCAAGTGCACGTATAACTTTTTTCACATTATTTGGATGAATATTTTCACATGATTTTGGGTCACATTTTTGAAGTATTGTAAAAAGAAAATCCTTTCCTTTTTCATTTGAGATTTTTTGGAGTTCACTTCTAAAAGCAATATCATTTTCTGTTTCTTTAAAATTCACATCATATACAAAAGAGTTTATATAAAAACCTGTTCCTCCAACCAATATAGGTATTTTATTTTTTAAATAAATTTCATTTGAATATTTTTTTGCCATACTTTGGAACACAGCAACAGAATATTCTTCATCAGGATAAAGCTCATTAATGAGATAATGAACCACATTTCTTTTTTCTTCTTCAGTAATTTTAGCTGTTCCTATATCCATATATTTATATACCTGCATAGAGTCGGCAGAAATTATTTCTCCGTCAATCCTTTTAGCAAATTCAACAGAAACAGCTGTTTTCCCGCAAGCGGTAGGTCCCGCAATAACAACAAGAGTTTTTTTCATATCATTTTCCTTCATACATCTGTTTAAATACCAAACAGGTCTATTAGTAGGTATAGCTGTAGTTTATAAAATTAATTTACAGACTTGTTTAATAATATCAAAATTATTAATTATCCAATAATACTTACAGCAATTTTTGAATAAATAGAGAAAAGAAAAAATATTTTATTCAGTATTTTTTCCATCTCTAGCAAAAGTTGCTGTAAAATTAAATAAAAAAGCTAATATTACGACTAAATTTTCATACATAATATTATTTATTTCTTTGAAATATTGTGTTTAACCCTATCTTTTACTTCTGCAAGCTTTGCGTCATTAAACCTGTCGAGAGTACCCACAAGATAACCTGTAATTCTTCTTATCCTCTCAAAAGAAATATTTTCTTCTTTTCTTCCGCAACAAGGACAAACATCCCCTATTATTCCGTTAAAACCACAGACAGGATCTCTGTCTACGGGATGGTTTATTGAGCCATATCCAATTCCTGATTCTTTCATATAGCGTATAATTTTCTCAAAAGCATCAACATTTTTTGTCGTATCACCATCAAGTTCCACGTAAGTTATGTGTCCGCCATTTGTGAGTTCATGATAAGGAGCTTCAAGCTTGATTTTTTTAAAAGCGCTTAAAGGATAATAAACAGGTATGTGAAAACTGTTTGTATAATATTCTCTGTCAGTAATTCCATCTATTTCCCCGAAAAGCTTTTTATCTATATTCAAAAATCTTCCCGAGAGACCCTCTGCCGGAGTCGCAAGCAATGAGAAATTAAGTTTTCTTTTTTCAGCTTCTTTATCTATTCTTTTTCTCATATAACTTATTATTTTAAGTCCAAGCATTTGAGCTTCTTCTGATTCTCCATGATGAAAACCTGTTAATGCTTTAAGACATTCGGCAAGACCAATAAACCCAACAGATAAAGTACCGTGCTTTAAAACTTCTTCGATAGAATCATTACATCCAAGTTTCTCACTATCTATCCAAACGCCTTGTCCCATAAGAAAAGGAAAATTTTTAACCTTTTTACCACATTGAATTTTAAATCTGTCAAGTAATTGGTCAACACACAAATTCATTTTCTTATCAAGTTCTCTAAAAAACCATTCTATATTTCCGTCAGAGCGTAAAGCTATTCTTGGTAAATTTATTGATGTAAAACTTAAATTCCCACGACCATAAGTAATTTCTTTTGTTTTATCATATACATTTCCCATAACTCTTGTACGACAGCCCATATAGGCAATCTCTGTTTCAGGATGACCTTCTTTATAGTATTTGAGATTAAAAGGAGCGTCTTGAAAAGAAAAATTAGGGAAAAGACGTTTTGCGCTTACTTTACAAGCAAGTCTGAATAAATCATAATTTTTATCCTCTTTATTATAATTAATACCATCTTTTACTCTGAAAATATGTATTGGAAAAATTGGGGTTTCTCCATTTCCAAGACCTTTTTCAAGTACCAAAAGTATATTTTTAATAACCATTCTGCCTTCTTCAGATATATCCATACCATAATTTACAGAAGAAAAAGGAGTCTGAGCTCCCGCTCTTGAATGCATTGTATTAAGATTATGAATAAAAGCTTCCATAGCCTGATATGTTTCTCTGTCCGTTTTTTTCAAAGCGTTTTTAAGAGCAAATTTCTGTATTTTTTGAATTTTCTGTATCTCAAATCCTTTTTCACTGTATGTTTTAAGCTCTTCTTCCATATATTTTTTATTTTCTGATATAGAAAATTTAAAACCGTCCAAAAAAAGTTTTTCTTTTATTTCTTTAGTAATTTCATCAGCATTTGCAATATCATATATAAGTTCAAAATTTCTTGTAAAATTATAAAAATAATTTTTAATAAAGGTTTTTTTCACACCTTTAGCAAGAGCATAGTCAAGATTTACAATACTTTGCCCTCCATGTTGGTCATTTTGGTTTGACTGAACAGCGATACAAGCCAGCGCTGAATAACTTGAAATATCATTAGGCTCTCTCAATGCTCCGTGACCTGTTGAAAAACCTCCGTCAAAAAGTTTAATAAGATCAATCTGACAACATGTTGTCGTAAGGGCAAAAAAATCAAGATCATGAATATGTATATCGCCCTCATTGTGAGCTTTACTGTGTTCAGGCTTTAAAATAAACATTTTATAAAACTGCTTTGAGCCTTCCGAACCATATTTAAGCATAGTTCCCATTGCGGTATCACCGTTTACGTTAGCGTTTTCTCTTTTAATGTTACTGTCTTTTGAGTCACTGAAAGTAATATCTTCATATATTTTCATAAGACTTGTGTTCATTTCTCTTATTTTACTTCTTTCAGCTCTATAAAGTATATACGCTTTTGCGACTTTTGCGTGATTTTTTTTAATAAGTGCTTCTTCAACAAGATCCTGAATTTCCTCAACAGATGGAACTCCATTTATTTTATAAACAATATCATTAACAACCTCATCTGCGATTTCACTACAGTATTTTTCATCATTAACTTCCCCTACAGCCTCAAAAGATTTTTTAATAGCATTAATAATTTTATATTCATCAAACGCAACTTTTCTTCCGTCACGTTTAATAATTTCTTTTATGACTATTTTAGGAAAACCTGTTATTCTTGTATCAAACTCACTTTTTTGATTTTTATAAAATTTTTCATACGCATACATACACAAAAACCTCCTATGGCAATTTATAAAATCTTCAAGTCGAAATAATAAAATAATACTTATAATACACCAATTTTTATAAGAATTTACTATAATATATTCTATTATTTCGCTATAGTTTATTCTTAAATATATTTATAATTATATATAACAACCACTACATATAGTAAATTATGAATATAATTCTACTATATGTAGTAGAATTTGTAAATAGATAAAACGACCAAATTTTTTCATTTGCCTTTATCAAGGAAAACAAACCCTTTTGAAACATAATATAAATTATCAATAATAATATGAAAACGAAAAAATCAAAAAAAATAACTTTTCAATTATATATCTATTGTGCAATATTACAAAAAAAACAAAAGTCAATGGTAAATTTATATAAAACATATTGTATTGATTTAAAAGCACATAACTATTTAAAAATATAATAAAATAAATATAGAATTGACAGAATAATAATATTTGTTAAAGAAAATATAACTATATATTTTTTTCCATCAGCATATTTCGTTTTCATATAGTATTTATATGAAATAAGGCTTGCCATAGACGCAATAAGAGTTCCTATACCTCCTATATTCACACCAATAATTATATTTTTATAATTATCAGTAAATTCTGATAAAAGTAAAGCTGCCGGAACATTACTTATAAATTGACTTAATACTATAGAAACAATAACTTCATTTCCTATAAAAATTTCTTTAAAAATATCTGTTACTTCCGTAATTTTCCCTATGTTGCCAATAAAAATAAAAAAACCGACAAAAGTAAACAAAAGGTTATAATCAACTTTAAAAAATAATTTTTTTTGCACAAAAAAAATTATACCGCATAAAATTATAAATAAAACATAATAGTTAAAAACTTTCAAAACAGATAAAATACATAAAATAAATAAAACAATATATATGTATAGTCTAAAACTTTTATTAACATAATAATTATCCGATTCTTGTATACCTATAAGATTTTCTTTTTTTATAGAAAAGCAAAGAATGATAAGAATTAATAAAGAAATTACTGTATAAGGGGCAACAACATAAAAAAAATCTAATATATCTATATTTGAAACCGAATAAAGATATAAATTCTGAGGATTACCTATAGGTGTCATCATACTTCCCAGATTTGCTGCGGCTGTTTCCAAAATAACAGTAAATAAAATATTCTTTTCAAGATCAGCTATGGTTAGTACCATAATTGTAAAAGGAACAAATGTAATCAAAGCAACATCATTTGTAATAAGCATACTAAAGAAAAAACACAGAAAAACAAAATAAAAAGTAAGTTTTCTTGTATTGTTTGTTTTCTTTAACATAAAATAAGCTATTGATTTAAAAAGACCAATTTCCGACAATCCCTCCACAACAATCATCATACAAAATAATAATATCAAAACATCAAAATTTATATAACTCAAATACTCACACGATGGCATATTAAAAACCATAGAAACAACCGCAAACACCCATGAAACAAGAAGAACCCTATTATTTTTTACGAAATTAATCAAAACTTTATTCACTATAAAAACTCCTCATAATATTTTTGATATAATTTAATTTTCCTATCATTTTTAATGGGGAATTCATCTCTATACTTTTTTGTGTCATCATAAAAATCAAAAATAATCATATCTTCTTTATTTTTTGCCACGCAAATAGCTTTTCCATCCGGATTATACACACAGCTATCACCTAAATAAAAAATTTCTCTTTGTTTACCAAAACAATTAATTCCCGCAATATAGCATTGATTTTCAATAGCTCTTGCTTTAAGCAATGTTTTCCAATGCTCACTTCTCTTTTCAGGCCAATTTGCTGCAACTATCACTATAGAAGCTTTTTGTGAAGCAACTTGGAAAATTTCCGGAAATCTAAGATCATAACAAATAAAAACCGAAAAATTAATACTATCAATATCAAAAATTTTAATATCATTTCCTCCTAGAAAAAATTTATTCTCTCCAGCATAAGAAAATGGATGAATTTTGACATAATCACATATAATTATGCCATTAGGAGAAATTATACTGTAGTGATTTTCAGCTTTATTTGCAAAAGATTTAACCCATCCAAATCCAATATAAATAGAATTTTCCAATGCTAAATTTTTCACAATATCAATATTTCTATTATCTTTTTCGGAAATATTCTCAATATTCATAGAAAAACCTGTAAAACTCATTTCAGGAAAAAATATAATATCCGCTTTAAGTTTTTTTGCGTCTTTTGAAAAATCACATATATTTTTTATATTCTTACTTTTATCCTCAAAAATAATTTTCTGCTGACAAAGTGCTATCCTCATATATAGTCGCCTCTCTCCTCTGATATTTTATAACCAATATCTTTAATTCGATTTCTAAGAAAAAGGTTATATTCAGCAGTCTCATCTCCCGTAAATATTTTATTGTCATATAAAGAATATTTTTTTCTTACCGCAATAGGTGATAAATTAGGCATAACCACATTTGCTCCCGCCAAAATACCTTTTTCACACCCTTTTAAATCAAGAGTACCAAGAGCTGTTGTTGATGGCAATAAAACTCTATTAAACATAAGACGAAGCACTGAAAGCAGAAATAGAGTAAGTTCAACCGAACCGCTTTGAAATTCTGAAAAACAAGTTTCACAATGAGGAATAAAAGGACCTATTCCTATCATATGTGGTTTAAGTTTATGTATAAAAATTAAATCTTCCACAATATTTTCTACCGTTTGATAAGGTGATCCAACCATAAATCCACATCCTACTTGATAGCCTATTTCTTTAAGATTAAAAAGACATTTCTTTCTGTTTTCAAGAGATAATTCTTTTGGATGCAATTTCTTATAATGTTCTTCATTTGCTGTTTCGTGTCTTAATAAATATCTATCCGCACCACAGTCAAAAAATCTTTTATAACTTTCATAACTTTTCTCTCCTATAGATAAAGTAATAGCACAATTACTATAGTTCTTTTTAATACCTTCAATGATACGGCAAATTATATCATCATTATAATATAAATCCTCTCCTCCTTGTAAAACAAAAGTACGAAAACCTATTTTATATCCCATTTTACAACATTCTAAAATTTCTGTTTCCGAAAGTCTGTATCTTTGCGCATTTGCGTTGCTTTTTCTTATTCCGCAGTAAAAACAATCATTTTTACAATAGTTTGTAAATTCAATAAGCCCTCTCATATATACTTTTTTTCCAAAAACTTTTTCTCTTTCTTTTCTTGCAAGTTTTGAAATATATCTAAAACTTTTTTCATTTCTGTTTTTTATAAGCTCAATAAATTCTTCTTTTTGTAAAAAACCATTTTTTCTTAATTTGTCTATAGTATTTTTCAAAAAAAAACCTCCGAAAAATTTAATTTATATATAAACAATGAATAACTGATTTACGACAATAAATAATAAATCAAAAATTTATATTCATCCACAATATAATAAATTATATATAATTTTTTAAAATTTTTCAATAATATTAAAAAATTTTTATACAACTATATAGACGGTGATTAATTATCACCGTCTATATGCCGAGCGTGGCCACTGTGAGTGGCATATATAAATTTTTATAGATGCCCTTAAGTTTGTGATTTTGAGCTTAGCCTTGGTGATTAAGATTTTCAAAAATCTTAAATCATACAGTTGTTATAATAAATTCGCCCTTTCCACTTAAAAATATATCATCTGGGCAGTCCGCCGGAATAAAAACACTATCACCTTTTTTTATATTCATAATAATATTCTTTTTATATTTCAAAATAAAATTTCCCTCAATACATAAATAAGACAAAAAAATTTTTTTTAAATTTAATACCCGTATTTCACCATTTAGCGACAAATATCTAACTTTAAAAAACTTACATTCTCCTAATACTTTTTCGTAAAATAACTTCGTTTCAATATGCTCAAAATCAAAAGGTTCATAAAGTTTAGCCCGTTTAAGCCGTGTAACCTTTTTAGCCTTTTCTATATGAAGCTTTCTTTGTTTACCGTCTTTTCCAATTCTTCCATAATCATAAACCCTATAAGTTGTATTTGAGTTTTGTTGAACTTCCGCAATAACAATTCCTTGACCTATAGCGTGAATTGTTCCCGCCTCAATAAAAAACACATCACCTTTTTTAACATAAATTTTCCTGAGTGCGTCAGTAATATTATTTTGATTTATTCTTCGTTCAAACTCTTCAGGAGATATTGAATGATGAAACCCAAAATATAAATATGAACCCGGCTCGCAGTCCAAAATATACCACAATTCAGTTTTTCCATTACTATTTTCATATACTTCCGCAAATTCATCATCAGGATGAACTTGAATTGACAAATTTTGTTTAGCATCAATAAGTTTCACAAGAATAGGAAAATCATTTTCAGCGTTAAACCCCTTGTAAATAGAATTAGGATACTTTTTTACAAACTCATCAAATCTCATTCCAAAAAGCTTTCCGCTTCCTATAATTCCCACGCCGTCTTTATGAGATGACAACTCCCAGCTTTCAGCTACTGTTTCCATTTCTGTATTTTTATTATAAAATTTTTTAAGTTTATCTCCGCCCCATATATAATCTTTAAAAGACGGAATCAATTTAAAAGGAAGCACTTTAAATTCCTCCTTATAATAAAATTTATATAAAGCAACAATATAATTACCTTTTCACCAGTTCTTCACATACTTTTAAAACAATATCCGCTGCTTTTTTCCACGTAAAATTTTCAGCTCTGATTCTTCCTGTTTCCGACAATTTTTTATACAACTCAGCATCATTAAGCAATTTAAAAAAAGCATCGCATATTTCTTCCGATTTCATCGGATTCACTAGAATACCGCAGTTTCCGACAACTTCCGGCAAACTTGTACTATTTGATGTAATAACGGGGGTTCCGCAAGCCATAGCCTCAAGAGGAGGTATGCCAAAACCCTCATATAAAGACGGAAACACAAAAGCCTTTGCTCCAAACATAAGAACAGGAGAATCTTTTTCAGGAACATATCCTGTAAAAATAACCTTATCCTCAATATTATATTTTTTAACCGTTTCAAAAATAGATTCAAAAAGCCACCCTTTTTTTCCTGCCAAAACTAGCAAAGGAACATCAGATATCATTTGCGTCAGCTTATAATACCCATCAATTATTCTTTCAATATTTTTTCTTGGCTCTAAAGTTCCAAGATATAAAAAATAATCTTTATTAATGCCAAATTTATTACATACATTTTGAACCTCTTCTTTTATATAATCGTTTCTGTAAATATTCAAATTAATCCCTAAAGGAATAACCGCTATTTTAGATTCTTCCACATTAAAATATTTCATAATACGTCTTTTACTAAATTCAGAAATAGTAATAATTTTATCGGCACGTTTAATGGATTTTTTCAATGTCAGCTTAAGCATAATTTTTGTTTTGAAATTCATTGTTTCAGGGCAGTCCATACAAACCATATCGTGAACTATAGTAATTTTTTTACCTCCGGCAAAAGGCGGAACATAATAATTAAAAAACAAAGAAATATCCGTTTTTTTCCCGAAAAATAAAGAATACGGAACAGGAAAAACACACCATATAAGCCTGTAAATCATATTGTTAAACCACTTGCATTCGTTTAGTTCAATGCCAATTTTTTCATATTTTTTTATTTCACTGATATTTTCTTGAGATTCTCCAAAAGAGAAATAATTGGCAAAAAAATTATGTTCTTTATTTTTTGAAAACTCAACAACTATATTTTCAGCAACCATACCAATTCCTGTTTTCTGTTTTTCTTTTAATAACTGTGCGTCAAAGGCTATTTTCAAAACTTAACACCTCACATTGCCAATTTGATAATACTCAAAACCATTTTTATCCGCAATTTCATAAGTATATTGGTTTCTTCCGTCAAAAATAATAAAATTCTTCATTCTCTTTTTTATCTCATAAAAATCAGGGCACCTGAATTCTTTCCATTCTGTAACAAGAAATAAAGCATCGCTGTCATTTACAGCATCATACTTATTATCAATAAACTCAATATTTTTTTCATTTTTCCAAATCTTTTTAGCTTCATTTACAGCCTTTGGGTCAAATGCTTTCACATAAGCCCCTCTTTTCATAAGTTCATTTATAAGAGTAATAGATGGAGCTTCTCGCATATCATCTGTTTTTGGTTTAAAAGCAAGACCCCAACAAGTAAAAACCAATCCGCTTAAATCCTCTCCAAATCTATTTAAAGCCTTTTCAAGCAATATAAATTTTTGGTTATGATTAACTTTTTCAACAGTTTCAAGAATTTCCGCCCTATATCCATAATTATCAGCCATCTTAATAAGAGCCCTAACATCTTTTGGAAAACAGCTTCCTCCATATCCGCATCCCGCATATAAAAAGCTATACCCAATTCTCGAATCACTGCCCATTCCCAGCCTTACATTATTAATATCAGCACCAATTCTCTCACATATATTAGCCATTTCATTCATAAATGAAATCCTTGTGGCAAGCATTGCGTTTGACGCGTATTTAGTCATTTCCGCACTTTTAACATCCATAATTATAAATCGGTCTCTATTTCTGATAAAAGGCGAATAAAGCTCTTTCATAACAGACACAACCTCTTTATCAGGAACACCGATAACTACTCTGTCAGGACGCATACAATCCTCGACAGCCGTTCCCTCCTTTAAAAATTCAGGATTTGATATAACTTTGCATAAATAATTAAGATTTCTTTTTTTAAGTTCACCATTAATAATACTTAAAACTCTGTCAGCCGTTCCAACAGGAACAGTTGATTTATCTATAACTATCATATCATGACTCATAAACATACCTATCTTCTCAGCAACATCAAGTACATATTGTAAATCAGCGCTTCCGTCTTTATCCATGGGTGTACCAACCGCAATAAAGCAAATATCCGTATTATCAAGAGCTTCTTTTATATCTGTTGTAAATTTAAGCTGATTTTTATTAAAATTATCAGCGACCAAATCACTCAATCCTGGTTCATAAATAGGTATAACACTTTTTTTTAAATTCTCAATTTTTTCTTCATCTGTATCAACACAGTACACGTGGTTTCCCATTTCAGCAAAACACGTTCCTGTAACAAGACCAACATACCCTGTCCCAATAACCGAAATATTCATAAAAACACCCCTATTAATTTATTTCTAATAATATCATAACCCACGGCAAAGTTTTTTTAATTTCAAAACCGTACCATATTTTTTCAAAAGTTTTTTAATGCCCCTGACGCTCCAATAATTAATATGTCCTGGAGTATTGCCTAAATCTTTCAGATACTTCATTCTGCACATATTTAAAAATCTCCAAAGCGGTTCTCTAGGAACACTTATTAAAACATATTTTCGTGAAATCCTCGTAAGCCCTCTCAAAGCTTTTTCATAATCCTCTAGATGTTCAAGAACCTCAATATCCCCCCTTGGAAATTTTTGGAAATTTACTTATGTAATTAATAACCTCACCCTCTCCGCAACCCGCTTCAAGAATATTTTCAAAATCAATACACACAAGACATTCGGAAAGAACTTTAAAAAAGCCATTCATAAGTATTTGTTCAATTTTATTTTTACTATTGTATTTATCATAATAATTTCCTGTTGTATATTCCATAAATTTATCTCCTTTATCTATAACTCTTTTGTATTCCATAATCACAAAAAATATAAAACAACATATATTGTACTATATAATTAATAATAGCAATTCCCAAAATTTTTAGTGCGAAATAACAATATAGTATTCTACTCTGATAACTTTTCAATATATTTTTGACATATAGCTTCCCAAGAATAATTCTTTTTAGTATATTCACAAAATTTTTTTGCTTCCATATTATATTTTTTTCTGTTTATATTAATTTCTTCTATTTTATCGGCAAACCCATGGGAATCTCGACTATCAATTAAAAAACCATTTTTATTATTAATAATTGCGTCTTTTATACCCTCAATACCGCTTGCAAGAACTATTAAACCTGCGAGACTCGCTTCAAGCGCAACAATTCCAAATCCCTCCATATCATTCTTTACTTTTATATTTGGCATAACAAATATATCAGAATTTAAATAAACTTCTTTTAAATCTTCGTCAGACAGCCTTCCAAGCATATTTATTTGAATATCTGTCTTTATTTTATTTATTAATGATTTAATTTTTTCTCTGTTTTCCCCGTCACCAATTATTAAATATGTTATATTATCACTTTTTAATTTAGGAACAACATTTTCAATAAACCACGCTACTCCTTTTCTTTCAATAAGCCTTCCTACAGTAATTACTATAAGATTATCCTTTTTAATGTTATATTTATCATAAAAATTAATATTTTTATGAGTTTCTTTTTGATACATATTAACATCAATTCCGGGAGTAATAATAATTGTTTTTGTTATACCTCTTTTTATAAGCAGTTTTTCTGTTTCTTTACTGATTGCTATAAAGCAGTTTGCACTATTTTTTAAAAATAGTTTTAAATAAAATTGATATATTGAATTTTTATAAGTAATATCAAGGCCATAAACATTAATATACACTTTTGTCTTTTTATAAAAAATTTTTGACAAAAATCCTAAAAAGCAAAGCAAAGAATCTCCTACAAACAAAACATCATATTTATAAGCATTAAATAAAGTATATATAATAGCATAAGGAAAAAACCATAATAAATTAATTTGTTTTTTACCTAAAGCCACTATTTTAGTTTCTTTGTTTTTAGCCTTTATTCCATTAAAAACATTATAACAAAAATTTTCCATTCCTCCAACCTCCGGAGGATATTTTCTTGTAATACATAATATTTTAACACTCATAAATCAATCTCCCTGTCATTTATACTTTTAATTTTAGTTACAAAAACCGCAATTAAATATGAAACTATATCAGCTAATATATTAACAAATCTATATATAACCATAGAAATAACAATTATATCATTATTTAACAATTCACCTGCTATGATAGTCATCATTGATTCCCTTACTCCAATTCCTCCCGGTGAGCCGGGAATAATAAATCCAATAAGCCACGCTAGATTAAATGCACCGACTACATTGCTAAATGAGTACAAATCAAATCTATAATTTAAAAAAAGTTTAAGAATAAGCAAATATACAAAAACAGATAAAACATTATTAAATATATAAATCATTAAGATACATAAAAATTTTAAAATATTCTTTTTATGTATAATCTTCAAATGACTTATGAAAAAGCTGTAAATTTTTGATTTAAATTTATATATAATAAAAATTATTAAACATATAATAATAAACGATACTATAACTGTAATAAAAATTATTTTATCAATATAAAGTATTAAATAATTAAATATTGATTTTCCCATAAATATAGCTGAAACAAAAATACAGGAAAAAACTGTACAAAATATATCTACTATGGTGGCAAACGCCACATTTGTATGTTCTGTATTTATTTGCAGTGCCAATGAATTTCTTCCAATGTACTGAAACACATTTCCCGGAACATATTTTAGTATATTAGCTTTTGCATGTATAACAACAGCGTTTCTTTTATAAATTTTTTTGTCAACAATTATTTCAACTACTAACCCCCATGCGCTTCCCGCAATAAATACAGCGGCAGTATTCAACATCAAAACTAAGATTAAATAAAGTAAGTTATCAAATCTAAATATCTCAAAATAATTAATATCCATCGCAATAACTCTTTTAATAATAAATATTATCGCAATTATTGTTAAAATATTTCCAACTATTTTAATATGTTTTTTAA
>CATLIG010000056.1 GCA_949948985.1 uncultured Clostridia bacterium | reverse complement strand
TATGCACCATTAGCTCAGTTGGTAGAGCAGCTGACTCTTAATCAGAAGGTCCAGGGTTCGAGCCCCTGATGGTGCATTTGTGTTTTTATGTTAAAATAATTTTATAGAAAAGCTATGAGTTGATTGCGGGTGTAAGATAAACACAGCAATCTGTTTTTATTTACGGCAAATTTATAAAAAATATAAAATAAATTAAAAGCGGAGGAACAGAAGTATGCCATTTATTGATTCAAAAGTTACAGTATCTTTATCACAGAATAAAAAAGAAAAAATAAAGTCGGAATTAGGAAAAGCTATTTCTATTCTAAATAAGCCTGAAAGTTACCTTATGGTTGGAATACAAGATAACTATGATTTATATTTTGGAGGAAATAAACTTGAAAAAGGCGCTTTTATTTCAGTTGAGGTATTGGGAAATGTTAATTCTGAATTATGTGATAAAATGACGGGTGAAATATGCCGTATTTTTGAAAAAGAACTTGATATCCCAGGAAAGGCTGTTTATGTAACATATCAGGGTATAAAAGACTGGGGACATAATGGAAGTAATTTTTAAGAGGTGAATTAATTGGTTAGACCTATTATAAAAGATGTGCTTTTTTTAAATCAAAAGTCACAATATGCCGATGAGAATGACAGTCAAGTAATTACAGACCTTTTAGACACGTTTAAAGCGAACCATAAACAATGTATTGGTATGGCGGCTAATATGATTGGTGTGAAAAAAAGGATTATTGTATTTAATATAGGATTTGCGGATATGATAATGATAAATCCTGTAATTACAAAAAAATCAGGCGATTATGAAACAGAGGAGGGATGTCTTTCTTTGTCAGGAACAAGAAAAACGATTCGATACAAAAATATTGAGGTTGAGTTTCTTGACATGAATTTTAAAAAACAAAGACAAAAATATTCTGGTATAACAGCTCAGATTATTCAGCATGAAACAGACCATTGTGATGGAATTTTAATATAAAGGAAAGAGGTAGTTTATGAAAAGTGATTTTAAAATAGGTTCTCATGTTTCTATGACAGGAGGTCTTATTTGTGCGGCTAAAGAGGCGGCTTCATATAATGCTGATACTTTTATGATTTATACAGGAGCGCCTCAAAATACAAAACGTTCTCCTATAGAAAAACTTAAAATAGACGAGGGTCGTAAATTTATGGAGGAGCATAATTTAAGTGATATAGTTGTTCATGCTCCATACATTATAAATCTTGCCTCATATAAAGAAGAAACTTTTGAGCTTGCGGTTTCTTTTCTTAAAACTGAAGTTGACAGAACAGCCGCTATAGGTTCTGATTATATTGTTCTTCATCCTGGTTCTTATACAGATAAAACAGCTGAATATGGAATACAAAGAATTGCTGACGGGCTTAATATGGTTATTGATAATGATACAAAGCCTTTTATATGTCTTGAAACAATGGCGGGTAAGGGAACTGAAATAGGACGGTCTTTTGAGGAACTTGCGGAGATTATAGAAAAAGTAAAATTTAAAGAAAAAATAGGGATATGTTTTGACACATGCCATACTCATGACAGCGGATATGATATAATAAATGATTTTGATGGGGTTATGAAAAATTTTGACGCTGTAATAGGTCTTGACAGACTGAAAATTTTTCATATAAACGGCTCATTGAATATACGCGGCGCTAAAAAAGACAGACACGCTAATATTGGGGCGGACGATACAAATCCAAGGGGCAAAGATATGATTGGATTTGAGGCTATATACAATATTGTTCATTCAAAATATGCTGAGGGAAAGATACTGATACTTGAAACGCCATGGCTTGATAAAAATACAAATCTATATAAAGAAGAAATTGCTATGCTTAGAGGTGAATAATTATTGCCTGAAAGAAAAACGGTTCTTGTTACAGGTTCTTCAAGAGGAATAGGATTGGCAATCGCTGAGAAATTTGCTCTTGAAAATTTTAATGTTATTATAAATTGCAGAAATTCTTTTGAAAGACTCATAGAAATTCAGAATAATATGAGAAAGTTTAATAAAAATGTTATTGCTATTAAATGCGATGTTTCCGATTATGATGGGGTTTATAAAATGTTTGACGAAATAAAAAGGCTTTTTGGCGGAGTTGATATTCTTGTGAATAACGCCGGTATATCCTATATAGGTATTTTTAATGAAATGAAACCTGATATGTGGAATGAAATCATTGATGTGAATTTGAAAAGTGTGTATAATTGTACCCACATAGCACTAACATATATGATAAACAAAAAAAAAGGTTCAATTATAAATATTTCATCGGTATGGGGAAATGTTGGAGCATCCTGCGAGGTAATATACTCATCGTCAAAAGGGGCGGTAAATTCTTTTACAAAAGCCTTAGCAAAAGAGCTTGGTCCTTGTGGAATCAGGGTAAACGCCGTATCCTGCGGAGCTATAGAAACTGAAATGAACGGATTTTTATCAAAAGAGGAAAAAGACAATCTTATTAATGAAATACCTTTTATGCGTTTTGGAAAAACAGAAGAAGTAGCGGAAACAGTATATTTCCTCGCTTCAGACAAAGCAAGCTATTTATCGGGACAGGTTATTTCCCTTGATGGGGCATGGATATAATTATTTATGTTGTTTAGCGTAATTTATAGCAATTCGCAAAATTTTTACTGAAATTTAAATTTTTTACAAAAATATCTTGAGATTTTTTATATTATGGATTAAAATTAAAGTATCTTTTTATGAATGGACGGTGATGCGGATTATGAAAGTTCTTATTACAGGCGGTGCAGGTTATCTTGGAAGTATAATTTGCTATGCTTTAAGTGATAATGGTCATAAGCCTTATATTTTAGATATTTGTCAGCCTGAGGATGCCCCTTATCTTACTGAAGATAATTTTTATCAGGGAGATATAACTGATAAAGAATTGCTCTCTAAAATTTTTGAGGAAAATCCCGATATTGAGATTGTTATACATTTTGCGGAAAAATCAGCGGTATGGGCATCTGTCGGAAAGCCATATGAGTATTATTACGCTAATGTTGTAAAAAGTATGGAGCTTTTAAAAAATCTTAAAGACTTAGGCTGTAAAAAAGTTATTTTCGCTTCTTCCGCTGCTATATATGATGATGTTCCCGGATTTATGGTTACTGAGCGTTCTCCTATAAATCCAAGAAGTCCGTTTGCCAGAACAAAATATATGACAGAAATGATTTTAAAGGATTTTTGTGACGCTTATGATATGTGTTGTATTGTTCTTAGGTTTTTTAATCCTGTAGGCGCTGACCCAAAAGGAAGAACAGGTCTTAACATAAAAAACTCATCAAATTTATTAAGCCGAGTTTTAAAAATATGGAACGGTGAGGAAAGTGAAATAAAGGTCGCGGGAAATGACTGGGTGACAAGAGATGGTACTTGTATAAGAGATTACTTCCATATATGGGATTTGGCTCTTGCGGTTGTTAAATCAGTTGAAAACTATGATATAGCTTTTAGGCGTGCTGACAATTTATATAAAAATTTTCTGCCGATAAATATTGGCTCGGGTACAGGAGTTACTGTTAATGAGTTTATTTTTGCTTTTCAAAATGTTACTGGTGAAAAACTTAAGGTTGTATATACTGAAAGAAGACCCGGAGATGTATGCGGTTCTTACGCAAATGTAAACCGCGCTAAAAATACTATTGAATGGGAAGCACAAAGAACTATTGAGGATGCTATTATTGACGCTGTGAGATGGGAAGAAATTAAAAATGAAAAAAACAGATAAATTTTTTAATTAAGCAAAAGTATGATTTTTAGTTATTATGACAAATTTTATTTTTTATCAGGTGTAAAAAACAAGTGTTTATTTTAGAGTATTTCTTAAATAAATGCTTGTTTTTTTCAATAAATCCGTAAAATTAAAAATTGAGATTTTATTAAAATTTTAAAATATATGTATTGATTTTTTTTACAAAATTATGTATAATAAAAATGGTTAAATGTTAAAGTTGTACATAAAAATTTAATTAACAATGATAATCAGATACATTTTAAACAATATCTGTTTACAGTGATTAATAAAATTATTGATAAAAACAATAAAATAATTTACTGATGTTTATGAAAGGTAATGTTTAATTATAGCTAAACGATAAAAGAATGAATAACATTTAATGAAACCTTGATATATTAAGAAATTCTTTTATTGTTTCGTACTAAAAATTCTGTAAGTTGTTATAATGCTGATTGTCATTATATTATTATGAAAGGAGTTATTTTATGAAAAAACTTATTGCATTAATATTGACAGCGGCAATTTCTGTAAGCAGCTGTCTGACATCTTTTGCTGAAGTTTCTGATGACAATGTTTCTGAAACAGAAAGTATGGCTGAAGTTGATTTGGCAGAAAATAGAATAATTGCATTTCCGGGAGCTGAGGGTGCAGGAAAATATGCTACCGGCGGACGAGGTGGAAAGATTTATCATGTTACGAATCTTAATGACAGTGGCCCAGGTTCTTTCCGCGACGCTGTAAGCGGTTCTAACAGGATTGTTGTTTTTGATGTCGGCGGAACTATTGAACTTAAAAGCGATGTTGTTGTAAAAGGAAATATTACTATTGCGGGTCAGACGGCACCAGGCGGCGGTGGAATTACTCTTAAAAATTATAAGCTTGGAATGGGCGGCGATAATATTATTATTCGTTTTGTAAGTTCAAGACCAGGACCAGACAGCGGTGCCAGGGATTATGACGGATGGGGCGGTTCTCACGGTTCTCTGTCTATGATTGACCACTGTGCGACAGGGTGGGCGACTGATGAACAGCTTGCGTTATATTCACATAATATGTATCAGACAATTCAATGGAGTGTTATTGGACCGTCTGACTCATGGGGAAATCATCCAAAAGGAGCTCATGGTTTTGGAATAATGTTTGGAAGAGGACAGAATTCATGGCATCATAATATGATTGCTCATAATATTTCAAGAAACTACAGAGGTAAAGTTGTCGGTACATATGTAATGGATTATGTAAACAATGTAAATTATGACTGGGGATACCAGACGGCATATGGTACGCACGGTCATGTAAACTATGTGAATAACTATTTTAAAGCGGGAAATTCAACTAGCGGTGGATATAACTATTTAAAAATAGATGGTTCTAATAGACATAACTATAGATTTTATTTAACAGGAAATAAAATAATAGATAAAGACGGAACTGTTAAAAACAGCGAGGACAATAACTGGGCAGACGATGTTATTGATTATGCAACAACTCTGAATAACGATGCTGTTCTTGACAGTAACGGAAATAAGCTTCAAAAAGGCTACTGTAAGGTTGATAAACGTATGCCTCTTTATGATTATGGCAATATAACTACTTATAAAGATGGTGGAAAGACTTTTAATCAGTATAATCCTGATTCAAAGAAAGAGGATTTATCTGTACTTGCTTCTGAAAATGTAGATACAGCGGATGAAGCATATGAAAAAGTACTCGCTTTCGCAGGAACAGGAATTAATGCCGATTCACGTACTCCTATTGACAAACAGGTTATGGAAGAGGCAAAAAATGGAACAGGTACTCTTACAGGAACATACCACTATATAACACAAGAAATGATTGATAAGGAAACCTCTGATAGTAAAAAGAAAGAGTTAGAGGCGATAAAAAGTACGCTAGACAAAAATAAGGTTGCGTGTGATACGGTTTATGAATATCCGCCTAAATATACAACAAAAGAAATTGTTGACAGTGACAATGACGGTATGCCCGATGACTGGGAACTCGCAAGAGGTCTTAATCCAAATTCAGCCGCTGATATGAATGGCGATTACTGTGAAATGGGTTATACAAATATTGAGTATTATCTTAATGATTTGACTGTTGATGCTTTCCCTGAAGGAGTTGTAACGCTTTCTCCAACAAATAAAAACTCTGTTGACGTTGATCCGGCAGCAGACGAGGTTGAGGGAGAAAGCTATAAAACGGTAGCCGCAGCTGTGGCATATATGAAAGAAAACTCAGGTACATCAACAAAAAGAAAAACAATTTATATCGCACCAGGAACATATAATGAAAATATTACTATAGAACAAAACAATTTGAATATCAGACCAATAGAGGATAAAACAGGAGAAGTAAATATTTCTGGTCTTACTGTAGCGTCTTCCGCTGAAAATATCTCTGTAAACGGAATTTCTTTGGGCAGCTGTACAGTGTCAGCAGACAAAGCCACATTTGACGATTGTAAATTTTTGAATACGGATACGTCTGTAGCAGTGGATAACAAGTCAAGAGCTTATTTTAAAAATTGTATAATGAGTGGTACTGTATCCGCTGATTCAAGAGTTGTATTTAATGGATGTACAATTTCAGCCGATAATATTACAGCTAAAAGTACAAAAGAAGAAGGCGACAAATACGGTATTCTTATTATGAATTCCAAAGTTGCCGGTACAGGAAATACTTTATTGGGTGATATAAAAGAGGCATTTGGTCAGGTTGTGTATTATAACTGTGAAATAAGCGGTGTCGCACCCAAGACTGAAAGTGACACGGCTTTAACAAATGATAAAATTATAAGAATTTCAAAGTGTAACACGGGAGGAATTACTCCAGCGTACTCTAAAAATGATACAGAGTATGATTATAATGAAAAACTTACTCCGTTTATGCATCTTAAACAAAAATATGGAGTGTCAAAGGCTGATAACTGGAATCCAGACGGATTTGACGAGGTTACTCCAAAAAATAAGCTGAAAGAAATTGCGGACAGCATTTCTGTTCCGAATACAATTATTTTGCAAGATATGGAGCTTGATTCTTCTTTTAATACAGATTTGAAGGTGAATGTAAACTGGACATCTTCCGACAGCAGTGTTTTGAATGGAAATACTATTGTTGTAGGTGAGTATGGAAGCGGTGTAAAATACGCTAAGCTGACAGTGGAATTATCTTTGGACATAGACGGTTACAGAGATCAGAAAGAGGTCAGAGAATTTAATATTATTGTTGGGTCTTTGACTGGAAATAATGCCGGTATTGTGGATTTTGAAAATGAAACAATAGGTGCGGAATCAGAAAATCTGAAAATGACTACAGGATATGAACAAAGCGACAAGATAAAATGGGGCGTAACAAATAAAATCGATGGAACTGAATATGCTGATAAAGGAAAATTCTTTGGAGTGCAACAATCCGCTAAGACAGAAATGGACGATAAGGTTGATCCAGGTAAAGGTATTCATGATTTTGACTATAATTTTGGAAAACAAGAGGATAAAGTCTTTGAGGTAGGTTTTGATTTTTATATGGGCAATGTATCCGACGGCGGATATATGGAAGTATATCTGAGAGGAAGCGATTCTATAGGTCAGCTTAGAATTTCAGCTTCTGAGGCTCTTGCTAATATTAATCATAACAGTAAAGACAGAAAGACTATCGCTCCTGATACAGATGAATGGCTCAGATTTAAAATGGTTGTTGACACAAGAGGAGTTTCATCAGGTACGGCGCCGAAAATAGATTATTATTTACTTGATGAATCAGGAGATGTTAAAAACTCAATTTTAAATGCGGCGCCGGCAAAAGAATATACAGCGGCTAACGCAGCTAGATTTATTCCAAGTATACTTAGATTTAGACCTACAAGAAGTATAGATGTATGTGAATTTTATATTGATAATGTTTATTTCAAGGATTTGACAAAAATTGCCCAAGATGACGCGGCGGCGTTTGAGGAAAGCTATGTAATGGATGAGGGCGACAGACTTCCTAATTATGGAAATCAGCTTTCAGATATTACGTGGAAAGTTGTCGATGGACAGAGGGATGTTGTAAATGCCGATGGAACGATTAATTATGATAAGTGCGGTAATACAGCGCTTAAAGTAAAAGGTTATGTAAGCTATGGAGATAACCTTAAAGGAACGGCGGAAACAGGAAATATTGTCCTTGTTGTAAACGGAACAGGTCAGAATACGGAAGTGGATTCTGACAGGTATTTTAATGATAAAGATGAATCTGATTTCGGCAAATATTACAGACAATTTGGTTCAGCTATGGAGAAAATAGAGCTTAATAATGTCGATAATATTTCAGGAAATTCATCAGCTAAAATTAAACTTATTGACAAAGCGGTATTTAAAAAATTCAACGACCCTGCCGGAAACGGGAAAGTTTCATTTACTACTGATTTTCTTGCCGACTCAACGGGAAGAACATTCCGTATATTCTTTGAAAATCAGGCGACTGAAGACGATGGAAACGGATTTGGAAGCACGGATTTTTCATCAAATAATATTTTTTACCAATTAACTGATATAGACGGTACTACTTATGTAATTACTTCAGATACGCCTGGGGCAAATACTGGAACTACTCATACAAGTCAGGAACTTGGAGTATTGCAGCCTAATAAGTGGTATAGATTAAAAATTGACCTTGACTTTGATAATAAAACAGCGGTGACGTCAGCTTATCTTCATGGAACAGACGGTAATTACAATGTTGATAATATAAGTGATGTGCCTATTGGAACTGTTAATTCAAATCTTATTTCCAAAACTCCATTGGAGCTTAAACAAATAAGACTTGTAAAAACTGCCGCAGGCAATATTTATTTTGATAATGTATCAGTTAGCGCTGAACGTAAAGTAACAGGTGTTTCGGTTTCACCAAAAAGCATAGAAATTAAACCGGGAGAAACTTATCAGCTTTATTCTGTTATTTCTCCATCGGATGCTTTAAATAAAAATGTTAGTTGGTCTTCAGACAATGATAAGGTTGCTTCTGTAAGCGATAAAGGAGTTGTTACCGCTATTGGTGTCGGAGAGACAGTTATTAAAGTAAAAACGGAAGATGGAGAATTCAGTGATGAATGTAAAGTAACTGTGGCAGATGAAAAAGTTATTACGATAGGTGATGTTAATGGGGACGGTAATATTGATACAACAGATGTTGAATTGACTTTAAAATATGTTCAAAATAAAGACTCTGTTCGAGATGAGGAATATATTAAGCGTATGAATGTGACGGGAAATGATGAAGTTACAGCAGAGGACGCCGCCTCTATTTTTAAAAAAGTACTTGATTCAAATTTTGAATTTAAAATAAAACAATAATTTTTTATGGCGCGGGTTTGTAACCCGCGCTGTATTTATAAAAATATTTTGTATTTACAAATAAATTTATTTGCAAATAGAGATTATTTATGATATACTTAATTCCGTAAGCTTATTTCAATTTTTACTATTTATTTTAGGAGAGTGATTTTTAGTGGATCCTGCCAGTATGGACTCGTCGAGTTCGCTGCAAATTTTACTTTTGGTTTTCCTGTTATTTTTATCAGGCTTTTTTTCATCTTCTGAAACAGCGCTTATGTCTCTTAGCAAAATAAGACTTAGAAGTATGGTCGATGAAGGTGTTAAAAACGCAAAGCTTATTGAAAAAGTTCTTTCTAACCAAGGAAAACTTATAAGCGCTATACTTGTTGGAAATAATCTTGTTAATATTGGCGCTTCCGCCTTGGCTACATCTTTTACTATGGATGTTTTTGGCAGCGGAGCAGTTGGTATTGTAACGGGTATTCTTACTTTTTTAGTATTGATTTTTGGTGAAATAACTCCGAAAACTTTTGCGACAGAAAAGGCAGAGACGGTTTGTGTATGGGTTGTAAAACCTATTGCTTTTTGTATGTTTATATTTACACCTATTGTTGCGGTACTTAATATTATTACAGGGTTTTTATTTAAAATTTTAGGCTGCGATTTTAACAAGAAAAAGCCTACTATTACAGAGTCAGAGTTTATTACCATGGTAAATGTAGGACACGAAGAGGGTGTTCTAGAAGTTGATGAGAGAGAAATGATTAATAATGTTATAGGCTTTGGCGACTCTGACGCAAAGGATATTATGGTACCAAGAACAGATATTGTCGCTGTTGAGATTAATTCTACTTATGAGGATGTTTTAAAGGTTTTTAGAGAAGAGCAATTTTCAAGACTTCCGGTATATAAGGAAAACATTGACGATATTGTTGGAATTATATCAATTAAAGATTGTATGTTTGCGGAAAATACAGATGAATTTAATATTGCGGATACTATGAGAAAACCTTATTTTACTTATGAATCCAAATCTTGCAGTGAGCTTTTTTCTGTTATGAGAACCAAAAGTCTTTCTATGGCTATTATTCTTGATGAATATGGCGGGACCTCTGGAATTGTTACTTTAGAAGACCTTCTTGAAGAAATTGTTGGAGAGATATCTGATGAATTTGACGATGAAACAGAAGAAATAAAAATTGTTAAAGATGATGAATTTATTGTTGACGGTAGTGCTAAAATATCTGATGTCAATGAAATAATAGGTACTAATTTTGAATCTGAGGATTTTGATTCTATTGGCGGATATGTTGTTGGAGTTATTGGAAGATTTCCTGAAAAAGGAGAAACTATTGAGGAAAACGATATTAAATTCATTATTGAGGAAACTGACAGAAATAGAATTGAAAAAATGAGGATTCTAATATAAATATATTAATTATAACAAAAATAATGAAAGACTTCTTTCTTATGTAAGTACTGTAAAGCTTTGAAAGAAGTCTAAAATATTTATAAATTTATTATTGTTTTGTTATAATTAAATAATGATAGTTTTTATGTTGTTATGTCAAGGGCAAAGGAAGATTTCTTTTGTCCTTTTTTTATTAATGAAGGTTCTTTTGAAATAACAGTAAATTTTTCATCAAGTTCTTTAAATGTCACTTGTTTAAGATTGTAATTATAATTTTTCAAAGCGTTGTTTAAATCGGATATTTTTGATGAAATTAATTTTTCTATATTTTTATTTTCAGTTTTGAATTGACATGATATATTTCTTTCTGCTTTACTTATATAAGCCTCAAAGTGGCCTAAGAATGCTAAGTCAAGTGATAATACTGCACTAGAGGACTTTGAGTTTTTATTTTTGGTTTTATTTTTAAAAATATATAATTCAGCGGTTGTTTGATTATTATTTATTATAATTGGAATTTGAAAATATGTCGTATCTTTAAATTGTGATGAAAACTCAAGATTATTCATTATATTTTTTATTTCAGATGATATTTCATTTGAAACAGGACTTTGTACTGAGTTTATTTCACTTTGAATATTATTGAGTTTTTTTGTAAAGTTTTCTGAATAATTATTAAGTTCATCATATTCTTTTGAAAAATCAAGAGATAAATTTTTCATTGCTTTATTCATAAAACTCTCTTTTACATTTAAAATCTTTTGTGTACGTTCATTTAGTTTAGGGTAGTTTTTAAATGCTGATTCAAATATTTTCTTTAAATCTTTTATGGTAAAATCATTTAATGAAAAAGTATTTTTTTCAGGTATGGAATCAGGAAGTTCTTTTTTAGTAACTGTATTTTCGGTATGTTTAGAGGTCTTGTATTCTGATAACGCTGATTTTACTTCGGGAATATCAGAAAATTTTTGAAGAAGTTCTTTATTATTCCAAAGAGCGGTTTTTAATGTATTGTTCATTTCTACAAGAGAAAGGTGTTCTTTATATCCCATATTTGAAAGAAATTCTTTAAAACCCGCTAGAGAATTTTCACTTATTGATTTTTTTATTTGAGGCAAAAGTAATTCTTTATTTTGAAAAAATAATTTATCAAAAGTAATTGTTTCTTGTTTTTTAGTATTATTTTCAATGTTTTTAGTGCTTTTTGATTCTGCATTATTAAACGGTATTTTTGCATATGTTGTTTTATCTTCATAAGATAGTTTTGATGTTATAGTATCATTTTCTTCTATAACATTACCATATTGAATTTTTGTAATATCATTTGGTTTTAATTCTGTATTTTGTCTATATTGTTGTCTTATGATATTTTGTGAAATTTGTTGATTTTCGGTGTTTTCAGTATCTTGTGTAAAAGGCGGTAAATGAGATTGTGTATTTGATTTTAATGAAAAAGAAAGCGCTATCTTTACTTCCGGCAATAAATTAAATGCTGTTTTTAATTTTGAATTTTCGGGCAGAAGTTGTTCCAGTGCAGACGACAATTCTGGAATTGAAAATTTCTCATTAAATCCATAATTTGAAAGCATTTTACGAAACATATCCAAAGAGCCTGAATTTATAGATTTTTCTAAAATGGGTATAAATATATTTTTATGTTTATTCATTAGTTGCTCAATTGGAGAAATAGTATTATTTGATAATGAAAGTTGTTTAATATGTGATGAAGACACTTCTGTTTTCTCAAAATTTTGTGGTTGGATGGTTTTGGTATATTGATTAAGCTGATAATTATTTTGTGTATATTTATGCTCTTGAGAACTAATTAGAGTATTATTGAGTTTAGTGTTGTTATTTTCAATTTCGTTTGATGTTGGAGAGTTTTTTTCAATGCTAATAGTAGTATTACTGTTTTGTGTTGTTTCTATAAATTGAGTCTGTTTAACATTATATTGAGTTGTTGAATTTGTTGGAGAGGATTTTATGTCTGTAGTTTGAGAAATTTGTATAGTATTAGGCTTATGATTTAAGTATTGAGAGTTTGTTATAGTATCAGATGAAACAGGTGTGCGTTGAGCAGAGTCTGTTTTAGAGGAAGAAACAGAAGAATTACCCTGAGGGTTTTGCTGTTGAGGGTTTGTCTGGTCATGGGAAGAAACAGGGTTATGCTGAGCAGAGTCTGTTTGGGAAATGGAAACAGAAGAATTACCTTGATAATTTTGCTGTTGGGGGTTTGTCTGGTTATGGGAAGAAACAGGGTTATGCTGAGTGGAGTCTGTTTTGGAGAAAGAAACAGAAGAATTACCATGAGGGTTTTGCTGTTGAGGGTTTGTTTGGGCATCATAATATTGTGTGGTTTGGTCAGATGGATTTTGAATATTGTATTGTGTATTTTCAGAAGAAAATGTATTAATAGGTGTATTATTAGTAGTTATAGTATTATCATTAATAATGGATTTGTTATAAGCATCTTCAATGATAGTGGTATTATTAGTATTTTGATTTTGGGATGTAATAGTAGTATTATTATTAGCTTCATATTTTATATTACTAGAGCTTTCTGTATTTTGAGTTTGTATTGATAAATCTATAAAATTTGTTGTTGCATTTTTATAAATAGGTGAATTATTAATGGTTAAGCCAGAGTTTTGATTCATTTGATTATTTGTAGTATCAGTATATTGTGTATTATAAGTATTATTTGTGGGAACAGTGATTTTATTTGAAGATGTGTCTGATATTTGTTTTTCAAGATTTTCATAAGAATTATTAGACTGTGAGGTTACTATATTATTTGGTTTCAACGTATTTGTACTATTAGTAGTATTAAATGCGTTTTGGATATTATTTTCTTTTATTGAGGGTTCGGATGCAGAAGTTTGTACATTGTTCTTAAATTCAGAAATTTTTTCGTGAAAATCAGAAGAATTTATATAATCATCTAATATATTTATTACTTTTTTATTGGAAAAAATTTGTTTTAATTGTTCAGTCGCATCATTAAAAAGTTTTATGTCTGATTTAGATATTGAGTTTTCCGTTAATTTATTTAACAGTGCTAAAATTTCTTCATTTTGAGTATCAGAAGAAAGCGCTGTCAATACAGAGTTTAGTGAATTAGAAATATTTGTTGTTCCATTTAGGTATCCTTTTAGAATATCTGTATTTGCAACAGTTGGAGAAATTTCATTTTTAATCAGAAAGATTGCTTCTTTTTCTGAATTTTCACCCATAAGTTTTAAAGTTTGATTTAATTTTTGAAGGTTGCTTTTTGTTATGGGAAGGTCATTATTTATAAGTGTATTTACCATTTTAACGTTTTCATCATTTGTTTTAAATCCTAATGATTTTAATGTATTCTCTATTTCAGATTGTTCGGTTCTTTTTGGCTGTGTTTTTTGGATTTCAGTATTATTTTGAGTATCATAACTATTTTCGTTTTGTATGTTATTGTCGGAAGACTGTCCATAAATATTTTCAGATAATTTGTTTTGAAGAAGTATATTTGATATTTGCATAAATTACCTCCTAATATTTTTATATAAATTATTTATATTTTATGATTTATAGTATAATAAAATAATAAATAATAAAATTAATATTTTGTACAATAATTCTATTAAGACACTATAATAAAAGTATAACATAAAATTATAAAAAATTAAACTTAAAATATTTTAAAAAAATTTGAAAATATAAAAGGATTTTTTTTATTTATGCAGAATATATATAATATAAAGCTTTTTAATAATTTTATATTATGAGTTTTACATAAAATGTCTTTTATAATTTATATAAAAGACTAGATAAAGGGAGTTGATATTTTATGCGTTATTCATTTACAGGAAAGAATACAACAGTCACTGACGCTTTAAAAGAAAAAATTACCGCAAAACTTGAAAGAATTGAAAAGTTAGTTCCCGAAAGTACAAGTGTTGTTGTGACCCTTAGTGTTGTTAAGCTTAATCACACTGTTGAAGTTACTGTTAATTTACCGAAAAGAATTCTCAGAGCAGAAGTTACAGGGCAGGATATGTATGCTGCTATTGATGAGGTTGCTGACGTTCTTGAAAAACAAATGGTTAAGTATAAAAATCGTTTAAGAGATAAGGCACGTCGAGATACTTCTTTTATTGATGAACTTAAATATTTTGAACCTGTTTCAAAAGACGATAGCTTTGATGATGGTGAAGTTAAAATTGCTAAAACTAAAAAGTTTGCTATTAAACCTATGGATGCTGAAGAGGCTGTTATGGAAATGGAAATGCTTGGTCATAATTTCTTTGTATATAGAAATGCGTTAAGTGATGAAATTAACGTTGTATATAAAAGAAGAAGTGGAACTTATGGACTTATTGAGCCAGAAGTTTAATTTATTTTTATTGAATTTAATTGTTTTATATAGTAATGCTATAAATAAAAACCCGGTTACTTTTAATTAAGTAGCCGAGTTTTTGTTTTTTAGATATTTTTTTAGTTTTTTGCTTTTATCTTTTTTTCGGCATTAATGAAGATTGAGAATGTTTACCGCAATTACAATCTGTTTTGGGCATAATAAACATACGTTCAGAATCAAAATAATCCTGTACTATTCTTAAAGCCTCGCCAAATCTTTGGAAATGAACTAATTCCCTTTCTCTTAAAAATCTTATTGGTTCTATAACATCAGGGTCGTCTGTTAGAGAAAGTATATATTCATAGGTTGAGCGTGCTTTTTGTTCTGCTATGGCTTTGTAAAAACAACATAAAAAAACAAGTCTGTTTTCGCATAATTTATTTTATCACAATTTATTTTTGAATGCAAATTTAATACGAATAAATACCAAAAAATGATAGATATATATAA
>CATLIG010000055.1 GCA_949948985.1 uncultured Clostridia bacterium | reverse complement strand
ATTGGTTAGAAAAACTATTCGTTTTTCTAAGTCACATCTTATGCATAGAATTGTTATTGGTCTGGTAATAAATTTTCATTTTTTTGGCAGAACGCTTCCTTTTCATTTACTTTAGGACATAACCTAAAAATTACTATAGACTACAAAATATATTTATTTAATAATAATTTTTGTTGTAATAGTTTAAAAACTTGACCGGAATATATTTCTTTGATATAATATAAAAATATTTAATAAATACATAAAGTACTTTGGTTTCAATGTTAATAAAGTAATTAAAAAAATTTTTACTTTTGCTTTTCTTTATTGAAACAATAATAACAATGTTTTAAAATCATGTTTAATTTCTATGCATTAATTCTATATGACACATAAGATTAATTTAAATTAAAAAATAATTTTAACATAAATTACAAATCAGTATTTTTTTAATTTCCTTATAAAAAAAGCAAAAGTCGGAGGTTTATATTATTGAATAATCAAATTAACTTTAAGCATAAAATAATTGAATATCTATTATCCCCGCTAAAAAATAATGATATTGACTTTATCTATGAAGAAAATCAAGCAGATAAAATATACTTGTCTCAAAATGAACAACTTATATCTTATTATTTTCAAAAGTTTATAGACGAAATGCCGGGAGGCTTTTTTATATACCGTGCGGATGGAAATGAAGATATTATTTACGCAAATAAATCAATGCTTAGAATTTTTAATTGTAATTCTATGGAAGAATTTAGAGATTTAACTGGAAATTCTTTTCGTGGAATTGTACATCCTGACGATTTAGAATCTGTTGAACTTAGTATAAAAGAACAAATTAAAAACAGTAAATATGATTTAGATTATGTTGAATACAGAATAATACAAAAAGGCGGTAAAATTCGCTGGATTGACGATTATGGTCATTTTATTCATAGCGATATAGCCGGCAATATTTTCTATGTATTTTTAGGAGATTCTACAGACAAAAAGAAACTTTTATTTGAAGAAAAAAAGATATTGATAAATGAAAATATAAAAAAAGAACAACAATTTATAAGTCAAATTGAGGAGTATAACCAAAAATTAAAAATAATTAGCGAGGAACAGTTACGTCATCTTGAAGTAATTGAAGGACTTAGCATTGATTATGAAGCAATTTTTTATGTTAATTTAGATACTGACCAAATTAAAGCATATCGTATAAGCCAGCAATTTGATGAAAACTTTCCTAAGAACCAAAAAACATTTAAATTCACAAATTTTGATTCACATTATATCGAAAATTGGGTATATCCTGACGACCGTAAAATTTTCTCAGGAATCTCAAAACCTGAATATATACGTGCAAAATTATCCACAGATAAAACTTTTCATATAAATTATAGAATTTTCAAAGAAAATAAAATAACATATATGCAATTACGTGTTGTAAACATCAGTAATGATGAACATATTTCTCAAATTATTATTGGCTATCGTAATGTAGATAATGAGATAATACAGGAAATGAAACAAAAACAAATAATAATTGATGCCTTAGATAAAGCAAACTTAGCAAACAACGCAAAAAACTTATTTCTTTCAAATATGTCACATGATATGCGTACGCCTATGAACGCTATTACTGGTTTTACAGAACTTGCGAAAAAAAATATAGACGATAGGGAGAAAGTTTCCGGTTATCTGGAAATGATTTCGGTATCCAGTAATCAACTGCTTCAGTTAATTAATGATATATTAGAAATATCAAGAATAAAATCTAGCAAAATCATTATAAAAGAAAATGAATGTAATTTATTAAATATGTTAAATTATTTGCATACAAATGGACGTTCTCAAGCAAAAACAAAAAATATTACTATTTCTTTAGATACTTCAAATCTAAAACATAATGTCGTTTATGCCGATATAGAAAAAATACATAAAATTCTTTTTTCTATCATTGATAACGCAATTAAGTATACAAAACCAAATGGACAAATTACAATTATTGTTATAGAACAATACGAATTACAAAACGAACATATATTTTACCAATTTATTGTAAAAGATAACGGAATTGGAATCAGCGAAACTTTCCTAAAAAACATATTTGAACCATTTGAAAGGGAACAAAATACCACCTTAGGCGGAGTACACGGCACGGGGCTTGGACTTGCAATCACCAAAAATCTTGTTGATATGTTAGGAGGAATAATAACTGTATCCAGTATCGTTGGAGAAGGAAGTAAATTTACAGTTACACTTCCTCTTCGTGTAAATGATAAAAATACTCCGTTATCCGACGATATAGACAATAATATTTCAACCTGTTATCAAAATAAAAAAAGAATTTTGATTGTAGACGATAATGAAATTAATCTTGAAATTGAAAATGAATTATTAAAAAACGCTGGATTTTATGTGGATACAGCCTCTGACGGAAATATAGCGGTTAAAAAAATAAAACATTCAAAACCCGGTTATTATGATTTAATTCTTATGGATATTCAAATGCCGATTATGAATGGATATACCGCCACAAAAGAAATCCGTAAACTTGAAAATACAAAACTAGCTAATATTCCAATTATCGCGGTATCAGCAAATACCTTTGATGAAGATAAAAAAACAGCTATAGAAAGTGGTATGAACGCTCACTTATCAAAACCGCTTAATACATCTGTATTATATAAACTTATTCAAAAATTTTTAAATATATAGACATTAACTACATTAATTTAACAGTAAATCTGCAAATATTTGCTATAATTAACAATTATAAAATAAATCTATTAGTCAATCTTGTAAGATAAAAAATATTTCTTTGTAATATAAAATATAAGAAAATACTTTTTTATCTATAGCGAAGCAATTAAATAATGAGCAATTAAGTACTAATAAATCTAATATATTAAGAAATTCTTTTATTGTTTCGCACTAAAAATTTTGCTAATTGCTATAGTGTTTTCTTATATTTTATATTAAACTCCATAAATCATATTAACAAAGCTTTTTACTCGTACTATTACTTCGCAATAAATTTCACAATAACTCGTAAATTCTTACAAAAAAAAATAATAAAACAATTAGTTAAATATAATGGACCTATTCAATAAACCCTGTAATAACACATGGCAAAAAAATTTTTTTGTCAATCGTTATCATGTGCTTATTGAACAGGCCTATTAATTTTACAAACAAGTCTTGTATCTATCACTTTATTAAATTATTATATATAATAATTTGAATATTAATTTGAATTTTGTAAAATTATGTTGTATAATATAATTATAGTTATGTGGTTAACCAAAATTCAATTTTTTACTTTTTTGGTAATCTCAAAATAAAAATTTTAATTAAAAGGAGTGAATGGCATCCGCCGCATATAATGGAATTAAGAACTACAAAACTTCCTGTGGGAAAACTAGGACTTATAAGTATGCATGGCTGTGAAGAACTTGGTAATAAAATAGATAAGTATCTTCTTGAATGGCATAAACAAAAGTTCAATTTTGAAATTGATACATTTCAGATTAAAGCTACCTGCCCTCGTTTCAGCACAGGAGAAGCAAAAGCTGTAATTGATCAATCTGTAAGAGGTTTTGATATTTATGTTTTAGTTGACGTATTTAATTATGGCGTTACATATAAAATGTATAATGTTAAAAGAAGAATGAGCCCCGATGAGCACTATCAGGATCTTAAAAGAATAATTGCCGCAATAGGAGGAAAAGCAAGGAGAATTACCGTTGTTATGCCTATGCTTTATGAGGCGCGCCAACATAAAAGAAATTCAAGAGAATCTCTTGACTGTGCGATAGCGCTTGAGGAACTTGTGGCAATGGGTGTAGAAAGTATAGTGACATTTGACGCGCACGACCCTCGTGTTCAGAATTCCATACCTTTGAGCGGCTTTGAAAATGTTCAGCCCTATTACCAAATGATAAAAGCGCTTGTTAAAAATATTGCTGACATAAATATTGACCCAAATCATTTGATGATAGTTTCTCCTGATGAAGGTGGAATGTCTAGATGTATTTATTATTCATCAATACTTGGTCTTGACTTGGGTATGTTTTATAAAAGACGTGATTATTCAAAAATAATAAATGGAAGAAACCCCATTATAAGCCATGATTTTCTAGGAAGAGATATTGAAGGTAAAAATATAATTATTGTGGATGATATGATTTCTTCTGGAGATTCAATTATTGACGTTTCCGCTAAACTTAAAGAACTAGGAGCAAAAAATATATATGCTTTCATTACTTTCGGACTTTTTGTAGATGGTTTTGATAAATTTGATAAAGCTTATGATAACGGCTACATAAATAAAATATTTACAACAAACTTAACCTATCGTACGCCTGAATTAAAAAACAAACCTTGGTATTGCGAAGTTGATATGTCAAAATATATAGCTCTTATAATAGAAACCCTTAATTTTGACAAAACATTAAGTGACCTTCTTGACCCGGTAAACCGTATAAATAAAATTTTAGGAAAAATTTAAAATGACTCACTATATGAAACTTAATCCTGAACCAATGAAAAAATAGCTTTAGGTAAAAAAATAATAGAAATGCGACTGTATGATGAAAAAAGGAAACCATTTAATTTTAACCATATAATTATTTTTACAGATATAACAAATAAAAATATAAAAATAAAAATAGAGGTTTTAAATATACATATTTTTCTTTCCTTTTATGAATTGAATTATACAGTAATTTTGATAAAATATTTCTTGGGTATGATGAAAATGAATTATCTGACCCTTTGGATATGGAACAATATTATACAAAAGAAAATATAATTAAATATAGTGTAATAGGCATTGAGCTCAGAATAAAAAAATAATTCTGTAAATTTCCTTAATTTTAATATTTTTTAATTATAGTGAAACAATTAAAGAATAAACAATTAAACTTTAATAAATCTAATATATCGAAGAATTGTTTTATGTTTCATACTAAAACTAAAAATTTTACAAATTGATATGGAACTGTAGTAAATCGGCAAATTATTGTAAATATACAAGTTTTAATGGTAAGTGAAATTAAGTTTTCACCGTAATATATATTTAAAAGAAATTTAATAAAATATATCCTTAACTTAAAGTCTACAATTATATTATATTTTGCCAGTTTCCAAACAGGACTATATAAAAAACAATAAAATAATACGACAATACATTTTAATGTATTTTGTCGGATTATTTTATTGTTTTGCCCCTAAAAAATTTGCGGATTGATATATATTATATAATGCCTTGACTGAAAGGAGCAATAATATGATTCATATACTAACAGGTGAAAAAGGTAACGGAAAGACAAAACGACTTCTTGAAATGGCAAATGAAGCAATAAAAACTTCACATGGAAACATAATCTTTATAGATAATGATAATAAAAATATGTATGGGTTACATTATAGTATTCGATTTATAGAAACAACAGATTTTCCTATTTCAAATTACAGAGAATTTACTGGATTTATATGTGGGATAATTTCACAAGATAATGACATTGAAAAAATATTTATAGATAGTATAGACCAAATTTTAAAAAACTTTGACAATAATGATTTAATAAAACTCGTAAAAAAATTCAATGACCTTTCGCAAAAATACTCACTTGAATTTATTTTTAGTATGTCTGAAACTACCGAAGAACTTCCATATGAATTAAAGGATTTGGTAGTGATGTGATGGATATTTATTATAAATACTCAGATTATTTAAAAAATAAATTCAATGAAAAAGTTTATAAACTTCCGATAAATCTTCCTATAACCTGCCCTAACAGAAATGGATGCATATCCTTTGGCGGTTGCACATACTGCGGGGAAGACGCCGCCGGATTTGAATGTCTTCCAAGCTCTCTTTCTGTAAAAGAACAGATTTTAAAAAATAAAGAATATATAGAAAAAAAATATAAGGCAAAAAAATTTATAGCTTATTTTCAAAATTACACAAATACATTTTTACCATTAGAAGATTTTAAAAAGTATATAAGTGAAGTAAATCTTCCATATATAGTAGATGTATCTATTTCTACACGTCCTGATTGTATCAATGAAAATTATCTTGATTTTTTAAAGGACTTTAAATATAAAACAGGAATAAATATAACTATAGAACTTGGACTTCAAACTTCAAATTATCATACCTTAAAAAAGATAAACAGAGGACATTCCCTGGCTGAGTATATTTTTTCCGCAAATATGATAAAACGATATAATTTTGAGCTTTGTACCCATGTAATACTAAATTTACCGTGGGATACACAATTAGATACTAAAGAAACAGCAAAAATAATATCTGCGGTTTATTCAGACCATGTAAAACTTCACGCTTTATACATTTTAAAAAATACTAAAATGGCAGAACAATATATAAATAAAGAATTTGAGATGTTGCCCATGGAAGAATATATAACTAGAGCTATCCTTTTTCTTGAGTATCTTTCTCCTAACATTTCTATCCAAAGGCTTATTGGACGTGCACCGAAAGAAAAATCTTTATTTGTAAATTGGAATACGAGCTGGTGGAAAATAAAAGAAAATATAGAAAAAAAAATGGGTCAGCTAAATACGTATCAGGGGAAAAAATTTGATTACTTAAATGGTTCAGCTTTAAAAAGCTTTAATCACAACGAACCAATAAAATAATAGCATAGTAAATTTATTTAAAACACAGTATATTCAAAAATTATTGTATTGTTTTATAAAAATATTGCGGATTATTATAATTAATTTTAACAATAAAATAATAACAATTTAACAGTGTATAAACAAATTTAATAAATATCATATTACTAAAAGAAACGCTGATTAAATTTCAGCGTTTCTTTAAATTATATAAAATATCAGTAACTGCATTTTAATAAATTCTCAACACGAGTTTTTAGGTTTTCAAGAGAATTAACATCTTCAAAATGCAGAAAAATTTGCTGACGAGTATAGTCGGGCAAAGAATTAAAGTATTTCTTTGCACTTTTATCAAAAATTAAAAGTTCTGAAAGATTTGAATATTTCATAAAAGTAATCACCTCAAATATATATGATTACCAAAAATAATTAATTTATACAATATATACATACGACTAAATATTGCTGTTTAAAATACAGATATGCTTAAATAATATTTAAAATTATTTAACAAGATTTCTCCAATCAAGGTCACCTCTGTCAAGTGCCAAAAGAAGCGCTTCAGCTGTAGCAAGATTGCTTGCGAGAGGAATATTGTGAATATCGCACAATCTTAAAACACTATTAATATCAGGTTCATAATTTTTTGCTGAAACAGGATCTCTTAAAAATATAACAAGGTCTATATCATTATTAGCAATCTGAGAACCGAGCTGTTGTTCTCCTCCCAAATGACCCGCAAGATATTTATGTACAGAAAGATTTGAAGTTTCTTCAATAAGGTCACCTGTTGTTCCCGTAGCATATATTTCATGCTTACTTAAAATATGTCTGTAAGCAATACAAAGGTTTTCCATAAGAATTTTTTTGTTATCATGTGCAACTAAAGCAATATTCAAAAAAGTCACCTCTCAAATATAGATTTTGGTTTTCTCATACCAACATTTAAAACAAGTCCTATTGCTGTCATATTCATCCATATAGAACTTCCGCCATAGCTTAAAAACGGAAAAGGCATTCCTGTATTGGGCAAAAGACCCGTTGCAACGCCAACATTTACAAATACCTGAAAAGCAAACATTCCAGCAATTCCTGAAACAATATATTTGCCAATATTATCATAGGCTCTGTTAGCTATAAAAATACACCTTAAAATAATTAAAAGCATAATGGCAAGTACAGCTATACATCCAATAAAACCAAATTCCTCCCCTATAACAGAAAAAATAAAATCGTTGTGCGACTCCGGCAAATAACTGAGCTGATTTATAGTTCCCTGATAAAGACCTTTTCCATTAAGCCCGCCTGAACCTATAGCCCATATAGAATTTTTTGTCTGATAATAAAGAGGATCGTTCCAATTTGGATTTATCGCTGATAATATTCTATTCACGTGATAATCTTCAAGAAACAATCTTAAAATATACTGGTCTTCGCTTAAAAGATCAATAATAAATATTGTTCCTATAGGAATAATAATCGCAAGAAGAGTAAAAATATATTTTCGGCTGATATTTCCTACAAAAAGAATAACAATCATAATCGCTATTGTAACAAGACTAGCCGATAATGACGGCTGAGCTTCTATAAGCACAGTAGGTATTATCGTAGCGATAAAAACAATGCTGATTGTCTTAAACTTATTTATCTCTTCCTGGTTTTTATCAATATATTTAGATAAAAATATAATCATAAAAATCTTTGAAAATTCAGACGGCTGTATACCAAATATCCATCGTTTTACGCTATCTCCATATCCAATAAGCAGTACCATAATCAAAAGTATAATATTAATAAAATAAATAAATATGTAAAACTTACATATAATATGATAATCAACAAAAGCTGCAACCAACATAAGAAAAATACCTGATACAAACCATATTATCTGACCCTCATACTGCCCTGTGGACTCAGCGGTATTTATTTTGGTGGCGCTTCCTATAATAATTATCCCAAAAATGGCTATCGCAAATACAAGAAAAATTAAAGCAAAGTCAATAGATAAAAATTTTTTTCTTGAAATCATAACAAAACTCCCTTTTAAGAGAACTACATCTGAACTTTTCTCATACTTTTAATAGGAATATTTGCGTACAACATAGGAACACTTCCGTTTGAACTTTCCGTTTCTGTTTGAGTTATTTGAATGTCCAATTCTTCCTCATCAATTTCCATATAATTGGAAATAACACGAATTATATCCGTTTTGAGCATTTCAAGAACCTGCGTTGAACAATTTACTCTATCATGAATTAAAACAAGTTTAAGCCTGTCTTTTGCAACATCTTTTGACGAAGGTTTTCGTGAAAAGAAACTAAATAAGTCCATTTATACTACCTCCTCACAAATTAATTTCCGTTTTTAAAAAACTTTTTGATTTTATTTAAAAGTCCTTTATCCACATCTAAATCCATTAACGGAACATTGTTGCCTAAAACTCTCTGAGTAATATTTCTATACGCTTCTCCCGCTTTTGATGAAGGGTCTGTTACAGCCGGTTCCCCTTTGTTAGCGGAAATAACAATACTTTCATCATCCGGAACAATTCCCAATATATCAATAGCAAGGATTTCCGTAACATCATCCATAGCCATCATATCCCCTCTTTTTACCATATCAACTCTTATTCTGTTTAAAATAAGAATAGGATTTTTAAGCTCATTAGCCTCCAAAAGACCTATTATTCTATCAGCATCTCTGACAGCCGAAACTTCTGGTGTTGTAACAACAACCGCTCTGTCAGCACCCGCGATAGCGTTTTTAAATCCTTGCTCAATACCTGCTGGACAGTCTATAATTATATAATCATATTCTTCTTTTAAAGATTCGCATAGTTTATTCATTTGTTCCGGACTGACAGCATCCTTATCTTTTGTCTGAGCGGCAGGTAAAAGAAAAAGATTATCATATCGTTTATCTCGTATAAGAGCCTGTTTCATTCGGCAATTTCCCTCAATAACATCAATAAGGTCATAAACAATACGATTTTCAAGCCCCATAATAACATCAAGATTGCGAAGTCCTATATCCGCGTCAATCATAACCACTTTTTTTCCTGCCATTGCAAGACCTGTACCAAGATTAGCAGAAGTGGTAGTTTTACCTACACCGCCTTTACCTGATGTAATAACTATAACTTCACTCATTAGTTTTCCTCCTAAACATTTGTAAAAATAACGCAAAACACTTTTTGTCGTCAAATAATCAAACCCATAAATAAAATTTAATACTTTATTTTATAATATTAAAAACTCTTAAAGAAGTTATCATTTCACTTTAATCTTAATTAATTACATCAATTCATAAAATTAACGCGACAAAACAGCAAAATAATTCATTAGTTTCAAAATAAATTTATAACTATTATTTTTAATTATTTTATTGTTTAATATATCTAATAACTTCTCTTTATATATAATAACAGAAATAAATTGATTTTGCACTAATTTCTTTAAGCAAATTATTACAAATTTATGATTGAACTTATAAATTTATATTACTAATGTATAAAAACAGACAAAAATAAACTTTATCAATCATAAAAAAATATTTAAACAAAATAAAATCAACAAGTATTTCATCAGAGAAATACCAATTCAACAGTACAAATAATTTTACAGCAATTCACAAAATTTTCAGTACAATATAATAAAATAATTATATAATATACCACTTGCTCTA
The DNA here is from genome assembly GCA_949948985.1 of uncultured Clostridia bacterium. Taxonomy (GTDB): domain Bacteria; phylum Bacillota; class Clostridia; order Lachnospirales; family CAG-274; genus MGBC114079. The sequence continues at coordinate 6,188 of CATLIG010000055.1, read as the reverse complement.
TCTGTTCGTTCTTTTATCAAACCTGTTCAATAACTTCCATAATAACACTCGACAAATATTTTTCCAATCATTAGACCATATCTGTTTGTTTTGTTATAATCAAAAATTTATCAAAGGTTCAACATAAATTTCTCCGTTTTTAGCGAAAGCACACTCCGGAACAACACTTGACTTTTTTTTATCTTTTTTAGGAAAATATGTAACAATATCAGCAATTCTCAACTGTGTGGGACGCATATTCAGCCCTATGACAAAACAATCTGAATATCCTGTGCATCCCGCATGAACAAGTCCCTTTACCGAGCCTATAACAATAACATTCCCCTCCGCTAAAACTTCTCCTCCCGGATTAATATCACCTATTATAACAATGCTTCCTTTAAATCTTAAAGACTGCCCGCTTCTTATAGAACCTTTATGAAAAGAAGTAATGTTTTCATAAGCAGATATAAAGTTTTTAGTGATATTATTTTTGAAAGATTCTTCAGACGTTTTTTTATCATTTTTAGACAAAATATCAATATTGTCAATTTTTGAAAGCTTTTGTTGTTTAACAAATACCGGCTCATTTTTATCATGAACAAAAGATATATTTAGTCCGGAAGTTTCTGATATTATATTTAGAAGCTGCATTTCCTCACCTTCTGATAAATCACGTCCTTTAAAAGTAATAGAAAGATTTGCACCTCTGAAAAAAGCCCCTGCCTGCAATATTTTTTTTTCAAAAGCGGATTTTAATTCATCAAAAGTTATTTTATCATCAAGAACAATAAGAATACCATCTTTCTTACCTTTAAAAATAACGCTGTTACTGCTCATTATGTTCACCTCGTCTACTTATATAAAAAATTATAGCTTTCTTTCTCCGGCTGTTTATCAAGTCCAAAATATACCGACATTATACCTTTTGCGACACTATAAGCAGGAGATGTTGAATCATATCCAAAAGGTATAAGAACTGTTATCGCTATCTGAGGGTCGTCATAAGGTGCAAAACCTACAAATACAGTATGCTCTTTTCTATATGTTGACTGCTGCGCCGTACCTGATTTTCCCGCCACTTTTATCGGGAAACCATCGAAAAACTTTTTTAAAGTTCCTTTTTCTCCTGATGTAACAAGGTACATACCTTCATGAATAATCTTCAAATTTTCAGGTTTAATGTTAATATCCTCTTCAACTTTGGGTTTATACTCCTCAACAATTTTATCATCAAAAGTTAAGATTTTATCAAGAAAATGCATAGAATACCGTTTACCCCCGTTTGCCAAAGTTGATATATATTTTGTAATGGTCGCAGATGTATAATTATTAAAAGACTGTCCTATTGCTGTCCTTATTGTATCTCCATCATACCATTTAAGTTCACTTTCATCCACATCCGGATCCCTCATTGTATAAATATACTTTTTGTATTCCGGAGAAGAAATATTTGATGCATAATTTTTCGTTGAGTCGTATAATTCATAAATCTCAACTCCTGTAGGATCATTAAGTCCATAAAGCTTCATATATTTATTCAATATTCCTATAGCTTTATCCGTAGACTTGTTTGATGAGTTTCCCATGTTATATAAAAGCTGATAGAAAAAGTAATTACATGAAACCTCAAGAGCATGAGCGACATTAACACTACCGTGAGAACTTTTTCCGCTTCCTATCCAACATCTTGCGTATGGGAGACCTGTTTCTTTAAAAGTACCTTTATCATAAATAGTTGTATATGGCGTAATATATCCTTCCTCAAGTCCGGCTGTAGCCGAAATCATCTTAAATGTGGAACCGGGAGCTCTTGGTTCCATGAAAGGTCTGTTAAGAAGAGGGGTGGTAGAATCATTTTGAAGCTTTGTATAATAATCGTTATCAAAGTTATTTACAAACTTGTTATTATCATATGATGGATAAGTAACCGCCGCAAGAACATTTCCCGTATTGACATCTTCCACAACAACAGAACCTGTACAAGGATCCATTCCTGTCATATGAGGAGTTATTTCTCCTGAATTAAGCTTATCAATAATAACCTGCAAAGGAGAAATCTCTCCATTTTTAATTCGCTTATAATAAACTTCATCACAAGTAATTATACCCTGTTCATACATAACAATAATAAGGCTCGCCCCTGAAACAGCTTCTTTCTCAATTCCATCCATAAGAATTTGCTTTGCAAGATCCATATCCTCTGTTGCCCCTTTGTCTACAGATAATATATAATCCTTGACAAATTTTTGTTCTGTATTTTTTTCCGCGGATAAAATTTTTTTAACATCAATATGATTTGAGGAAACCATTGAAGATAAAATTTCTTTATACGTATATTCATTATCAGAAATTCTACTTAAAATAGATTTTTTCAAAGAGTCCTCAAAAATATTATAAGTAGCCTCCTGAAGTCTTTTATCAACTGTAAGAAATATCTTATTGCCGGGAACAGGCTCTATATTTTCGGAATCAATATTTTTTATTCTGCGTCCAACGCTGTCAACCTCCACATATTCCTTTCCGTTTTTTCCTCTAAGATTACTTTCAAAAGCTTTTTCAATACCGTCTTTTCCTATAAGGTCATTTAAATTATAATCTCTATCTCTGTATTCATCAAGCTCTGTCTGAGTTATACCTCTTATATATCCCAAAATATGAGAAAAATATTTACCTGACGGATAATTTCTCAAAGCTTTGACGTCAATATAAATTCCTGGATAATTGTTTTTTTCTTCTTCAATAGCCGTAATAGTTTCATTTTTTACATCATAAGCAACAATAACCGGAATATATTTTGAATATCGTTTAAGATAGAGCTGGCATCTTAAAGAAATGATTTTTCTTGCGTCTTCGTCAGACCACTTTTCAGAAACTTTAAATTTTTCTTTTAGTTTGTAAAAACACTGTTCAGCCGTCATATTTTCATCAAGACCCATATCCTTTTTCCATCTTTTTTCTTGACTCTGGCTTCCGTCAAAATTAAAAGAAAAAGGCTTTGCTTTTGAAATAGGAAATTCATCAACTATATCTTCATCATTTTTTTCAAGAAGATTTATAAGATTAACAAAAATATCATCTTGATTTTCAACAGATATGCTTGCATCAATATTAACTGTAAAAGAAGATTTATTTATCGCCAAAGGCACGCCGTACTTATCATAAATAGCTCCTCTCGGTGCGGAAACAAGAACTTCTTGCAAAGTAGTTGTTTTTACCTGACTATTATAAAATTCTCCGTTTATTATCTGAAGATTAAATAATTTGACTGTAAGAACCGTAAACATAACTACTATAATTATATATAAAATAACCAGTCTGTTTTGAAAAAATTTTAATATATTTTGAAAAAAAGATTTCATATATTTCCTCCCGAAACAGCTAATAAACAATACATAAAATTGCTATAGTAAAAACAATAAAATAATATTACTATAGCTAATGAATAAAAAAATGAGCAATAAAACTTTAATAAACATTATATATTATAGAATTTTTTTATTAATTCGCAACAAAGATTTTTCAAATTGATATAAACTCAAATAATAATTTATAAAATACATTCATATTGTTGTATAATTTTTATACAAATCAAAAAAGTTTTCTTTTTACAGTTTCTCTCTTTTCAAGCTTTTCATTTATTATGTAAAACAGTTTATACAAAAAAACAGAAAATAATGATGTATAAGCTGTTTCAGGTAAAATTATATTACTCAAAAAATACAAAACATCAGTATATCCAAAAAGTAAAATATTTAGTACATAAAAAACGAAACCATATACAAAAGTACTTACAGATGTCATTAACAAAGGAATAAGAAAATTTTCTGTAAAAAAATCAACATAAAACTTTCCGCAGAAATACCCTGTAAGCATACTTAAAAGAGCATTCATTCCAATATATTGACCAAAGAAAATATCTTGTAGGATTCCAATAGCAAAGCCAACGGCGGAGCCCTCATATTCACCTCTCATAAACGCGAACGAAACAACAATTATTATACCTGTATTTGGAATTACATTTATTATTTCAATACTGTGCAGAAAAGTAGACTGAATTATAAAATTTAAAATAATAATAACTGCCGTAACAAAATATCTCACTTATTTACCTCCGCGGAATTTCCTGTTATTTAATATTCTTTTTAAAATTTTCAGTTATAACAAGAACTGTTTCAAGGTGTTTAAAATCAACAGTAGGGGAAATCAAAGCACATTTTGTAAGTGTATTCTCATCCGTTTTAATATCTTTTACATACCCTATTGTAATTCCCGGAGGATAAATATCACTTAAATGAGATGTGACAATTTCATCACCCGCCATAATTTCGGCGTCATTGTCGACATATTCCATTTTACACATTCCTCTGTTTTCAAAATCACCTCTGACAAATCCTATATCATCGGTTCTTAAACTTTTTGCTCCTACAGAATCTGTATCGTCAATAATTGATACAACCTTAGCATAATTAAAACCCGTTTCCGAAACTTTTCCAACAAGTCCGCCTGAAGCAATAACAACCATATTTTTTTTGATACCGTCATTAGAACCTTTATCAATTAAAAAAACGTCATACCAGTTACTTGTATCTTTCGCGATGATTCTTGCGCCTACTTTAGGATAATCAGAATATTTTTGGTCTATTTTTAATACTTCTGAAAGCTTTTTATTTTCAGCCTCCACAAGCTTAAGACGGTCTATTTCCATTTGAAGGGAATAGACTTCTTCTTTAAGCTTTTCATTTTCACTTTCAATTTCATTTATATTTGAAAGAGCATTAAATTTACTCGTAATCCAATCAATTACAGAAGTATTAAACTCCTGAACAGGTGTTAATATATAGCCAATACCACTTTCGAAAAAAGTAGGTTCAGCTCTGTTCAACGAAAAAGAAATCATAAATAAACATAACACTGAAACTATAGGAATAATAAATTTTTTATGATTTTTTAAAAAGTTCAATGTGAACTCTCCTTAATAATAAATTTTTTATTTTACTTTACCTAATAATTAACATAATACATTAACACAAACTTATTTTTATTTCATTTTAAGTTTTTGAGATGAAATAAGAACAGATCTTAAAGTATTAATATGTTCTAAAACCATACCTGTACCAAGAGCCACACAATTTAAAGGCTCGGAAGAAATTTTAACAGGCATAAGCGTTTCCCTTGATATAAGTTTGTCAAGACCTTTAAGTAACGCACCGCCTCCTGTAAGCACAATGCCCGCCTCCATAATATCAGAAGCAAGCTCTGGAGGAGTTTTTTCAAGAGTTGATTTTATCGCGTCAATAACCACATTAACAGGTTCTCTTAAAGCCTCAAGTATTTCATTTGAAGTAACGGTAATAGTTTTGGGAAGTCCGGAAACAAGGTCACGTCCTCTTATTTGCATACTTCCGCCTTCTCCCGGCTCAAGATAAGCGCATCCAATATTTAATTTTATTTCTTCAGCACTTCTTTCACCTATCGCAAGACTATATTGTTTTTTAATATAATTTACTATGTGAGAATCAAAATTATCTCCGGCAGTTTTTGCCGAAATACTTGTAACAATACCTCCCAAAGATATAACCGCAACCTCACTTGTACCTCCGCCAATATCAACAACCATACTTCCTATAGGTTCTTCTACAGGAAGACCGGCGCCTATAGCCGCCGCCATAGGTTCCTCAATAAGATAAGCGTTTTTTTCTTTTGCCCCTGCGGCTACCGCAGCCTCAATAACGGCTCTTTTTTCAACCTCTGTTACGCCTGACGGAATACATATAACTATTCTTGGAGAAGAAAATCCTTTTGGCATAGCTTTATTCACAAAATATTTAAGCATAGCCTGAGTAACTTCAAAATCCGCTATTACACCGTCTTTCATAGGCCTTGTGGCAATTATAGATGCTGGCGTACGCCCTATCATTTCTTTCGCCTCATTGCCTACAGCAAGTACTTCGTGTGTAATTGAATTTATTGCGACAACAGACGGCTCATTAACTATAATACCTTTATTTTTAGTAAATACAAGAGTATTTGCAGTACCTAAATCAATTCCAATGTCTTTAGTAAACATCTGCTTTTTACCTCCGAAACAATATGATAATCTATTGAATATTAATTAACTCAAATATAGAATCCCTAATAATACGTTTTCTATCATAATATATATTATAACAAAGCATTTTACTTCTTTAAAACAACTTTCATTATAA
>CATLIG010000054.1 GCA_949948985.1 uncultured Clostridia bacterium | reverse complement strand
TAATTTCAAATTCTTCACGGCTTATATCACTTGGATAATTGTGCATTTTATATTACCTTCTTTAAATATTTTCTTTAAATTATAACATAATTTTTAAGATTTCAAAAGTTTTTAGACAGGCTCTTAGCATTATTTAGACAATCTTTTATAGCACCTAAATGATATAAATGTAAATTAATACCATGAACCTCATAAAATCTATTTTTAGCATACCAAGCACATACGCCTATACTTCCAAGTCTATAAGTGTCCGTATAGCTATCAACACTTAAAGGGTCAAAATTATTTATATCTTTTAAGATATTGCCAGGAGTATCTCCGACAATGGGCTTATTATCATCAGAATAAATAACAACAGGATTTTGTTCTGTCTCTGTTGTTACTATGCTTAATGTAGTTTCCTCTGTAACTGTTTCAGTTACGTTTGGTGTAATTACCGTATTGTCCTCAACCTCTTTTTTTGTCGGAAGTCTGTCTTTTGCTGTAATTGTAATGGTTTTAGTATTTCCATTCCATTCAACACCACAGCCTAACGCTTCTGATACGGTTCTAAGAGGAATATAAGTCTTTCCGCTTACAATCTGCGGAAGTATCTCAAAAGAAGTAACATTAACAAAACCGTTGTTCTCAGTCACATAATCGTCAAGCATTACAATCATTTTATTTTCTATTGTCTGAATGTTACAACGTACCCTATTTTTGCTTGTTCTGCATTCCGCATTTATCTGTTTGGCTTCTGATTCCCAGTCAACCTCAAAGCCCAGCTTCTCAAATATCGCTCTGAAAGGTACTAACGTCCTACCGTCTGTCAAAAACGGAGTATCGTCTGTTATAAGCTGTTCACCGTCAATAAAAATCTTTATTTGTTCATCGGCGTAAACACTGTAAATATTGGTATTGCTGAAAATTGTGGTACATAATAGTAATAAAGCTATAAAGTTCTTCATATTGAACACCCCCGTAATTAGCATTTGTATTTTTTGTTACAAATTCCCTAATTATACTATATACTAAAAACAATACTTTGTCAATATTTATTTTATCTGACATGTAAGTCTTATTGTATTTTGTGGGAGTGTAAATTCACATTAAATATAAAAGCGTTGTTGTTAAACACTGTTGGATAGGAGCATTTTTATAAAACAAAAATGCTCCTATCCGTCTTTATCAAAATTTTTTAATTGTTTCTCTATTTTACTTCTTCCGCTTGAACACTCCAGCGAAGTGAAGGTGTATTCTCAACACAGGTAATTAAGGTAATGGTGTTTTTATCTGTCCAGCCAAGGGATGTATAATCAGTATCATTTATTCTAACTTTACTGACTATCTTATAATTGCAAACACCATATTTTGTAGTGTACGTCATTTTATCACCTATTTCCAAATCTTTTACAAAACCAAAATACCCTGACGCTCCTCGATTATGTCCGGCGAGTGCTACGTTGCCGTCCCAAGCGCTGGTACTCTCAAAATGTCCTATGCCCTTTCGCATATTTTCCAAAGATTCGCCCTCATAAACTTTAAGGGTTTTATTAATTTTAGGAATATACAAACTTCCGATACTTCCGTCATCATACTTCCAAGGAGAAGTATTCAAAACAGAAGTAGAACCTGCCGGTGAAACAGAAGATGTGACCGCCACTGTTGGAAATACAGTATCAGGCAACCCAAAATCATATATAGAATTATTTATATTGTTTGTACTTACCAAACCACTACCAGAACTGACATTTGAGCTTGTTCCGTATGAGTTTATATTATTATGATACAAACTTGTTTTATCTGTTGGAATTTCTCCCGAAAAAATACCGTAAGACGGTGGAAAATACGAAGCGTCTTTGTTGCGTCTTATATTTACCGTTTCCTGATTTACCGGAACAATCTCGTCACTGCTTGTGGATTTTCCAAACACAGTTTTACTGTCTGCTCCGCTTTCAAATTTATACTCATTTGCGTATAAAGATAAAGGCATAGCGTTTATAAAAATTGAAGTCAATAAAAATACTGTTAAAAATTTTTTCATATATTCTCTCCTCCTTTCTCACCATTTTCATCTGATGATAAATTTTCGCTTTCATTAATAATTATTTTTCTATTTTTACGCTTTTTCACTAATATTAAAAAAGTGTAAACAGCAACACCTCCAATAGCACTAAATATAATAATCAAAATTACAGCGGTATTTATTTTACTTCTAATATCACTTCCTTTCATATCATTAAAATTAGTAGTGTCTTTTTCTGATATATCATCAGAAAAGTTACTCAAAATTTCCTGTTTAATTGTTTCCTCTGTTGTTTCAGATGATATTTCACTGCCATTAAATATTGCCGTGTAAATTGTCTTTCCTGTTATGGCTTTGGATATTGAGCCTTTATAATTTGCCGTAACCGTATAACCTGTCACAACGGTTTTACTGCCTGTTGCCGTATAATTGGCAATAGCTGTATAAGTTGCTGGCAATTCCTGATAATCAACCGAAGATGATGTTTGTGTTCTCCACTCAACACCTGTAAGATTCATAGTTTTTCCGTTATCCGTAATTGTTTTTGGAATAAGTGATGTGTCATTACTTGAAAGGTGCGGATATTCTCTCACAGCGGAAACGGTATAATTGCTTTTTTTAGTATCGGCTGTTTCAACCTTAATACTTTTCACGTCAAGATTTAAAATTCCGGCGTAGCCGTCATCTGATTTATACTCAATCGTTGGAGCAAACTGTTTTATAATAGCATTTAACTCTTTTGTGTTTGTGTTTAAAGTAACTGTTTTAGTATGCTCCCTAACATCAGATGAAGTATTTTCTTTTTTGATAATATCAGATAACTCATAGTGTATATCGCCGCTTTGAAAACTCTCACAAGGTATATCCTCTGGTTTTTCATCAGCAGATAACTCATAGGTTTTAATAATTTGATGTACACCATTATCAGAGGATTCGTAAACACTTACAGGATATATTTTAACTTTTTCTTTTTTCGCTGGTACTACAACAGTCAAATTTAGATTAGAACCTGTCGGTTGTAAAGGCTGCTTTGAATCTCCCGCAAATACCATTAACGGCAAAATTAATACTAAAATAAAAGCAATAAAAAAAGATTTAACTCTCTCCACGCAAATCACCGCCTTTATTCTTCGGACTTTTCCTTATAGGTTGAAATAACATCTTCCTCAAACTCTCTCTCACTGTCATACTCTCCCTCGCTATTTTCATATTCACTCTCAAAATCCTCATCATTTGTTTCGTATTCACTGTTCTCACTTTCAAAATTTTCATCATCGCTTGTATTATTATCTAAATGTTTCGGTTTGTAAATTTTAATATAATAACCAATACTTCCTGCCACAATTACTACGATAAGAATTAATGTAATAATACTTAAACTATTACTTGAACTTGAATCCTGTTTGTCTGCTTTTGTTTCTGTTATTTGCTCTGTCTGTTCTGTCTGTTCAGGTTCAGGAACAGCGCTCACACCATTATCTTTTCCTTTTTCCGCTAAAGCGACTAAATCAGATTCCGAAACAGCGTTAAGCAAATAAACATTGTCGGTTTCTCTCTGGCGGTCAACAATAATATAAAATACATTATCACTTTTAGTTTTAATTGTGAAAAACTCTTTACCGTCACCGTCTTTGGCATTATCCATGACTTCACCTGTACCCTCTGGCGTAAAAGCGTTTTTATCATTTTCTTTCTGCGGTTCACTTGTTTTATCGGCTTCATTTTTCTTAGGCGGTTCATCTGTTTTAATATTTTCATCTTTTTTAGTTGGTTCAGGCGCTTTATAATAAGGGTTTTTTATTTTTACAATATTTGACTTGTTCCCCTCAACATCAACAGCTTGAATTGAAACATACTCATTATCGTTTGTATAATCTTTTAATTGAACCTCAAGCTGCTGATTCTCTCCCGTATCAATATTAGCTACATCAACTTGAAGCGTTTCTCCCTCAATCCAAGCCGCTTTTACTTTTAAAGCCTCTTTTACTTCTCCTGTTGAAGCATAAAGAGATAAAGGCATAAAAAAAGCGCTTATGAAAAGCGTTAATATTAACAGGGATATATTTTTTTTAATCGTCACTTTCTGTCTGCCTCCTTTCTTTGTTATATTCAATCTTTTTGTTTATTTTGAACATTTTAATAATCTCTCCCAATTCCTCAATGGAAATATTATCTCTGCGAACAATTCCGATAATCTCATTACTTTCAAGATTTACTTTTTCTTGTTCAAGCTGTCTTAAAACCTGCTGTAACTCTTGTATCTGCGATTTTGTCTTCGCTATACTACTATCAACCTTATTTATTGACTTTGTTCTCGCCATTAAATCCCTCCTTTAATTCTTCCATAATTATCTGCTTTGGGAGGAAACGCCAGCAATAATAACTGCTGCTGAAAGTAATTTTATTTGATATTTTACCATTGTTTAAAAATTTCATTCTTTTGTCAAACATAAGGAGCTGTAAGTCTTTATCCTTAAATAGTTGTTTTGGAGCCGAATCGTTAAGCCACGTATTGCTCATTATCAAGGCGAAAGGCTTATTAAAACTAATCGCTCTTTCAAAAATTTTTCTTTTGTTTGTAAATGGAGGGTTGCTTATAATACAGTCCCAACGCTCTTTAGGTTCATATATATAAAAATCTTTACCCTCTAATATATGAGAATAAATAACCTTATTTCCGTTTGCTTTAATTTGTTTTACAAACTCACTTTCCTTTGTGTCAAAAGGGCACCATACAATGAGGTTTTTAGGAATATATTTAATTATTGGTTTTACAGCGTAATCTAAAGTGATACACTCGTCATTAACACCTTTGCTGTATAATATTTTTTTACTGTCTATCTTTTAATTCACGCTCCTTTCTTTATCCTGTCCATCTGTAATTAAGTTGAATATTACAAATACCTTTTTTGTAATTAAGTCTGATATTTTTCCACTTCGAAATGCAGTCAAGTACATCACCATATCTCATTTAGATAAAGAAAAAGATGCTTAAACTTTTATATCGTTTCTGCATCCTGAATCATTGTCTATACCCACACTTTTTTGATGTAGCTGCCACTAAATTATCAAACCTTATTGCAAATTTCTCCGAAATGTTATCAGACTTTTTTACAAAATTATTCCTCTGGTGTTCTTATCAATCTTTTTTACAAAATATACAACTTTGTTTCAAAAGTTATCCAACTTTATTACTTCTGGACATATCCATAATTTAAAGTCTGCCGAACGAGTAAAAATGCTCCTGATTATATCTTGAACTTAATGAGGAATATCCAATCGGGTTGCCGCAATGTATCATTTTATCGTTTCCCACATAAATACCTACGTGAGTTACCGTATTTGATGTTGAGTAGGTTTTTGTAAAAAATACTAAGTCACCGGGTTTTACCTCACTTTTTGGAATAGGCGTGCATTGATTGAAAATTCCCTGTGCCGTTGTTCTCGGCAGATTATGAACGCCCGAATGAGTATATACCCAACAGACAAAACCGGAACAGTCGAACCCTGTGCTTGGATTTGAACCGCCGAAAACATAAGCCATACCTAAATATTTTTCAGCCTCAGCAATTAAAGCCTGATAACTTCCGTCACCTATCGCCGCTCCCGGAGTTCCAAAAGCGGGACTATCAACTGTACCTCCAAATGATGAACCGCCGCTTTTATCATTCGTAACCACAAAATACATAGGATTCAGATATTCGCCGTCTTTCAAAATCTCTAAATGTAAATGCGCTCCCGTAGAATCTCCGGTGTTTCCCGACTTCGCTATAATATCGCCTTTTTTTACTTCCTGTCCAACACTCACAAGCAATTCAGAACAATGAGCGTATTTTGACTGCAAACCTTTTTCTCCGTCTATAACTACATAATATCCATAGCTTGAACTGTACGCCGCTTCTTTTACAACTCCATTGTGTCCCGCCCGAATATCAGTTCCGGCAGGTACGGAAATGTCAACACCTTTATGATTATTTTTACCGTTATAAATACGATAGCCATAATTACTTGACACATTATTAAGCCAGTTGAAATCAAAAGGACTATCCATATACTGACGGTTTCCTTTTGTACACATATAAACATCAAATAATTGTTTCTCCTCATCATTCAATAGCGGAGCGATAACGTCCGTAAAAGATTTTGCCTTTAAATTTACGTTTAAAATTTTCCATTCGTAGGTTTGACCAAAAGCACCCTTTCTTATCTCAGTGGTTTTAGTATAATTCAATTTATACTGTTCGTTGAAAATATTACGTAAATCATCTTTTATATCATCATACTCAAACTGATGATATTTTACAGTTAAGAAAGCCATTAACTCATAAGGATTATGGCTTATATCAGCAAGATTATATTTATATTCGTTATAATAAGGATGAGTATTAGGAGCGCCTTTAGCCTTAAGCAATAAATCCGTTTCCCACTCTGTATAAGCTAACTCCGCTTTATCTATATTTGTATCGCTTGCCGTATAAGATGTTGAAACAACAGGAGCAATACCACCGACTGAAACAAAAGAAAAAAGATTAAACACTGCCATAATAATAACTACTATCAAAAAAACAATAACCGCTATAATTACCGTTTTAGGATTTTTTAGAACGACCTGAACCGCTTGTTTTGAGAGATTTACTGTTGTTTTGGCTGTTTTTTTAACGTTGTTCGCTTGTTTTTTAGCTTTACGAAGTTTTTTTGCGTACTGTTTTTTTATTTTTCTTTTCTGTAAAAGTTTTGAAAATAAGTTTTTGCTTGTTTTTAGGTTTTCGTTTTTAATTTTCTCGTAATAGTGTTTAAAATTTAATCTTCCAGATTTTTCTTCCAGCTTATTTACTCGGCGGTAAGGAGTATTTCTCACAAATCGAAAAACAGATTTTCTCGCACTGCCAAAACGCAGATAATTCTCAATAGCTTGTTCCGTTTTATGAATAGCTTTAATTGATACATTTTCATTCTCAATCTCGCTCATTTTCTGATGAACCTTGTTAATAGCCCTATTTTTTACAAAACCAGTTCCATATCTTACTGGCGAAAAAGACTTAGAATTAAACTTGCTTTGAGGTATAGTCTCTTTTTCAAATTGAAGTTTAATTTTAGGTTTTTGCGTGTTTTCATCAAATATACGTTTTGACTTTAATTTCTTTTTTGATGGCAGTTTATTTTTAGCTCTTTCTAATTTTGTATCAATTTTTTCAATCTTTTTTTCAAGATTTTGAAGTTTATCATTAGAGTTTTTTTCTTTTGGTAAAACTTCTTGTTTAGAACTCAAATTTTTACTTAAAGGCTTTTCCTCATCAAAAAATTTCAGATGTGAATGTTTGCTATTTTTTGCTTCTTCCTTATTTTCAATTTTAGCCTGTGCTATATCATTTTTCTGTTTTATTATTTTTTCTGTTTCATCTTTCGTAAATTTCAGGTATGAACCCTCAAGAAAAATACCTTTTTTATTTAATTCAGTCTGTTCTTCTTTTTCATCACCAAAATTTAAAGATTTTTCACTATCTGAAAATTGTAAATTCTGTTCAACAGAAGTATTGAAGTTTTTTTTACTTGCTTGTTTATTAAGTTTGTACTCCGCTTCTACTTCATTACTTTTTAAAATTTTTTCGTCATTTGAAAATCTCAAATTTGATTTATCAGAGATATTAAACTCTTTTTGTTCAGTCTGTACTTCATCATTAATTTTAAAAAAATTTTTATTGACCTTAAATTCTAAATTTGATTCTGTAGAAATATTCTGTCCATTTTTGGGTTTAGGCTGTTTTTGTTTTTTTTGAGATTTTTTATTATCTTCTAAAGACTCCTTACTATCCGAAAACCGTAAATTTGATTTAACCGAAGCATTCAGCTTTGTTTTTGATAATGTTGTTTTATCTTTAAAATTTTTATTTGCTGTTTTTTCATATTTTAAAGAATGGTTATTTTCTGTAATTACAAGAGGAGAATTTTTTGTTTCGTCAGAAAATAATTTGTTCTCATCAGAATTAAAAATATTGAAACTATCATCAATAAATTCTTCTTGTTTTTCAATTTTATCAAATCTGTTTGGTGAATTTGTTTTTTTGTTTTCTTCTTGATTAAACTTTAAACTTCTATAAGTCTGTACGTGTTTTTTTCCTGTGTCAGCATTTTTTTCTTTAAATACGAAATTTTTTATATCCGTGGAAGATATACCTATATCCTGATATTCAAACTTATCAAAAACAATATCCTTTTTTACTTCTTGTTTCACAAAATTATCATTATATGAATTTTCCGAGATTACATATTCAGAGTTATTTTTTATAATATCGGTTTCAAAATTATTTCTGTTTTCCACCGTATCATCTACGGTTTTTAAATTATTTTCCTGATAATATTTTTGAGATGATTTTTTTATTGATTTTTTTACGGTTTTTTCCTGTTCCTTAAAATCAACATCAGTGAATTTTTTATTATCAGCAAAATTAAAACTTTTATCTTTTTTGCTTATTACATTTTTTTCTCCTGTCACTAAATTCTGTTCCACTATACCGTCACGAGTGAGCTTATTTACAATTTTTGCTTTAGCTTTAAATCTTTTTGCCATTTTATCACCCTCGTTCTAAGGTATAATTCTTTATATCGTCACTTCAGTTTTCTTTATTTTATCAACAGGATTTTTTGTGTTATCTTTTTCCCTTTTTGCTTTTAAATCACTTATAATAGACGGTTTCTGTACTTGTTTATCAAGCAATTCTAACTCTTTTACCGCTTTATCTATTTTATTTTCGGCAACGTTAAGAGTCTTTTGAATTTTTCTTAAACCGTCTTTGATACGCATAAAATTGATAGTTGAATTGATAGCAGAAATCCCTTTCTGTTTAATAGCGTTCAACGTCAGATTTACATTTTCAGTAATATTATCTTTAATACTGTTTAAAAATCTGGCTGTTTCACACAGCTTATTATCAATATTGTTAATTGTATTTGAAACAGCTTTCTTTATAGGGTTTTCACGCATTTTTATAATTTGCTCTTTTAACGCTTCAATCTCTCCTATAAGTTTATCAAGCGTATTTTCCAAATTTCCAACATAATTAAGAGTATCTATAAAATCATTTAAAATTTTATCCATTTTGTTGTCTTCAAGAATTTGTATAAATTCCCTTATATTTGCGTTATCTTTCAATGTTATTTCTGGTATATCTTTCATTTTCCCTCCTGTATTATAAAATTGTAATATTTTGTACTATCTCAATGCCGTTTCCTCCGATTCTTTCCTTTGCAAGCTGACAATTTTCCGGCTTAATCTCAATACCTATATAATTACGTCCGTTTTTCACCGCCGCAAGTCCTGTTGTGCCACTCCCAAAAAATGGGTCAATAACAATACCCCCTTCTGGGCAACCTGCCAATATACACCTTTGAGCAAGCAAGAGCGGAAAAGCCGCAAAATGTTCGCCTTTATATGGAACAGTGTTAATAGTCCACATATCACGACAATTTCTAAGTCCTGAAAAACCGTTTTTTCTTTTTCTTTTCTTGTCTGCGGCAGGTTCAGCGATAGATAAAGCGTCATAATAATATTTTTTTGATTTCGCAAATAAAAAGATGTGTTCATAAGAACGAGTAGGACGGTCTTTTACATTTTCCGGCATAGCGTTTCCTTTATGCCAAATAATATTACTTCGTAAATACCAGCCGTCATAACGCAAAGCGAAAGCCAGCAGCCAAGGAATACCGATTAAATCTTTGTGCTTGCAGCCCGCAACATTATGAGTTAAAGAAACTTTTTGTCCGTTTCTGCCCATAGGGTTTTTAGGGTCGGTACAATTTCCTTTACTCCCTGTACCGCAATAGGAGTCGCCTATATTCAGCCATAAAGTGCCGTCATTTTTGAGAACTCTGTATAATTCCGCAAAAATCTCAACAAGTCTTTCTATATATTTTTCCGGCGTTTCCTCACGACCGACTTGGTTATCAACACCATAATCACGCAAACCGTAATAGGGCGGCGATGTAACACAGCAATTAATGCTCTCATCAGGTAATTCTTTGAGCGTTTCAAGACAATCGTTATTGATAATAATGTTAGGTTTAATAATGTTTTCCATTGTTTTTACTCCTTTCCAACAAAAAAACGCTGTATAAAGTTTTAAACAACGTTTTTTTGTTATATTTTATAGTCACGCATTACAAGCTAATCTCATGCTTTCTCTGCGAATTTTTCTTTTTTTTTACACTTTGATTTTTTTTAGCTGTTTTCAATCCCTCAATGATTGACGGCTTTTTTTCCTTATCGGACAGCTTTTTAATATGCTTTTTAATATAGCCTTTTGGGAAATTATTTCTAATATTTTTTTCAGAGTTAAGCAAATCAGACAAAGCCGCAAAGTCTTTCGGCTGTTCTTCATAATTAATAAGGTTACCTAAGTGTGAATCAATAGGCGACATAAACAGATTAGGTTCTTGTGTCTTTTCCCCATACTCATAAATCAATTTGGTGTTTTCATCAGGCAAAGCGCTTTTTTTAACGTGATTACAATATTCAGAATAGTTTAATTCGTAAATATTGCCTTTTAGTTTGCCTTGTTCCATATCGCCGACTTCAATCATATAAGCAAGTATATCTTCTCTTGACTGTTCAGTAAAAAAAACAAAGAGTATTATTTTGTCTGCTGTTTTTTAAAAAAACATCTCTCTCACGCAAATAATGTGTTCCTGACTCACGGCTTAACCAAATATAATTTTTATCTTCCGGTTTTTGACTTTCAGCCGCTTCTTTGAATGTTTCAACATCATATTTGAAATCGGATTTATAATGTTTAGTTTTTGTCTGCATAACCGAATTTAAACTTCTTAATATATCCACATCTTCAAATTTTTGTGCCATAATCAGTCCTTCTAAAACAAATAATGAATTTTATTTGTTAGCTTTTACTTCTTCCGGTTTTGTTGTCATTATGCCGTACAACTGTGTATCTTTTGGAAAATGGTCTATAAAAGGAATAATGACGTTGCCGTAAAAAAGAAGTCCCTCACCGGCGTTTGACTGCGTTACATAAGATAGCTGATGTGTGGATATTCCTAACTGTTTAGCTAATATCTGTCTGTCGTTTCCGGCTTGATTGAGCATAATTATAAAATCGCTGTTCTCAAAAATATTCTCTATTTCAGGACTTGAAAGGAAGTCCTTTACATTTTGCGTTAATGCTGTCGGTATGCCGCCCCATTTTCTAAAGCGTTTCCAAATCTCAACACAATAAGCCGCCGTTTGCTGCTCTCTTAAAAGCAGATGAAACTCATCACAATAGAACCACGTTGATTTTTTTTTGTTTCTGTTGGCGCTTACACGCCCCCAAACTTGGTCTTGTAAAATAAGCATACCTATTTGTTTTAAAGAATTTCCAAGTTCTTTAATATCATAACATACAAGTCTGTTTTCAATATTTACGTTTGTTCTATGATTAAAGACATTCAGATAACCTGTTACATAAAGCTCTAAAACCTTTGCTATATAATCAGCGTCCGGGTCGTTCTGACTACAGAGCATATCATATAAATCTTGTAAAGTAGGCATATTTTCCGGTTTTGGGTCTGCTAAATATTTCTTATACACAAAAGGAATACAACGGGCGATAATAGTCTTTTCTTCCGCTTTCAGCCCATTTTTTGTGCCGACAATCAATTCACATAACGATAGAATAAAGTCTGTTTTAAGGCTCAAAACGTCTTCGCCGTCACCATAGTTAAGACTTATATCCATAGGATTTATATAATGTCCTGATGTAGGTGACATCTTAATAACCTGACCGTTTAACTTTTCCACTAACGGGAAATATTCCCCTTCGGGGTCTGCGACAATAATATCATCTTTAGTCATTAAGAAAACATTAACTATCTCATGCTTTGCGGCAAAAGATTTACCGGAACCGGGCGTACCTAAAAACAAGCCGTTAGGATTTTTTAACTTTTTTCTGTTTGCCATTAAAAGATTGTTGGATAAAGCGTTTAAGCCATAATAAAAGGCTTCTCCTGTCTGAAAAAGTTCCTGTGTTGTGAACGGCACAAAAATAGCTGTTGAAGACGTTGTGAGAACACGCTGAATCTCTATCTGATTAAATCCCAATACAAGACTGCTCATAAACCCCTGTTCCTGCTGGTAGTCAAGACGTTTTAAAGCACAGTTATATTTCTGTGCTATTCCGGCGGCTGTAAAAACATTATTTTCTAACTTTTGACGGGTAGACGCTGTATTCAGAATAATAACTGTAATAAGAAACATTCTCTCGTTACGTGACTGCAAGTCCTCCAATAAAGATTTTGCCTCGTTTCCGTAAACGGCAAGGTCTGTTGAAATTATATCCATGTCGTATCCTGCTCTTACGGCTTTTTTCTGCTCCTCGATTTTCATTTTTTGAAGGTCAGATAATTTGTGTTTAATATTTTTTATAGCCTCCGACTGGTCTATGGACTGTATGTGCATATTTACGGTAATGGCACTGTCAATATCAAGAAAATCCGCAAGCAGTCTGTCTGTCAGTTCAGGAGCGAGTATTTGAAGATAACTAACCGCACCGTAATAATCTTCTATGCGAAAAGTTTTGCGGTCACCGAAATTAAAACTCATAGGAGCGATATAGTCTTTAGTTGACATACCTGTTTTTACAATATCGTTCCAGTCAAAAATAAACTTTTCTTTACTGCTGGGGTTAAGCTGTCTGTATAAAATTTCAAGTCGTTCTTTTCCCGTAAGAGAACGTGCTTTTACTCCTAATGTTTTAAAATTGTTCATTATATCTGTTTCGACACGCTCAATTCTCGGTTTTGCCGTTTTCAGACTGTCACATTCTATGCCAAAGGTAACATATTTTGTTTTAATTAAACCGTTGTTGCCTTTGGCAAGCTGATTTTTGAGCATTTCCGAAAATTCTTGCCGAATATCGTTATAATCGTCCTCTTGTTCCTCAATACTGATACTATCTTGAAAGTCTTGTAAATTTCCGAATTGATTTATAAATGACAACTGCAAATGAACGGTACTATCAAAGTAATTCAGAAAATCGCACCAACTTTCAAAAATCTGTGTTTTATCCTCATTTTGAGCCAACTGATAATTTATATCTTGAAAAACTATTGTCTTTGTGTAAAGCCTATCATCAACACGGCATATACCGTCTTTATACATACATCTGTAAGGAATTGACTGCTGTACGCTCGGCGGCTGTTCTTTTTTGCCAAATAATTTATTTTTCAATTCATAAAAAAATCCCTCTTTTTTGCAAGGGGAATTTGAGTTATAAATTTGTTTTTTATTTCTTTGCGTCATAGAGTAAAGTTCTTTTTTGTTTTTTTTAGCTTGTATTTTTTCCGCCTGTAGGCGACTTTCCTGCTTTTTTACCTGTCTTGTTTTTTGTTCCAACCATTCTAACCCCCTTTGTTAAATTTTTATACAAATTTTCTGTTCTGTACGTTCGTATTTTAGGACGAATAAAACAAGTCCGAATAATATTTCTGAATATTTTTTCAGCAGGCTGACCGTCTTTCTCATACATAGCTATGAAGAAAAAAGGCAGCATAAAACCTATCATTAAAACCACGGCTATGTCGTTTCCGACAAAGGATTTTGTAAAAAGATAAACGGGAACACCGACAATCGCCGCCGATGAAAAGCATATAAGCTGACGTTTTGTTAAATTTAACGCTACTTTTGTTTTAACCTTTGATAAATCTTTTGGTACAGGCACATATGGCATATAATCACCTCAAATTATTTTTTCACTCACGGCTCTTTTTATATTTTCCGGATGTTTTACTTTAGTTTTATTTTCCCTTAAAGTTTGCAAAAGAGATTTTTTCCTATTATTTTTTGAGGAATTAACCTCAATTTCTAAATCTTTCAAATAATTTTCGCAGTATTGAAGTCCTTGCTGTCTGTCGTTTTCTTTTTCCTCTCTACTACCACAAAAATTGTTTTCATAAGACCACTCACACATTTTTCTGACTGCCTGTTCAAAATCGTTTGTTTCCGTTATTTTTTCTGAAAAGCAAATTTTAGGCTCTGTTCTGCATTGTTCTTTTTGGCTTTGATTCATTAAATATTTATAAATATATCCGTCAACAACCTTTTCCGTCTTTTTATAATAACGAGAATAATTTTGTGTTCTTATAATTAAGCCGTTTATTGTTTTTGTTGTTACTTTGTGTACTTCCGGTTTTCTCAAATCATAAAGCTGACCATATATATTATATGAATAAAAAGTTAAAGTTTTAGCTTTAGTATCAATCATAATAGGTTTTCCAATTAAAAAATCGTGTACAATATAACGTTTGTTATAGGTATTTACTGATAATCTTTTTTCACGTTCATTCCAATACTCAGGAAAATATCGTTTTATAGAATTATTTAAACTTTTTTCATACTTTGCTTTATCTTTGACATAATCTGGTATTTCCCATATTTCCTTATCAATAAACTCTCTTTCAGCTACAGAAGCAGCACAGTCTTCCTCAAAATTAAGATAGCCGTTTTCTCTAAAACCACATCTTCGAGCCTCTGGCGAAAGAATTTCTTTGGCGTATTCCAACTTTATCATAATTCCGCCGTGTCCTGTTGTTTCAACAAAATAAATACCTTTGTTCATTTCCTCACAATACTGAACAGCTCCCCACGGCGATAATTTGGGTTCATCTGACAAATAAATCACCCCTTTCATCATATTTTATAGAGATGTGCAAAACTCCGGCTTTACAAAAATTAATTACAATATATAGTATTATTAATCTAATTATCTACTATATTTTGTATCATATTATAAATAAATTTGAGTTTTGCACAAATCTAATTATTTTATAATTTAATATCACTTTCAACTTCATTTCCCCAAACGTCCCAACCATCAGTTTTTTGACGAGCAAATAACTCAATTCGTGGTAAATCTCCCATTAACTCAATAATTCTTTCTCTTGTTTCATCAGGTTTTTTACTATGGCGTTCTATAGGAGAATCTATTATTTGTCTTACAGATTTTGATATTCGTTTTGGTTTTCCTCTTGTGGCAAGCAAACAAATCTCAGCGTTAGCTCTCGTCCAATAGCCAAGCCCCATAAACCAGCTCATAGCTTTTTTATTTCGCTTTACCCAAACAAAGGCAACTGTTCGATATTCAAAACCCCACAACTTAATTACACGAAAAGATTCCTGTAAATTTGGAAAAGTAATCCATAAAAATAATACACTGTTATCAGCCGCAATATCAGCGACAGGCAAAGAACATATATCATCTGCTGACATTGTGGGATAATGATTTTCAGCACTTCTGCTTTTTCCTTTTTTACTCCATACTCTATAAGACCAAGGCGGGTCAGCAAGAATGATATTATATTTTTTTTGCGATATTTATATCACCCCCTTAAAATGGATTTTTTAAATACGGCAATTCCAGTATAAATGAAAAAAATATTGATAAATCAGCGTTTTACTAATGAGCACTGAAAACACTTTTGGCTAAACTTCCTGTCTTGAATAAAGCAAAGCACAACAGAACTGTATATCCTACACACCCCCATATAGCGGAGTGAATATTGTCTGACGAAGTTGTTGTGTGAAGCAGTACAGCGTAAATAGCAACACATATCATTATCAAAAATCCTTGAAATGCTATAGCAAACAGAGATTTTAAATAATTGTTTCCCATTTGTCCCCATTCCCTGTTTACCATAGTGCTAAAAGGAATAGGTGCTATTGAGATTGTCAAATATATTTCTATCATTCTCCCATATATAATGATAAAAACGCAAAGCGACATAATTTTCATTCCCAAACTTAAAATTAAAGATTCAAAATACAGTCCTAAAAGTTCTCCCCAACCAATTTCTTTTAATTGGGTTTCAAGATTATCCATAGCAAGCTCTATATTAAGATTTCCGTTTATAATACCTGAACTATCGTTAATGACATGCTGTGCAAGGTCAAACACTCCCATAACTATATCAAAAGTATGAGTAAGAAGATATACAGCTACAAAAGTTTTAAAAATCCATTTATATATCAAATAAGTGTCAAAATCGTGCATATTATTACGCTCAATAATCATGTGGATAAGCTCATAACATATCACGAAAGTTAATATAATTCCCGCAATCGGAACAATCACCGATTCAGATAAATTTTTAACCATAGAGAAAACGCCGCTGTTAAAAGACTGCGGCGTTTGTCCTATTTGCTGAGAAATATCAACTACTTTCGCATTTACTTCCTCAAACATACCACTAAAATTGCTGACAATTCCGCTGATAAAAATATCTTTCAGCCATTGTTCGATTGATTCAAATATAAAATCCATTATGAGAACAATCCAGACAATAATGGTATAAGCGTCATACCGATGAGAGCCACACCTCCACCAGCCATAAGTTGTTTCATACCTTGTGATTTTGCTCATGTGAGATAAAGAAGTAAAAGAAGTGTAAAAAATTTTGCCGTTCCCTGTCCGGCTGACTGCCGGACGGGTCGGGCTTTAGTCGGGCAACTCTACCTTGCCGACAAAAGAGTAATAG
>CATLIG010000053.1 GCA_949948985.1 uncultured Clostridia bacterium | reverse complement strand
ATGTCTACATTTTGGGATCGCTTTTGTTTATTCCTGTCCCAGCAATTGTATACTACTTCCCCTGGCGGTAATCAACATTCTCTCAATCCCTTTTTCTTGTTGTGTCTACCTTATAGGGTACATTATACTTTCAGCTAAATAATCCTTTAAAATATTTTTGTCCCTGCAAATTCTTATTGTTTTTATAACTGCTTTTCTTGTTCTTCCGTATATTTTGACCTGTTCATTATAAACCCTTGTAAACTCCACAAATTGATTTATAATATCTCCCTTTTGTCCGTCAAAAATAACCTTTACTTTAACCTCAACAGAGCTTTCCTCACCGCCTAAAAATTCCTCGGTAAGGGAAATAACATCTTTTTTATTTCCTCTTTCACCAGTATAAATCATATACAATTCAGGTTTTGGAAAATCAACTTTTTTACTTGTATACAGTGTTTGATTTGTAGCCATATAATAATTGTGATACGTTTCAGCAAGATACATAAGCATTCTTATAATTATATTTACAGACCACGTTGACTGTGCTTCCGTAAGAATAAATATTTTATTTTTTACAGAAAATCCTAAATCATTATACATATTCGCCATCAAAATATTTTCAAGTGTAATCGGTTTAATATCGTCTTCAGTTACGTCATTATCCTCATTATGAAGAGCTTTATATAACATAAGCGTGTATTTTTTGTTTTTAAATAAATCAGTAAAAACGCTGTCCTTAACTGTATATTTAGCTAATCCCTCGTCTATTTTGTTTAAAATATTATCATCTGTATTCATTGTTATCTCCATTATTATCAGGGAAACTCTGATTTAATGATGTTAAAAATAATTTTGAATTAATCAGTGTTTCCTTAGTTTCTTAATATTATTTTACTACAAAAGAGCCTTTTTATCAAGGAGCATAGAAAATAAATTAACGTTTTTAGAACCTGTCTAAAATATTTAAAAAGCCAGTCTAAAAATAAACCATACACAAAAAATCAGCGAAAATAATATCATTTTGAAGCGTAATGATATTATTTTAGTTAATTTTTTGGATATTTTAATAATTTTTAGACAGGCTCTTAGATAAAAACAGTCAGCCAACAAATTATCAATTTTTCGCTGACTGACTTATTTTTCTGCCTTAATAAATTTTAATAAAACAATTCGGCGTATTCCTCACACAGACATTGCTCAAGCATATCAGGCTCATACAGCATTTCCTCAATATCAAAATAATCATATCCGTTAGAGAGCAGATATTCAATATCTTCCTCATTAACGCCAATCATTTTAGCGTACTCAACTATAGACTTGAAGTATTCTTCATCAAAATTTCCACTGTCACAAACAGGATTTTTCCTTTTATGAAAATCGTAAATTCTGTCATAATAATCGTTTAACCAATATTCAAGTTCTAAATTTGAGGTATTAAATTCGCCGTTATCGAAACTTCCGTCAGCTGACAATTTTAAAATATCTCCCTGTGAGAGGGTTATTTTAGAATATCCTGATTTAATACGCAATTTTTTCAATGCCTTATTAAGTATATCCTCTGTAGAGGCATAGACATAACATTCACCGAAATCATAGACAGCAATAGGATTATCGCCTTTTACGATATAGAAATTATTGTCATTATCAAGAAGCGTAAAGCAAAAAGAACCCTCAACCTTTTCAGCCATAAATTTCAGCGTTTCAAGGTTAAGGGTTCCTTTATTTTCTATAAGCTGTACAGCGATATAGGAATCTGTCTGTATATTTGTTTGGGGTAGTTTCTCCGATTTTCTTAGTTTTTTATCGTTGTTAATTACTCCATTATGAGCAAGAGCAAAATTCAGTTTTTCGGAGTAAAACGGATGATTATTCCGGTTAAACTTCTGATTTCCCTGTGTTGTCATTCGGGTATGCCCCATTATAACAGATGGATTGCTCTTAAATCTGAATTTAATTTTGTGAGCAGGGAGAGGACGTTTATATATTTTAATTTCCTCATTTTCCACATATGCAACACCTGCTGCGTCTGTTCCTCTGACCTCACACTCAGCCGATAAAATTTTAATTATTTTTTCTTTTTGTCTTACTGAAAGACAGCCCTTATAGTCAATTAAACCGAACAATCCACACATATCATATTTCCTCGCTTTCATCTTGAATAACAGGTTCATTTACATAAAGTCTTCGTTCTTTCAAATATCTGATAAGCTCTTTATATTTTTTGATATCAAGTCCTAATACAAACTCACTCCAAGCGAGGTTTTTAATATCCTCGTCAGACAAAATCAAAGCTCTGTCGCAAATAGCGTCAACAAGCTGTAATGTAGCGATTATAGTATTATATTTTAAAGTGCCTCTGAAAATCCTAAATTCAACAGTTGAGTAGTTTGTAATATTAACACAGGTATATCTTTCTCTGCATTTATTTTTAGCGTCATATAAAACGTCTGCGGGATTTTCTTTCCAACCGTATCTTTTAGCCCACCTGTTTAACTGAACGGCGTTTCTTCTTGAAAATCTAAGCAGTTCGCACCAGTTACTCTCAAAGAAATACAATATCCTCGCTATACATTCTTCCTGTTCCTCTGTTGTATCTCCAAAAGCGGAGCGGTTTACGTGAACGTGTAAACCTGAAGTTTTTGTATTGTGGCTTCTATATCCAAGTTTTAAAGCCATTTCGCAAATATCCTCCCAAGGCATAGAATTTATATGATAATTCAAAGTCATAGGATGGGTTACAAGCTCCAAGCCGTCGCTGAGACTGCTGTCAGTTTTGATATAAATATTCTCACAGTTTCTATTAGCCACATCAAAAATCTCACAGGCGTTATCCTCATCTTTACCGCCATTGTCAATTTCCAGTTCCACACCAAAATATCTTTTTCCGTTTCCCCTGAAAACAGGGTCAGGCTTGTAACTGTAATCGTGAATATATCTTCTGCTTCGCTCTCTTTCATAGCAATCCTCACAATAACCATATTCGTCATTATAATCGTCGTCAAGATAGTACGCAACTTCATTAGATATTATTCTTCCACAGCCCTCACATCTTGTGTAATAATTATCAAAACAGTCCTCACACAAATCTCTGCGGCTGTCACCGCAGTTTTCACTGTTTAAATATCTTTCCTCACAATGGGAGCATATGAAAGTAATATTGTTAAGACAACCCTCGCAGTATATGTCTCCCTCAAACTCAAAAATTTCATCTTCCGCAAGTTCTCCACCACAGCCACTGCAAATTTCTTTTTCTTCTTCGGTTTCTTTTTTCATAAAGCCTTATCCTCCTCTAATATTCCTCAGCCAAAAGCATAGTACAATGGCTCATATCATCAATAACATAGACCTTTTTTTCAACAATATTATCTTCATTCGCAAGTATAGTAATAGATTTTTCATACTCAGGCTGTTCCTGTCTATGTATTATTTTCTGAAAAACCTTTCCTTCAGCAAAAACCTTGCTTAACTCAAAAATCTGCAAATAGTCTTTTTTATCAGTTTCCATACGGTCAATCATAATCCACATTAAATTTTGCAAATAAAAAGGGATTTCCGAAGAAATCCCCTTTGTCATATAATGGTTCTGAAACATCTAATTATCACCTCCATTTTCGAGAATGCTGTCTATAATCGTTATAAGAGCCGTAGCCGCCGCTATGACAATTACGCTTATAAATTTATCGCTGTCTATATCATTTCTTAGCCTCCTTACATTAATTATTTCTCTTACTTATGCCGTTACTAATGTTTTAGCAAAATAGCTTACCGCGGACAAAAGCAGATTTCTAACAAATTTAAGCAAGTTCTTAAACATTTTAAGCCGCCTCCTTTACATAAAAATAAGCCGATACATACGTTTCATTGTATCGGCTTACTTATATAATATATTTTTTAAATGCGTGAAAATACAAAACTTATAAAAAATTATTAAGTTTAAGCTATCTGTTATTGTATTTACATATTTTTTAGATTATAATAATTCATAGAAAATTGGAAAGGTTTTAATTCCTCCCTGATTAGAATGATTGAATAATATATTCTACCAGATTTCTTTGACCTTAGTTTCTGCCTCTTCTTCTGTCAGTTTAAGTTTTGAAGCTACTTTTTTAATAGTATCAGAATATGAAATTTCAAAATCTTTACACATTTCTACGATTGCTTCAATTTTACCCTCTTCTTTAATATCTAAAAGAGCTTTGCACATATCAAACACCTCCTGATTTTTATTAATTTTCAATTCCGAATTAGTAAAAGCATTAATAACACAAACAGCGTCTCTTTCAAGCCTTGAAAACTTTCTGTCGTTTTGGACTAAATTTCTCAGCTTTTCCTTATCATTAGAATTTTTAATATAAAGCAGAACTTCTTTTAAATTTGAGTGAAGCTTCTCAGCTTTTTCATCATCAAGCTCATAAGGAGCTATAAGATTTATACGATAGTCAGTTACAAAGGACAGAATCCTCTTATCTTTAATCTCAAGCATATCATATATTGAACGCGGAGCCTCCCATTTATCAGCCCCGAAATATACAACTAAAGTTATTACAGGTACAAGCTTATCATTTTTGTAAAATCCTGATAAAAATTCCCCTGCGCTTACGCCTTTGTAATCTTTAGCCTCTCTGTGAGCTTTTGCTGTACTCTCAACCTGTCTTGTATATTCTAAAACATCATAGAGCATATTTCTTACAGGCATAGCGTAATGAATCTCTGATTGATTCTCAACTCCTAAAATAAGATAAATATTTTCACCGTCTTCTTTTATTTCCGCTGATTTAAGCAAATCACGTATCTTTTGTACAGGTTCTTTTTTATCGGTATCCCCAAAAGGCACGGCTAATACAGATGTATCAAGAGGTTTTAAGTTTTCAGGCTTTATTACTTCCTCGCCGTCATAAATAAGAAAATTAAAAGCGTCAGCAAAAACGTTATTGTTAGACATATATTTTTTAGCATATGTATCTTTGTTATTCAAATGTATCACCAGTCTTGTATAGTTAATTTTACTTACAGCAATTCTGGTATTGCTGTAATGTTATTTTACTACAAAAAATATTTTTTATCAAGAAACACAAAATAAATTTTTAATATAATAACTAAAATCTTGGAGGCGCTGCCTCCAAACCTCCGCACGCTTTTTGAAAAAAGCGTGACAAAAACTCTGTGCGAAACTACGTTTCGCTGAATATCAATATATAACCATTATCCCCTTTGACTTTCTAATTTAATAGAAAGACAATAATAAGTTTAAACTATCTGTCGTCGCACTCACAAGGTTTGCATTTGCAATCAACACAACCGCAATATGGATTTACGCATTTCTTTTCCACATAATTTCCGTTGCTGTCTTTGCCAAGGCGTTTATTATCGTATAAACTTCTACCACCTTTATTCAGGGCTTTTTCATATGCATCTAAAGCAGCGCTATTATCTGGCACATACTCGCCCTTAGTGGTCTCCTCAACTGGAGCCTCAGCATTTGGAGTTTCTCTGAAAACAGGCGCAGAATCATCTTCACCTTTTCTCTTCAACTCACAGCCAGAGAACATCACAACAGACATTCCCAATGCAACTACACTCACAAGACCTCTTTTAAACTTACCTTTACACATACAAATTCCTCCTCTGGGGTCATAGATAAT
The DNA here is from genome assembly GCA_949948985.1 of uncultured Clostridia bacterium. Classification (GTDB taxonomy): domain Bacteria; phylum Bacillota; class Clostridia; order Lachnospirales; family CAG-274; genus MGBC114079. Next base: position 11,254 of record CATLIG010000053.1, on the reverse strand, counting down.
TAATAATTTCGCCCCTAATTTAATTATGGTAAAGTCTCAATCCCTGAGAGATTTGGATTGATTATTACCTTTTTCTTGCGTATGTAAACCTCAATCCTCCTTTGCATACACTAAAATAATATATATCTGAAATTCTTTAAATCCCGTTGGTAATAAAGTTGATGATTTTTAGCTCAAAACAACTGTTTTACAATAGATTTGGGATAAAATTTACTGTCGTAATCTATACCTTTTGACAGTTTTTTTATATTTCAAACCCTTTAATTAATTCATAATTTCCCTATTAAATCAGCCTTTTTAATCCTGCCAATACAAAACTGTCATATATCAAATCTTTTTTTCATTATACTACTTATAAAAATCACTTGTCAATATCTTTAATACATATTGATTAATATCTATATGCCGTTGAATACTATTTATAAATATCCTAAATTTATTTATACAGCAATTCTGGTAAAAAAGAAAAAAATATTTTATTCTAAATTTTAGCGAAAGGCGTTTTGCTCTTTAAACGCCGAAAGCGTCAAGAAATATTGAATAAAATGTTTTTTTCTTTCATATGTTCATTCAGGAATTGCTGTACAAACAAATGAAAGGATAATTTTTATGAAAAATAATAAACAGGCTTTAACTGTACAGACAGGTGAAAGAATACGTTATTTCAGGGTTTTAAAGAGATTAAGTCAGGAAGAATTAGCCCTATCAGCGGGAATAAACCCTACTTATATCGGGCATATAGAGAGAGGGTTAAAATGCCCTACTATTGATACTTTAAATAAAATATGTACCGCTCTCAATATTACCCTCTCACAGCTTCTTGATTTTGATTCCAATATCACAATTATTGATAATTCCGAGGCTATAGAGAAAATCTCCTTTAATATAAAGAATCTCCCTAAAGAAGACGCTGACAGAATAGCTGATATTGTGGCTGAAATTGTTAAATTAAAACATTAATACTCCTAAAATTGTTAAATTACATATTAGTAAATATTTACCTATAATATCCAACAATGGTATAAATACGCAAAGGGAGGTTTTCAAAATGTTTAATAATTATCCTGAAATATTAACCCCAAGAGATTTGATGGAAATGTTAAATCTTTCTAAAACTACGGTATACGCTATGCTGAATAACCATATTATTCCCGCTTACAGAGTAGGGTGCGGAAAAAAATGGAGAATAAATAAATGTGATTTAGAAGAGTATCTTCGTTTTGAAAAATCCTATTGGTAGTTAAAAAGTTTATCATTTTTAAATCCCATTATCTCATAGGGACTTGGCAGAAAGAAATACTTTCTGCCTTTTTGGTTCCATATTTCTGGAATTGTTATTGGATTAAGTCTTATTTCATTAAAAAGGCTAAATATTCTTTTTTCTGTTATCTTACTTTCAATGCACTGTTTTGCTTTGTAAATACTTCTTTTTTCAGAAACAAGGTTTAAAAAATCTGTTATTTCTTCTGCTTGACGACTGTTTATTAAACCGTCTGTTTTACAACATTCCACATATTCTCTCGCACTTTTCAAATTCATAAATACCCCCTTTTTAAATAAAAAAGTTACATATCTTTTAAACTGCTTTTTAGCCTCTCTCGAAGCGTTTAAGAGAAATGTAACGATATTATTTTCGTCATAATTATATTTTTTTATCAGATATTTTATTTTTTCTTTTTCGGCACACATTTCAAATCTTAAATATCCCTCATATTCCATAGGAATTAAATCAGATTTTCCTATGTCTCTCATTTGCTCAAATTTATTGTAAATTTTCAGATTAAAACTTTTATACTCATATAAAAGCTCGTTTTTATATTTTCTATGTCTCTCTTTCATAGCCTCAAATACACTCCCGTCTGAATTAAAATCGTAAATATCACCTCTGCTCAATATTTCAAGATAATTTTTCGCGATATCAGCGGAATCAAAGATAATGTTTACGCAGAAATCTATTCTCGTGAGTTTGAATATATCTATTGTGCTATATATATTTTTCCAGTATTCGGTATCGTTTTCCTGAACTAAGCCTATGTCATAGATAAGTACATCAAGTAAGCTCTTTAATTTTAAAACATTTTCAGGATTTGTTTTAAATATTCCAAAATACTCATTTTCTTCGTTTATCAGACTTCTTGGATTTATAATCAATTTGATTTTATATTTGAAAAAGCTGTCTTTTACATAGCCTCTGGGCTTTGATAAAATAACTCTTACGCCGCAATATTTTAAATTTGCCCATTCATAATACAAGTATTTATTTTTCTTCTTCTTTTCAGACTGCGCTCTTATGCCATATATTTTAGTCATATATTTATAAACTTTATCAAATGTATTTTTATCAATAGATAGAGAATATTCCATAGTATGGAAAGAAAAATTATTCTCAAATACATAAATGTTATTATTTGTATCTGTATCATTTAAGTTATATATGTTATTTAGTTTATTTGTATTAGTCATTTTTTTACTCATAAAAGTTCCTCCTGTAAATTTTTTGCACTGTCTCCTATATGGATAAATACAGAGAATTATTGGGAAATAATTATATATAACGTTACTTATTAATACTGTTTGTTACATATTAATTACACTTTTTAATAAAGATATTTTATGCCTAAGTGATAAAAAATAAATTGATTACCTCTCAGGCATTTTAATAAGTATTATTTTTCAATAAAAAAGGACTTAAAATCAAATCTGATTAAAAGTCCTAAACTTTCCATACAATATTAACTTCATTTTCTATAATCTCTATTCTTTCAATCAGCTCTTTTGCGGTTTTTTTCTTTTCCTCAAAATCAAGCTCATTAAAATTTAGTTTATAGATAACCTTTTTTACGTTCTTAAACTTATCGTCTTTCCTGTTTTTTTCAATAATTTTTTGTTTGTGACTTTCAAGGCGTTCAATTTCTTTATTAATATATTTCATACTAACAGAACTTCCCTCGCTTAAAGCTTCCAAAAGACGCTGAATTTTTTTGTCTGTTTCTTTAATTTCATCAATATAATCCGCTATATCAGAACCTGCTTTAACTTCTTTAAATTCAATAGTATTGTCTTTAAAGATTCTGTCAATCTCATTTTCTATTTCACTTTCAATTTCGGTTAAATCAACTACCGCATAGCTTTTATCGCAAATGTGATAATTTGTTTTACCGCTGCATACAAGATATCGTTTACCCTTAGACAGAATAATTTTAAGACTGTATCCACAGTTCCCGCATTTAAGTAAACCTGACAGCCAAGTGTGTTTCCCTTTTCCTGTATTTTTAATTTGAGAATTTGCGTCAAGTTTATATTGACATTTAAGCCATATTTCGGAGTCAATTATACCATTATGTAATGCCAGAGAAAAATGTTGACTTGAAATATCGTTATACTTGGAAAGATTTCGATTTCTCTTTCCTATAATCATACCAGCTTTTGTTCCGTCAAATTCCTCAATATTATTTTCTATCACAACCCCTTTTTTCTCTAAATATAAATATACTTCAAGCGTACATTTAGCGTAAATCGGATTATGTAAAATACGGGAAACTGTTACATTGTCCCAGCTTTTTCTTCCGGCGCAGGGTATTCCCTCTTTCGTAAGCTTTTTTGAAATTTCTCCTAAACTTATATTTTCTGACGAATACTCTTTAAAAATACGTTTAACTATTTCAATATTATTATTTGTAGTTAATTTTGAAACCTTTCTGTTATCAAGATTAACCTTTATAATTTCAAAGCCATATGGAGCGGGACCGCCTACCCAGCTTCCTGTCTTTGCTCTCATATAATAGTTATCTTTTACACGTTCAGCGATAGTTTCACGCTCAAGCTGTGCGAAAACCATTATAATATTAAGCATAGCGACACCTATAGGACTGCCTGTGTCAAATTTTTCATTAATAGAAACAAACTCAACATTAAATTTTGAAAGTATTTTCCATACAGCGCCAAAATCAGCGATAGAACGACTAAATCTGTCTAATCTATAAACAACTATCTTGCTGATGTTTCCACATTTAACGTCTTTCATAAGCTCTGTAAAAGCGGGTCTGTTGATATTTTTACCTGAAAAACCTTTGTCTTTGTAAACCTTAAAGTCGTCGTTTTCCTCAACTTCTGTCATACATTTAGCTATTTGATTTTCGATTGATACACTATCCTTTTTATCAATAGACTGTCTAACGTAAACAGCAACCATAATTATCGCCTCCTTTAAACAGCCAACTGAATTACAGAAAAGCTCTCATCAGTTTTTCTTTGTTCAATAATTGAACCGTAAATTTTTTCATATTTTTCTTTTACAGCGTTTTTCTGTTCTGTTTCATTTGTATAAATTGGGTGTATGTGATTAAATTTCATAAAAAAAACCTCCTTTAGTTCCAATTTATATATGAGTAGAGCAGGTAATAAAAATTTATTTTGCCAATAATTATCGGTCAAAATAAACTTTATTTTATATACCATATTAAAATAATATATTTTTGAACTGTAAAATTTTACTGTAATCGCTTTTCAAAAAATCCCGCTTTTAATATATTAAATTTTATTTATCAACTTATCAATTTATCAACTTATATTTTTTTACATTCAATATACAAAAAAATAAAGAACAATCTCAAAATAAACTTCTATAAGTTTATCTGATTTTGTTCTTTTGTAAATTTTTTATTGTTTAAATTTTAGTTTTACTTTATAACGTTTATTCAAAAACCTGTTTAAAAATTCTTAATAGTCTTTAAAATCAAAAAATAGTTTTACTTTATAACGGAAACATCAACATCCCATTGAATAGAATAATAATTACATTCCTCTGCGGCTGTCAAAACCGTATCATTATATTCACCGAACGGTGGACTGTATAACATCAGAGTATATTTATAATATGTAAATTTTAATACCCCAAAAATCAGGAAAATTATTACAGCAATTACAAAAGAACAGAAAAAAGAAAAAACATTTTATTCAATATTTATTTAAGCTTTTGATATTAAAAAGACAAAATACCTTTCACTAATTTTGAATAAAATATTTTTTTCTTTCTCTATTGTAATTGCTGCAATCTTGTAGTTTTATTGCGTGTACTTTTTCAATGTATTTATGACAGAATTCACACCGCTGTTCAATTCTTTAAAATAGCCTAATATTTTATCACAAAGCGGTGTATCTCTTAAATCTAATCCAAATATTGATTTGTTAGAAATAATTTCCATAATAACCTCATCTGAATTATCATTTTTACCAAATTCAAGTTTATCTATTAAATGTTTCAAAACCTCAATATATGGATCCGGACTTAACTCAAACTTTTCACCTTTATCATTATATCCCATCAAATATCGTATCCAGCCTGATATAATAAGAGGAATGTATTCAAGACTGCTAAGTTCAAATATTTCTGAATTCTGATATGCCTTTATTGTTTCCCCAAAACGTACTGATAGCTTTTGCGAGGTATCACAAGCAATTCTTTGAGGTGAATCGGGCATAAAACTATTTGGAAATCGAATTGTTATAACTTCATCTAAAAATTTATGAGGGTCAATTATTTTAGGATTTACCACGACAGGTAGACTTTCCCTTTCGCTTAAATTTCTTATTAAGCTCACAAGAACAGGATTTTTCATTTCCTCAGATATTTTTGTATAAGAGAGAATACATCCAAAAATAGCAAGAGATGTATGCAAAGGATTTAAACAAGTGCATACTTTCATTTTTTCTGTTTTGTCAACAGTTTCTTTATCTGTAAATATAACTCCCTTTTTGTTACTTTTATTCAAAGGAATTTTACCGTTTTTAAAATTATTTTCAATAATAAGATATTCTGTTTCCTCACCGTTTACAAAAGGTGCTGTATAGGTATTTTTTCCCGTAATAACAGGTGAAATATCTTCTATTCCATCTTCTTGAAGTATTTTTAAAACATCGTCTGAAGGTCTGGGGGTTATTTTATCTATCATACTCCACGGAAATGATATATTTTCTTTTAAATAATCAATAAAATCATCTTCTATAAAATCATTTTTTACCCAGTTTTCCGCGAATTCAAGTATTGCTCTTTCAAGCCTTGTACCATTGTGAGAACAATTATCCATACTTAAAAGAGTCAGAGGAAGTTTGTTATTTTTAAATCTCTCAAAACATAATGCCGTCACCTTACCAATATAGCTTTCAGCCACAGATGGAGGATTTTTAAAATCATTTTCCACAATTTTTAAAAAGTTTCCATCTTTATCCTTTAAATTATAGCCTTTTTCGGTTATTGTAAATGAGGCAAGTTTCAGACTGTCATTTTTAAAAATCTCACGTAATCTTTCCATATCTTTTTCATTTTCTTTTGTCATACACAAAGATTCCGTTATTGACGCTATAATTTCTTTATCTGTTGTACCATCAGATTTTAATGTCACATTTATAGTAAGATTGTCATATTTCCTCATTGATTTTTCAACTATTTCATAATCATATCCTTCAACCGCCGTTATACCTGTAGCTATAAGACCTTGATTTAAAAGGTTTTGACATATAGAAGCAGGAAAAGCCCTGAATAGATTTCCCGTTCCAAAATGCACCCAATGAGGCGAACGTTTTGTCTGCTTGTGTACCTTTTCTATATCAAACTCGGGAAGAATATAACCCTTGTCTTTCCAAAGTTTTTTATCTTCTATACTTTTTAAATTAAGTTTCATATAGCCTCTCCTTTATTGTTTTGAAGATTTTTCTATAGCTTCTATAAGTCCGTTTAAATATGTCGCTCCAAGTGCACGGTCATATAATCCATATCCCGGCATAGCCACCTCACCCCATATAGCTCGTCCATGATCGGGTCGGACAGGTCCGTTAAACCCTGTCTTATAAAGAGTTTTCATTATTTCATACATATCAAAAGAACCGTCTGAGGAAAGATGTGCCGCTTCGTCAAATTTTCCTTTTGAATAATGTATAAGATTTCGTATATGAGCGAAATATATACGTTTTCCAAAAGTTTTTATTATATCACATATATCATTTTCCGGATTTGAACCTAATGAACCTGTACAAACAGTTAAGCCATTAAAATCGTCATCTACTCCGTCAAAAAGTTTTTTAATATTTTCTTTTGAGTTTATTATCCTTGGAAGTCCAAATACAGGCCACGCAGGGTCGTCAGGATGAATAGCCATTTTAATATTATTTTTTTTACAGGTATCTTTTATTTTTTTTAAAAAATAAATAAGATTTTCAAATAATTTTTCAGATGTAACATCTTTATAAGTTTCAAAAAGTTCTTTTATTTTTGAAAGACGCTCAGGCTCCCACCCCGGCATAATAAATCCATTACTGTTTGAGTTTATTTCACTGAAAATTGTTTCCGGATTTATCTTATCTATAAGTTCTTGGTCATAAGATAAAACTGTTGACCCATCTTCTCTTTTTTTCGCCAGACTTGAACGAGTCCAATCAAATACAGGCATAAAATTATAACAAATTAAACGTATATCCGCTTTAGCCAAATTTTCAAGAGTTTTTATATAGTTATCTATATATTTCTCTCTTTCAGGAGAACCTGTTTTTATAGCATCGTGAATATTTACACTTTCTATCCCCTCTATCTTTAAACCGGAACTTTCAACCTCATCTTTAAGTTTCATAATCTCAGAAAATTCCCAAACCTCTCCCGGCTGTTTGTAATACAGTGTTGTTACTACTCCAGTAACTCCCGGAATTTGCCTTATCTGCTCTAATGTTACAGAGTCATAATCAGACCCAAACCAGCGTAAAGTCATTTTCATATAATATACCTTCTTTCTAATATCCCATTATTTTTGGAAGCCACATACTTATAGGCGAAACATAAGTCACGAGCATAAGTATTAAAAATATTACTCCATAATACGCAAGCAAAGGACGCATAACATTTTCTATTTTTGTACCAGCAACCTTTACTCCTACAAATAAAATATTTCCTACAGGAGGAGTTATTGTTCCTATACAAAGATTGAATACCAGCATTATTCCAAATTGAATTGAATTCATTCCAAATTGCTGACATACAGGTAAAAATATTGGTGTAAAAATCAATATGGCCGGAGTTATATCCATAAATGTTCCCACAAAAAGTAATATAATATTTATTATAAGCATAATTATTATAGGATTATCACTTATTCCAAGGAGAGCTTCCGATATTGCCGACGGTATTCCTGTAAAAGCCATTACCCATGCCATTATGCTTGACACGCCTATCAAAAATACAATTATACCTGTTGTTTCAGCGCTTGAGCGGAATATTGTATAAAGGTCTTTAAATTTTATAGTCTTATAGCAAAACGACAATATAAGACTGTATACAACCGCTACAACAGACCCTTCTGTAGCTGTAAAAATACCAAAAATTATTCCTCCTATTACAATTAATATAAGCAAAAGACTTGGTATTGCCTCAAGTGTTATTCTTGCCGCCTGTGAAAGTGTATAACGATTTTTACTTCTGTACCCTTTTTTTCTCGCTATAAAAAACGCTACTACCATACAGGCTAATCCCCACAAAAATCCCGGAATATAACCCGCCATAAATAAAGCCGCAACAGATGTTCCGCCGCTTACAAGAGAATAAGTAATAAGGACGTTACTTGGAGGGATTAAAAGTCCTGTAGGCGCTGTGGCTATATTTACCGTTGCCGAATAATCTTTATCATATCCCTCTTCCTCTTGAATAGGTCCTATTATGGACCCCATAGCCGACGCTGAAGCTACCCCAGAGCCTGAAATAGCTCCAAACATCATATTAGCTATAGCGTTTGTATGAGCAAGCGCCCCTGGAATCCGTCCTGTAAGCAGCTTAGCAAAATTTATAAGTCTTAAAGCTATTCCTCCTTTGTTCATTATATTTCCGGCAAGTATAAAAAACGGAATCGCTATAAGAGTAAAAACCGATATTCCCGAAAAAATTCTTTGAGCGCCTGTTAATACAGCGGACTCAAAATTCATTATAGGCAGAATCGCAAAAATTGACGCTGTTCCAAGTGAAACGGAAATAGGAATTCCCGCCAAAAGCAGTATTATTAATACTATCGCTATTATTAAGCCCGAAATCAAAGCTGTTTCCAAAAAAATACCTCCTTATTTTTTCCCTGATTTAATTGCCGATATAGATTCAAATATATTTATAAAATTATATATTACAGTTAAAACTCCACTTATAGGAACAACCGCATATATATATGACATAGGTACGCCAAGAGAAGCGGTTATCTGAGTTTTAGTAAGCTTTGTTATTGAAAGTCCTCCATAGATAAGGATTAAAGCTGAAAATAGCAATACTAAAAGTTCTGAAATAATACTTAATATATGAGCTGATTTCCCTTTAAATTTATCAGCTAAATATCCCATTCTCATATGCTCTCTTTTTGAAAATACAAGAGATGATGCTAAAAGCGCAAGCCATGTAAAAGAAAATGTTAAAAGCTCTTCTGATATTGTACTTGGAGAATTAAATATATATCTTGTTATAATTTGATAAGAGCCTATTATTATTATAAACGCAAATAAAGCTATACAAATAATTTCGAGAGATTTATTCAAAGTATATTTAAATTTCTGCAAAATTTACATCTCCTTTTCTATTTCGTTTATTCTTTTATATAACGGTTCAAGCTTAGAATTTTCTGATATAATTTCTTTATGAAGATGAATTATTTTATTTCTGAAAGGTTCTATATCAGTTTGAATAAACTCCACTCCCATTTTTTTTGCGTGGTCTATGGCAGACTGTATTTGTATATCCCAGTTTTCTCTCTCAACCTTTGTACACAAATTTGCCGCTTCATCAAATATCACTCTTTCTTCCTCAGAAAGACTGTCAAGAAATCTTAAATTGGCAATCAGCATATCAGGAACCATTTGATGATGATTATAAGTATAATATTTAGCCACCTCTCCATGCTTATTGTTTGTAAGCGCAAGCTCATTGTTTTCCGCTCCGTCTATTACTCCCTGTTGTATTGCGGTGTATACTTCGCCAAAACTCATAGGCGCCGCCGCCGCTCCAAAAGCCGACATCATTTTTACATTTGTGGGACTTTGCTGAACTCTTATCTTTTTGCCTTTTAAATCATCAGGAGTCAGAATAGGAGTTGTAGCGTAAAAATTTCTTGTTCCGGCATCAAGCCATGCTACCGATTCAAATCCTGCCGCTTCTGTAGATGAATATATATTATCCGTAAAATTTTTGTCATCCATTACTTTATAATAAAGCTCCACACTGCTGAAAAGATACGGAATACTAAAAATCTGGTAAATATCATCAAAAGTTTCAAGATTTCCCGTACTAGCCACAGCATAATCTATAGCCCCTGTCTGAACAAGTTCTATAGCTTTAACGGAAGAACCTAAAAGCTCATTAGGGAAAATCTGAATATCATATTTATCACCAAGCCTTGACTCAATATATTCCTCAAAAGCAAGAAGACCTAAGTGGTCAGGATGTGTTTCCGACTGAGAGTGTGATATTCTTACAATTGTTTTTGAGTTAGATAAAAAATTACAACCTGTAAAAGCCGCAGAAATTGTAATTAAACTTATCATTAAAAAAGATTTTTTTACATAATTTTTAACAGGAATTTTCATAAAATCCTCCTTAAGAATTTATGTGTAAATAATTTTTTCATAATTTATAATGAAACAATAAAAGAATGAACAATTAAATTCTAATAAATCTGATATAGCCAATCAACTTGAAAATGAGAAAAAGGAGGCATGCTAAAAATTATTTTTGCAAAGCGGCGAAGGAAGAGCATAGCCGAATACCTATGCCGACCGACGGCAACACAGCAAAAGGATTTTTAGCCGCCGAACTTACTTATTTTTAAGTTGATTGACTATATACTAAGGAAATTCTTTTATTATTTAGCTATAAAAATTTTAAGAGTTGCCATAATAAAATTATTCTCACATATTTTCTATCGTTTTTTATTATTATTTATTATGAGGATTTTTTTTTTATTTATACTTTCATATTTTTATAAAATTTTTAAATCAAAAAAAGACCTGTTCTTAAAACAACAAATACTTCTTGACAGGCACTTTATTATCAATTAGTATTATAATAGTTTAAAAACAAGTCTTTTTTATCTACTTTTTAAATAATTTAAGCTTTTTTAGATATTTATACTAAATCCGCAAAATCCTTAAACTTAAAATAAAAAAAAGCGGGTGATGGGAATCGAACCCACGTCCTCAGCTTGGAAGGCTGATGTTCTACCATTGAACCACACCCGCATAA
>CATLIG010000052.1 GCA_949948985.1 uncultured Clostridia bacterium | reverse complement strand
TATGCCTGCTGAAAATTATATTTTAATACCTAAAGTTTCTTCTGAAAAAAGAAAATATATACCTATAGGATTTATGACTCCTGACGATTTGTGCAGTGACCTTGTTTTCATATTACCAAATACATCTCTATATCATTTCGGAGTTTTAACCTCAAACGTGCATATGGCGTGGGTCAGGGCGGTGTGCGGAAGACTTAAAAGTGATTATCGTTATTCAAAAGATATTGTATACAATAATTTTCCATGGTGCAGTCCAACAGAAAAGCAGAAAGAAAAAATTGAGAAAACGGTGCAGGCTATACTTGACGCGAGAGCGTTATATCCTGATAGTTCTTTAGCGGATTTATATGACGAGGTGACTATGCCGCCGGAACTGCGCAAGGCACATCAGCAGAACGACAGAGCGGTTATGGAGGCTTATGGATTTTCTGTTAAGGAAATGACGGAGAGTAAATGTGTGGCGGAGTTGATGAAGATGTATCAGGATATGATAGAATAACTTTTGGATTTTAACTGATAAGATTTTTGATGTATATACAAATTTATTAAAAGGCAGGGGCTTACTTAATTGACATCACTCTACAACTTTTTTATAAAAATCTGGTTCTTCTCATATATAATCGCACTGAGTTTTTACAGTGAAAATGCCTTATTTATGCTATTTGTATAAAAAAGTTATAAAGTTATATTAATATTATCGTAATAAACATTATATACGTCATTATTTTATTAAAATTTAATTTATTGACATTTTTTGTTAATATTTGCAATTTTACTACTTAGATTCTTGACAGAAAAGATAATAAAATATATAATAAATGTAAAATATTTGATAATATATAATTTTGGCGGTGGTAAATTGGGAAAATTTAATAAAATATTTAATTATGCTCGTACTAATAATATTAAAGCTTTAAACCAATCAATTAAAGACATAGGATATAAACATCATGTAAATTATATGACTAATATGATGTTTGTTGATGATATTAACAAAAATTATCAATTATTATGTAAAGTTGAAAATGTTATTAATATTTTGTACAGTACTATTAATGAAAATTGTTTGTTAAAGAAAAAGATTGGAAATACCTTTGAATATCAATATAAAAATGGTTTATTAAATCATAGTAATTTAAATTTTTTAACTGAAAAAGAGTTATCTAAGATGATTTACCGACAAGCATTAGAATATTATTTTAAAATTGACATTAAAGATGATTCTAATTATAGTTCATTTTACGAAGAAGCTATTCAATATCGAATCGTATCTAATTTTTTACAAAATGACATTGAACTTATTATATTAAAAATATACGAAAATACAGAAATTATTATTGAAGATACTAAAAATTTAAATTTTTTAATACAACTTTACAGAAAAACAAATAAAAATAACAATACATATAATTTTATTTTGGAATTATTAACTGAAAGTATACAAAACATAATATTACAAAATGACAAATTTAATGAAGAGTATTTTAATATTGTAAAAAAAATAAATTATATAATACAAGCTAATTTTTAAGGAGAGGTAAAATTATGGATGAGATAGAAATAATTTCTTCATTTAATCCTTTAGATGCTTTAGAAAGTATCTCTAAAATATATAATACAAAACAATTATCTAAGGTAGAAATATTAAGAATACAGACGCAAGCACAGAATTTTAATAAATGGATATTAGAACAGAGAAATGAAAATAAAGAAATTAGAAGAGATATAATAACAACTATTGAAGGTTATAGAAAATGCCTTGATTATATCATTACTATGATTTTACAAAACCCAGAAACAACAAATTTATATAAGGATTATTTTAAAAATTTGTTAGATGCTAATAATGAGTTATCATTAAGAATGAGTGAGATACGTATAAAAAGTAAATAGGAGGAATATCTATGAAATTTCAAGTTGCAAATACAGGATTGATAGTTTCTCTAATAATAAATTTTATTATTTCTTTTATTTTTATGAATTTTTTTACAGGTAGTTTTATATCAGGAATAGTGGTCACATTAATTATATTTATATGTTCAATTGGTATATTATATACACCTCTGGGAGATTGGTGGTATAGAAATGTTATTTTAAATGTGAGAAAACCAAATGAAATAGAAAAAAAGAGAATTATGCCTATTTATAACGAAGTATATAGAAGAGCTTTAATTGAATCTCCTAATTTACCTCAAAATATTGAATTATTTATTTATGACGATAATGATATAAATGCTTTTGCAATAGGTCTAAAAACTATAGCCGTTCATAGAGGAATGCTAATGAATAATATATATGATAATGAAATAGCTGCTATTTTAGGACATGAATTTGCACATATAGCTAATGGAGATACATTTTGTACTATATTAGCTTTTCAAAGTAATTCAATAGTATTTATTTTTAGGACCATCTTTTCATTTTTTATGATAATAGCTGCAAAAATTATTGGTTTTTGTGTTGCTCTTGCTTTTAATACTGAAGATGGGTTTACAATTGGTGATGCATGTGTTAGAGGTATTAGTATATTAATAGATAAGATTGTATCAATATTTGTTTTTATTAGCGTAATAATTGCACAATACAGTAGGAGAAAACATGAATTAATGGCTGATAAATTTACTGCTAAGTTAGGATATGGTCAACCTATGATTAATTTTTTCCAAAGGTATATAGAAACCGATAGTGCAAGTAATATATTTAGCATTTCTCATTTATTATATGGTACACATCCTGATATGAAAACAAGAATATTAAATTTGCAAAATAATATTGAACTAAATAAAACTAAAAATTCCATTTGATTTTTTTTAATTTTCACAAAATCTGCAAGAGTAATTAAAAAAAGTTGTAAAGTAATGTTAATTGATTAAATAGAAATATATAAAAGTTCTTAAAAACATTTGAGTTTTTAGGAACTTTTTACTTCTAAACATTCCCATCGAATATCTAAAGTTCAATATATAAGCCGTCACTTTTTCCGTTTATAACATAATAGGCACGGTCAGAGCCATTTTCAAATTTTACATATACGTCAATGGTTTTTACTTTTTTACGAGTATCGCCCCTGTAAGCGTTGACACACATTTCTTTGATTTTTTTGATGTCATACTCATTATTACCGTTTTGAATAATAAAATTTCCCTCTTTGTCACCAGCTTTTATTCTTTTATGTTTAGCGGGTTCTTTTGTTTCAGAAGTTATTGGTTCAGTGCTTTTTTCCTTACTCATTTTTTAATCCTCCAAAAAAACTTTATAATATTTGATATTAAAAAAAATTTTGATATAATTTACAACATAAGTATATTGAAAATAAAAAGAATTGTCAATGTGAAATTAACAATATATGTATAATATTATTTATATTATTTTTCATCTTTATAATCCATTATAAATTCTCTAAGTTCTTTTATTATATGTTCGATTTCCTCATCTGTATGGGTATAATAAAATGACGGCGTAAAACTAAAACAACATTCGCACATAATCTTCCATTTCATATCCATATTTATAAGTTTTATTCTAAGTTTGATTTTTTGTATCATATTTTTTAATAAAACAATAAATTTTTGCATTCCGCTTTTTAAAATATTTGATTGATTTCGCATATTTTCACTTCTTTTTTATCGGAAATTAATTTTTATTAGTAACAAACATAAATTCGAGGACTATGTTTATTACTAATAATATTTTTATAGTAGAAGGTATTTTTATTCAAACAAACATTAATTGGGGATTTTATATTTGCCACTAAAAAATTTTGAATTGGGATTTTATGTTTTATAATTATTAACGTGAGTTTGATGAAAAAAGAAGTCCATAAGCTTATTCTATGGTATAATTAGTTTGCAGAAAAATATACCAAAGGGGGTAAACTTATGGATGAATTAATTATATCAGTATTTTATAAAGTTGACAACTTCTGCAAAGAATTTAATTGCTATTTAGAAAATAATAGTTTACCAAAAAATAACGGAGAAGTATCATTAAAGCTAAACAGTTCCCTTTCATTAAGTGAGATTATGACAATATGTATCGTATTTCATCTATCCGGATATAGAACATTTAAGCAGTATTATATTCAATTTATTTCTAAATGGTACAAAAATTTCTTTCCTCATCTTGTAAGCTATAATCGATTTGTAGAACTTATGCCAAATGCCGCTTTGCCAACGACATTTTTTGTATACTCCCAAAGAGGCACACAGCGAAATTAATTTTGTTGATTCAACAACTCTGAACGTATGCGGCAGCCATAGAATCCAACAGCACAAGGGATTCAAATAGATCGCTTAAAGAGGAAAAAGCTCTACAGGATGGTTCTATGGATTTAAACTCCATCTTACAATTAATGACTGTGGGGAAATTTTGAGTTTTTGTTTGACTGACGGAAATGTTTATGACAGAAATCCAAAAGTAATTAAACATCTTCCAAAAAATATGTTTGGAAAACTTTTTGCAGACAAAGACTATATTTCTCAAAAGTTGTTTGAAAATCTTTGGGACAAAGGTATTCAGCTAATAACAAAGCAGAAAAAGAACAGAAAAAAGAAAGGACTTATGGAATTTTCTGACAGACTTATGCTCAGGAAAAGGGCCGTAATAGAAATGGTAAATGATTTTTTAAAGAATATTTGTCAGATTGAACATTCAATGCATAAAGCTGCTGTAATTTTATAGTAAATCTGATATTAGTTTTTGCAGCTTACTCTTTTTTATCAAAGAAGCCATCATTACACATTATGTACAATACTGTTTCTGCTTAATAAGTTCATAAATAATTTTATCTATTACATATTTTAAGGAGCTTTCAAATTTAGCATTTGATACCTCCTTTATAATAGTGCGTCCAAAATTTTATTACATTTTTTTTCTTTTCTGTCAAACTCACGTTAATTAATTTCCAAAAAAATACAAAATAACATTGACAACATAAATAATTTTATGTAAAATTATGGTATAATATATAAATAAAGCAATTTATATATAATCATTTTTATTATTTTATATTTAAAAAATTTGAGATTTATACATAACTACTTTATTTTATATTATTATATGGAGGCGCTGATTAATCTTTTATAGTTTTGTATAAAATCTTTTGGTTTTACATCAAAACCTTTTAATATAGGTTTTAGATTATGTTTGTAATCTTTTACTTGAAATAAAAAATTTTATCTCAAACCTATATTAGTGAATTAATCAGAGTTTCTATAGTTTAACGATGTAATTTTCCAAATATTAAGTTTTATAAATAAATTTTAACAATAGTAATCTTAAATTAATATAGAGAATTATTGTTTAAAATTTGAAATATATTTTACTTTGTTTATTTTAAACTTAATATTATGGAGATAAACAACATTATAACAAAATTTTTTAAAAGCGAAGGAGGATTATATTATGTCAAAAATTAATGTTACTTACGAAAACGGTTCTATAAGCATACCATTTATGTTTTCTGATGGACCTGAAACTATTAATAATAGTACATCTCTTCCTCACGCCTTATTATGCTATGGGCCAAATAAGTCCGGTGAACAAGCTATAACAAAAGCAGTAGAAGTTGAAATGTATCACAATAACGGTTCAAGTAAAACTTTAAGATTTGGAATACTTGTATATAATAGCGGTACTTCTTCTATAACAATAGAAAAGAGATATGTACACACAGTTACTGATTCTGTGGATAAATATTCTCAATCTGATAAGGTATCAAAATGTGCTATACTGGAAAGAGATTTTGCCAATAGAGATTACAAGATAGAAACTGTAACTATAGGAGCAAAATCGTATGGTTTTGCATTGGCTGTTGATGTACCTAAAGAAAAATTGATATGTGCAAGAATGAGATTGACATTAAAAAGCGGAACAGCTTTTTATGTAAGGACAGTTGTATGTAGTACCAGTACTTCTGCTAAAGATGCATGGACTAATGCAAATGAAAGTCCTGCAAATCAAGATGTTAAGAATGGTCAATTTTCAGGGATAGTTGAATATCGTGATAAATTTGTTGATGTCGAGCTTGAGGAATATGGTGACTACTTTGAAATTTTTAATACAGGTTCCTCTTATGGCATTGACCCTACTAAACCTATATCAGAGGTCAGCATACCAGTAGAATTTTATAAACCCCTTTTTAAAAAGAATAATAGTAAACCGGTATTTGACGGGAATTATGGAGTTGCTTATAAGTTAGGGTTTTCTTATCCTGGAAAAAAGGGAGGTTATTTAAAAATTACTCCTCATCAAGAAATGCTTACCGATAAAAATGGGGAAAAATATGCTGCAAATTTATATGCTAAGGTTGTTATAAAGGACCCGAATTATCTTAATGAGTGGTATGTAACAGAGATTCTTCAAGCAGATGAAAAAACCGGAGTATTTCTCGGAGAAGGTGCATGGTTTTACAGGTTACCTATTAGCGAAGATGGAAGTAAAAGAGAAGGAAGAGATATGCAGATAATTCTTCCTGGCGGTAACTTTGGTGTGCTTAAAATTGAATATGTAGAAAAGGCGAAATAAAAAATTTTAACCAAAGCTATGAAAGATTATTTGAGTAGCAGTTTCTAAGAAACCGCCAGTTAGTTCAAAAGAAAATAATTTTGAATTAATTGGCGTTTTTTAATATTTTTAATTAAGCAATGAGATTATTTCTCTTTTTGAGAATGCGACTTATGGAAGTTCCTATTTCCCAATATAATTAAATAGGCTATTTATGTATTGAAAGAAAAGTAAAAAAAGAAAAAGACGTTCTATATTACGGCTGAAAAATTAAACTGTTTTTTGGAATAACTTTATCGCAATACCTAAAAATAATTATTTAATTTTTAAGTCAAGAATTGTAATTCTTTAAAAGATATATTATAATTATATTAAATTATTTTATGTAATTAAGGAGGTATTTAATTATGATTAAAAAATTTATAAGTTTAATATTATGTATTTTATTTATAACAATATTATTTCAATTAATAGTTTACGGAAATGATTATAATATTATAGAAAAGAAGTCAATAGGATACTACGGCTCTAAAACAAATTTCTATTTGTCAGAAAATGGTTATTTATATATATCTGGCATTAATTTTAATTCATCTTATGGCAACCCATATTTTAAAGATAATTTCACTGGGTATGAGTATATAAATAATGATAAACCACTAAAAATAATGGATAATGTAAAAAAAATAGTTACAGACAATTCAGAAATGATGATATTTGCAATAAAAGAAGATAATTCTCTATGGGTAATGGGCACAAATATCTTTGGAAAATATACGGAGAGCGATTGTTTTGATAAGTTCCTTAATGAATATACAACTACAACTCCTTATTTTGTTAAAATAATGGACGATGTTAGAGAAGTAAGCTGTATTGATTATACCACTTATTTGATAAAAACAGATAATACTCTTTGGGGCTATGGAAATAACATCAACGGTCAAATTTCTGAAAGTCCGAACTTTATTATTGAACCTGTAAAAATAATGGATGCAGCAGATGTTATATCAAATTTATATTCTAAAAAATCAACATTTATATTAAAAAATGATAATTCTTTGTGGGCTATGGGCAAAAATGAATATGGACAACTCGGAACCGGAAATAAGGTTTCGTGCGGTGAATTTACAAAAATCCTTGATAATATAAGTTATGTAAAATGCTATGATTCAAGAAACTATGCGTTATCTAAAAATAATACTCTCTATTGTTGGTATTATAATGACAACAGTGAGTATGAATGCAGTGACGAAGAATATATACAATATAAAAATGAAGAACAATTAACCCCATTAAAACTTATGGAGGACGTTAAAAAATTTGAGTTTTACAATAACATAGATTATATACTTCAGACAAACGGAAATTTACGATTGAGCGGCATTTTCAGAGGTGTTCGTAATCATGAATACCAAGAAAGTGTTTATAAAGACATATTAATCAGCGATGTTAATGATTTTATTTTATATGATGGGGAGTTATATATCTTAAAAAATACCGGTAAAGCATATAAAGGTGGTAGAACTATTGATGTTTTAGATAATAAATTTATAGAAGAAATAAGTCAAGAAGAATTTAATTCTATGAAAGAAGAATTTTTAGATTTATCTTATACTAATGAAGATTTTGAAAATTCAAAAGTTCTTGCTGTGCCTTCAAAAATTAAAATATTATTTAATGGAACCGAAACCGAGTTTGATACTTATTATGTTAATGGCAATGATTATATAAATATATCTGATTTTATTAATAAAATTAACAAGTATGGTTTTAATATTTCATTAAAAATTGATGAAAGTTGGCAAAACGACCTTTCAGATGATTATATTGAAAGAGGGTCTTTTGAAAAAAGAAGGTATAATAGTTTTTGTGTAAAAGAAAACAAAAATAAAATATATATTAACGATAAACAGATTTTGTCACAACTGTTTTATATAAATAATAACTATTGCTGTAAGATACAAGATTTATTAGAGTGCTTAAACTTTAATATAATTTGGAATAATTCTGCTCACTATTATGAAATTAATAGTAATGAAATATTCTCACTTGCAGGAAATTTATATAGGGTTCCTGATATTATAGATTACTATGACGTTTTTACAAATGAACTTACTTCAAGATTAAAATTTGATTATGAAGGTTTTGTATATACAAAAGAACATGATTCAAGTGATAATCAAGCCTATGTAGTTGAACTTTATGAAAAAGTTGACAAAGAACTTTTTAGTGAGTATAATTTTTATGTTGAAAAATACAAATCAAAAATCAACAATGAAATTTACACAGAATATCAATATTGGTATGATAAAGCTAATACTGCAATACAAGAACTACGAGAATTGGTAGAGAAAATGTATTAATGTATAATAAGTATTTTTAATTCTGAAAATGAGTGCCTTTGAATATTACAAAAATTTTCTTTGTATACATCTATTTAACAGACTGTAGAAAAACCCTATTTCAAAATTTGAAACAGAGTTTTTCTCATCCTCAATATACTGAATTATCTTAAAAATCCATAAAAGATGATGGTTCTTTTGTATATGAAGAGCCATCTTTTTTAAATTCATGCACGCAAATTTAAGCTTGACCCATTTGCTTACTTGAGTCAAACCTCTGTAAAGAGTATATCTCATTGAGTGTTTTTCTTTTGCGTCAGCAAAGACTCTTTCTATTGTTTCTTTGCGTTTCTCATACAAATCTTTATATTTTTTTGTATGCCTGTAATCTTCCGCCAATTCAAGATAATCCATCCATATATGCTTTGTTACTATTTTTTGATAACTTTTACTATTAGTACATTGGCTTAGTTTCGGGCAGTTTTTGCAAACAAAGAGTTCACTTTTAAATTCTCTGTATCCTTCTCTTGTAGTTGTTGTGTGTCTTAATACTTGATTATAAGGACAAATTACACAATCATAGTACTCATCATATACATATTCGTTTGGTTTCATTAATTCTTTGTGTCCCATTGGTCTTTTATATGGTAATGACGGAACTCTTCCGTCGTCAATTATTCTTTTACATATCCATGGTGTCTTATATCCAGCATCCGCAGCTATTGTTTCTATATCTTTATAATGTTCAGTCAGTTCATCATATAAATCGTCAAACGCGGCGCTATCATGTACATTGCCTGCGGTTACAACAACTCCCATTATATAACCATTTTTATCACAGCCTGTATGTGCTTCATACGCAAAACATTTTTTATGTTCTCCTTTGTGGAAAACTCCGCTGTCAGGGTCTGTTACAGATTGATTTATAATCTTGTCTTCTTTCTTTTTACCCCTGTCGAATGGTTTTTTATTATTATCTTCTCTATCTTCATTGATTTCCTGAAGTAATTGTTCCTCATATCTTTTTGCGGCTGTGGGAACTGCTTTTTTTACATACTTTTTAATATTAGCGTTAGCCTTTATATGCGTACTGTCTATAAAAACAGCTTCTGGTGAAAGTAAATTTGCCTTTTCAATTTCATTTAAAATCCAATAAAATATATGTTCAATAATATCTTCTGTAAACCTATGCTTAAAGTTATAGCTTATTGTTGAAAAATGAGGGGTCTGCTCATTCATAAGATAGCCAAGAAACCAACGATAGGCAACATTCATTTTTACTTCTTCCGCTGTTTTTCTTAATGATGTAATTCCATATATATGCTGAATTATAACCATTTTAAATAAGACCACTGGGTCTATGCTTGGTCTTCCGTTATCAGAACAATATAAATCTGATACAATATTGTATATATGTGTAAAATCTACAGCAGAATCAATTTTTCTTAGTAAATGTTCTTGTGGAACAAATTCCTCTATACTAAAAAATTCCATTTGTGAACGTTCTTGCTTATCTTTGCTCAACATAATCTTCACCCCGTCTAATTATACAATAAAATATTAAAAAAGCCTAGCATTTTCTGGACTTTTTCGACAGTCTGAAATCCCTATTAAGAATAGGGATTTTTTGTTGTTTATTAATTAGGAGGTATACGAAGAAAAAATATTAATTAGTTACAAATGAATTTATTAATTAATATGAGTTCGATGAAAAAAGAAGTCCATAAGCTTATTCTATGGTATAATTAGTTTGCAGAAAAACATACCAAAGTGGGATAAACTTATAGACGAATTAATTATATCAGTATTTTATGAAGTTGACAACTTCTGCAAAGAATTTAATTGCTATTTAGAAAATAATAGTTTACCAACAAATAACGGAGAAGTATCATTAAAGCTAAACAGTTCCCTTTCATTAAGTGAGATTATGACAATATGTATCGTATTTCATCTGTCCGGATATAGAACATTTAAGCAGTATTATATTCAATTTATTTCTAAATGGTACAAAAGTTTCTTTCCTCATCTTGTAAGCTATAATCGATTTGTAGAACTTATGCCAAATGCCGCTTTGCCAACGACATTTTTTGTATACTCCCAAAGAGACACATACAGCGTAATTAATTTTGTTGATTCAACAACTCTGAACGTATGCGGCAGCCATAGAATCCAACAGCACAAGGGTTTCAAAGAGATCGCTCAAAGAGGAAAAAGCTCTACAGGATGGTTCTATGGATTTAAACTCCATCTTACAATTAATGACTGTGGGGAAATTTTGAGTTTTTGTTTGACTGACGGAAATGTTTATGACAGAAATCCAAAAGTAATTAAACATCTTCCAAAAAATATGTTTGGAAAACTTTTTGTAGACAAAGGCTATATTTCTCAAAAGTTGTTTGAAAATCTTTGGGACAAAGGTATTCAGCTGATAACAAAGCAGAAAAAGAACAGAAAAAAGAAAGGACTTATGGAATTTTCTGACAGACTTATGCTCAGGAAAAGGGTTGTAATAGAAGCGGTAAATGATTTTTTAAAGAATATTTGTCAGATTGAACATTCAATGCATAAAGCTGCCGTAATTTTATAGTAAATCTGATATTAGGTTTTGCAGCTTACTCTTTTTTACCAAAGAAGCCATCATTACACATTATGTACAATACTGTTTCTGCTTAATAAGTTCATAAATAATTTTATCTATTACATATTTTAAGGAGCTTTCAAATTTAGCATTTGATACCCCCTTTATAATAGTATGTCCAAAATTCTATTATGTTTTTCTTCTTTTCTGTCGAACTCATGTTATTATTAATAATTATTTAAGGATGTATCTTTGTCATTAACAGGTTTTTTCAGCAATTCCAGAATGGAGGAAGAAAAGAAAAACTATTTTATTCAATATTTCTTAACGCTTTCGGTGTTTAAAAAACAAAACACATTTCGCTAAAATATAGAATAAAATATTTTTTCTTTCTATACCAGAATTGCTGTAATTAAAGATTTAGGGATTACATCTTCTACACGGACTAAAACCTTGATTAATGACTTCTTCTCTTGTTCCGCTGTATGTACGCTTATTTTTTTCCGACATCTGTTTAACTGATGAACAAGATGGATAATGAAATTTATCTGACCTTGTGTTTAGTATATATGTCGATTTTTGATTTTTTTCAGCGGCAGCGGAAACAGGAGTGTTTTGCTTTTTTTCAACAGGAACACTTTTTTTACTTTCAGTTGGAACGGAAACAGGAAGAGAGGGGGAAACATTAGTTAAAGTTTGTATTTCTTCATTTGTTGTTTTTTTAACTGTGCCGGATATTTTACTGTTTCCGTTTGAATAATTGATTTCTATATCAGGTTGAACGTTATACGCATACACACAAAAGCAAATTCCCGCTCCGCTGTCCTCAACGGAATATCCCTCCATTAAAACACCGTCAGCAAGCAGATTATTGTTCTCAAATATTGGCGTTACTCTGTATAGAACGTGATTATTTGTTTCTTTCACATAGTCGGCTGTCATATTCTCAAAAGGCAGCATACCCTCAATATTCAGGTATCTTGTACCTGTTATTAAATTTTTTTCGTTCGCGTTTTCGCCTGTAAGCTGATAGCCTATCAAATGACAGCGGTTATAAAGATATTTGCCGTCTACGTTATCATATTTTATTGTTTGCCAGCCGCTTGGTTTAACGCTGCCTATACTTCCTCGTTTTTCTGTCGGCATTACATCTTTCCCGACACAAGCGTAAGCGACACCGCATCTGTCTAAATTGTCAAGGGGCGAATATTCCTCAAAAGACCCTTCTGTTAAATCAGAAATATTAAAAAACGGCGTATTGTTATTTACATCAATATAAGGTTTGTCTAAATATTTCGGAATATCCGAGAGATTAAAGCCTGCCTGTGAAAGTTTGGGTTTTTCTGTTGTTTCTTCAGAGAAAAATTTTTCAATAACCGCTGATGTTGTTTCCTCTAAAGATATGTCCTTCGTCAGCGCCGGATTTTCTGATGTTTCACGTATTATCTCTGTTTGATTTTGTTTTTCTGTGCTTCTTTGACATCCTGTTATGAAAACAGAGATTAAAGCACATAAAAAAATAACTGCCCGCATCTTAGTTTTTATTTTGTTCATAATATAAATTCCTCTCTTGTAATTTTGTCGTGAGATGTTCCGGCAAAATCTGTACTGCTTTCCAAATGAAAAGAAGTTAAAAACTCGGTATTAAATTTTTTATCAAACGGATAACTTCTGTTCCAGCGATAGATAATAATAGTATTAATTTTGTCGATATATTTTTCAAAGTCAGTGTTTTCTACAAAACAATAATCATCTTTCTGACATTTTTCCAAAAAATCGTTACACTTAATAACATTTCGGTCAGCAAAAATATCAGCGGAAAAATCGTTAATATAAAGGTTAGCTAAGCCTATTGTTTCAAAAATGTTCTCAATAACTTTACTATCTTTGCTTTGCCTGCGGTTGTTGAATATTAAGCCGTTATTGTTGTCTAAACAAATAATAATTTTCATTTTTATCTCCTTTATAAAATATTTTATAACATTCTTAAAATTACATATCCTAAATATTGGAATATGAACTTTAATTAATTTTAATTATACTTAATATATTAAGTATAGTCAAGATATTAAGTATGTTATATTATTTATAGGTGATATAAATGATTTCATATAAACCTTTTTACGAAACTCTTTTAAAAAAGAATTTAACAGAGTATTATCTTATATTTAAAGCGGGCATTTCCTCAAATACACTTCAACGTATGAGAAAAGGTATGCCAATTACAACAAAAACTTTAGATACTTTGTGTTTTATTTTAGATTGTGAAGTTTCTGATATACTGTATCACGATAAAACACAATAAAATATTTTATAACATTAATTTTTATTCCCAAATGATTTTCCTATATTTTATTTTTTCACTTAAAATTTTTGCCTAAACGTACAATAATCTTTATTTTACCTCCTTTGTTTTTTTATATTAAATTTTATAATTTTAACTTTGCGCTGTTCGGAAGATAAAACAGCACAAAGTTAAACTATTTTTAAGGAAACACCGCACAAAGGATATTAAAAATAATTTTTTAAAGTTAAAATTTCCGTTATCGTGTCATTTTTCAAAAAAATAACACTATCACTTCAATTTTTTTAAAAAATTATTTTTATTTTTTGAATTATGCGGTATTTCCTTAAATAGGTGCAGTGAGCGGGAAAGCCTGTTTTAATAAAGTACGCCTTTTTAAAAGGGATTTATTCATAGAAAGGATTGTACAAAATATTTAAATTTTATATAATGTTCTTGCATATTTATATAATATTATGTATAATAAAAGTGGGTTTTTTAAATCTTTAATTTTTTTCAATAAATTGTACAATATTGAAAAAATAACATAATTTAGAAATTAGGTATTTTTGAATTTTTTTGCTCTGTAAAAGAAAGTAGTCATAGGCATATTGCAAGCCTCGGCGGCTTCTTTAACTGATAACTCTTTGTTTATCCATTTCTTGTAAACATACATAAAATTAGGCGGCAATTCTTTAGGCGGTCTGCCAAATTTAACGCCTTTAGCCTTTGCGGCGGCTATTCCCTCGGCTTGCCTTTGCTTTATATTATCTCTTTCACTTTCAGCGACAAAACTTAAAACCTGCAATACAATGTCGCTTAAAAATGTGCCCATCAAGTCTTTTCCCCGTCTTGTGTCAAGTATAGGCATATCAATAACAAAAATATCAGCTTTTTTTATTTTTGTTATCGTTCTCCACTGTTCAAGAATTTCAGCGTAGTTTCTTCCAAGCCGGTCAATACTTTTGATTATTATTAAGTCATTTTCTTTTACAGTTCTAAGCATTCTTTTATATTGTTTTCTGTCAAAATCTTTTCCGCTTTGTTTATCCATATAGATGTTTTTTTCAGAAACATTATACTCATTCAGCGCTATAAGCTGTCTGTCTTCGTTTTGTTCCTTTGTGGAAACTCGAATATATCCGTATATCATAAATTAAAATCCCTCCTATATATGAACAGGCAGTCCTGCGATATTTATTATAAAATAAAAAAGACTTCTATATATAATCCCCAAGCAAGATTGTAAAATACAGAAGTCTTTTTGTTTATTTTTAACAATAAATTCATATAATATTATTAAAGTTCAATATCATTATTAGATTTTTCTTTAAAATTTTTCTTTGTTTCTTTTTCTTCTGAAACTTCATTATTTTCCATTGACAGTTCTTTATTAAGAAGTTCAAGCTGGGATTCTTTTTCCCTAAGTTCCGAAAGCCGTGAAAAAGGTTTATCAACTTCAAGTTTCGCTAATTTTAAATTATTGTTTATTTCTTCAAGTTTATTTTTATAATTATTGAGTTTTTCCGGAAGTTTATTTAAAGCATTATCAATTCTTATAATATTGCCTAAAATATCATTGCCAATTTCAACTTTATGGGAAAGATTGTTTTTCAGCGCAATATAATAACAGCTGTTAAAAGAATCAAAAGAAACCGACATTTCAAATCCCTTGTATCTGCCAACAGGTTTTTCTTTTTCGCCTATTTTCAGTTTCCGGCAGCTTTCAAGAAAAGCTGCTCCGGCTTCTTTTTTATCGGCATATGTTTTCCCGTCAACAGTCATTTCGGTAAATTTATTTGAATAATAACGGTTTACAGTAGAAATATCTTTTTCAATACTATTGACTTTTTCGGTAAATTCTTGTATACTTTCAGGGTAAGTTTTTGTAATTTTCTGCTGTAAATCACGTTTATTATCTAAATATGAACCGTATATTGTCCTTAATTTCGCAACTTCAATGTCAAGGTTCATTTTTTCGGATATTTTAGGATTGCCTGCCGCCAAAGCCTTAATTTGAGCATAACTTAACACACATTCATCTAAATCCTCCGCACTTCTCGCCGGAGACTTATTTGTCATAATTTGTGAAATAAAACGCTGCTTGTTTTCCACTAATTGGAAAAGGTACGAATCAAATGTTGATTTTGTAACATAGTTAAATATGTCAACTTCGGCATTTTCATTGCCCTGACGGATAATTTTTCCGTTTCGCTGCGACAAATCTGAGGGTCTATAAGGGCAATCTATATGATGTAACGCTTTTAATTTTTTCTGACAATTTGTACCTGTACCCATTTTATTTGTAGAACCAAGCAAAATTCGTACTTCTCCGTTTCTTACTTTTGTAAACAAAGCTTGTTTTTGTTCATCATTTTTGCAGGAGTGAATAAAAGCGATTTCATTTTTGGGTACGCCTTTGCTTATCAGTTTATTTTTAATATCGTCATAAACATTGAAAGACCCGTCATTTTTTGGTGTTGACTGTAGCGATAGGTAAGGATTTGATATTATCTCTTCCTTTTCCCCCGCCCTAAACCATGCATAAACCTTTCAGCTTACACGGCTTGCCATCAAAAATATGTTGATTTACATTCTAACAACTTTCAACAAGAACAAGATTTTTTAACTTTTCAAGTGTTTTTAACTGTTTGAGATTAAGATTTAATTCTGCAAGCAACTTATTTATTGTTTCGGAATTTGTTGCGTGTATCAGTCTGTGTACTTTTTCGCATACCAGTACAAGATTTTGATACTTGTCTGTACCGCCACGGCATTTGGGACCTTTATGATGGCAATGTATATCACCAATTTCCATAACTTTGCCTGTTACGGCACACTTTCCCATTTGTGCCGAATATAGTGACAATCTATTATCATTATACTCTATGCTTTTGTATGTTATAGGATTTCTCATCAGATAATGCAGTATTTTCATATTAACTTTTTCAAGATTTTTATGAATTTCCGCTCTTCCTGACTTGGTATACGAATTTATAACTCTTTTCTTTGCCATAGGATATTTATGCTTTATATATCCTATTGGCGCGAGTGCAATCCCTCTTACATATTTTAATTGTTTGCTTTTTCCATAGCGTTCTTTAATTACAATCGTAATATTCGGCATAGCGCAATTTTGACTTTTTCTTTGTCTGTTCTGTTGTCATAGTCGGCTTACTCACCTCATTTATAATATGGTTTTTAGCCTTTCTTAGTCTTACTCGAACCTATAATTATTTGTTAGTAATGTTTTTATCATTTTTTTTGCATATTCTTGACTACAGCCCGTCCCTCCGCCGCTTACTTTATTTGCGGTTTCTAAATTTGATTATCGCTAACCAAACACGGTACCACGGCTGCTCCTTCCCCTTAGATTAAGAAAAGT
>CATLIG010000051.1 GCA_949948985.1 uncultured Clostridia bacterium | reverse complement strand
TTGACTATTTATTAGACAAAGACCTTGGGGCTTCCCGCCCCAATTCCCCGGCAAGCGTATGGACGCTTGACCCCAGTAGGTGTTGTTTTTTTCTTTTTTTCTGTCTACTTTATTGACTATAGTCCATCTGCTGCTTAAACGCGGCATCCTCAAAATTAACGTTTCCGCAAAGAGAAATCTGGTCGGGTATTAGCTTTACCGACATTTTTTTATTGCCGTTATCGTCCTCAAAGCTGCTGTAGTCCAAACGTCCTTTTACAAAAACGCTTGCTCCGTCTTTTAGGTTTTCTCCGACTTCCTTACAGGCGTCAAACTCCGTCATATTTTTTTTATCGTTTACTGTTTTTCCATCGGAATCAATTTTCTTTTTTACTCCTATATTTTTTCCGATTAACCTGTAACCTTCTCTTTTATAATTAAATCTTTCAGACCACGGAATTTTTACCGTATCTGATTTTTCTCCCTTTTTTTCAGCCTTTTTGGAAAAATACACATTTTCCTGTTCCACTCCAATCATATTTACATACAATGTTTTTCCGGGCGCGTATTCTATTCCGAAATTTATTATCCTCATATCTTTATTCGTCTGTGTTTTCATTTCTTTATAAAATCCGTCTTTTTCCGTTCCTGTCACTATTCCTTTTAACTGGAACGCTCCCTTTGTCTCCGGTAAATCAAAAATCCTTTGTTTTGCCATAAATCTGTTTCCTCCTGTTAATAAAATATTTTTTTATATAGTCAATCAACTTGAAAAATTAACAAGTTCGGCGGCTAAAAATTATTTTCGCCGCGTTGTCGTCAGTCGGCATAGGACAAGGCTATGCTCTCCTTCCTCCGCCTTGTGAAAATAATTTTTATCTCGTCTCCTTTTGCTCATTTTCA
The DNA here is from genome assembly GCA_949948985.1 of uncultured Clostridia bacterium. Classification (GTDB taxonomy): domain Bacteria; phylum Bacillota; class Clostridia; order Lachnospirales; family CAG-274; genus MGBC114079. Next base: position 16,280 of record CATLIG010000051.1, on the reverse strand, counting down.
AGTTGATTGACTATAAACGCCGGTATTTCCGGCGGAATATTAGTTGCTTATATACGGTTATACATAAATTTTCAGTACAAATATTTTCTGTCTCCGCACTTAACGCAAACCCAGGCGTGACGCTTTATTTTCTTCCTGTCGTATACTGTTACCGCGCTGTCCGTATATTTATGTATACAAAAACATCTTTTATAAAAAGGCTGAACTTTTACTTCTTTCGGATTTATCATTATGTATCTGCTTCCTTTACCTTACCGCACACGGTTTTAATCCGCATGCGGCAATATTTATTTATTATTTACTGCCTACGCTGACAATAGGCATTGTATCTCCCTGTACCTGCGGCAATTCACCATTCCATTTTTCGTATTTTATTTTTTCAATTAATTCAGGCGTCAAAGAACCCGCTATCTTTTTATTGGCTTCCGCCTCGGCGTCTGACGCTATCTTTTTAGCATTCGCATCACCCTGTGCTTTAATCTTTGCCTGTTCCGCCTGTATGGACGCTGTTTCTTTTTCTTTCTCTGCTCCTATAATCGCAACCTGTTTATCTTTTTCCGCCTGTACCTTTGCTGTCTGCGACTGTACATTTGCCAGTTCAAGTTCCTGCTGTGCCGTTACTTTCTTCTGTATCGCCGCGGCAGTTTCACCATCAACTGATATATCTGTAAAATTTACTGTATCTATTACAATTCCATATGGTTCAAACTTTTCTTTTAAGTATGTATCAAGCCTGTTGTTTATTTCCGTTCTTTTATCTCCGAAAATATCTGTTACCGGATATGTCGCTGATATTTCTTGTGTCCACGCCATTATTTTTGGTTTTATAAAACTGTTTTTTACTTCCTCCCCGGAGCGTCCTTTAAATTGTATAAATGTATCCGTTACCCTGTCAGGATTGAATCTGTATGAAAATTCCAGATTAACCTTTACTGTTTTACCGTCCGATGTTGGAATATTAAAACTTTCATCATTTTCTGAATCGCCTTTGTTTTCAGAGGTCAGATATGACTGTTCAATACCTGTCGAGTATAACGTTACATCTTTTGTCGGCGATACAATGTGCCAGCCCTGCGTAAGAACTTCTCCATCTACGCCTCCCGACATTTCGTACACCACTCCAACATATCCCGCGGGTACTCTCTGCATACACATATATCCCAATACTATGGCTGCAATCAGTACAACTCCTATTACCATTCCTCCAACAGTACCTTTTCTCATTTAAATTTCCTCCTTGTCATTTTTTTCTTTTGTATCAATTTTATCAACAGCGTTTTTCCATATCCTATAAATAATTTTTCCTATCGGTATAAACGCGAATGACAGCATAAACCATAATAATACGGCTCCTGTCAGTACCAGTATTACCAATACCGGATTCATAGGCATCACCCCCTTTCATTTTTTCCTGTGTAATCTGCAAACTTTTAAATATTTTCCATTACAAGACTATCTTTTTGCACTGTTGTAATTGCATTTGATAACTCATCATCTCTTACTTCTATCTGCTGCTCTATTTTTCCGTCAGAATTATATCTTCCTCTTACAGCGGCTCCGGCAGCTGTATAATTATTATTTCCGCAAGCAGTTTTTACTCTGTCTGCGGGCAGCAAAAAATTTTTCTGATATTTCTCATCTGTACAAATGTAACTGTCATTGTACTGCGCTTTGTATAAATGTTCAGCCAGCAGCTCAACACAGTTTGTTATTATTCCGTTGCCTGCCTGTCTGTACAGCTGTGTATTCGCCATTCCTATAGCTGACGCTTTATCGCAGTCGTTATCATTAAGACCCATTAATCTCCAACATTCTTTCGGTGTAAGTTTTCTTATGCGGATTTTATCAGCATTAAATTTTTCTTTCATGTTTACTCCGCTAATTTCAAAAAAGCTATTTCTGTCAATAACCTTAGCCGCGTTTCCATGTCCTGCCGTATGTGCCGGAGCTATGCCATTTTTAGAAATAACAATTCCATCTTGTGATGAGTTTATTCTGCCTATTTGTATAATTTTAGGCTCTCTATTCCCTCCTCCGCAGGCGTTTAACACAGGTGAACAGCCATTTATTGAATAAATTCGTCCTGTCTGCGTATTTTCCCAGCCCCCTTTGCCGTTAGATATGTTTCCTATTTGCTTTACCTTGTTGTCCTTTGCTCCGCAAAAATTTGATATATCTATATTTTTATCTTTCAAATTTCTTATAAATCTATCAACTTTTTCCTGTGAAATGTAATATTTTTCATCAACTTTTTCCTCTAAAACATCTTTCAGTCTCATACCGTTATCGAAAGGTTTCGGAAATGTAAATCTGCCTTTGTCAATATCCTTTCTGACCGCTATCGCAAAAACTCTTTCCCTGTTCTGAGGAATTCCGCAGTCTTTTCCGTTAATTACTTCCCAATATGTATTAAAATTTAATTCGTTTAATATATTTAATAAATCATTAAAGCTGTCTATAAACTTTTTGCTTACAAGATTTTTTACATTTTCAAACATTATATATTTAGGAAGAGTATTATTTTCTTTCGCACTTTTTAACAGTCTTATGTTTTCCCATAACAGACTGCTTCTTGTTCCGCTTCCCTGATTTAACCCTTTCATTTTTCCACAGACTGATATATCGGTGCATGGAAAACTAACCGTCCAAAAATCCGCGTACGGCAATTCTTTAATTTTACTTATATCTCCAAGGTTATTTGTCAGTTTGCAGGCAAGCCAGTATTTTTCCAAATCGTAACTTTTACGGTTAATAAATCTAAACCAATTAAAACATTTGTTTTTTTCAGGCTCGTATCCCAAGTTTATATCTGTCAGATATTGTGCCATTTCATTTTTCGACGGATAATTTTTATAGCTTTTTATCATTTCTTTTGTTAATCCGCAGTGAACCGCCGCGTATGACAGAACCGCTTCTTTATTGATTTCGGATGTATTCAAAACTTCAATATCAAATAATCCTGAATTCTCAAATCCTCTTTCCTGACATCCTATACCGGAAAATAGAATATTTGCTGTTAATTTTATTTTTTCTCTTTCCATCTTTTAAGGAGCAAAGATATCTTTATTGTGCGCACAAAACTCTTTCCCTCCTTGTTTTAATTATTCATATAACATATATTACTCTTTTGAATTTATTTTCAGTTCTTCCATAATTATTTGTTTTGGCAGAAAGTTCCATCAATAATAACTGCTGCTGAAAGTGATTTTATTTTGAACTATACCTTTATTTTCAAATTTCATTCTTTTATCAAACATTAATAATTGTAAATCCTTAGTTTTAAATATTTTTTTGGGCGCAGAATCATTTAACCATGTATTACTCATAATTAAAGCAAATGGTTTATTAAAACTTAACGCTCTTTCAAATATTTTTCTTTTATTTGTAAAAGGCGGATTGCTTATAATACAATCCCAATATTCATCAGGTTCATATTTATAAAAATCCTGTCCGTTATCAATATGAGAATATATTACTTTGTTCCCATTAGCTCTGATTTGTTTTACAAATTCACTTTTTTCTTTGTCAAACGGACACCATACCACACATTTATTCGGTATATATTTTATAATTGGTCTTACTCCGTAATCAGGCGTCATACATTCATCATTAGAACCTTTACTGTATAATATTTCTTTACTGTTTTTCATTTTATCCAAAAACCGGAATATTTTTTTACTGTATGTAAAACTCTATTTTTCCTTTCTTTAAATTTTTTGCATTTTCTTAGCGGGATATTTCAGCTTGACTAAGCCAGCCGGAATTGATATAATAAAAATACCAATTAGGGGCATAGTATCCCTGATGGTTCCCGAACAGTCCGTCTGTCGCCAAACTTGCCGGACTGTTCTTTTTTTCTGTAATTCCTGCATAACTGTTTATAATTTTATCCTCCTGTCACGTTAATCTGACACTTTTTCATTACTTCCAAAGCCGCTTTATGCGTTTCAGGTGTAACCCCCGCACAGCATTCGGCATCAACTGTTATTTCCGTATCAGTAAACATCGCTTTTAAGATTAAAGCGTTTGAAATAACACAAACGTCTGTACATAATCCTACAAGTTCAATCTCATCATAATTATCCTTTAATACATAATTCCACTTAGACCATCCAAACGTGGATTTTAAAATAATAATACAGTCAGGCACTTCCAATCCATCCGCTGTTTCCCAGCCGTGCGTACCTTTGATACAATGCTTTACAGGAAGTTTTTTGCCTTCGCTTGTTTCAGGATAATTTTCATAATGAGTATCCTTTGTAAAAATTATTTTATAACCCAATTTTTGATATTCACCAATCTTATCTTTCACTTTTCCGACAATTTGTTTCGCTTCTTTTGTTCCTAACGCTCCGTCAATAAAATCATTCTGCATATCAACTACTATTAATAATTTTTTCATAATTAAAATTTTCCTTCCTTAAAGGTTATTAAACTTTATGCTCTTATGATATTAAATTTTTAATTATCATTTTAATTATCATAACCAATTAATTATTTGCGTATGATTTTACAGAGGTGATTTTAATGCAGTCATGTAATTTTGCTGTTTCAATATCTTTATTAGCTTGTATTATTGCCGAAAATAAATCAGCTGATGAAATTGCTTTATTAAGTTCTGTTTTTAACCAGTTGGGCGACACTCTTGAAACAATATCCGCTCAGCAGGCTATATGTTCTTCTGATAATAGTAACTAATCTCTTTTTGGGGGTAAATTTTTATTATTCCCCAAACCTGATTTTCAAAAGCTCAGTTAACGCAAGGTACTCTTTGGCATACTGGTTATCTCCGTGAGTTTTTTTTACCTTAGCTTCAAACTCAGCTATACTACCATAGAAACAGCCACATCTGATTCTTACTCCGTCAGCGGTTCTGAATGCTGTTGTTGTATCATTACGACTGCCTATAGACCCTATAGTTATATAATCCGCTGTTCTTCTTACAACCGCTTTATCTCCTATAAACGCTTCACCTCCTACAACCGCTTTATCTCCTATAAACGCTTCACCTCCTACAACCGCTCTACCTCTTACAACCGCTTCATCTCTTACAACCGCTTCATCTCCTATAACCGCTTCACCTTCTATAACCGCTTCACCTTCTATAACCGCTTTATCTCCTATAAACGCTTCACCTCCTACAACCGCTCTACCTCTTACAACCGCTTCATCTCTTACAACCGCTTCATCTCCTATAAACGCTCTACCATAGACTTCAGCCTCATCATAAACCCAACAATTTCTTTCATGGCTAAGATTTTCCTCTTTTTCAATCCAACCTCCTATATCGCCTGCTTTAACATCGCCAAAGTCTCTTAACGCTCTTATTCTATGTAAAACTTTTCCTAGCCAATTTAAAGTTTCTTCCGTAAACTCATATTTTTTATTCATATTAAAATCCCCCTGTTCCTTATCTGTAGTATCTCTCAGCGTTTTCCGTGTATTCATTCATTTTTTTATGATAACGTTTTCTGAATGTCCGGTATTTCATCGCCTGATATTTTTCAATTCTGCGATATTCCATCCGCTCCCATATCCATACTCCTATTCCCATTGAACTGAACAGCAGAAACATTACCAGACATACTAATAATAAACTCATTTTTTACCCCTCCTGTTCTTCATTATCTTTGACATCAACATCAATTCCCGTAATATCTCTAAAAATTTCTTTGTCAAAATTCGGTATTGACATTACAATATCTTTTTCTTTTTCGGTTAAATTTCTCCATTTGTCAACAGCGTCTTTCCATATATCTACAGACTTTAAATAACCTCTTGCTGTTTCATATTCAGGATGTTTTCTTTTTTCTTCATCCGTCATATCTTTGGCATAAATCCATTCACAGGTATTTCCCGCAAGAAAAGCAAGAATTTTATTTGCTTCGCTGTTTTCAGCGTCTTCGTTTGTCCATTCGGAGATTTTATTAAACATAGGAATTTTAAGCTCTTTAGTATTAAACCAACCATTTGAATAATTGGTCTTATTGTAGTTTCCGCTGTTATAGTTGCCGCTGTTACAGTTGCCGCTGTTGTAGTTTCCGCTGTTATAGTTGCCGCTGTTACAGTTGCCGCTGTTATAGTTGCCGCTGTTATAGTCTCCGCTGTTACGGTATCCGCTGTTATAGTTGCCGCTGTTACAGTTGCCGCTGTTACAGTTGCCGCTGTTATGGTATCCGCTGTTATGGTATCCGCTGTTACAGTTGCCGCTGTTATAGTTTCCTCTGTTATAGTTGCCGCTGTTATGGTATCCGCTGTTATAGTTGCCGCTGTTACCAACCCCTGTACACCCTTTTCCCATATTTACAAGGTCAAGCAATTCAGACCACGGAATTTCACGCACAATCTCTAATTTGTCTGTACAACACTTATCACCTTCTTCTTCAACATCACCATAAGCAATAACCTCTGCAACGTGATTTTCAGAATCAAAACTATAGTAGTTAAAACAATCAGCCGCTTTTTTGCAAAAATGCATTCCTTTTTCGCATACCGAAATATTTATATCTTCCTCAAATTTTCCCGGACAGCTGTATTGCTTATTTCTGCACGTCCAGTTAGGATTGAATACTTTATATCCTTTTACTCTCTGTTTGTTTATCTGATTATCATTATTCATTTTCTGTACTCCTTATATTTTATCTTCAAACTTTAATTTTTCTTCTGTTTCCTGTAAGTCTGTGTACTATCTCAAAGCATTCGCTGCAATCTTTTACAATAAGCCAGTTCTCAGGATTAAGCCTGTTTTTTTTGATAAACATTTTTTGTTTTCTTGTTGGATTTTTTCCGTGTTTCATTGTTTATGTATCCTTTCGTTAGTTTATTTATCAATACATTTCATCACTAAGACCTAAAATGTAATCCGATGAAACATTTACCGCTTTGCAGGCGGCATAAAGTTCACCTGCCGAAATATCATGACCATTGCTATAAATTAAAGTTTCCGCACACTCGCACGCAAAATCCATTTCTTTAAGACCAAATACCTCATAAAGAGATTTTGCTATATCCTCAACTGTCACCCCGTTTTCTTCCATTGCCTTTTTGAGCCTGTCCGCTCTGAAGCCTTTGTATTCTTCCATTTATTGTAAACATTCCTTTCTGCAAATTAATTTATGTAAGTTTAATTTATTTTTTTATTCAATCTTATTTTTGTCTTTACCTATGTTTAAAAAATATTCTCCCAATGTTATTTGCTCCGGCATATCAATGCAAGTTTTTGATTTGTCCTCATTTGTTATTGTAAACTGAATATTTTCAGGCGAAGTAACAATTACCTGTCCATCCTGTAACTCTACTATTGCTGTTGTATATTGAGCAAATCCATTTTCATATTCTTCATAATCTACACCAAATCCAAGAAATTCTCCGTTTTCAAATTCTAATTCTTCATACGCTCTTTTCATTCCCTGTATTTTTGGAATATAATATTTTCCTCGACATTTCCGTTTAAAAACATCCCGTCCCTCTTTAAAATCTTTAATTGTCAATTTTATTTTTCCTCATCTTCATCATTTCTGTATTTTTCACTTTTGGGAAAATACATTCTGTTTTCAAGTCTTTTTTCTTCTTTTCTCACATCTCCCAAAAGCTGCGACAGTGAATTAAAAACACTTCTGTTTTTATCAATATATTCCGCAACCGATTTCAAAACAATAACTCTGTCTTTTGCTTTTCTCCGGTATTTTCTTATATCCGCAAGTTCCTTATTAAGCCTTGCGTGTTCGTGATAACTTATTTTCTCAAGCTCTATTTTATGTAATATATCCTGCGTCTGCCTGTCCGTTTCCTGAAGTATGCTGTTATTAAGACTGTATTCTTCCTCTCATTGTCTTGCGGTGTTCAGCTATAGCTTCTTCTTTTGTTAATGGTTTCATTTCCCTGCCTCCAATAATTCAGGATCATCACAGATATTGCCTATTACTTCAATTTCTATACTGTAAATACTATCGAAATCAAATGTCAATGTTTCGCCATTTAACACATATCTTGCTCCGCCATTATCATACTCAACAATAAAATTCCCATCCTCCTCATCAACATTTGCTGTTTCTATTATTACAATATCTCCTTCAAAAATCTTATTGCCGTTCTTATCTGTCAGACCTGTATATTGCCCGACTGTCTGAGGTATAACAGTATAGTTACTTTTACCATATTCTCCGTCAACCCAAATTTGTGTGGTATCCGCATACCTTAACAAGTCGCCTTCCAGCCATTTAGCATTATCAATACTTTTCCCTCTGAACAATATTTCTCTCATTTGTTCTCACTCCTTAATCTATCAATACCCTTTACTGCTCCTTTTATATCTCCCGATTTTATCTGTCCAAGTATAGTTTTATAAGTGTTTTTCGGGATTTTATTTTTTAACAGTCTCAACTCATAGTAAATATTCATTTAGACCTTCCGTTCCATAACTTTTTGAATTTCCTGTCCTCATATACTTTACAGCGACCTTGCTTTGCTATATCTAAACATTCTCCGTTCGGTACCGTACAGTTACAGCAAATATGAGTAAAGCCGTTTTTGTTTACAAACCTTATAAATTCAATATTTCTTATAACTTCCATATCTGTCATTTTTCACATCCTCCTGCATAATCTAAAAATAAATACCGTCATAATCATCACTCCCGCCGCCGTCCAATCCGTATGTGCCATAAACTCCTCCTTTGTCTAAATATCTGTTTTAGGAAAGCAGATTACATTTTCTGAGTTCATTTCAATTTATATTATTTGTCCAAAAAGTTTTCAGACTTTATTTCACGGCTGTACACTTTTTGTACACCTCATATCATTTTTATATTTTAATCATTCGTTTTAACCGCACATTTTGTCTGTATTTTCATCATGATTGTCTGTTATATATCTCCAAAAATCATCATATAAATAAGAATAGCATTTACTTCGGCTTTTTTCGCTGTAATCAAGTTTTGAAATCATATCTTGATACTTTAAGTCAGTACGGAGCTTTTTCAGCCATTGATTAAATTTTATTTTGCCGGACGGATTATCATTTGTTTTTATCTCCCTGTACAATTTAATAATTTCCGGTATGGCTATATCATCCGTTATTTTAAAATCTATTTCTGAAATCAGGCTTATTCCTTGTTCTATAAGTTCTTTCCTTTTATTTCCTGTAAGATTATTCATATATCTGATAAAATGTTTAAGTCCTTTTATTCCGTCAGGCACATAGCCATTTAATTCAGCCTCGGACTTCAATATCATTAACGCTTTTTCTTTTGATAAATTTTCTTTAGCGGTTTGTTTTAGATAATTTTTAATACTTTCATATGATTTCTGTTCTTTGATATTATATTTGTCGTTAATATTTGCTTTAGCGTCATTGCCCTTGTTATTTCCTTTACCTGTTTCTGTATCAGTATCAGCATTTTCAGAACTGTCTGATTTGTTCTTGTTTATATCATTGTTACTTGTTTCATCTTTATTTTCAGCAGCCGTATTTTCAATATTTTTATTATCCTCAGCCGTTTCAGATTTGTCAGTATTTCTTAAACCCGCTATAAAATTAACAAGTTCATCTTCCATAACATTGATTCTTCCCTCGACAAATGTTTTTGACGCCGGTGTATTTCCAATATACTGCGTATATCCATCTGAGATGATACCTTCCTTAAACCAGTATTTTAAAAACCGCATATATTCTTCTCTTGTTATCTCCTCATTCTCCAACATCTGTTCATACTTGTCATAATTAAAAACTAGTATAGGTATGTTTACCGATGTAAGATGCTGGTTTATATCTGAATTATTCGGTATCAGTGTATTCAAATCCGTCAAAATGTCATTTATCTTGCTTAAAGTTTTTCTGTCAAAGCATTCGGGATGTGTTTTAGCGAATTTTTCAATATTGCTGTTAGTAAGCGCTGTTACATTTCCTATGTACACCATTAAGCTCTGGAATATAATTTTTGAAAGCTCGTCCGCTTTTTTCCCGGCTTTTGTTAAAACAATACGTTTTTCAAAGAAATCATTTCTTTTTATATTGTTTATCATTTTTGACGTAAGCTCACCTATCGCTACCTTTGCTTTCTGTGTTCCGTTATATCCCTTCTGGCGGTTTAATCTTTCCATCTGCACCGCTATTTCCTCATCTGTAAAATCAAAATACATCTGCGCAGTAAACTCCGCTTCCATAAGCATATCACGTACTTTCTGCGGAAGTTCTCTGTATCTTTTCCCCGCTATTTCGCATACTTCTTCCTTTACGATAAGATGTCCTTTCTCATCTCTCATTTCATTTCCAAATTCATCTAGTTTTTTTGATTTTATTGTAACAGGCAATGTTGTTTTCGCAAGCGGATATAAATTAAGGACATATTCACGAACGCTTGTTATTCTCTGTTTTCCCTCGAATACCGACATAGACTTAATATAGCTTGTTCCGTCCTGTACAATATGTACTTCCGGTACAAAATAGCCCTGTATAAGTGAATGTACCAAATCGCTTTTCCACTTGACATTCCATTGATTTTCCTCGCGCTGTGAGTTCATATCAAAAAACAATTTACCATATTCATCAGGCTTCTTCTTTAAGTTTTCCATAAGCCATGATACGCTTAACTGTCTTGCTTTAATATTATATCTGTCCATAATAATTTACCTCCGCTCTGTTTTTTAATATTTAATCTCTTTTACGCCAAGTCTGACGCATATATCTACAACATTTCCGTTAAACTTTAAACTTTTTCTTATTCCCGTTACCTGCTTGTGCGGCATCTTTAATTTTCTTGAAATTTCACCGTCATTATATCCCTCGGTTATCAGAAGTAATATTTCATATTCCGTTTCTGACAAATGTTTCCGTATTAACTCAGCCGCTGTATCAAAACTTATGCTTTCTTCATTTTCCTCATACAGTTCATCAGATACTAAATCGCTTAATAACAGTCCGTCAGTTTCCAAAAGCGGCGCGTCAAGACTTAATATCTCAATCTGCGAACCCCTTTTTATACGTCTTGATTTTATCAGTGCTTTTATACATTGTCTTCTCATACATATAAACGCGAATGTTTTAAATTTACATCCTCTGTTCGGTCTGTAATCTCTTATTGCCTTTATCAGACCTTCGGACGCTGTTCCGTAAATATCATCTACAGAGTAAAATTTATGTCCGTATTTTTTTATAAAATATCTGATAAGCAGGTCATACTCTATATCCTGTTCACTTAAAGGGGTCATTTCCTATCACTCCGTTTGGTTCTGCTTTTTTTGCTTATTTTGTAATTTTATTGTCCTATAAAAAATGATATTTTTATAGGATTACCTTTTTCATCATATACACTATTAGTATCAACACTTCCTAAATACTCTTGATACTTGCCAGAGTTATCCTTTATTATATCTTCTACAGATTTATATTTATAAAAATAAATACAAAAGTCATTATTTTTTTCGTTTATGTAAAATATTAAGTCAAAAACTTTGCTGCCATATTTAACACCGTCCAAAAACGCTTCAAGGTTTTTAAGAGCATGTTCTTTTTGCTGTGTGTGATTTAATTCTGCTAAATATTGCTGCATTCTGAAAATTGTATCTTTGTTAAAATATTTTTTCAATTTTACTTTATTCCTCCGATTTTCCTTGAAAAATTGTAAATAAAAATAATTTATTTCATAAGTAATCTAGCACTCAATTAAATCTGCGGCATCAATTCCTAACGCTTTTGCTATTTTACCAATATTTTTTAAACCTGGATTACGTTGTCCTCTTTTATATCTTGATAAATTAGCGGTATCTATTTTAGTTCGTTTTGATAATTCAGACAGCGTTATTTCTTTTTCTGCTATTATTGTACAAAATTTATAAATATTGAATTTCATTTTTTTGCTCCTTATTGACTTTATTGGTTTTTTATGGTATAATTTATCCATTAAAGAATTATATTACCTTTCTGTAGAAATTCTATTTTTCCTTTAACCTATGTTAAAATATTTGTACGAACACTAAATTAAATAAATTTAATTTTAAAAGGATTGATACTATGTGTAATTATGATGTTATCAAAGATTATGTTATTTTAAATATCGATGGCTGGAATATATCTTTTAGTGAACCTGATGAATGTCCAATGTGTAAACATGTACTGAAACCTGAAAAATTATTCCATCGCATTAAAAAGTTTGAAGATAAAACTAAAAAAGATCTTGAAGATGAATTTAATAAAAAATTTGATGATCTTGACAATGAAATTGAACCATCATTCATAATTTCTATTGTATTTTTCTGTAATAAGTGCAAAAATATTTTTATATGTAAATATTTTTATAATAATTTTTTAAATAACGAATATGAAAAAATACCTATTGTTGAAACTTATCCTCAATATTTTATTAAAAAACACTTCGACAAACCTATAATAAACATTTCTCCTATGTTTGTAAAAATATATAACCAAGCTCTTCAAGCTGAATATTTAAAATTAAATGAAATTTGTGGCATAGGTTACCGAAAAGCACTCGAATTTCTTATAAAAGACTATCTAATACATTTAGAACCTAATCATAAAACCGAGATTATAAAATCTTCTCTTTCATCATGTATAAAAAAAATTGATGATGAAGATATTAGAACTTTTTCAGAAAAATCGGCTTGGTTAGGTAATGATGAAGCACATTATATTAGAAAACATATTGAATATGACTTCAAAACATTAAAAAGACTTATTGATGCTTTATCTTTACATATTCAAAAAAAATTATTACTTGAAGAAGCTAAAACTATAAAGAAAAAATAGTTTATTTTTTTACAACCCTTACTTCTTTATAATACACACATACAACTTGCTGTTTACTGTAAAAAAATATATCAGGATTATCGCTTACTGAACTAAAGCCAACAATTATTCCTATACCCAAACTCTTATGTTTAACTATATTTCCGATTTTAAGTTTCATTGTCCTTGACGGCTTTAATACAGTTTTAGCGATATTTCGCACAACTATCTCTTCTTTAAAACTGTCACCTTTTAAATTTTTTATTACAGACAGCCACTGTTCTTTAGTTCTATGATATCTTGCAGCTTCGGACACCAAAATTTTATCCTCTGTACTTATTCTTTTACTCATTCTTTTAACCAAAGCGTTAATATCAATATCATAATCATAGCTAAAATCATCTGTCGATATAATATAACCTGAAATTATTTTGTGTAAAGCATTATCTTTTTTCAATGCTAATCTTCTTTTTTTTTCATTTGTCTCACCTTTTAATCTTAAATATTACCACCTTGTCCTAAATGCCATAGTACAGAATACCATTAACAAAACAACGAAAACTGTTTTATGTTAAATGGTTTTCCCATCCACTGAGTCCAGATTGCCAATTCATATCCAGTCTGGACTTTATATTTTGAATAATACTTCAACGGTAATAATTGTTTTGCGCAGTAAATAATTTTTTTCATAATTAATTCCTCCTTAGATTAATTCCTTGATTATTTTGTTATTTTATGTTACTCTTTGCTTATAAGGTTAGTGTTGCTGGAACTATTTTCTTGTGAGAGTGGAAACAGTTCCTCTACTGTTGTGTTTAATGCTTGGGCTATTAATTGAGCGGTGCAAACGTTTGGCAAACGTTCACCTGACTCGTATCTTTGATAAGATAAAACTGAAATTTTTGCCTTATCTGCAAGTTTTGATTGCGTAAATCCAAATTCTTTACGCTTATATTTTAAAATAGATGTATTCATCACCTACCACCTTCTTCATTTGATATATCTAAATGGATATATCACTCCTATATGTTAGCATATCCATTTAGATGTGTCAAGTCCTATTTAAAATTTTCTAGGAGGACTTCATATGGCTAATCTTAATGAACGATTAATTGAATTACGAAGTAAAAATAATTTACTTCAAAAAGATGTTGCTACAGCAATTAATTTATCTGTAGTCGGATATCAAAGATATGAATATGGCACACGCAATCCAACATCCGATGTCATAATTAAACTTTGTCAATTTTTCAACGTTTCAGCCGACTATCTTCTCGGTTTATCCGACGACCCAACACGACACTAACCTTTCCCCTTTTGGGGATTATCTATGCCTGTTCAACCATTTCCATTTTTTTCTGCCATTTCTTAAAATTTTCAACAATCCATTTCCTGCCTTTTTCTGTCCATTTAAGACAAGGTTTCGCTTTCTTATCTTCGGAACTTTTGTAATCACAATAATTATCCTTAATAAGCCATTCATAATCAGCGTAAGGACACCAAGTCCCTGATTGATTTTTAAATATAATTTTATTTTTGTGCAAAATGTTATGTAATTCAACTGCGCTTTTCAAGCCTAAATCCTTTGCTATAACTGTTGCTGTTATTAAGCCTTTTTTGTTTAGTACATTGTCGTGGTATTCTGCTTTGGGTTTGAGTTTTTTGTTTTCTAAAATTAGTGGAACAGTAGCTTTTTCAATTTCGATTTCAGTTAATTCTTTTGCGGCAGTAACACTTTCTTTACCTCCGCCATATATAGACAGCAATAATTTCGCTTTTAACTGTTCATCAGAATTGATTACTTCACGCATAGCAAAATATTCATCAATAAGTTTATCGTGTATTTCCCATGCTAAATCAGTATCCATTATCTTGATTAGCTTTGCATAACCTCTTTCAGACAATATGTAAATGTGTTCAGCCTGTGTTACAGATTGTTTTGCATAACCCGTATTTAAAAGAATTTCCAACGTGTGGCTATTGTCCACACGTTGTTTTAAATCAATAAAATCAACGTTTTCTCTGAATCTTTTAATATTATCTGTAATTCTTCTTCTGATTTCTCTTTTTGGTTGATTATGTATATCCGCAACAGTTTTGTCTGAAATACATTTTTGATTTTCTCCAAAACCTCCGTACATGACAGGAATTTCTTTTCCCATAAAATTTTGTTTACCATTTAAGGTTATTTGGTTCATTATATCTACTCCTTAGGTTATTTTTTTATAAAAATTTAATTTCTTATTAATTAGCTGAGTATAATTAAATAACTTATTAAGTTGCTTTTTTAGTAAAAAAAATTTTCATTGGATTATCAATATTAAGTGTGTCAATCATTATCTGAATTTCATCACTTCCAAAAACACCTTTTTTCATTTTTAAATAAAACGTTTTTGGGGTAATTCCCATCTTTTTTGCTAATCTTTTTTGAGTATAACCATTTCTGACAATCTCTGCTTTCAAATCATTTATATTTATCACAAATTCACCTCCGTAACTTATTAAGCTATTTTCATTATAACACTTTCACGTAGCTTGTCAAGTTATTTTTTTCTTGTTTTTTTATTTTTTTTATGTTATACTATGATAAAAAGAGGTGTTAATAATGAAAATAGGAGAAAAAATAAAAAAGTTACGTAAACAAAAAGGGCTTACGCAAGAAGAAGTTGCTAAAGCAATAAATTCAACAAAACAAACTATATACAAATATGAAACGGGTGTTATTACAAACATACCTTCAGACAAAATTGAAGCTATTTCAGAATTATTAAATTGCTCCCCTTCATACTTGATGGGGTGGGAAAACGAAAATATCAACCCATCAATTACAGCGCAAGTAATTGGGCATAATGGAGAAAAAATCAGTTATAATGACGAAGAAATAAATAATGATATTCGCAAAATTTTAGATGGAATAATAACTTCTGAACATTATATATCAGACGGCAAAGGCAATGATACCAAATTAAATAAAAAAGAATATGATATTTTAATGAATATTTTAAAAACTTACAGAGAAAGTGTCAAATAGGATAAATTATATATTTTAACACTAACATTATCTATATTTTATACTTCATATTTTTTACAATAAATACGCAATTAAATCATAAAATCTAATTACAGTTTATATATTGCTAATTTTATCCTTTTTCTTGTAAATTTATTATACATAAATTATAATAAAAGAAAGGATAATATTTTTATGAAAAGTTCAAAAAGAGTAAGAAAGATTGCTGAAAATTTAATTAAAGAAATGGGTATTACAAAATTACCTATTTCTTTAATTGATTTAGAAAAAATTGCTAAAAAGAAGAATTACATAATATTATCTTACAAAACTGGCGAAGAGATAATCGAAAAATTAAATTTGAGAAAATATATAGAAAATACAAAAGGATTTGCCTATGCGTCACAAGATATACAAATTATATTTTTCAAAGATGATTTAGATTACTTAGAAAAAATAAGTGTTATTTGCCATGAAATGGGACATTTAATTTTAAACCATATCAGTACAGGAACAGGCTGTAAATGTA
>CATLIG010000050.1 GCA_949948985.1 uncultured Clostridia bacterium | reverse complement strand
AAAGCGGGTGATGGGAATCGAACCCACGTCCTCAGCTTGGAAGGCTGATGTTCTACCATTGAACCACACCCGCATAAGCAAATGCCCAGAGACGGAATCGAACCGCCGACACGAGGATTTTCAGTCCTCTGCTCTACCGACTGAGCTATCTGGGCAGAGCATTTACTTATTAACTCAATGTCATCTTGTAACAACAAAATATATTATAAAGCATAAATTTTTAAATGTCAATACCTTTTTGAAAATTTTTCAAAAATTTAAAAAAATATTAAATTTTTTAAATAAACAGCAAAAAAATAATCTTACAAAACAACAAAAATTTAAGAAATTATATATTCTTCAAAATATATAAAATATTTTTTATATGTTGCGTTGTTTTAATTGCGAATATTATTATATTCTATTATAATATTCTTAAATAGACTTATTTCTAAACTTTATACAAATACCAGTATCGTTAAAAAATATTTTATTTAATACTTTTTAACGCTTTCAGCGGTTAAAAATCCTTTTTGCCGTGTTGCCGTCGGTTGGCATAGGCAGTCAGCTATGCCGACCAACGACAACACCGTGAAAAGAATTTTTAGCCCCCAAACTTGTTCATTTTTCAAGTTGATTGACTATAAACAGGTCTAATAAAAATATATTTTAATTGCCGCACGAAAGCAGGTTTTAAATACTTATGAAAAAATTTAAAAAAATGTATATTGAAATAACAAATATTTGTAACTTAAACTGTATTTTTTGTCCAAAAACATTGAGAAAACCTAAATTTATGTCATGTGATGAGTTTAAAATAATAGCTGATAAACTTAAAAATTATGGGGATTACATTTATTTACACGTCCTTGGCGAACCTCTTTTACATCCGGATATAGAAAAAATTTTGTCTATATCAGAAAGTTTTAATTTTAAAGTTATTATAACAACAAACGGAACTTTAATAAAAGAAAAAGGAAATATCTTACTAAAGTCTAAAAACGTCCATAGGGTCAACATTTCTCTTCATAGTTTTGAAGCTAATGAAAACAAATCAAATCTTTTGGATTATATAAAAAATATAGCTGAATTTTCTATTAAATCAGCGGAAAAAAATAAAATATGTCTTTTAAGACTATGGAATATGGACAGTGAATTTACAAAAGCCAATAATTCGCTTAATGAAGAAATATTAAAAACACTTGAAAAAGAATTTGGACTTAGTTATACTATTAATAGTGTATTAGATAAAGGAAAAAACCTTACAGTAAAAAAATTTTTATATATAGAAACGGCCGAAAAATTTCAATGGCCTGAAATTTCCGGAGAATATAAAAATGAAAAATGCTTTTGCCACGGACTT
The DNA here is from genome assembly GCA_949948985.1 of uncultured Clostridia bacterium. GTDB lineage: Bacteria > Bacillota > Clostridia > Lachnospirales > CAG-274 > MGBC114079. Next base: position 15,835 of record CATLIG010000050.1, on the reverse strand, counting down.
AGAAATCAGATAGGAGTACTTTGTGACGGCAGTGTAATCCCATGCTGCCTTGACCATGAGGGCGATATTTGTTTAGGCAATTTATTTGAAAAATCACTTGAAGAAATTTTAAAGTCTGAACGAGCAGTCAGGTTTTATGATGGATTTACCGCAAGAAAAGCAGTTGAGCCTCTTTGTCAGACTTGTGGATTCGCAAAACGTTTTTCATAAAAAAGGAGAGTCTGTTATGAATTTTGAGGAAATTATGAATAAAATTAAAATAGGTCTTACAGGAGAAGTTGAAAAAGACGTTATCTATATTATGCATAAAACTGCCGAGTATAAAAAATCTCCTTTTGCCGAAAGAATAAACAAAGAAACAGGTAAAATGATTTATGATATGTTGCCTGACAGTGAAAAAGCTCTTTTCAGACAAGTGCTTCAAAATGACGACAACGAAGTAAATAAAAAAATTGAAAACTCTCTGAAAAGCATTTCTGAGGGAAATTATATGGAAGCTATAAAAATAATTGAGGAAATTATCCCCAATATTTGTGCTGACGGACAAAGCGATGAAAATTTTGATTATGTAAGTCTTAATAATTTATTTGAAATATGTATATACTCAAATATTTATAAAAAAGACAGATTGGTAAAACCCGCAAAATTTAATTTTTCATACATTTACAGACTTTATGGATACTGCCTTTTTAAACTTTCCCGTGATAATGAAGCAGAAAAAGCTTATAATGACGCACTTTTTTGGAATCCTATAGACGTTTCCATAATGCTTGATTTATCTGAAATTATGTATTTAAATAAAAAATACAAAAACTTTCTTGAACTTATTAAAAAATGTTTTAAATATAGCTATAATATAAATCAAATTTCTCTTTGTTACTTCAATTTAGGAAGATATTATTTTAAAAAAGAAAATTATGAGCTATCTGTTAATATGTACATATTATCTCATTATTTTAAACCAAATAAAGCCGCTCTTAATAAACTTGAAGAAATAAAATCCATAAAAGGCATAAAAATAATTCCTCCTGAAATAGACAAAATGCGTGAAATATGCCATAAAACAGATATACCTATGGGCGTTAATCCCGATATTATAAAACTTGCCATAAACTCAGGAACAGACGCAAAAAGACACGGAAATTTTAAAGCCGCTAAATATTTTTACGACATTTTATTTTCTCTTACCGGTGATAAAACTATACTTGATACGTTTTTTGAATATACTAAAAATATAAAAAATAATTCTGATAACATTAAAAATAAACAACAGCCTCAATAAAAATGCGATTGGATGTGAAATTATGATATACAGTGTTATATTAGACGGATATTATAACGCTATAAACGGAACGCCTGAATATTTTAATTTTATCGGAGCTGAAAATTTTTCCCCTTTTTTAAGTTTTGTTCATATAAATGATATACCAAAAGTAAAAAATATTTTTACCACCGCCAAACCAGAAGAAAACTCTTATTTAGTTATAAAATTTAAAAATTACAAAGAAATTTTTAAATGGGTATTTCTTGACATAAAGATCATAAACGGAACCAACCTTGATTCCCGACGAATTTATGTCAATCTATATACTATTGATGACTTTAAAAACTCTATAGAACAAAATAATATATCAACTTTACGTTATCGTATGCTTTTGGATTCTGTCGGAGATATTTATTTTGAATATACCTTTAAAAACCAGAATATAAGATTTTATTGGATAAATAAAAATCAGGATATAGAAATATATAACGGTAAATTTTTTGAATGGAAAAATTATATGCTTTCAAATAATTATATTAAAAATAAAAATTTGTCAATTTTTGAGAAACTTTGCCGAGATATAAGTATGGGTACGCAAAAATTCTCATATAAAATAATGGATTCAAAAATCTACGCTGACGATGAAAACATATATAATATTTTCAAATGCAGAACCATTTATTTAGAAAATAAACCTTATATGGTTATAGGAACCTTGTCCGAAAATAATAATTATTATGAAAAAGAAACTTTAAAAGATAGTCTTGACACTCTTACCGGACTTTTAAGCAAAGAAGCTTTAACAAACTATGCGACAGAGCTTATAAATAAAAAACCTGATTTTAATATTAATATGGTTATTGTTGATATTGATAACTTTAAACTTATAAATAATAATTTCGGTCATCATTTTGGTGACGAAATAATTAAAGCTATCGCTGATACCCTTGATGAAATAGTCAGGGACAGAGGAGTTATCGGAAGATTTGAGGGAGATGAATTTATCATTATTTTTTCCGGATTTAATGATAATATGGAATTAAGAAGTTATTTAAGAACAATGCGTATGACAGTTGAGGAAAAATTTAAAAACATAAAAAACACCGTAGACTTGTCAATTTCTATAGGTACAGCCAGATATCCCACAGACGGTATATCTTTCGATGAATTATTTGAAAAGTCTGACAGTTGTCTATATATAGCCAAACAAAAAGGTAAAAACAGATATATTATTTATGACGAAGTTATTGATATAAAAAATATTGAAAAAAAGAACAAAAAAAATATTCTGACCATTGAATCAAGAGAAAAGAACGCGCAACTTGCCTGCCGTGTTATAGATATTTTAATGAAAAACAACCGTAACAACATAGAAGACACTATAAAAATATTAGGAGAAGAATTAAAATTAAGCCGTATCGCTATATTTTTTGGAAAAGAGCTTAAAAGAATAGCGCTGTGGGGTGATAAAACAAAAGTCTATGATAACGCAAGATATATATATAAAGGAAGCTATCTTACAAACTTCAATATAAACGGAGTCTGCGTTGTACATAGTTCCACAAGTATAGAGGGAAAGAATCCAGAGGTTCATTCCGATTATACAGAACAGAATATTTACTCCGCTATACAATGCCTTATATACGGCGATACCGGAGATATTGCCGGGATAATTTCCTTTGAAAGATCTTTTCAGCGAAAAAGCTGGACTGAAAATGAAATATACAATTTTACGCTTATTTCGCATTTGATAGGCGAACTTTTAAAAAAAGAAGCTTAATCACTATAAAAACCCCCTTAAAAACTAAAATTAAATTTTTCAAGGGGGTTTTTATTGGATATTAAAGGTCTATTTAAAAAATATTTTTAAAGTCATAAAAAAAATTAATTCTTTAATATTCCACAGTATCTGAGAAAAATGAGGCGAGCTAAAAATTATTTTTGCAAGGCGGCGGAGGGAGAGCATAGCCGAATGCCTACGCCTACCGACGGCAACACGGCAAAAAGGATTTTTAGCCGCCGAACTTACTTATTTTTAAGTTGATTGACTATATATGTCGTCTTTGCAAACTTATAAAGAAATTCCATATAACAGAACATATTATAAATCCTATAACAAGACCAAGCGTTATATGAAGAGTTTCTTTTCCATAATGATAAAAATTACCGTTGTTGTCTTCTATAAGAGAATATATTGTATAATATAATCCCCCTCCGGGAAGCATGGGAATTATTGAAGGAGCAAAAAAAACATTTATCGGAGCTTTTTGTATTCTTGAAAAGAATGCAGAATATAAATATGACGCAGAAGCTGAAACTATCGAAGACGTAAAAACAGACTCAGTTAAATTTAAACATAAAAGATATATACCCCATGATATACCTCCTCCTATACCTCCTGTCAGTATTCTTGATTTTTTTGCGTTCAGAGCTAACGCAAAACCTATTGAGCCTATAAACGCTAAAATCACCTGAAAAAAACTTTCTGCAAAAGTATTTGTCATTTGAAAAGTCCTCCCATAAAAGCGAAAGCAAATAAATATCCTCCCGCTATTGATAATGCTGTAAGCAAGGATGATGTTACCTTAATTGTTCCTGTTACAAAATCCCCGCAAAACATATCCGTTATTGAGTTGATAAGAGCCATTCCCGGAATTAACAACATTATATCCCCAATCATTATTTTGTCAATATGAACCCCTATTCCTATATTCACTAAAAATATCGCTGAAATGCCCATTAATACAGAAACTGAAAAGGTATATAATATCCTGTTTGAAGCAGGCTTTAATACATATATATTTCCAAAAAATAAAATTAAAGTAATTATAACAGCCGCGAAAGCATCTTTAAAATTTCCTCCGAAAAACATTGAGAACGAACCCGCGGCAATCATATTCCCAATACATATTCTTCTGTTTGTTTTTAAAGATTTACTTTTTATTTCCAGTAACCTTTTCATAACATAATCAAGCGATTCAGGATTTTTACATATTTCTCTCGACAGTGCGTTTGTCCGTTCAAGAATTGTTAAATCAGTTGTTGAATTATATATCCTTTTTGTTTGTGTAAGAGTTTTTCCATTCATATCAGACGCTGTTATAATTATAAGCGATGTTATTGAAAAAACTTCCGGATTTCTGAGTTTATACGCATTACATATTCTTATCATAGTATCCTCAACACGCCTTACGTCAGCGCCGTTTTTCAAAAGCAAAGACGCGGTTTCAAGAACTATCTTCAGCACGTCTTCTATTTTAAAAATTTCTGCTATTTTTTCATTTGTATCCATATTTATTTTCCTTTTGTTTTTTAACGACTTTTTGTATTAATTCCTATTATACCGCCAAAACCGCCTCCCACAAGTCCCAAAATTAAATTTATCAGGGAGTTTGCAGAAAACTCATAGTCCGGTACAATGCAAAATCCTACCAATATCATTATTAATGAATATGTAATACCCGCGATAAGACCCCATACCATTCCTCTGTTTTTTACGCCTCTCGCGGTATCAAATCCCGACACAATTACGGAAATCACAACAGTTATCATTATTACCGTTCCTAAATTCTCTTCATTTGCATCCGTATAAGTCAAAATGAAAGCATATACTATAAAAACCAAAAGTGTTATCGCATAAGCTATAGATGTTCCTTTTAATATATAAAGAAACGGAGAACCTTTTTCCGATGAATTATTTTTATTTTCGGATTTTGACATTTTCAAAACATCTCCTCTCTTTTTATTTTATATTACTATCTTATGCCAATAATTCTTTCAATATTATCTTTATTCATAGTCTTTGTTTTACTCGCAGCAAAACGGCAAAACATTGACTGTTTACAGATTAAAAAATTTTGAAAAAATTCAGACATCAGACTTCTTTCGAAACTACAAAATTATATCAATCCAACAAAAAAATATTTCATTCAATGTTTTAGCTAAAGACATTTTGATTTTTAAACACCGAAAGCGTTAAGAATCATTGAATTAAATACTTTTTGGCGATATCTGCCGCAAGTGTGAAATTTCGAAAAAAGTCTATTATAAAAAGATTTAAAGTGTTTTTATATATAGTCAATCAACTTAAAAATAAATAAGTTCGGCAACTAAAAATCCTTTTTGCCGTGTTGCCGTCGGTCGGCGTAGGCAGTCGGCTATGCTCTCCCCCTGCCGCCTTGCAAAAATAATTTTTAGCTCGCCTCCTTTTTCTCATTTTCAAGTTAATTGACTATAATAGACCTGTTTTGCTAATCAGCGTTTTTTTATTTCTTTAAATATATTGTTCACAAGTATAAACGCAAGTATAAACGCAAGCACATCTGACACAGGCTGAGCGATTTGCAGTCCTGTAATACCGAAGAAATACGGCAGTATAAAAAGTACAGGTATAAGAAAAAGACCTTGTCTTGCGCAGGCGATTAAAGAAGCACGAAAACCATATCCTATTGACTGTGAGAACATATTACTTATCGTATAATATCCCCAAAGAGGCATGGCACATAAATGAGCACGCAGCGCAAACGTACCTATTTCTATTACCTCTATATCATCTTTTCTGAAAAACACAATAATATTATTCGATAAAAACATTGAAACTATACAAAGAACAAGAAGCACACAAGTTGAAACTTTAACGCAGAACCAAAATGCCTTTCTCACTCTGTCATATTTTCCCGCACCAAAATTAAAACTGCATACCGGCTGAAAACCTTGTCCAAATCCAACAACTACAGAATTTATAAACATAGTAAATCTTGAAACTATTGACAACGCCGCGATTGCGGCGTCACCATATGACCCTGCCGCAGCATTAAGTATAGCTGTGGAAATACTGCTAATACCTTGCCTTGCCATTGATGGAATACCTGTATATATAATACTTATATATATTTTTTTAGATGGTTTAAAATCTTTAAATCTTATACTTATGGCTTCTTCACGTGTTCCGCACATAAATAAAAGTATACAAAAACTTATAAATTGAGATATTCCCGTAGCAAGTCCAGCTCCCGATGTACCCATATCCATAGCGAAAATAAAAACAGGGTCAAGAATAATATTTAAAATTCCTCCTGTCATAATCCCGCACATTGCGTAAAACGCCAATCCCTGAAAACGAAGAGAAGTATTCATAATTATAGAACACATCATAAACGGAGACGCTATAAATATATATTTAGCATATTCCTCAGCATAAACCGCTATTGTTTCTGTTGAACCAAGAATCATCACAATATCATGCATATATACAAGACCAATTATAGCAATAATACATCCAACCGCAAAGCCTGTAAACCAGCTTACAGAGCAATATTTCTTTGCCATATCCATATTGCCTGAGCCAAGAAACCTTGCTATATTATTTCCTGCTCCCATACCTATAGTAAAAGCTATTGCCTGTATCATCATCATCGCTGAAAAAACAATTCCGATTGCTCCTGAAGCTGACGTTCCTATTTGACTTACAAAAAATGTATCAGCCATATTATATATAGATGTTATAAGCATAGATATAATAGTTGGTACAGCAAGTTTTAAAATTATACTCTCTACAGGACTATTAAGTATCATTTCATTGCGTAGTTCACTTTTATCTTCGTTCATATATTAAATTCTCCTTCCATATAAAAACGAAAAATTCGTATTATTAATATCACATTTACTTCTCAGTCAATCCCCGTAAATTATTTTAAAACCCATATATTTATATAAATCTCCAGTATTTGTATTACTTATTTATTATAACATTATACATTATTACTGTAAAGAATGATATGATACAAATTATAGTTGTTAAATAACAGACCTGTTCCAAACCAACGTAAGCACCACCTGTCTTTGCCTGATTTTAACTGCAATCTCCGGAAAATTTATGTGAAAATCAAACTTCTATTGACGAAAAAATCTTTTCTCAATCTCTGTCATAGTGGTTTTAAACAGGTCTATTATAGAAATCCCGAAATTTTTAGTACGAAACAAAAAAACCTTGACTATATCATACTCGTTCATTCTTTTATCTTTTAACTATAAACAGCCTTACATAATGCCTATAACATTTAAAATGGCGGACAAACATACCTTTTACTATTATTATTGCTTAATCTTTTTTGAATACATCAATAAATTAAACTTAATCTAATAGCAAAATTCATATTTATCCGCCAATTTTACAGTAAACGACATATAAATTTGCCGTTTACCTATATTTATTGGTAAAAATTATTCTGTTTCTTTATCAACATTTTCTAACTATTCAGAATCCTGAACTTCACTGTCATCATCTAAATAATTACTTTCTTGTATCATATCTAAATCTTGAAAATCTTCTGGCATTTCATTGTTTAAAACAACATTCTCTGTTTCAGAAACATTTTCATCTTCTGTTTCAGAAGAATCTTTATTATCAGAGTCAACTTCAGTTTGTTCAGTAACTTGAGTTTCTTTATCATTATCTAAACCGCTGTCTTGCTGCTCTTCATTATCATCTGATAAAACAGGAGTCTTTTCTCCATTATCTGAACCACCGGATTGCTGTTTTTCATTGTCATCTGATGAAACAAAAGTTTTTTCTTCATCTGTAATAGGCTCAAATTCAGCAGTTATTATGACTTCTTTTTCAGGCATTTCAAAAGAATAATTACCATTATCATCAGCGCTTATTACCGTTTCATTATATTTCAATGAATTTTCAACCAAACGATATCCCTCATCCGGAATAACAGTAATATTAATTATATCGTTCTTTTCAGCGGTCTGCTTATCTAAAGAAACAGAACCGTTTAAAATATTATCAGCAACTAAAATACTGTATAAAACAGAATTTGAATCATCACTCAAATATTCAAATGCTAATTCATTATCTTTAGCGTATTGTTCTGCATTCGAGTTTAAAGTACCTTTTAATACAAAGCTACTGTTATGGTCTTTAAATACGTCTGCGGCAATTTCAGCATTTTTATTGTGAATTTCAACACTGTTTAATAATTTACATCCTGCAAAAGCTTCCTGCCCAATATACACAACTGACTTTGGAATACTAACTTCCGCTAAAGCGGTATTTCTAAACGCTAATGAATCAATTTTCCATATATTTTCGCCAAACTGTATATTGTTAAGATCAGCACAATCTCTAAATGCGCTTTCACCTATTATCTGTAAATCCTTTGAACAAGAAAATTCTTTCAAATATTCATTATTCTGGAATGCGCTTTTATATATTTCACGAACAGGAATACTGTCAGGAACTGTATATAATGTATCTGTTTTTTCCATTGGATATACTAAAAGATAATATGATTCAACATCATCAGAAGCTTTATGCCCAAATAAAACGCCGTCAATAGTACAGAAATCTTCCGCTCCTTCAGGAATATTAAAATTACGTAAAGATGTACATCTTGCGAACGCATCATCTCCAACTCTGCATAACTTCACAGGAAGATTAATCTCTGTAAGTCCTGTACAATCCGCAAACGCTTCATTGTCAATATCAACCTCATCCTTAGAGTCCGCAAATATTATTGTTGAATTTGCGCTGTTGTTAGAATCCTTTTTTAACACACCTTTAAACGCGCCAACGCCAATATGTTTAACTGTATCTGAAAATTCCACGCTGTTTAACTTACAACCCACAAAAGCGCTGCTTCCAATGGTTTCAACGCCATCCGGAACAATATATTTACCTTCTTCACTATCAACATTGCCTGTAAAACCATTAGGCGCTTCATAAATCTTGTTTTTATCAAAATTCATAAGTACACCATCAACACTAGCATACATATTATTGCCTTCTTCAACATTTATCTTTTTAAGATTAATACAGCCTTCAAAAGCACTAACATGAGATTCTGTTTTATTATTCTCGTCTTTTAACTTATCCTCACCAAGCATTACAACATTTTTTGGAATTGTGACTTCTGTTAAGGCGCTACAATTTCTAAATGCGTAAGCATGAATATTTTGCACACTAACAGGTATATTAATTTCGCTTAATCCTGTACAGTCATCAAAAGCATTTGATTTAATATCAGTAATTGTCTGAGGCAATAAAACAGATTTAACTGCTTTAACAAAACCGTTTTGCACTGACCCATCGTCAGAAGATATTGCGCCGGGATACCACAATGAGTGGAAACCGAGAGACGATACCACAATGCTTTCTCCGTCATTTAATGAAATAACATTACCGTTTTCATCTTTAATAATTAGTCCTTCTGTTTCATTTGTTACAAGACTTGGAACAATAATATTTTTAGCTTCTTCAGTATTGCTTAAAGAACTTGGGACTTCATATCCAACTACTTCTCCAAGCCATGTTTTTTCACCTAAAGGAAGATTATCAACTGTTCTCTGTTCAGCCTTCTTTTCAATTTTTTGAATTACAAGACCTTTTGTAACAGGGTCAAGAGCCATAAACTTAATACCTTTAACACGATGAACAAATACTTCATTTTCTGTAGTAGAGCCCATATATCCGTGAACAATAAGATTTTTCATTATATCATCGCCAATACCATAGAAAAATGATTTTGCCGGATAAGTTGAAGTCGAAGCAAAAGACACATTTTTATTTCTTATGGTAATATTTTTAATATTCGGCGCATTTCTAAATACAGACAATCCTAAATCAGACACATTTTCCACAAAATCAACATCTGTCAAATTATTTACAGAATCAAAAGCATAATCAGAAACCGAAGTAACGGAATCAATTACCCTATAGCTTGTTCCTTCCTTATTTTGAGGATATAATATTAATACTGATTTATCATTATTGAATAAAATTCCGTTATCACTTGAATAAACAGTATTTTCCTCATTTACTGTTATATTTTCCAACGCTTCGCAATAATTAAACGCAAACTCACCAATACTTTGAACACTTGCCGGAATATCAATGCTCTTTAATCTATTACATCCGTAAAAAACATTTGTACCAATATTCTTTACCGTATCAAGTAATGTTATATTTTCCAAAGCGGTACAATTTCCAAACGCATTATCTCCAATATCAGCGCCAAGGATAACGCTAACCAAACCGGTACAGTTATAAAATGCCGAAGCACCTATTGATTTAATATTTTCAGATAATGTTATACTAGAAAGTTTTATACAATTATAAAACGCGTAATCGCCTATTGCTGTAATATTTTCAGATAATTTTAAATCAATAAGTTTTTTACAGTTTGAAAACGCGTAATCAGGTACTCTGCCGGAACCTTGCATAGTAACTGATTCAAGTCCCAAACATCCTGAAAAAGCTCTGCCCCCTAAACTTGTAACAGTTTTAGGAATAATTACAGACGTTAAGCTTCTGCATCCACTAAAAGCTCCATAATCTATGCTTGTTAATTTATCAGGAAAATCAACTTGCTGAATAGATGTACAGTTATAAAATGCATATCTTCCAATTTTACTTAACGAAGAAGGCAAATCTATACTCTTTAAAGAAGTACAATTATAAAACGCATTTTCGTTAATTGAAGTTACAGATTCAGGAATAATAATTTTTTCAAGATTATTGCACTGTCTGAAAATATTGCTTGGAATAATATTAATTTTAGCCGGCCACTCAATCTCTTTAAGACTGCTGCAATTATAAAACGCTTCAGCATCTATATCTGTCATTTTTTCAAGATTTATCGATTGAATCTTGGAATTGCCGAACGCCCTATTACCAAGTACAGATACATTGGAAATTTCAACAGTATTAAATTTAGAGTATCCGCACGCGTTATCAGCAATAGTTACAACAGAATCAGGTACTGTATAAACATCCCCTTCTTTTCCCGCCGGATAAGTAACTAAAACAGTTTTTTCTTTGTTAAACAGAACTCCGTCCATACTTGAATAATATGGATTTTCATCCTCAACATCAATTATAGTAATATTATTACTGCCATACAAAGCATTTGAATACCATTTCTTAATTGTTCTTGACATAATAACCGCATTAAGTTCATTACAATATGCGAAAGCATAGTCGCAAACTTCTTCTATACCATTTGGAAGCTTTGGACTTATTATTGAAGTTCCCGCAAAAGCATAAGCAGGTATTGATTTAATATTAGAGGTTTCACCCCAACTAATCATTTTCAATCCTTTGCAGTTATAGAATACGTAAGTTCCTAAATATGTTACTGAACTTGGAATAGTTATATATTCTATTTTATTTGAATTCGCAAACGCATAACTGCCTATTTTATTAATGCCCGCAAAATCAACACTACTTAAATTTACGGAATTTTCAAATGCGTGTGAACCTATAATTTTAACATTATTAAAATTAATAGATACAAGATTTCTGTTATTATAGAAAGCATAATCACCTATTTCCGTTACAGAATCAGGTATTTCATATGTATCTCCCGGTCTATTCTGTGGATATGCTAAAAGTTTAGTTTTTCCTTTATTATATAAAACGCCGTATTCATCTGTTTCAAAATATTTATTGTCTTTGGCAACAACGATTTTTTCCAGCCCGGATGCGCTGTTAAACGCTCTTGAATGAATCTTTGTAATAGTATACGGCAAATCCAACTCTTTCATATTGGAATCAAGGAATACAACTCCGCCGTTTACATTGGATAAACCTATAGTATGAACAGTTTGAGAGTTTCCATTTTCTTCCTCTCTCCATTCAGGATTTATGACAAGCTGGCTCATACCGTTACCTGTATATGATACAACCACACCATCTTTTATAACTAACGGATTCGGAGGCATCAGTTCATAATTAGCTGTTACCGTAATAGGATATGCCGGCATTGTAATTTTAGTTTTAGACAAATTTTTATTCTCAATAACAGAATCAAGGGAAGTACCGTCTGTTATATTTCCTGAAACAGTCCAGCCTTTAAATAAATATTGACCTTTGTCAGCAGAACCAACATTAGCTGGAGTAGTCGGTTTTGCCTCAATATCTATAACAAAGCCTTCTTTATACTCCTTTGAGCGTCCTTGTACAATAGTTCCGCCTAAAGCAGGATTTGAATTAAATTTAACTTCATGATATTTAGTACGTCCCGGACCCCATGGTATAAATTTGATATGCTCTGCATTCTGTAAGTATTTATCAATAGCCGATGTATCACCTTTTAATGTTACACTAGAATCATCATTAAAAGCGCCTTCTCCAATTCCTGTAACAGAGCTTGGAATTTCAACCACTGTCAGTTTTGTTCCCGCAAAAGCGTTTGAACCTATCGTCCTTATTGTATTTGGCAGAGTCACTTGAGTAATAGGCTTATTCTGAAACGCTCCGTTACCAATTCCCGCAACATTCATACCATTAATTTTATCAGGAACAATAGGTGTTTCGTTTATTCCAACATACCCCTCAATAATAACCTCACCGGTATTTTCATCTACAATATATTTATATGCGGAAGGAGAATCTGCCGGAAGCTCCGCAAGAGTAACCTTTCCTTCATAATCTTTATATTGCCATACTGATGAATTAGGATTTGCCTGAATTTCAACATTTCCGCTTCTTTGAAAAGTTCTTTCATTAATACTTGTCGTCGAAGGTGAAATAGCAATCTGCGATAAATTTGAACAATCTGCGAACGCTCCGTTGCCAATCGACTGGACACCAAAAAGAACATAAACTTTTTCAAGCGTTTTACAAGACATAAAAGCATAATTTCCAATACTGGACACGCTGCCGGGAATTGTTACCTCTTTTAAAGCTACACATTGACTAAAACTATAATTCCCCACATTTTTAACCGTATCCGGAATAACAATACTTTTTAAATAACCGGACCTATAAAATGCTCTGTCGCTTATTCCCGTAATCTCAACACCATTAATTCTATTTGGAATAACAACTGATGTATAATTTGAATTATTCTTATATTTATAACCTGTAATGTTAGCTGTACCATCAGCGTTGAATGATATATCAAAGCTAGTCATCTGAGGAGCCAGCGAGTCCAAATCAGCATAAACAACACTTGGCATAAATATCTGAAAAACCAACAACAACGCTGTTAATAACGCAAATACCCTGTTACATTTGTTTTTTTCTGCTTTCATTTAATAACCCCCTTTAAATATCAATAAGTTTCAAAACTACATCTTTAGAAAAGTTCATTGTCATTAACAATACCTTTTGTACAGACTGTTCCAGCAAATTTTGCCTGATTAAATCCATCATCTCCTTTGCCATATCAGCATCCATAATTCTGCTTTTTGATACTGATAAATTATTTGACGCGATAGACAAATTATCGCTTGTAAATTCAAGGACATTTTGTTCAGCCCCTAATTTTGCGCGATTTTCAGAAACTATATCAATCGCGTTATATATACTGCCTATATTGGCCTCCGCTTTTTTTTCAGTCATAATGTCAATATCTTCAATACCTAAATAAGATGAAGAAACACTATCAATTTTCAAGCGCATACTATTTACAGAGCCGCAGTTGCTTCCAATCTGTAAATAAAGACCAACTTCATCATCCTGATTTCCGATATTGCTGTATGTAACATAGATAATCTGTCCATCAGCAGTTGAATTTTCAGATGATGAAAATTCAAGAATACTTTTGTATGAATCTGTTTTAAAAACAGATAATGTATAATCAGCCGCTATTACAGAAGCATCAAAAGCATTTTTGAATGCGGCAGCAATTTCTGACGTATCAACAGAAGATATATCAACCAAAATATTAGAAGAATCAGATAAAATGCCATCACTGTCAAATTCAAATTTATAACCGTCTATATTAAAAACAGACCCGTCAGATACCATTGAAAAATCAATTCTATCCGTCCTTTTAGCTTGTCTGACTTTTATTTCAGGTTTATCAATACCTTCCTCTATCTTAATATTTTTAATATAAGTACTACTATCTGTACTTGGTATATCAGAATTAAATTCTACATTTAAAGGCTGATTATCTTCTGTATCATAATTATTATAAGACATTATAAAATCGCCAATATCGCCATTATTGAAAAAATCAATATAGCCGTCAAAATCAGCAAAATCGGTATATAACATATTTATAATCGCGTCTGTTTTAAGAAGAGAATCACTCATATCCTTACCGGCAACATAAATTTGTTTATGTCCTGTATCAATAACTCCATCCGAATCAAATTCATATACAATTCCATTAATGCTAAAAGTAGTTCCATCTACAATTTTAGTTAAATCTATATTATTAATAATCAATTCTCTTCCAAATACACCATCCGCCGGATTATAAGTTCTGTCTGATGTATCAATTTCCGGAATAATACGTTCCATAGAAACAGAAATGGTTTCACCGCCTTTTATATTATCACAGTTCCCTTTTATCTCTATATGCATATTAGATCCTGATGACAATTTACAATCTACGGAATCTAATTTTGCTTTAATTTTATTTTCTTTTTCTCCTAAAGTATTTTTTATAGCTTCTATTAAATTATCATATACATCATTTGTAGAAGATGAAGTCTTTGGAGTAAATTTAATTGGAATACCACCGCTTCTTATATTATCGTCTGAATCAAACTCAAAGATAGCGTCATTAATCTTCAATATAACACCATCTTTAATTTTAGACAAATCAATATCACTTTCCCACATAGGACCTATAGTTTCGTGAGGTTTATGAGCAATACCCTCAACAACAGAAAGAGTCTTTGAAAACACCTGTCTTTCTTTATTTCCATATGAACCGTCAAAAAGCCGTCTTGTATTAAATTCTGTATTAAAAGATATATGATCAATTTCCTCAGTCAATTGATTGACTTCATCTTGCATTTTTATTCTGTCATATAAAGTATAAATACCATTTGAGGCTTGAAGCGTAAGTTCAAGTATACGGTCAAGCATATTATTAACACTTGCTAAAGCCGCATCTGCCGTTTGTATTAATGAGATTCCGTCTATCACATTTTTATCTGCTTGTTTCAATCCTCTTATTTGAGATTCCATAGAAATAGAAATCGCGAGCCCTGCCACATCATCAGCCGCGTTATTTATTCTTTTACCTGTTGACAATCTTTTAGAAGCCGTTTTCTTTTTTAATCCAATATTATAAAATCGTGTGTCTTTTCCTATCATATTACTAAGTATATTCACCATATTAACACAACCTCCCAAAATATTATAAATCGTAACCAATAAAATTTTGTAAATTCATATTATATTTGTCAGCAAATCGTTTTTGTGATAAACCTAGTTCAATACATATTTTCAAAATCTTACAAAAAGCACTTTTATTATAAAATAATTATTTTGCTTTTATTTAAGCAACTTCATTATGTTTACTTTAATTACATAAAAAATATTAACATTTTATAATAAATAATATTGAGATTGCTACTTATGACATTTTTTCCTGTTAGTTTACTTATCTTGTTACAGCAGTCCTGAATAAAAATAAAGTAAAAACATTTTATTAAATATTTCTTTACGCTTCCAGCATTTAAAACGCAACATACCCTTATCTAATATTTTGAATAAAATATTTTTTCTATATTCTATCAAAATTGCTATAGACAAAAAACAACATATATAATTATTATTCTACTTTTTTTCATTTTTGTCTACTATTGTAGACATTATAC
>CATLIG010000049.1 GCA_949948985.1 uncultured Clostridia bacterium | reverse complement strand
GCGGTTTCCACTGGCAGAACGTCCATAAATCCTTGTTAAGTCTGTATTTATACCGCTTTCATCAAGAAATACTAATTTATTTTTATCATAGTCCAGCAGTTGCTCAGTCCAGTCTTTCCTTTTTTGAACTACATCGGGGACGTTCACGTTCAGAAGCGTATAAAGATTTTTTCTTATATACATATCCCATTTTTATAACCGCTTTGCGGACAGTTTCATTTGTAACATGTAAATCAAGTTTTTTTATTATTTCATCTATTGTGATATCTGGTTGTTCCTGAATTGATTTATCAATATTTGATAAATCCTCCAGAGATAACGACGGCTTTCTTCCTCGTTTATTTGTTTTGAGCTTTACTGAGCCTGTCGCTTTCTTTTGACGGCTCAAACGATATACTATACTTTTATCTACCCCAAAACATTCCGCTACTTCTTTTCAAACGTATATCAGAGGAACTCTACATCTCAATGTCCGCAAATTTTGAAAGAGAAGAATCTGAACTTAAAGAATGCTGTAATGAAATAAAAACAAAATTATCGCAGTACACACAGCAAAATAAATCCGCAAAAAATTTTGCTGATTTAATCGAACAGTACACACCGATAAAAGAGCTTGACGAGATTTTACTCAATACATTGATTGAAAAAATTATTGTTCACGAAAAAGTTTATGAAAGCGGAGAAAAAATAATATCTATTGAAATTTATTACCGCTTTGTAGGAAAAATTGATAAAAATATTGTATAACTATGATTTTTAGGCGGTTTTCACAGCCGCCTTATAAAAAAATTTTACCACCGCAATAAACATTCCACCTGGTTTATGCCTTGGTATAGAGCGCAAGAATTTATTGATAACAATCCTCGTTATTGTTTGTGGTTGAAAAATTGTCCTCCTAATGAACTAAAAAAATGCCAAAGTGTTTGAAACGAGTGGAAGCAGTAAAACAATTTCGACTTGCAAGCAAAAGTGAAGGAACTCGAAAAATAGCAGATACACCAACAAAGTTCCATGTTGAAAATTTCCCTACAGATAATTTTATTGTTATTCCTGAAATAAGTTCTGAAAAACGACGATATATTCCTATTGGATTTATGTTTCCAAATGTTTTATGTAGTAATCGAGTAAAAATAAGTCAAAATGCCTCTTTATACCATTTTGGTATTTTAACTTCCAATATTCATATGGCGTGGATGAGAGCAGTATGTGGGAGATTAGAAATGCGATTTTCCTTGGTGCAATCCAACAGAAAAACAGAAAGAAAAAATTGAGAAAACAGCAAAGGTTATACTTGAGGCGAGGGCGTTATATCCCGACAGTTCTTTAGCTGATTTATATGACGAGGTGACTATGCCGCCGGAGTTAAGGAAGGCTCATCAGCAGAACGACAGGGCGGTTATGGAGGCTTACGGATTTTCTGTTAAGGAAATGACAGAAAGTAAGTGCGTGGCAGAGCTTATGAAGATGTATCAAGAATTGACGAAATAATTTTTTATTTACAAAAAACGACCTTTATGCTATAATCTGTTTAAGCAAGAGAGATTGTGTGCGGTTGTACCCTGCCTATTATATACGAAAGGAGGCTTTGCCAAATTTAGTATATAAAGGAGGGATTTACTATGAAAAGGTTAATTAGATTTGTTATTTTTATTCTGTTAACTGTGTTTTTCATTTTGATAAACAGTTACATAGTAAAATAACCGCCCTCATCCTGACAAGATTGGCGGTTATTTTACTGTCTATTTGCAGGGCATAAGCCGTAAGGCTTTCCCTCTTGTGATTTAATATTAACACAATAAATATAAAATGTCAAGCGTCTGACAAATTAAACATTTTTAATATCGAATATCTAAAGTTCAATATACAAGCCGTCGCTTTTTCCGTTTACAACATAATAAGCACGGACAGAGCCATTCTCAAATTTTACATATACGTCAATAGTTTTTACTTTTTTATGGATATCGCCCTTATAAGCGTTTACACACATTTCTTTAATTTTTTTTATGTCATACTCATTATTACCGCTTTGAATAATAAAACTTCCCTCTTTGTCGCCCGCTTTTATTCTTTTATGTTTAGCGGGTTCTTTTGTTTCGTAAGTCATTTGTTTATTGCTTTTTTCATTACTCATTTTTTATCCTCCAAAAAACTTTATGCGGTGTTTCCTTTAATAAAATTTTAATATATATTTTTTATGTTATTTTTCATCTTTACAATACATTAAAAATTCTCTAAGTTCTTTTATTATACATTCAATTTCTTCTTCTGTATGGGTATAATAAAATGACGGCGGAAAACTAAAACAGCCTCCGCCCATAATTCTCCATTTCATATCCATATCCATAAGTTTTATTTTAAATTTGATTTTTTGTATTATTTTCTTTAGTAAAACAATAAATTTCTGTATTCCGCTTTTCAAAATGTTTGATTGATTTTTCATATATTCACTTCTTTTTTATTTGGATTTAATATTTGTTAGTAACAAACATTAATTGGGGGTAATGCTTGTTACTAACTATATTTTTATAGGATAAAGTATTTTATATTAACAAACATTAATTGGGGATAATATTTGTTAATAACAATTTTTTATAAGAGAAGATATTTTTATACCAACAAACATTAATTGGGGATAATGTTTGCCGCTAAAAAATTTTGAATTGGGGTTTTATTGTTAAAAATATTTAAGGAGGTATTTTTGTCATTAACAGGTTTTTTCAGCAATTCCAGAGTGGAGGAAGAAAAGAATTGCTGCAATTAAAGATTTAGGGATTACATCTTTTACACGGACTGAAACCTTGCTCAATAACTTCTTCTCTCGTTCCGGTGTATGCGTGCTTATTTTCTTCCGCCATCTGTTTAACCGATGGACAAGAGGGATAATGAAATTTATCGGTATTTGTGTTTAGTATGTATGTCGAGTTTTGCTCATTTTCAGCGGAGGAGGAAACAGAGGGGAAAACCTGAGTTAAAGTTTGAGTTTCCTCATTTGTGGGATTTTTTATTGTGTCGGATATTTTACTGTTTCCGTTTGAGTAATTGATGTCTATATTAGGCTGAGCGTTGTACGCATACACACAAAAGCAAATTCCCGCTCCTTTGTCCTCAACAGAGTACCCCTCCATTAAAACACCGCTCGCAAGCAAATTATCGCTCTCAAATATTGGGGTTACTCTGTATAAAACGTGATTATTTGTTTCTTTCACATAGTCGGCTGTAATATTCTCAAAGGGCAGCATACCATCAATGTTTAAAGCCTTTGTACCTGTTATTAAATTATAAGCGTTATCGTTTTCGCCTGTAAGCTGATAACCTATTAAATGACAGCGGTTATATAAGTATTTACCGTCTATGTTATCATATTTTACAGTATGCCAGCCGCTGGGCTTAATATTGCCTATACTTCCGCGCTTTTGTGCCGGCATTATATCTTTTCCGACACAAGCGTAAGCGACGCCGCACCTGCCCAAATTGTCAAAGACTGAGTATTCCGCAAAAGATACCGCCGTTAAATTAGAGAAATCAAAAAATGGTATATTGTCATTTACGGCAATATAAGGCTTGCCCGAATATTCCGGAATATCTGAAAAATTAAAATCTGTCTGTAAAAGTTTTGGGGTTTCTGTTGTTTCCTCATAGAAAAAATCCTCGATAACCGTTGATGTTTCTTCTATGAATGCGTCTTTCTCAAACGTCTGACTTTCTGAGATTTCACATACCTCAGTTTGATTTTGTTCTGTTATGTTACTTTGACAGCCTGCTATTGTAAAAACAAAAGTTAAAATATATAAAAAAAGAATTATTCGTGTATTAGTTTTTGTTTTATTCATAATATAAATTCCTCTCTTGTAATTTTGCCGTGAGATGTTCCGGCAAAATCCCTACTACTTTTCAAGTGAAAAGAAGTTAAAAATTTGGTATTGAATTTTCTGTCAAAGGGATAACTTCTGTTCCAGCGATATATAATAACAGCGTCAATTTTGTCGATATATTTTTCAATATCAGCGTTTTCAACAAAACAATAATCATTTTTCTGACATTTTTCCAAAAAATCATTACATTTAATGACATTTTTGTCAGCAAAAATATCAGCGGAGAAATCGTTAATATAAAGGTTCGCTGAACCTATTGTCTCAAAAATATTTTCAATAACTTTGCTATCTTTGCTTTGCCTGCGGCTGTTGAACATTAAACCGTTATTGTTGTCTAAACAAATAATAATTTTCATTTTTACCACCTTTATGAAATATTTTTATAACATTCTTAAAATTACATATCCTAAATATGAGAATATGAACTTTAATTAATTTTAATTATACTTAATATATTGAGTATAGTCAAGATATTAAGTATGTTATATTATTTATAGGTGATATAAATGATTTCATATAAACCTTTTTACGAAACTCTTTTAAAAAAGAATTTAACAGAGTATTATCTTATATTTAAAGCGGGCATTTCCTCAAATACACTTCAACGTATGAGAAAAGGTATGCCAATTACAACAAAAACTTTAGATACTTTGTGTTTTATTTTAGATTGTGAAGTTTCTGATATACTGTATCACGATAAAACGCAATAAAATATTTTATAATATTAATTTTTATTCCTAAATGATTTTTCTATATTTTATTTTTTTACTTAAAATTTTTGCCTAAATGTACAATAATCTTTATTTTACCCCCTTTACTTTTTATATTAAATTTTATAGGTTTAATTTCGCATTGTTTTAGAAAATAAAACTATGTGAAATTAAACTATTTTTAAATAGGTACAGCAAGCAGGAAAACCTGTTTTAAAAAAGTACGCTTTTTTAAAAGAGATTTATTCAGAGAACGAATTGTATAAAATATTTAAAATTTATATAATGTTCTTGCATATTTCTGTAATATTATGTATAATAAAAGAGGGTTTTTAAATTCTCAAAGTTTTTCAATAAATTGTACAATATTGAAAAAATGGCGTAATTTAGAAATTAGGTGTTTTTGAATTTATTTGCTCTGTAAAAGAAAGTAGTCATAGGCATATCACAAGCCTCGGCAGCTTCTTTAACAGATAATTCTTTGTTTATCCATTTCTTGTAAATATACTTAAAATTAGGCGGCAGTTCTTTAGGTGGTCTGCCAAATTTAACGCCTTTAGCCTTTGCGGCGGCTATTCCCTCGGCTTGCCTTTGTTTTATATTATCTCTTTCACTTTCAGCGACAAAACTTAAAACCTGCAATACAATATCACTTAAAAATGTTCCCATTAAATCTTTTCCCCGTCTTGTGTCAAGTATAGGCATATCAATAACGAAAATGTCAGCTTTTTTTATTTTTGTTATCATTCTCCATTGTTCAAGAATTTCAGCGTAGTTTCTTCCAAGCCGGTCAATACTTTTGATTATTATTAAGTCATTTTCTTTCACAGCTCTAAGCATTCTTTTATATTGTTTTCTGTCAAAATCTTTTCCGCTTTGTTTATCCATATAGATATTTTTTTCGGGAACATTATACTCATTTAACGCTATAATCTGTCTGTCCTCGTTTTGTTCCTTTGTGGAAACACGAATGTAACCAAAAACCATAATCCAATCCCTCCTATGTGAATAGGTTTTCCCTCATTATTTATTATAAAATAAAATAAGACTTCTACTATAAAAACTCTGCGGTAATTGCTGTAAACGAGGTTTTATAATAAAAATCTTTTTGTTAGATATTGTAAATTTATCTGCACTATATTACAATTCTATATCGTTATTTTTCTTTTCTTTTTTTAAATCATTAGGTTTTTCTTTATTTTCATTGGAAACTTCTTTGTTTTCCATTGAAAGCTCTATGTTAAGTTTTTCAAGCCTTGATTCTTTTTCTCTAAGTTCTGAAAGGCGCTTGAAAGGTTTATTAACTTCTTCTTTAGCTATTTTAAGATTGTGATTGATTTCTTCAAGTTTTAATTTCGCACTGTCAAGTTTTTTGGGAATATTGTTTAAAGCGTTATCAATCCTTGTAATATTTCCAAAAATATCAGCGCCAAGTTCAACCGTATGAGAAATATTGTTTTTTAATATCACATTATAAAGCTGAGTAAATTTATTAAATGTTACTGATAAGTCAAACCCTTTGTAATTTCCTACAGGTTTTTCTTCCTGATTGGCTTTAAGGCTGCGGCAGCTTTCAAGAAAAGCGGTTCCAGCTTCTTTTTTGTCTGTATAGATTTTTCCGTCAACGGTCATTTGATAAAATTCATCAGTTTTGTTTGTCTGAGCAACAGCAATATCTTTTTCAAGTCCTTTTATGAGTTCTGTAAGTTTTTGTATTTCCTGCGGATAAGTTTTGGCTATTTTATTTTGCAAGTTAAGTCTGTTGTTTTGATATGAGCCAAAAATTATTCTTAATCGTGCTACCTCAATATCAAGATTCATTTTTTCCTCTATTTTGGGATTTCCCATTGACACACCATAAAACATAGGATATTAGCCGATTATGTAATTGCTTAAAGATAAAAAAGCTATTATAAAAAATAGAAAAATTCCTTTATACAAATTTATAATAAAATAGTATAAAGGAATTTATGTTAATCTTTAAAAATTCAGTTAAACAAATCTTATGAATCAATAACACCAGATTTTAATATGTTTATTGTTATATTTTTTGTCACTAAACCATCAGCGTCTTTAACTCTTGCTGCGAATACATACTTATTGTTATTTCTTTCGATTATACCGATAAACCAACCTATGTTTACTTTTCCGTTAATCATTCCCGTTCCTGTTTTTCCATATAAACCATTATCCAACTTGATAGCTTTCATAACCGCACTTATATTTTCTTGTTTAAAATTATAATCGTTATTTATGAGTCTTTTTAAAAATATCACTTGCTCAACAGGAGAAATTTCAAGAGAATCTTCAAGCCAATAATCTTTATTACTGTAAACATTCTTATTTCCATAATCAATATATTTTAAATAATTTACTATTTCAGATTTATCAAGTTTTTTGTCAATTTCTTGAAAATACCAATTTACACTATATTTCATAGCAGAGTTTAAATTTTGATTTTTATTCCATTCAGAAAATTGATTGTCAGCACCGTTCCAAAACATCTCATTTTTATTTACAGTTATAATGTTTTCTTCTAATCCTTTTAATGCTAATGGTATTTTAAACGTAGAATTTGGAGAAACTCTTTTATATGCCAAGTCTTTATTATAAATTATATATTCATCATTGTTCTGATTATATAATACAAATGTGCCTTCACTGCCGTTAAAAAATTTTTCTAAATTAACCTCCGTCGCGGATATATTTATATGATTATATTCAAAAACATACCCGAACGAATTTATACATACAGAGAATAAAAGAATTATACAAGTAAAAAGTGCTATAATAGCCTTTGACGCTTTTTTTGAATATTCAGTGTCATATTGAATTATTTTATGTATTCTTTTTTTTAATTGTTTACAATTTCCTCTTATACAATTAGCAATTCCATATTTGCTGTTATCAGAGGCAAAATCAAGTATTATATTTCCATATTCTATATTATTTTGTGTTTGCTGTATAACCGAATAATCACAGTATATTTCCATTCCGAGTCTTATGTCTTTAATTATTATATAAACAAAAGGATTAAACCAGTATACCGCGTTTAAAAAACATAAAATATAATTTATAAGTACATCATTGTGTTTATGGTGCGTTAATTCGTGTAATACAGCAATTTCAAGTTCTCTTTTATTTAGTTTTCTGTCGGGTATGATAACATATTTTTTTATTATTCCAAAAGATATGGGAGAATTTATACTTTTGCTTTTATATAATTGTGCGTTAACTTTCAAAATATCACAATATTTATTAAATTCATCACAGTATATTCTGCTCTCTCTGTATTTACGAAGACTTATTTCCGATATTTTTAATATCAAAATTTTCAACAGCACAACACTGATAATTATAAAAGAAATTATATAATCTTTATTTACAGAAACATAAAATTCTTTATCGTTGATTTCAAAATTATCAGCATTAAGAAAGTTTACATTTTTTGTTACACTTTCTATATTACTGTAGCTTATTACGGTATATAATATATCAATTTTTGGCAGTATAGGTATAATAAGTATAAAAATAAGTAAACATCCTATATAATAATTACATTTAACTGAAATAGCATTGCCGCATAGCCTTTTAAAACTCATCAATATAATTCCCGATAAAGAGAGAATTATATTGCACATTAAAAAATTATATATATTCACAGCTTATCACCTTTTATTCAGCATATTTCTTAATTCAGTTAACTCATCATCTGTAATCATATCATTATCAATAAGGTTCATTACCATACTTTTTATTGTCCCGTCATAAAACTTTTTGAGAAATGACTTACTTTCGGCTTTGATATAATCTTCTTTTTTCACAATAGGTGTATAATAATAAAGTTTACCTTTTTGCTCGTGAGAAATTATACCTTTTTTATCAAGCCTTGATATAAGTGTGTGTATAGTTCTTTCATTCCAATCACTTGACTTTAAAACCATTTTTGTTATTTCATTGGTGCTTATAGGATATTTGTCCCAAATAACACGTATTATTTCATATTCAGCCTCTGAAATTTGAGGTAAGTTATTCATAATAATTCTCCTTACATATAGTATTTTTGTATAATAGACACGGCAATTTTCTTTGCGTCTGCCCCGGCTATTTTTGTTCCATCCTCATTCTGTAAATGTAACGCGAAATAAATTTTGTTGTTTTCTTTTTCATAAAAACCCGCATACCAAGCACTGTTATCTATGCCTGTACCCGTTTTTCCGTAAATACCTTTAACATCACTTTCCATAATATTTTTAAGTATATCAATATTTTTGTTACTGTATTTACTTTTGCCCTCAAAAATTTTACTTGTTACATTTACCGCTTCTAATGTGGAAATTTCAAGCGACGAGCCAAGCCAAAACCCATTAGTATCTTCTGTCGGTGCAAGTCCGCTGCCGTTCCATTCGCTTATATCACAATTACCATAGCCTATTTCTTCAAGTCCTTTTTTCATTTTTTCTTTACCTATTTTGTCTATAAGCTGTCTGTAATACCATACACAAGAATTTTGAAAAGCCTCTTTTAAGTTAAGATTTGTGTTCCAGCTTTCAAAAGGATATGTATTTCCGTTATAGTCCATTGTTGATGTTTCGGAAGTTACAGCGCCGCATTCTAAACCTTCGAGTGTTGAAATTATCTTAAAAATAGAATTTGGAGAGTATCTTGTTTCACAGTCTGCTTTGTTATAAAAATTGTAACTGTTCATCGACACATCATAAAATACACAGCAGCCTTTTATTTCACCAAATTCCTGTGAATAGTCAACATTATTTTCCTTAATCATATTCTCATTAATTTTTTGAACAGAATTTGATGTTTTAGCAGAACTTTGCTCTATTTGCTGACATCCCGCACAGCTTGCAGCCAAAACAGCACTTAATAAAAATCCAATCATTTTTTTCATAAGATTCATCACTCCTAAAATAATATTTTTTACAAACTATTACAAGTGTAATATCAATTATATATTACACTTGTAATAGTGGTTTGTCAAGTATTATTTTATAAGCTAACGTGAGTTCGATGAAAAAATATTATAATTCTAAGGTTTTTGAAGTATCGTAAAATCTTAAAAGAATAATAAGTTTTAAAAAGTCTGATATTTCAAGCATTTATTGTATAAAGATAAACGCTTATTTTTATCAGTATGAGAAAAAATGTCTTGAAATAGGCATATAAGCTATAAATTTTTGTCGAACTCACGTTAAGCTATAATAAATTTATTGCATTTTGACTTTTTATGTGAAACTATAAATCAGTTAAATGACTTTGTATTGTTGTGGCAAGAAGTGGATTATTTGCGGGTAAATTTAATCTGTCACATACTATTTTTATTATTTCATATTTATCATAATTCTGAAACTCTTTTATAACATTTTTTACCACATAATCAATATCTTCTATTATTTCTAATGCAACTTTGCATTTTTCAAGCATTTGCTGATATGTATATGTTTTGTCCCACGCAGGATAACAATATTCTATACTATCTATTTTAATTAAACGTTTTAAACTGTTTATACTATTATTTTTATTTACATAAATGGGTATATCTTCTTTAATAGGAATACTGTCACCCACAAAAATAACATTGTTAATTTTATATGATACTTCGTCAAAAGAATGTCCTGATGTACTAATTACAGTTATTGATATTTCATTTTCAAGTTTAATTATATCGTTATCTTTAACAATAATATCAACACTTACGGATTTTGCGATATTATAAAAATTAGGTATAGGTCTTTCTTTATATTGTAAATCTATATTCTCAATCCAATTTCTTTCGCCGCTGCTTGAATATATTTTACAACCCGTTTTTTCCTTAAAGTATGCGGCAGTACCAATATGGTCAGGGTGTGCGTGAGTTAAAAAAATACCTTTAATTTCAAATATATTCCTGCTAATATTTGTTATATAATGTTCAATAATCTTTTTACCGCAATACGCACCGCTGTCTATAAGATATAAATTTTTGCTTTCCATCAAATAAACATAAACATATCTTTTTTTATCTGTTATATTAAAATCAATTTTAATTTGATGTACTTTCATATTTATACCTCCACTATAATGGCTTGGCTTTCAACGCTGTTTTCTCTTTTGTTTTTAATTCTCATATATTCTTTTGAATTAAAACAATTTAAAAGCTGTTCTTTATCTGACCATTTTATAATAATAATTCTGCCAGGTTTCCATAGCTCATCAGATAAAGCTGTTATCTGCTCACTTCTTACAATATATTCTCCTCCATATTTTTCAACAATAGGTTTTACTTTAACAATATAATCGTCATATTCTTTTCTGTCACTTTTATTTTTGATATTTACTAAAACTATAAAATAAACCATATTACTCCTTTCTGCAAGTATTTACTTGCATAAACAGTAAAAATTAAAGGCATTAAATATGCCGTTAATTTATTCCACCTATAAAAATTTTAACACTATTCTCAATATATTCTTTTTTTGATAAACTGGTTAATTTATTTCCAAACGAAGCATCTAAAAAAACAAAACCGAAAGCTATTGAAATAAAAGTCATAGCTAAAGTTTCAGTATTTTTGTGTTTAATTTTTCCTTTTTTGAGCATTTCCTCAAAATATCTTATTAAAACGTTTTTAAAAACCTGTGGTACTTTCATAATTCCATCGGCAGTATATTCATATAACTCAGGCGTGCGAAGACCAATAGATAATTTAACCATTTCAGGAGTAACTTTTTGCGTATATATTTCTAAAAATCCAGTTAAATCTTTTTCTAAATCTCCTATATATACAAAATTACTTTCTGATAGGTTAGGATTCCATTTTGAAAGTTTCATAGCTTCTAATACAATATCTTTTTTTGACTTGAATTTTCGGAATATTGTACATTCATTTATACCTGCTTTTAATGCGATTTCCTTTGTAGTAGTCAGTGAGTATCCTTTTTCTTTTATTAACTCCATAGCAGAATTAATAATTTTCAGTTTAGTACAATCCAATATATTAAACCTCCTTGCAAGTAGATACTTGCATATTAACATATTAAATATTTAATGTCAATAATTATTAAAAAAAATGTATAGAAAAATGACAACAGAGGCAACAATTATAGAAATGTTTGTTTTAAGTGGAAATTAATTAAACATTTTACAGACCAAAAAACAACAATTTCGTATTTACTTATGAACTAAAAGACAATGAAAAAAATCAGCATACATACGGTTTATACATCAAACAGATAATTAATTGAAATAAATGAAAACAGATAATATATAATTCGAAAAGAGGAAAATATATGAACAGGATTTTACTTTTAGAAGACGATATAAGCCTTATAGATGGCTTAAAATACGCTTTGGAGAAAAATGGCTTTTCTCTTAATATAGTAAATACAATATCGCAAGCAATGGAAAGTTT
This sequence comes from uncultured Clostridia bacterium, assembly GCA_949948985.1. GTDB lineage: Bacteria > Bacillota > Clostridia > Lachnospirales > CAG-274 > MGBC114079. Next base: position 5,475 of record CATLIG010000049.1, on the reverse strand, counting down.
TGCAAAAAATCCAAAATATGATTTATTATTGCTTGATTTAACTCTTCCTGACGGAACAGGATTTGAAGTATGTGAATATATCCGAAATAAAGGAAATTCTGTTCCCATTATTTTTCTTACCGCTTCTGATGAAGAAGTTAATGTTATACGTGGACTTGACGGCGGAGGAGATGATTATATTACCAAACCATTTAAATTAGGCGAACTTATTTCAAGAATAAACGCACTTTTACGTCGTGCGGGCGCATCAAAAAATGATAACGATAATTTTATAAAATACGGAGATATTTTTATAGACTTTCAAAGAAACCGAGTGACTGTTGATGAAAAAATATTAGATTTAACGAGTGCGGAATATCGGCTTCTTTGTTTGCTGGTACGCAATATAAATAATGTTGTATCACGTAATACTATTTTAAATGAGCTTTGGGATGGAAAAGGTAATTTTGTTGACGATAATACTTTGTCTGTATATATTCGGCGTTTGCGTGAAAAAATAGAGGACGACCCATCTCATCCTAAACGCTTAATTACAGTCAGAGGATTTGGATATCAATGGAATGAGGTGAAAAAATGAGCTTTTTTCACGACAAGCTTTCAAGAAATTTTTTTATCCAAATAATAGTGTTTATTTTATTTATGCTTGCTATCGATATAATTATAGGGATAACTCAGAAAAATATTGTACAGAAAGTTATTATAAATCACGATAACGCTAAGGTTTCTTATCTGCTTGAACAGGGAGTTCCGGAAAATACAATAGCAAATGCTGTTACAAATACAGAAATTACACAAAGTGGTGAGGAATTACTTGGAAAACTTGGAATAAATGAAAATACTGATGTGCGTTTTTTGCCTTTTATTTCAAATTTTAGCCAAAAAACTATATTTGTAAATAGTATAAAATTTATATTTTTCACGATATTTATGTTAATAATTGTTATACTGTTTCTATATAAACGTGAACGACTATATAGGCAAGCTGCAAAAACTGTTTCTGACTATTCGGAAGGTAATTTTTATAATTATTTGCCCCAATCTTATACCGGTACAATTTATTATTTGTTTGGCTGTATTAACAATATGGCGTCTGTTTTAAAATCCAAGCACGAAAATGAACATAACACAAAAAAATTTTTAAAAAATACAATTTCGGATATTTCTCACCAATTAAAAACGCCGCTTGCGGCGCTTTCTATGTATAATGAGATTATTCTTGATGAACCTGAAAACACAAATACAGTTATATCATTTACGCAAAAATCGGATATTGCTATTGAGAGAATTAAAACTTTGGTTTTAACACTTTTAAAAATTACAAGGCTTGACGCGGGAGGTATTGATTTTGAGAAAAGAGAATATCCAATAGTAGACGTAATAAATAAAGCGGTTGAAAATCTTACCATAAGGGCTGAAAATGAAAAAAAGAAAATTATTATAAAAAGCAGTCAGAACGAAACAATAATTTGTGATATTAACTGGACAAGCGAGGCAATTGGAAATATTGTAAAAAACGCTTTAGACCACACCAATATAAATGGAGAAATTAATATAAGCTGGGAGCGAACGCCGATAGAGCTTCGTATTTTTATAGCTGACAACGGAAGCGGTATACATGAAGAAGATTTTCATCATATTTTCAAACGTTTTTATCGCAGTAAAAATTCATCGAACATTCAGGGAATTGGTTTGGGGCTGCCGCTTGCGAAAGCGGTTATCGAGGGACAGGGAGGAATTATTTCTTTACAAACTAAACAGGGAGAAGGAACAATTTTTTCAATTATGTTTCCTTACAAAACTGTAAGCTAAAATTCACCTTATTGTAAGATGTATCTGATATTATGGAACATAAAGGAGGTACTTAGATATGGAAATTTTAAAAGTACAAAATTTATGTAAAACCTATGGAAAAGGAGAAAACAGCGTAAAAGCGCTTATTAACGCTTCATTTACAATGCGAAAAGGTGAGTTTGCCGTTATAGTGGGAGAATCAGGCAGCGGAAAAAGTACGTTGCTTAATTGTATCGGCGGGCTTGATAATCCTACATCAGGAAAGGTATATTTAAACAATGAGGATATTTTTTCGATGAAAGAAAATCAGCTAACTATTTTCAGAAGAAGAAATATAGGTTTTGTTTTTCAGTCGTTTCATCTTATACCCGAGTTAAATGTTGAACAAAATATTATATTTCCTATTTTATTAGATTATCGTAAACCTAATAAAAAAACGGTTGACGAAATACTGGAAGTGCTTGGTCTTTCAGAAAGGCGCACTCATTTGCCAAATCAGCTCAGCGGGGGACAGCAGCAGCGTGTGGCAATCGGGCGTACTCTGATTACCAGACCCTCATTGATTTTAGCTGATGAACCAACGGGTAATCTTGACAGCAAAAGCAGCCATGATGTTATGGATTTACTTACAAAAGCTTCACATTACTATCAACAAACAATTTTAATGATTACGCATAATGTTAATCTTACCTCGTCAGCGGACAGGATTCTTCAAGTCAGCGACGGCGTTTTAACGGATTTAGGAGGTAAGTATGATGAAAAGTTATCTTAGTCTTATTCCTATATCCGCAAAAGTTCACAAAAGGCAAAACCGTATGACAATTATTTGTATTATACTTTCTGTTTTTCTTGTTACCGCAGTATTTTCTATGGCAGATATGGGTATCAGAATGGAAAAAACACGAGCGATTAACAATCACGGGAATTGGCATATCGCACTTAAAGACATACCTGAAAATAAAATGGAACTTATAGGTTCACGTCCTGATGTTACCGCCTCATCCCAATATTATGTTTTTAATTACGCAATAGACAAGGAGTATTATATAAACAGTAAAAAAGTGGCGTTTTGCGGTGTTGATAAAGCCTTTATCACTGATATAATGAACTGTTTTGCGGAGGGCGCTTATCCGCAAAATGAAAAAGAAATAATGCTTACAGATAACGCAAAAAATATTTTTGGTATAAATATAGGCGACAATGTTTCTGTAAAAACACCTTATGGCAATATTGATTATATTGTATCAGGTTTTTGTAAAAGCACACCGCTTATTATGAGATATGACGCAATCGGTGTGTTTATGAATATGACATCATTCAATAAAATTTATGATGTTAATAGCAATGAGATTTCTAACCCTGTATATTATGTTCAGTTTGATGAGCATATAAACATAAGAAAGACTATCGCAGATATAAAGAAACAATATGGCTTTACTGATGAAAATATATCTGAAAATACTGCTCTTTTAGGAATAACAGGTTTCAGCAGCAATTCATATATGATGGGATTATATCTTGTTGCGGCTGTTTTGTTTATTTTAATACTAACGGCAGGAGTTCTTATGATTGCGGGAAGCATAAACACTAATGTTGCCGAACGGTCACAGTTTTTTGGTATGCTGCGGTGTATAGGCGCAAGCCGAAAGCAAATTATCAGGTTTGTAAGACTGGAAGCGCTTAACTGGTGTAAAATCGCTATTCCTATAGGTGTTATTCTTGGTATTATAATAACGTGGATTTTATGCGCTGTATTGAGATTTGGCATTAATGGTGAATTTTCTTATATTCCTGTTTTTGAGGTAAGTGCAATAGGAATTATCAGCGGAATAATTGTTGGTATATTGACAGTATTGATTGCCGCGCAGGCTCCGGCGAAACGTGCGTCAAAGGTATCACCTGCGGCGGCGGTATCAGGCAGCGTATGGAACACTAAAAACGTACATCGTTCGGCGAATACCCGTTTTTTTAAAATTGAAACCGTGTTAGGTATTCATCATGCAGTATCCTCAAAAAAGAATCTTATACTTATAACATGCTCATTTGCTCTCAGTATTATTTTGTTTCTTAGCTTTTCGGTAGTTCTTGATTTTACACGTCATGCTTTAAATCCTTTAAAACCATATTATCCTGACCTTTCAATTATAAGCAAAGACCGTTCTTGTTCAGTAGATAAGGATTTGATTGATAAAATTAAGGACAAACCATATATAGATAGGGTTTTCGGACGTATGTTCAGCAGCAATATTGCGGTAGTTTCGGATGAAAATATAGATGTAATTGATTTGATTTCATATGAAGAATATCAATTAAACTGGGCTAAAGACGATATTATTGACGGTGATTTATCAAAGGTATATGGAAACAGTGACTATGTGTTGGCAATTTATGATGAAAATAGTCCTTTAAGTGTTGGCGATAAATTACAGCTTAACGGAACTGAAATTGAGATTTCTGGAATATTGTCAACAAGTCAATTTGCATTAGATGGTACATCAACAATAGTTTGCTCTGAAGAAACATTTATGCGTCTGACAGGTGAAAGCGATTATACAGTCATTGATATTCAGCTTAAAAACAATGCGACAGATGAAGATACAAATATAATTCGTAATCTGGCAGGTAATGAATATATATTTTCTGACAGGCGTGAAAGCAACAGAGAAATTACAGGCACATATTGGGCATTCATGCTGTTGGTATATGGTTTTTTGGCTATTATTGCTATGATTACTGTGTTTAATATTATGAACAGCATTTCTATGAGCGTATCAGCACGAATAAAACAATATGGGGCAATGCGTGCGATAGGTATGAGCATAAGTCAAGTTACAAAAATGATAACCGCAGAGGCTGTAACATATGCCGCTATCGGAAGTTTAACAGGCTGTATTTTAGGACTTCCCATTCACAAATTTTTGTTTGAAAATATGATAACTGATTATTGGGGTGATATATGGTCAATACCTTTTTTACCAATGACGATAATTATATGGCTCTCTTTGACTTCTTCTATTGCGGCAGTATATAAACCGTCAAAAAGAATTAGAGATATGTCTGTTATAGATACAATTCATACACAATAAAAATAGGTGATATTGTATAATTATAGTAAAAGACAAAAGTATTTGCCGTTTACTATAACTTATTTTTTAATTAAAAATCTCTGAAAAATATCAAAAAAATAAATAGAGTAATTTTATTATACAAAGTAATCTGATTTATTACAGTCGGATTACTTTGTATATTTATTTTGTTTAAACAATTTTGAACTCACATGAAAGTTTAAAGGTTTTTGGTTTTTAACTTTTTTATATTGTTTCAAAAACTTTATAATATCTCTATATTCAGCAAATTTATCATGTTTATTTTCAAAAACAGCATTGTAAATTTTCAAAGCTGTTTTTCTTTCAAAATATGTATTATAATTTATTTTAAATTTTAAAACATCAATAATCTCAAGTAGTTTTATAATCAAAATTTAAAATTTTATAAAAATATTTTGCACCTACTTGACAGTTTCCTTGGAGTTATGTCAATACATAGGACACAAAAAGCACGGAAATCAATTTTCATATATAACCTTTAGTAAAGATGTACAATCAAGTAAACAGTCAAACATAACTTTGGAAATAGCTTTTTTTGATTTATATGTTGATTTATATTGTTTAATAATATTAAGAG
>CATLIG010000048.1 GCA_949948985.1 uncultured Clostridia bacterium | reverse complement strand
CATATTAAAATTAAATATTTTAATAAAACTACATAGTATATAGTTTAACAGAAATACATACCTATATGCAACTATTAATTTAATAAAAATCTATTTTTAACAAATTGTTCATAAATTATTATAGCAAAACAATAAAAGAAAAATATACTGGTTTTATAAAGCAGTAATTTATAGCGGAATAATAAAAGAATTAACAAATAAACTCTGATAAAACTAATACTTAAAAAAATTTTTTATTGTTTTTTACTAAAAATTTTGAAAATTTTCATATCTTGTTGTTTTCTTAGTAATAGACCTATTCAAAAACCTATGTAACACCGCTTGACAAACATTTTTCCGCTATACTTTGCCTGAAGAAAAAATCTTTTATCAACCGCTATCATTCGGGTTATTGAACAGGTCTAATAATATAAATCAATTTTTTAAACAGTCATATTTTTCAATCTTTCGCCATTATTATAATCAATATTCCACTTTTAACAAAAATTTCACATTTGTCAGAAATCATCACATTACTCACACCAAGGGAGTTTCCTATTTCCATTTCCGCATCTGTAAGACTATAATAAAGTCCATTTGTAGTAATTCCTGATACCTTTGATGTAAGTGGAATAAGCGATACATAAGAGTTTTTTTCTCCAAATATCTCAATGTGTTTGTCCACAAGGCAAATTTTATTATAATCATCAATAAGCCATGCCCTGACACCTTTGTCTAAAGCTTTTTTCAATATATGAATATTTGTAATTGAATGATCAAATCTTGTTCCTGTTCCACCAAATATAAAAATTTCTTCAGAATTTAATTTCATAGCGTATAAAAGACCAAGTTCCATATCTGTAAAATCTTTTTCAGGCGGAAATACTTTAAATAAAACATTATGTTTTTTAAAATAATCAATATGTTTTTTCTGAGCAGAATCAAGATCTCCTATAATCACGTCAGGAATAATTCCACATTCGAAAAAATATTCCATACCACCGTCACAGCATATAAATATATCACAAATTTCAGCGCAATTAAAAAACTTTTTATATTCACAAATATTTCCGCTTCCTACAACAAGAGCTTTCATTATCTGTTATCAAACTCCTTAAAAATGTCGTTAAAATGTTCAACTTCAAGAGCAATATTTTCAGCTTTAAAAATAGAAGAACCAACAACAACAACATTAACTCCTGCCTCAAGAACTTCTCTCACATTATTCATTTTCACTCCGCCGTCAATCTCAATATCTGTATTAAGATTATTTTTTTTGATATAATCATAAATTATTCTAATTTTATCAAGAGAAGATTTTATAAGTTTCTGTCCTCCAAATCCGGGATAAACTGACATAACAAGTACCATATCCACAAGCTCAATAAGTCCGAATAATTTTTCTGCCGGTGTATCCGGACTTATTGTTATACCGCATTTTTTACCTGTAGCTTTAATCTGTTCAATAATTTTTTCAGGGTTAGATGCAGCCTCAAAATGAAAATTAATAATATCAGCTCCGGCTTTCGCGAAATTATCAATATATTTTTCAGGATTATCTATCATTAAATGAACGTCAAGAATAAGTTCCGTTTCTTTTCGTATACTGTCAACAATAGGAAAACCCATAGAAATATTCGGGACAAAATGACCATCCATAACATCAATATGAATATATGGAATTTTTTCTCTTTCAAGGATTTTTATTTCTTCTCCAAGTTTCATAAAATCAGCCGATAAAATAGATGGCGAAAGTTTAATCATAACAATCCTCCTTACTTTCGTTTTTGAATAAGTTCATTATATAAAAATTCATATCGTTTATATCGTTCTTCAGAAATTTTGTCACCAATATTGTTTCTTATAGAACAATCAGGTTCTTGCAGATGCAGGCAATCGTTAAATTTACATTTTTTAAGAAAATCTTTGAATTCTCTGAAAAAAAACTGTAATTCTACGGGATTTAAATGTTCAACAGAAACAGAAGTAAATCCGGGAGAATCTACAATAAATGTTTTTTCACCTGCCGAAAGAAGCTCAACCTCTCTCGTTGTATGCTTTCCTCGTTCTATTTTTCGGCTTATTTCGCCTGTTTTTCTTGTTTCTGAAGAAATTATACGGTTTATAATACTAGATTTTCCCGCTCCTGAAGGTCCAGCAATAACAGAAACCTTATCTTTAATCAAGATTTTCAATTTATCGATGCCATTATTATTAATCGTATCAGTAAAAATAACTTTATAAACAGGAGAATATACTCTTTTTATATACTGTTCGATATCTTCTTCAATTAAATCATATTTATTTATACATATAATAACATCAAGATTTTTTTCTTCTGAAAGAATAAGAAATCTATCAAGCAAATCAAAATTAATGCTTGGACTTTTGGCCGCAAAAGTTATAATACAAATATCAATATTAGCAACCTTAGGTCTTATAAGAAAATTTTTCCTTTCATTAATTTTCTCAATAAAACCTGTACGTTGTGTTTTATCAAGAATTGTTATTTCAACATAATCCCCGACCGTAGGAATAATTCTTTTCTTTCTAAAAATTCCTCTTGCTTTGCATTTAAAAACACCCTCTTCTGTATCTATGAAATAAAGCCCTCCAACACCTCTAATAATTCTTCCTGTAATCATCAGAAACCCCACTCCAAAATTAAATTCAATAATAAATAACTTAATTTTATCAAACAGACACTGTAAAAATATTGATTTCATTATAACTTATGGCAAAACAATAAAAGAATAACTAAGTAAGCTTTAATAAATCTTATATATTAAATAATCCTTTTATTGTTTCACATTAAAAACTTCGTAAATTGCCATAAGCTAAAATAACTTAAATCCGTCCGCACTTCATTACATCTTTATCTTCATACCAAACTTTTAACTTACAATAAATATTTAATTTCACAGCTTGTATAGATAATTAATTAACCGCACTTGGGTCAATTTCAACCTCATTAACATCTTTCGGAGCTTCCTCATTATTAGGCGTTTCATTTCCCTGATCCTGATTATTATTGTTTTCCGGAATATTATTACCACCATTTTCAAGATTATCCGAATTTACCTGATTTTCATTATTTTCAGGATTTTCGTTTTCCTCCGGCTTATTTTCAGGATTTGTATTTCCTGTGCCCTCAGCATCTGCATTTGGAGTATCAGGCGTATCAGAATTACTAGAGTTTTGAGTATTATTATTTGTACTGTTTGAATTTTCAGTAATTTTTTCAACAGGTCTTTCATCGCCCGAATTATCAAGATTGTCCTCATCTTCGTCAGGTTCATCGCTGTACGAATCCAAATATCCGTTACTTACACGAATAGTAATCAAAGAATTTTCCTCTCTTTTTACATTATTGTTATCATCTTGACCATCATATCCATCCTGACCAACGACTATTCCTCTGTCTCTTCCATTTAAAGAATCACTTTCCTCAGTTCTCACTCTGAATCCGGCATTTTTAAGAATTTCTTTTGCTCTGCTTTCAGAACGTCCGATAACATTAGGTAAAGTTGTCAATTTTGACTCTCTATCTCTGCTTATATACAAAATAACTTTTGAGTCAACAATTGAAATTTCTTCTCCGGCGGAAGGTTCCTGTCTTATTACTTGATCTTTTTCATAGCTATTGCTGTTTTCAACGTATTCTTCTCCCCACTTAATATTTCGCTCTTTAAGTTTTTCAATAGCCTCGTCAATATTTTCACCAACAACATTAGGAACTGTAGCCTTATCACTTCCTAAACTCATTATAAGATATATTGTATCTCCCTCTTTAACTGTTTCTCCTTTTTCTACATTTTGTTTCATGATAAGGTCTTTTTCAACAGTGTCACTGTAGCTGTTAGGATTATCTTTGTCAGCCTTAATATAAATTTTATTTTCTTCGGCAATCACCTTAGCCTCATCCCATGTTTTTCCTACAAAATCAGGAACTTTTACCTCATCCGTATTTTCATTGAAAATGAAAATCATTGTAATAGCTGTAATTATAGCGATAAGCCCGACAGACGTAGCAATAGCCGCAAAAGTAATTTTTCTATCTTTTTTCTTTTGATATGCATTATAATTTGAATTTGCCATCTTATTTTTATTCTTCAAATTTCTGTTGTCATAATTCTCATATTCATCGTAATCGTCATAATCATCATCATAATCCAAATTTTTACTTTGTTTTTTTATTTCATCAAGCTCTTCGCCTGTAACTCTTATAGTCTGAGAAGTAACATCTTCTTCCTCAAAAACAACAAAATCACCTGAAGGGTCTTTTGTAGCTCTTTTTAAATCCCTGTCCATATCTTCTGCACTCTGATACCTTTTTACAGAGCTTTTTTGAGTTGCCTTGACAATAATTTTATAAATACTCTCAGAAACATCCGGATTTATCTTTCTTATATCAGGAATAGGTTCTCTAAGATGCTTCATAGCAAGAGCAATAGGTGTATCCCCCTGAAAAGGAAGCCTTCCTGTAACCATTTCAAACATTATAATACCAAGTGAATAAATATCGCTTTTAGCGTCAACAAAACCACCTCTTGCCTGTTCAGGTGAAAAATAATGGACAGAACCCATCGACTCAACAGTAACAGTAGTTGATGTTGCCGCTCTCGCAATACCAAAATCCGTAACTTTTATATCTCCGTCTCTTGTCACAAGAATATTGTGAGGTTTAATGTCCCTGTGAACAATATTATTCCTGTGAGCCTCTTCAAGAGCCGAACCAATCTGAATAGCCACACTTAAAGTTTCTTGGTCATCAAAAGGAGCTTTTTTGTTGATTAGTTCCTTTAAAGTAATACCATCAATATATTCCATTACTATATAATGAATATCGCCTTCATTGCCAACATCATATACATTTACAATATTAGGGTGAGATAATCTTGCCGCAGCCTGAGCTTCAACAGCAAATCTGTTAATAAATTCTTCATTTTCTATATGTTCTTCTTTAAGAACCTTAAAAGTAACAAATCTGTTAAGCTTCTCATCTTTTGCTTTATAGACAACAGCCATGCCGCCGACACCGATTTTTTCAATAATTGTATATCTTCCGGCAATAGTAGTATTTGGTTCAATAATCATAAACTTACTCCTTTCCGATTAACCTATTAAAATAACGGATATATTGTCTTTTCCACCATATGAATTAGCGGTTTCAATCATTTTTTCAGCTTTTTCCTCAAGGCTTAAAGACATATTTTTAGCAATATTTAAAATTCCGTTATCGTTAATCATTTCATATAGACCGTCCGAACACATAATAATAATGTCATCAAGTAATATTTTATAAAAAATCCCGTCAATAGATAAGTTTTCATCAATTCCCAATGCTCTTGTTATAATATTTCTGTCGGGATGAATTTTGGCCTCTTCTTTTGTAATAATACCCGACCGAACCATATCCATAACATATGTATGGTCTGTTGTAAGCTGCTTAATCTCATTATTTCTCACAATATACAGCCTGCTGTCACCGACATGGGCAATAAATACTTTATCCCCAAAGACAGACGCGGCGAGAAATGTGGTACCCATATTTGTATAAGCGTCATCTTCCTTTGACATTTCATATACCTTTTTATTTGCATATCCAACGCCTTCAACAAGAACATCAAGTACTTCGCCCATATTATTATTTTCAATAAATTGGCGAAAAAACTTAACCGCATTGCTGCTTGCGACCTCACCAGACTTGTGTCCACCCATACCGTCAGCAACGATATAAAAATTTTGCAGACAACCTATGGGTGAATTCTGCACAAAAATCGAATCTTCATTACAACTTCTTACCTGCCCGATATCTGATTTTCCAATTCCCGTCATCTTTTAACACCTCAAATCAGGTTTAATTACTACCGAATCAGTCGGTATTTTTCAAGTATCTTTTTCTAAGCTGCCCGCAGGCAGCATTTATATCACTTCCAAGCTTTCTTCTTATTGTAGCCTCAATATTACGAGTTTTTAGAGTTTCACAAAACTCATTAACCGTTTTATCTGAGCTTCTTAAATAATTCCTTTCTTTGACATCATTTATAGGTATAATATTAACATGGCATAACAACCCTTTAAGTCTGTATGCCAGTTCTTTCGCACATTCAACACTGTCATTAATGCCTTTTATAAGAGCGTACTCAAAAGTAACGCGTCTTTTTGTATAATCAGCGTATTCTTTCGCCGCCAAAATAAGTTCATCAATAGAATACTTTTTAGCCACAGGCATAATTTTTTGTCTTATATCATCATTTGGCGCGTGCAAAGAAACCGCAAGAGTTATCTGCAATTTAAGACTCTCAAGTTCTTTTATTTTTTCAACAACCCCGCAGGTGGAAACTGTAATATGTCTATGACCTACTTTAAGACCATCTTCAGAATTAATAATTTCAAGAAATTTAATTGTATTATCATAGTTATTCAGCGGTTCACCGCTTCCCATAATAACGATATTCGAGATACGTTCGCCAATATCTTTTTGTATTTCATATATTTGAGAGAGCATTTCTCCTGCTGTAAGATTTCTCTCAAACCCGCCAACAGCGGACGCACAGAATAAACAGCCCATAGCGCAACCAGCCTGAGATGAAATACAAACAGCATTTCCATACTCATATTTCATAAGCACACTTTCTATTATATAATCATTTTCTATTTGAAACAAGTATTTTGTTGTATTATCTTCTTTAGAAACAAGCTTTTCGACTATACTCACATTTTGTATAATTGCTTTTTCTTTAAGCTTACTCCTCAACCCCTTTGAAATATCAGTCATATCATCAAAAGATATAACATTTCTCTGATGAAGCCATCTAAAAATTTGTTTTCCTCTAAAAGACTTTTCTTCCAATTCCAACATAAAATCAGAAAGTTCTTTTAAATCCAAAGATAAAATATCAATTTTAGAATTCATAGCGTTTAACCCTTCTTTTTAAATTTAGCGACAAAAAATCCATCACTGTCAAAAATATGCGGAAGTATCTGCTTTTGATAAACAAGTTCAAAATTAAATTTTTTAAGAAACCATTTGACATTTTCCTCATTTTCTTTATATGAAACGGTACACGTACTGTAAAGCAATTCACCGCCTTTTTTCACATAATTTTGACATATATTAAGAATATTTTTCTGAATTTGGGATAAACTTATAATGTCATCATAGCTTTTTGAGTATTTAATATCCGGTTTTTTTCTTACAATTCCAAAACCTGAACAAGGTGCGTCTATAATAACCTTATCGGCAATATTAAAATCTTCCTCATAAACATTCAAAGCGTTTTTTTCTTCAGTAAAAATTATATCAATCCCAAGTCTTTCAGCTCCATTGTTAATAAGATTAATTTTATGCTCATAAATATCTCTTGATATAATTTTACCTTTATTTTTCATAAAATAAGCACATAAAAACGACTTTCCGCCGGGAGCGGCACAAATATCCATAACATAATCATTTTCCTTAGGCTCAAGCTTTTTAATTGCGAAAACAGAACTTTTATCCATAATGTGAAAAAACCCTTTTTTATATAAATCATTTTCCGAAATATCATCAGTTTTGGAAACTCTCAAAAGTTCATCAAAACCGTCGATTTTTTCAGCATAAATACCATAATCGGTTAATAACTTAAAAAGCTCGTCACGATTAGTTTTTATTGTATTTACAGCAATTGTAATATCAGGCGCTTTCGAATTTTTTTCACACATTTTCAAAATATCTTCACGGCTTAAATTTTTAAGCCAATATTCAATAATATATTTGGGATATGAATATTTTACAGAAATAAAATCAACAAAATTATTATTATAGTCAGGATATTCAATATTATCAACATTTTTTGAGATATTTCTTAAAACACCGTTCACAAATCCCGACAATCCTTTAAATCCTCTTTTTTTAGTAATTTCAACCGCCTCATTGCATATAGCGGAAACAGGTACTTTGTCTAAAAACAAAAACTGATATACTGATATTCTTAAAACATTAAGAATAAGCGGTTTCATTTTATTGGTTTTTGTTTTTGAAAATTTATTAATAATGTAATCCATAAGCATAAGATTTCTTAAAGTTCCATTTACAATCTCTGTAATAAAAGCTTTCTGAACAGAAGTAAAATCATTATTCTTTTTAAAAGTGCGCCTTAAAACAATATTGTTATATCCTCCAAGCTCAAATATATCCATAAGAGCGTAAACCGCTGCTTCTCTGTCTTTCATAAAACCGTTTTCCTCCGAAACATAAATTCACGTTTCATTTACTATTAATTTTAACCCATTTATAATAATTGTCAAGTAAAAAAACATCTTTTGCACAAAATCAATTTTCTCTTAATTTAACAAATTTAGCGGCGCTTCTTCTTCGTGAATCCTCCATTTGAGCGTAATGCTTGCGAGTTGTGTTTACATCAGCGTGTCCAAGAACGTCAGCCACAAGATAAATATCCCCTGTTTCCATATAAAGACTTGTTCCGTAAGTACTTCTCAACTTATGCGGGGAAATTTTTTTTAGGTTAATAACACATTCCGAATATTTCTTCACAAGTTTTTGGATAGCTCGATCTGTAATTCTTTTTTTCTGTAATGAAAGAAAAAGAGCATCCTCATGACCTTCTGCTGCTACAATTTCCTCTCTTTCATCAAAGTAAGCATCTAAAGCGTCCGCTACTTCATCACCAAAATAAACAGTAACTTCTTTACCGCCTTTTCGCACAATTTTAACACCATTTGTTTCAAAATCAACATCTTTAATATTAATTCCTACACATTCTGAAACACGTATACCTGTACCAAGTAACAAAGTGACAATAGCTAAATCTCTTATTTTAGTATGTTCATGCCATTTTTTCTGGCGTTCTGTAAGTTTTTCACCATTTTCAACCTCATCAAGAAGTTTAACGACTTCATTTGCTTCAAGTCTTATAATTTCTTTATCGTGTATCTTAGGAGTTTCAATAAGTTCTCCGGGATTTGCCGAAATTTTTTCAGACTTGTACAGATAATTAAAAAGCCTTCTTACTGCCGATAATTTTCTGGATTTTCCTTTTTCTCTGTTTGATTTCTCAATAACCTCTCCATCATCGCCTGTTGTAACATAATAAGTAAGATATTCAAGAAATCTGTTAATATCAACAGCTTTTATTTTATTCATATCAGAAACCTTAATGTCGCTGATATAAACATCTTTAAAAGCGTCACAGTTTTCAATAAGATAATTAAAGAATATTTTAAGGTCATAGGCATACCCAACTCTTGTTCTTATAGATGTTATTTCGCCTATATGACCGAAAAAATCATCAACAAAATCAGGAAGCTCTTTTTTCAGACTTCTCAGTTTTAAAGTATACTTTTTTTCAATTTCATCTTTATATTCCAAAAAAATCAATCCTTCCAGCTTTTTATATCCGACCGTTTAATTGCTCCAAAAATTTTTTCATCAAAATGGTCATATTTAAGACTTTGTTCGTGTATAAAGTTTTTAATATCTTCTCTTTTTGTATGTCCGTCTACAGGACATTTGTTTTTTACTATAGCTATATTTTCTTTTTTCACAAAATCCATAATATCCTTTTCAGGTACATATATAAGAGGACGTATAGAATAAATTTTCTTCCTGTCAAGAAAAGTAACAGGACTAAACGTGTAAATTCTCCCTTCGTAAAACATAGCCATAAAAAAAGTCTCAATTACATCATCACGGTTATGACCCAAAGCAACCTTATTGCAGCCTAAACCCTCAACAGCGTCATTAAGTGCTCCTTTGCGCATTTTTGCGCAAAGAGAGCAAGGATTTTTTTCTTTTCTGGTGTCAAAAATAATTTCACCTATATCTGTTTTTACAACTGTATAGTTGACTTCCAAATTATCACAAAACTTTTGTACTGAAGAAAAATCCATATTTTCGAATCCAAGTGAAACCGAAATCGCTTCAATCTCAAATCTTTTTGGATAAAACCGCTGAAGAGCTTTAAGAGCGACAAGGAGAGAAAGACTGTCTTTTCCTCCGGAAACACCAACAGCTATTTTATCACCATCGTTAATCATATTATAATCATCGACCGCTCGTCTTACATAGCTAAGAAGTTTTTGAAGTTTCATATAATCTATCCTCCAAAACCTACGGCAATTTCTTTTCTCTATCTATTCTGGAATTGCTGTAATGTTTTTAAAAAATCAATATCGTTTTCAGACAATTCTGAATTAACCAAAAGTTCCGGACGTTTTAAAAAAGTACGTCTGAGAGATTGCTCTCTTCTCCATTTATTCACATTTTCATGATGACCTGAAAGTAAAACGTCAGGAACTTTTTTTCCCATAAACTCAACAGGTCTTGTATATTGAGGATATTCCAAAAGGTTATTTGAAAAGGTTTCATTTTGAAAAGATTCCTCATTATTTAAAACTCCCGGAATAAGCCTTGAAACAGAATCAATAATCATCATAGCGGCAAGCTCTCCTCCTGTAATAATAAAATTTCCTATAGAAATCTCATCACTTACAATTTCATCAATCACTCTTTCATCAATTCCCTCATAATGACCGCATAAAATAATAATATCTTCTTCTCTGGAAAACTCTTCAGAAATATTTTGATTAAAAGTCTTCCCTTGCGGTGTCATATATACAACACGACATCCTTCTTTCACTTTGTTTTTAATACTTTCATAAGCGTTAAAAACAGGCTGCGGCTTAATAACCATTCCTGCACCCCCGCCATAAGGGTAATCGTCAACCTGATTATGCTTATTATTAGCGAAATCTCTTATATTCACACATTCAATATTAATTATATTTTTTTCAACAGCCCTTTTAATCATACTGTGATTAAGACCCGATAAAATCATTTCAGGAAAAAGGGTTAAAACATAAAAATTCATTATCTCAAACCTTCCAAAAGTTTAACAGTCATTTTTTTATTTTCTATATCAACATTTAAAATACACTGCTTTATAGCTGGTATTAAAATTTCATTTTCATTGTTTCTGACAACATAAACGTCATTAGCTCCAGTAAAAATAATATCCTCAATAGTGCCAAGATATTCTTCTTCATCTGTAATAACATTCATAGAATATAAATCTCCGATATAATATTCATTTTCCTCTAAAGGTAAAGCCATATCCTCTGTAATTTTCACCTCAGAATTTTTAAATTTTTCAGCCGCTGTCATATCGTCTATCCCTTTTATTTTCAACAGCACAAACTGTTTATGATACCTGATATTATCAACTTCATACTTATTAATAATACCATTTTTATCAATATAAACAAATTCCAACAATTCAAATCTATGAATATCATCAGTAGTCGGAACAACTCTCATATCGCCTTTAATTCCTTGAGTATTTACAATTTTACCGATAACAAAATATTTATTATCCAAAATCTTACCTCCAAATTATGCTAATCCCAATTTATATAAATCAAGTTGTTTTTGATTTTTAATAACAATAATTTTATCTTTGTATTCTTTCATAACACTTTTATAATCTTCTCGTTTTTTATGTGTTCTTCCTTTATAAAGTATCCATTTTATAAATTCAAAATCCAATTTTTCAAAACATCCTTTAGTGATTGATTCTCTTGTCTTTCCCCTATACTTAAAAAATCTCTTCAACGCTCTGAAAAGGCAAATAATTCTGTTAAAATCCATAAAAATAATTATATCAGCTTCTTTAAGGCGTCTTTTATATGAAAGTTTTTTATAATTCCCATCAATAACCCATTCAACATTACGGTTCAAAATATTTTCAACTATTAAAACACTATCATCAGTCTTTCGCTCTATCCACCCGGAAAGCCAATACACTGTATCCAAATATAAAACCGGAACATTATATATATTTGATAAATAACCGGCAAGAGAAGATTTACCGCTTCCGCTATATCCAATAATAGCTACTTTCATAAAATTCACCTCTCAAAAGCATGAAATAAAGATAAAAACAAAAAAAATTTTCACAATTTACTCATATACACTAAAAAAGGCGAACAAACGCCGCCGAAAACAACCAAAAGAAGCTTCGGAAGAAAATCTTCCGAAAACCATCTTTTGAGAAAATATTATTACATTATTCTGACGACAACTTTTTTATTATCATGAATAGCCGCCGCCTTAACAACAGTACGAATAGCCTTCGCTATTCTTCCCTGTTTTCCTATGACTTTTCCCATATCATCCTCTGCTACAGAAAGCTCTAAAATGACTGTACCATCTTCATCAGTTTTTTCCTCAACAGAAACGGACTCAGGAAAATCAACTAAATTTTTAGCAAGTATTTCAAGTAAATCTTTCATAATAACCCTCCTAAAAAGGAATCGTTATTCAATAACGCCCGCTTTTTTTAATAAAGCTCTTACAGTATCTGTAGGCTGAGCTCCATTACCAATCCATTTTTTAGCGCTTTCTGCGTCAACTTTAAGAATAATAGGTTCTTTTGTAGGGTCATAATAACCTATTTCATCAATAGACTTACCGCCTCTAGGAGTTCTTGCGTCAGCAACAACAATTCTATAAAAAGGAGCTTTTTTAGCGCCTAATCTTTTCAATCTGATTTTTACAGCCATTTTTTTCACCTCCCGCAAAATATTAAAAAATTTATCTAAAAAAAGGAAGCTTAAATTTCCCTTTTTTACCCTTAGTCATATCGTTCATCATTTTCATCATTTTTTTCATTTCCTCAAATTGTTTTAAGAGCTTATTAATTTCCTGAATTGAACGACCACTGCCTTTAGCAATACGTTTTTTTCTTGACCCGTTTAAAACATCAGGATTTTTTCTTTCATATACAGTCATAGACTGAATAATAGCCTCAATATGATTTATAGATTTTTCATCAACCTCAACATCTGCGAGTTTAGCTTGATTAAGACCTGGAACCATAGAAATAAGGTCTTTTATAGGTCCCATTTTTTTTACCTGCTGCATTTGAGCGAGAAAATCCTCAAAAGTAAAATCAAGAGTACGCATCTTCTTTTCAAGTTCCTGCGCCTGCTTTTCATCAAAGACCTGCTGGGCTTTTTCAATAAGACTTAAAACATCACCCATACCAAGAATACGTGAAGCCATTCTATCAGGATAAAAGGGTTCAAGGTCTTCAAGCTTTTCACCCATACCCACAAATTTAATTGGTTTTCCAGTAACAGCTCTTACAGAAAGAGCCGATCCGCCTCTTGTATCCCCATCAAGCTTAGTAATAATAATACCGTCAACACCAAGTTTTTCATTAAAAATCTCAGCGACATTTACGGCATCCTGACCTGTCATAGCATCAATTACAAGAAGAATCTCCTGAGGACGCACCTTATCTTTTATATTTTTTAGCTCGTCCATAAGTTCCTCATTTATATGAAGACGTCCCGCCGTATCTATAATAATAACATCATTGCCGTTTTTTTCGGCGTACTCAAGGGATTTTTCAGCAATTTCGACAGGATTGATATTTCCCATTGAAAACACAGGAATATTGTATGTTCCTCCGACAACCTGTAATTGCTTTATAGCCGCCGGTCTGTATACGTCACAGGCAACAAGCAGGGGTTTTTTACCCTGTTTTCTAAGCTGTCCGGCAAGCTTTCCCGTCGTTGTTGTTTTGCCTGCGCCCTGTAAGCCTGCCATCATATAAACAGTAGGGGATTTAGGTGAAAAAGTAAGTTTGCTTTGAGTACTTCCCATAAGTTCAATAAGCTCGTCATTAACAATTTTTATTACTTGCTGTCCCGGATTAAGTCCGCCTAATACCTCTTCGCCAATAGCTTTTTCCGTAATTTTTTTCACAAAATCTTTAACAATTTTAAAATTTACGTCTGCCTCAAGCAAAGCAAGCTTGACTTCCCTCAAACCGTCTTTAATGTCTTTTTCAGTAAGCTTGCCCTTGCCTTTAAGCTTCTTAAAAACATCTTGAAGTTTTGAAGATAGATTTTCAAAAGCCATAAGTACGCCTCCGCATCAATCTAAAATTTCGGATAACATTTTTTTAATCAAACAAATTTTTTCATAATATTCCGAATTATCATTTATCATGTCATCAAGCTTTTTTTGAATTTTCTCAATCATTTCTTTTCTTGAAATAAATTTATCAACAAGATGAAGTTTATTTTCATATCTCATAAGCAGTTTTTCACTGCGTTTAACAGTATCCATAACAGCCTGACGGGTAGTTCCCTGTTCAGAACCGATTTCATTTAAAGATAAATCTTCAAGATAGTATTTTTCAAAAGCTTCCTTCTGCTTATCCGTCAAAAGCTCACCATAAAAATCATAGAGCATGGTGACAACAAATATTTTTTCCATACAATCACCCTTACCGCAGTAAGCGTCCGCAATATAAGATGTAAAGCAATTTATCTTTACACTGTTTAGTAGTATACATCATAAAACAATTTATGTCAATACCTTTTTTTGCTTTTTATAGCAAAAAAATAAAAACATAAAAACATAAAAACATATAGTAATATATTTTATACATATACTTTATTAAATTTTCTTAAAACATCACTGGTTTAAAGAAATTAATCCCTGAAAACTTATAGTCATCTTACAATTCAAAGTTTTTCAAAATTTTCTAATTTATTTTACATTCGTCTGTTCTGTTTTCAGCCTTTCTTTTTTCTTCCTTTTCTACATTCATATTTTCTTTGGCTCTTCTATCAGAAATTTCTTTGGCTACATCTTCCCACGAAATATTTTTTTCAGCCATCATAACTTCCGTATGAAAAATAACATCGCAAATTTCACCTATAATTTCATTTTTATCATTATTTTTAGCTGCTATGATAATTTCGGAAGCCTCTTCACCAATTTTTTTTAAAATTTTATCAAGACCTTTTTTAAATAAATAACAAGTATAAGAACCTTCCTGAATATTTTCTTTTCTTTTTTTTATAATATCAAATTCTTCTTCCAGAAGCTTTCCTAAATCAGTCATTTTGTTCATCTCCTTTAAAATCCTCAACTTTTCTGTAAAAACAGGAATAATTTCCTGTATGACAGGCAGCACCGTCTTGTCTAACAATTAAAAGTAATGTATCGCAATCACAATCATACCTTATTTCCTTAATATGCTGAAAATGACCGCTTGTTTCACCTTTAATCCAAAGACTTTGCCTTGAACGACTGTAATAGGTAGCTCTTCCTGTTTTTACAGTCAAATCAAAAGCCTCTTTATTCATATAAGCAAGCATCAAAACTTCTTTAGTTTCAAAATCCTGTGCAATAGCCGGAACTAGTCCGTCTTTGTTAAACTTAATTTCCATAATAGCTTTAAACCTTTCCATAAATTATCTTTATTTTTTATATAGATAAAACTATCTCTTATAAATGCTTGCGGAGTTATAAAATAAAATTATTTTAGTCTAACAGAAATATTTCTTTCCGCAAGATATTTTTTCAAATCAATTATTTCCATTTCCCTATAATGAAAAAGACTTGCCGCCAAAGCCGCTTCAGCGCCTCCCTCCGTCAACGCCGCCTCAAAATGTTCCATAGTTCCGGCACCGCCTGATGCTATAACAGGAATTGAAACCGCTGATGAAATTGCTTTTGTAAGTTCAATATCATATCCTGCCTTTGTTCCGTCACAATCCATACTTGTAAGAAGAATTTCCCCCGCTCCAAGTTTTTCAGCCAAAACCGCCCATTCAACAGCGTCTTTTCCCGTATTGACACGCCCTCCGTTTAAATATACATCAAAACCGTTTTCATCACGCCTTTTAGCGTCAATAGCCACAACAACGCACTGACTGCCAAATTTTTGCGCGGCTTCGGTAATAAGTTCCGGTCTTTTTAAAGCCGCTGAGTTAACAGAAATTTTATCCGCACCAGCGCTCAGTATTTTTCTAAAATCATCAATATTTCTTATTCCGCCGCCGACAGTCAAAGGAATAAAAACCTGCTCGGCAGTTCTTGAAACAACGTCAAGCATAATATTTCTTGCGTCCGAAGACGCTGTAATATCAAGAAAAACAATCTCATCGGCAAGAGATTTATTATAAATAGACGCTATTTCAACAGGGTCACCGGCATCTTTAAGATTAACAAAATTAACTCCCTTAACTACTCTCCCATTGTGAACATCCAAACAAGGTATAATACGTTTAGTATGCATATTTTACTCATCCTTTTCAAATTTATCAATAGCCTCTTTTAAACTAATAGAGCCGTTATAAAGTGCCTTTCCTATAATAACGCCATAAGCTTTAATATCATAGATATTTTCAATGTCGTCAATTTTAGAAACCCCTCCGGAGGCAATTATATTCATACCTGTTTTTTCAATAAGTTCTTTTGTAGACTCAATATTAGGGCCGCACATCATACCATCTTTTGAAATATCTGTATAAATAATTGTTTTTATACCCAGTTTTTTCATATTAAGACATAAGTCAATCGCTGTAACATTACTTACTTCTTCCCAGCCTTTAACAGCTACCATACCATTTTTAGCATCTACACCGATAGCTATTTTGTCGCCATAAAGTTCAACCGCTTCTTTAACAAGTTCTGGATTTCTGACAGCAGCTGTACCAATTATAACTCTTGCGGCACCCGCCTCAATTCTGTTTTTTACATCTTCAATAGTTCTTACTCCTCCTCCTGTCTGAACATAAATATTGTATTTAGATGAAATTTCTTTTAATATATCAATAATAAAACTTTTACCATATCTTGCTCCGTCAAGATCTACAATATGTATATAGGCAGCTCCCGCGTCAACCCATTCTTTTGCTGCTTTTAAAGGATTATCATTAAAAACAGTTACATCGTCAAATTTTCCCTGAACAAGTCTTACAGCCTTTCCGTCTTTAATATCAATAGCCGGATAAATCCGCATAATATCATCCTTTCTAAAAAAATACCATTTTATAAATAATAAAATACTTTTATAGCAATTCACAAAATTTTTAGTATAAACCAATAAAAAAATTCCTTAATATATCAAACTTTTTAAGATTTTTATGTTTATTTCTTTATTGATTCGCTATAGTTGTTTCAAGATAACAAAAAATCTAATTCTAATTTTTCCAAACCATAAAATATTCTTTTTCACCTGTATTTGAATCTGTTTCTTCATATTGAATCTTAAAACTTTCTCTTTTATAAAATTCTATCGCTCTCTTGTTTTTTTTATATACATTTAAAGTCAGTCTGTTGCGTTTTTCTTTAATAATGTTTAAGAGTTCTCTGCCAATACCCTTAGACTGCTCTTCAGCGCATACAAAAATTCCTTCAATATAAGTATCGTTTATTCCCATAAAACCTTGTATTTTGTTATGGCATTCATCTTCATAAATATACACTTCCGATTTTGGAAGTATCAATTTTACCGACTCCAAGTTATCAAACCAATATTTTTGTGATATAAAACTGTGAGTTATAATATTTGTATCAAGCCAAATTTTTGTAACTGTTTCAATATCTTTTTCTTCTAATTTTCTAATCATATTATATCTCCCGCAATATATTTTTGTCAATAAAGAATAATCTATATTAAAACAATAAAATAAAAATTTAT
>CATLIG010000047.1 GCA_949948985.1 uncultured Clostridia bacterium | reverse complement strand
ATATGGTATAATTAAGAAAGTGTGATTAACTTTATTTTGTTTATTATAGTTTTATTAATACAGGAGGATTAATTATTATGGTAGAATTGTTTAAAACAGGTGCGTATCTTATTAATGGTACGGAAATTATTACTGATGATAATGATGCGCAGGATAAGTTAGCCAAAGCCGGATTCTCAAATGTTTCCAAAGACGAGGCTGTAAAAAATACTATCGCATGGTCCATTCTTGAAAAACATAATACGTCAGGAAATATGAATAATCTTAAAATTAAGTTCGATTGTATGGCCTCTCATGATATAACTTATGTTGGTATTATTCAAACGGCAAGGGCAAGCGGACTTGATAAATTTCCTATTCCTTATGTCCTTACAAACTGTCATAACAGTCTTTGCGCTGTGGGCGGAACAATAAATGAAGATGACCATATATTTGGACTTTCCGCTTGTAAAAAATACGGCGGAATTTATGTTCCTGCTCACCAGGCTGTTATTCACCAATTTATGCGTGAAATGATGAGTGGATGCGGAAAAATGATTTTGGGTTCTGACAGTCATACAAGATACGGAGCTTTAGGTACTATGGCTATTGGCGAGGGCGGAGGAGAACTTGCTAAACAGCTTCTTCAAAAAACTTATGATATTAATTGTCCGGAAGTTGTTGGAATTTATCTTACGGGAAAACCTAATAAAGGAATTGGACCACAGGATATTGCTCTTGCTATTATTGGCGCTGTTTTCAAAAATGGATATGTGAAAAACAAAGTTATGGAATTTATAGGAGATGGAATTTCAAATCTTGATGTCGAATATAGAAACGGTATTGATGTTATGACTACAGAAACTACCTGTCTTTCATCTATTTGGAAAACTGACAGCAAAGTTTTGGAATATTATGAGGCACATGGAAGAAAAGATGATTTTAAGGAGCTCAAACCCGGTGAAGTTACCTATTATAATGGTATTGTCTATGTGGATATGTCAAAGGTAAAACCTATGATTGCTATGCCGTTTCATCCAAGCAATACTTATACTATTGACGAGCTTAATTCAAATCTTATGGATATTCTTGATGATGTCGAGAAAAAGGCAAAAAAACAAATTGATAATCCTAATATTACCTTAGCTCTTAAAGATAAAGTTAAAAACGGCCGTCTTTATGTTGACCAAGGTGTTATTGCCGGATGTGCCGGCGGTACTTTTGATAATATATGCGATGCCGCTGATATCCTTGACGGTCAGTCTATTGGTGCTGATGAGTTTGCATTGAGCGTTTATCCGTCAAGTCAGCCGACTTTTATGAGTCTTGTTGAAAACGGAGCTATCGCTAAACTTATGGCAGCGGGCGCTACAGTTCGCTCTGCTTTCTGCGGTCCTTGTTTTGGAGCGGGAGATGTTCCGTCAAATAACGGTTTAAGCATACGACACTCAACACGAAATTTCCCTAACAGAGAAGGTTCTAAGCCGGGTAACGGTCAGATTGCGTCAGTTGCTCTTATGGACGCACGCTCTATAGCGGCAACCGCGATAAATAAAGGTTTCCTTACTCCTGCCACTGATATTGACGTGAATTTTACAAAGCCTAAATATTATTTTAATAAAAAGGTTTATGACAACAGGGTTTATAATGGTTTTGGAAAGGGAGATTCTTCAATTGAGCTTAAATTCGGTCCTAATATTACAGATTGGCCTGAAATGAGTAGTCTTACAAAAAATCTTATTTTACAGATTGTTTCTGTTATTACCGACCCTGTTACAACAACAGACGAACTTATTCCGTCAGGTGAAACAAGCTCTTACCGCTCAAATCCTCTTGGACTCGCTGAATTTACTCTTTCAAGAAAAGATCCGGCTTATGTTGGAAAGGCAAAAGAAATTCAGCTTTCTGAAAAAGCAAGAATAAACGGAAAATGCCCGCTTGAAATAAATGATAAACTGAAAAAGGCAGTTGATATAATTAAATCAGAGTTTAAGGATATGAGTGTTAAAGAAACAGGTATAGGAAGCGCTATTTACGCTGTTAAACCCGGTGATGGTTCTGCCAGAGAACAGGCGGCAAGCTGTCAGAAAGTTCTTGGAGGCTGGGCTAATTTCGCTAAAGAGTATGCTACAAAAAGATACCGCTCAAATCTTATAAACTGGGGAATGCTTCCATTTATACTTAACGGAGATATTCCTTTTGATAATGGCGATTTTGTATATATTCCTGATATTGTAAACGCGGTAAAAAACAAAGATACGGAAATTAAAGCATATGTTGTCAAAGACACTATTAAAGAATTTTCAGTTACTCTCGCTGATTTGACAGATGATGAACGTGAAATTATTCTTTCCGGCTGTCTTATTAATTTTTATAGGCACTGATTAAAAAAAATTTGTGAAATATTAAATTTTAGTAAAACGCTGATTTTATAGGTGAAAAAATAAATTTATAAAAAATTGTTTTCATATTATTTTTTTAAACCTATTAAATCAGCGTTTTCTTTATCTTATAAAAAATAAATTCAGGCAGACTTTTACAAAAGTCAATAATTTGTACAATTTTTGTTTTCTTAATGGTATTTTTTTTGAGATTTTTTTATTGTGAAAAATTAATAAAAAAAATTAAAAAAAAACCTTTTAATTACCATAATTTTATGATATAATAAATTAAAGGTTAATAATTTTTATTAAAATCTTATTTTATCCGATATTTTCCTTTTTTTAAATATTGGCTTATGTTCCGCTTTACATAAGGGTTTTAAAGGTTTTGTTGAAAATTATTTCTTAAAAATTAAAAATTATTACTTTACAAATTAAACAAAAAAAGGTATTCTATTATTAGGTGGTTAATCATTATACTTTTGTATATATTATTTTATAATTTTTAAATGAAATTATACAAATGTACCTAATGATAGAACAAAGAACAAAAAAGTTCTTTAAAATAAATTTATAAGGAGGAATTATATTCATGAAAAAGAATTTTGCAGCCAGAGCAGCGACTTTAACAGTGGCTTTATCTGTCATTGCAGGTTTGACAGCTTGCGGGGAAAAAAAGGCGCTTAATCCAGATATATATGCTGACAAAGATAAATATGTCACATATACGGACGGAGTGCTTACTGAAATTAAAAAACCTGACAAAATAAAGCTTGTAACGGATACTAACCTTACAATTGAAAACGGCAGAGAAAAATTTAGAACGGAATATGAAAAGCTTACAGGTATTGAACTTGAACTTGAACAGCCAGCTCATAACCAATATTATGAAAAAATAAATCTTTCTTTTGCCGGCGGAGAAATGCCTGATGTTATGGAGGTTGGTAATACTTATTATCCAAACTACGCAAACTATGGTGCGTTGTTTGATATGACAGATATATGGAATGATTCTGATCTTAAAAACGGAAGACTGACTGATTGGAACGGTGATGTCGTTACTATTGATGAAAAGTATGTCGATGCTCTTAAAATTACTTGTGACATTAACAAAGACGGTAAAGTCGATGATAATGAAAAAGACAGACTTTACGGATTTCCTATGGCAAGAGGCAACGGTACGGTTACTTATGTCAGAGGAGACTGGCTTAAAAAACTTGGTGAGGAAAACAAGCTTGGTTATACTCACGCAGTAAATGAAGTTCCTACATATAAAGGAGAGGAAATTGACTTTTCTGACGACTTTAAGGCTGAATTTGGAGAGTATATCCAGTATATGCCTAAAAATTATGACGAATTCCTTTCAATGCTGAGAGCATTTAAAAACATGAAAAGCGGAACTATTCCTATTACCGCGGCGGGACTTATAAATTCTGAGGCTCCTTATGATATTTATTTAAGAGAGTTTTATCAAGACGCAAGACCTGATTTCTATATTCCGGAAGGCAGCGATAAATACGTTGATGGTATGAGCGAACCTAAGATGCTTGACGCTTTACAGAGAATGCAGGACGCTTTCAGAGAAGGTCTTATGGACAGAGAAATTATTACCAATAAAACATCTACTTCTCGTAATAAATTTTATGATGGTAAGGTTGGTTGTTTTAACTATTGGTCCGGTATGTGGTGCAAGAACTTAAATCAAGACCTTCAAAAGAGAAATAAAGGCGGTGTTGCCGTTCCAATGCCACCTTTAGAGGAAACAGAATATATGGAACGTCCGCCTACGGCTATTGCTATTACAACAGCGGCTGAAAATCCATGGGGAATATATAAATGGATATGTGAGTTTTCTCATGATGGAAGAGAAGGTCAAATGCTTTTCTCAAGAGGTGTTGAAGGCGGAGATATAAAAGAGGTTGATGAAAAAGACGCAGGTCATTATAAGTGGATTGAAAAAAATAAGAAAGCGGAAGCTCTTACTCCTATAGCAAGTCCTGACAGTAAAGACCTTGTTCAGAAATCATGGTTTTCTCCGGAGCTTTCTATAAATTCATTCCCTGACCCTATTGAGATTGATAATAAAATTACATCATCTCTTGATATGTTTGCCAAGACTTCAAGAGTAAATCCCGTTCCTAAAATGACTCTTAATATCGCTGACGCTATGACTGAAATTTCTACTATAAGAGAAGAAATCATTTCTAAAGTTGTTAAAGGTGAAATGAGTCCGGCGGAAGGCGTTAAGGATTATGAGAACAGAGCGAAGCTTGAAATTCAAACAATGATGAGAGAACTTAACGGCGCGTCAGAGGCATAATTTTGTTTTTAATTATATATACAAAATTTAACTTTATATAAGTTTATGAAAGGGTGATTATTTGTGGCGAGTACGACAAAATCAGTTAAACCAATGGAACAGCTCGGCAGTCTGAAAAGTAAAAATAAAAGCAGTAGTCTGGGCGGAAGAATTAAAAGATACGCTAACTTTTATGTTATGTTTATTCCGGTTCTGGTCATATTATTTTTATTCTATTATTTACCTATGTACGGTATCAAATATGCGTTTACAGAATTTACGCCGTTTGGACCGGCAACATGGACCGGACTTGACAACTTTGTAAAGCTATTCGAGGCACGAAGGTTTTGGGACGCATTTAACAATACTTTGTTCCTTAGTATAATTAACTTGACATTATCAATGGTATTTTCTGTTGGTATTGCTCTTTTAATGAATGAAATAGGAAGACTGTTCGTTAAAAAGTTTGTTCAGACTATTATATATCTTCCTCACTTTCTTTCATGGGTTGTTGTCGCTGGTATATTTACTATTATCTTATCTCAGGAAACAGGCGTTGTTAACCTTGTTCTTGAAAAAATGGGATTTGAGAAAATAGACTTCCTTACAAATGAAAGCTGGTGGCGTTCTATATTCTTCTTCATCAACAGATGGAAAGAAACCGGTTGGGGAACAATTATATTTATCGCGGCTTTATCGGGAATTAGTCCTGACCTTTATGAAGCGGCTGAAATTGATGGCGCAGGCAGACTTAAACAAACATGGTATATTACTATTCCAAGTCTTATGAATACTATTTTGGTTGTATTTATTTTGAATCTTGCTAAAATTATGAATATTTTTGAGTCAGTATTCGTGCTTTACAACGCATCTGTTTATACTGTATCAGACGTTATTCAGACTTATACATACCGTGTAGGTATGCAGGGTACTTTCAACTATGGTTATTCTACTGCCGTAGGTTTGTTTAAATCTTTTGTTGCTCTTATTCTGGTTGGTTTCTCTAACTTTATGAGCAGCAAAGTAACAGGTAAAGGTATTGTGTAGAAAGGAGCTTGGTTGATAATATGAAAAAGAAATTCAGTTTTCGTAAGGAATACAGAGCAAAAACAATATTTGATATTTTTAATTTTATATTTTTTGCTATTATAATGATAGCTATGATAATACCTATTTGGAAAGTTTGTATGGACTCTGTTTCCAGAGAGGTTTCATCAACAGATATTACATTTTGGCCTAATGTATTTACTTTAGAAGCATATCAGATTATATTCTCTAAGTCTACATTATGGCATCCGTTTTGGGTATCAATATATACAACTGCAATCGGTACTTTCCTTGGTTTGTTAATTTCAACAATAGGTGCGTACATACTTATTCAAAGGGATATGCCGGGTGTTAAAATATTTAGCTGGTTATTTATGTTTACAATGATTTTCAACGGAGGTCTTGTTCCTACATTCCTTGTTATTGTTGATTTAGGGCTGTATGATACGGTATGGTCGATTATACTTACCCTTGGTATGAATGTATATAACCTTGTACTTATGAGGAGTTTCTTTGAACAGCTTCCTGTAAGTTTGTTTGAGGCTGCTGAAATTGACGGATGTTCTCCTTTTGGTATATTTATCAAAATTGTACTTCCTTTGTCAAAACCGGCTTTGGCTTCAATCGGTTTGTTCTTCGCTGTTGCTTACTGGAGTGAATATTTCCACTATGTATTGTATGTAACAAGTCAAGATAGTCTTAACTTCCAGGTAAAACTTAGAGAGTTGGTTCTTACAGATGAGCCTATACCGGAAGCTAAAGACGCGGGTCTTATGTCAGAAACTATGAAGAATGCCGCTATTATTGTAAATATTCTTCCGTTTGCCATTATTTATCCATTCTGTCAAAAGTACTTTGTAACAGGTATTACTTTGGGTGCGGTAAAAGAATAATAATTTATAATTTAATTAAAAAGGGGGTCCGTACTTTGGATCTCCTTTTTTAAAAAATGAGTATATTTTGAAAGATGAGGGATTCTATGAATAGAATAGTCGTTGATATAAATGGTGAAGGTGATTTTTTTAGTGTTTCAGATGCTGTAAATTCAATAGAAAAGGGAAGTTCTGTTGAAATATTTATAAAAGAAGGCATATATAAAGAAAAAATTATTATTGACAAGCCAAATTTAAAATTTATTGGAGAAGATAAAGAAAAAACCATACTTACTTATGATGATGGCGCTAATGATATTGATGCTGAAACAGGAAAGCCTATTGGTACTTTTAAAACAGCGTCTTTTCATATTCTTAGAAATGCCGAGAATTTTTCGGCTTTTAATATAACATTTCAAAATTCGGCGGGTATGGGAGATGTTGTTGGGCAAGCTGTCGCGGTATATGTTGATTGTGATAAGGCCGTATTTAAAAATTGCAGGTTTTTAGCAAGGCAGGATACTCTTTTGACAGCACCTATGCATGAGGATATTAAGAGAGAACCTAAAATACTCAACAGACAATATTTTGAGGACTGTTATATTGAGGGTGATGTTGACTTTATTTTTGGCGGCGCGACAGCTGTATTTAAAAATTGTGAGATATGTGGTCTTGATAGAAGTAAAGAAATTAACGGCTATTATACAGCTGCTTGTACGGCTGAGAATATAGAGTTTGGCTATGTTTTTATGAATTGTAAATTTACTACAGATTCAGCTAAAGATGGAACCTATTACCTCGGCAGACCGTGGAGAGAATTCGCTAAAACCGTATTCTTGAATTGCGAAATGGGAGCGCATATTCATAAAGAAAGCTTTAGCAAATGGAAAAACTTTGAGGAAAGAAGTGAAACTTGTTACTACGCTCAGTATATGTCTATTGGTAAAGGTTTTGATAAAGAAAATATTGCAAAATGGACTTATATTTTAAGTGATGACGATGCAAGGATTTATACTTTTGAAAATATTTTTAAAGAATGGAAACCGTTTATTGAGGAGTGATATTTTGGAAACAAATTATTACAGTATACAGAATTATTTTTTAGATTTTTTTGATGAAAATTCACGAAAATTTGGTTTTTTTGGAACTACAAAAGATGAACTTATTTCGTGGCAGAAAGATATGAGAGTAAAGCTTTCTAAACTTCTTGGAACAGATAAAATGATAAAATGTGAGCTCAATCCTAAAATGATTGAAAGTGAAAAGTTTGATGGATATACAAGAGATAAAATTGTTATTGAGACACAGCCGAAAGTTTTTATGCCATTATTTATTCTTACTCCTGATAATGGAAACGGTATTCCTGTAATCGCTGTTCACGGACACGCAAGTGATGGCAAAAACGGACTTGTTGGAATTATAAATGATATAACAAGAGAAAAAATAGAAAGCTATAACTATACTTATGCTCTTGACCTTGTGGAAGAGGGTTATACAGTTTTTTGTCCTGATTTATGCGGTTCGGGTGAAAGAAGAGAGCCAAGACAACAAGGTGAAAGCTGTATACTTGAAAGTTCCTGCGATGATATAAATAACGCTGCTATGTGTTTTGGTATGTCTGTACTTGGTCTTATGGTTTTTGATCTTATGAGACTTATTGATTATATTATTGAAAAGGAAGATAATAAGGAAATTGCTTGCTGTGGATTTTCAGGAGGCGCTCTATGTACTTTATGGCTTGCCGCTATTGACGAAAGAGTTAAATGTGCTGCTGTAAGCGGATATTTTCATGGACTTAAAGATACTATTCTTGATAATAATTTATGCGGGTGTAATTTTGTACCGGATATGTGGAGATACATAGATATTTGTGATTTGGGAAGTATGATTGCTCCAAGACCGTTACTTATTGAAAGCGGTAATGAGGATAAATTAAACGGAAAAAGAAAACTTAATAATGTTTTTGAACAGGTTTTTGAAACTCGAAAAGCTTATGATTTGTTTGAAAATCAAAATTTTGTTCATACCATTTTTGACGGAGGTCATAAATGGTATGGGTCGGCTTATAATTTTTTGAGGGATTGGAGTGACAGTTTTGAATAAATTATATTTTGAAAAGCTATCGTCCTTTGATAGAATAAAAGAGCCTTGTTCTCTTGCAGTTCCATTTCCGGAAGGTGAGATTTTTGACCTTGAAAATCTTGCTGTGGCAGATGATAATGGTCAGGTATTGTCGCAGGCGGTTTCAACCGCTTTATGGAAAGACGGTTCGGTAAAGTGGGCGCTTATAAATTTTTTGGCAGATTTGCCAGGTAATAAAAGTAAGGTCTATTACTGTAAATCTGTTAAGGAAAAACTGAAATTTGATAATATTAAAATTGATTTTAAGGATAATTTTATAACTGTCGATACAGGTAATGTTTTAGTCAGACTTAATAAAAAAGGTAATATATTCAATCTTATTCAATCAGAAAATATAAGATTTGAGGAAAAAAATATAAAAGGCCCCGTTCTTAACGGTAAGTATACAGCAGTTGTTGAAAAGTGGAAGGTTGTCGCCGAAGGGGCTGTTACAGCGGTGATTGAGGGAAAAGGAAAACATTTTGACAAAGAGGGAAATTCTCTTTTAGATTTTATAATAAAACTACAATTTTTCAGAGATAAAGAGTGGTTTAAAATAGATTATAAAATTTTAAATTTTGAGAAATCTGATTATGTTGAAATAAAGTCGCTTAATTTGGATTTTTGTAAAAAATCAATAAATGATATTAAAACTTGTATTGCAAAATCAAATTATACAACTGATTTTATTGATGGAGAAAAAAATAATTCAATATATTATGAAATTGACGCCAAACATCTTATTTATGAGGCAAATGAACATTTTCCAGAAGTGTTTTACGGAACATTTTTCGCGGACTGGAATGATGGAGAAGGCGGTATATGCGCTACTTTATTTCAGGCGTATCAAAATTATCCAAAAGCTCTTAAAGCTGATAAAAATGGAATTTATGTGTATATTGTTCCTAAAGGAGCTAAAATTGAATTTTTAAGAGGTATGGCAAAAACTCATACCCTTTTTATACATCTCCATTCGGGCAAAACAACTAAAGAAGAGCTTAATATACGTTCTTTGCAGTTTCAGATGCCGGACAGACCTTATATTGATACACAAGTTTACCAAGAAGCGAAAGTTTTTCCTGATATATTTCTTGACAGGGCTGACCAGATTAAAGAATTTGAGCAGGCTTTTGTGCATAAAATTGACGCCAGGGGAAAAGCTTATGGAATTCTTAACTGGGGTGATGTTCCCGATATGCATTATACAAAACAGGGAAGAGGAAACGGCGAACTTGTATGGGTAAATAATGAATATGATTTTCCTCATACAGCTATGCTTATGTACGCGAGAACAGGCGAAAGACGTATGCTTGATTATATGCTTGTTTCAGCAGGACATTGGCTGGATATTGATATTTGCAGGTCTTCTGATGACGAATACCGGCTATATGGACAGATTGAACACTCTGCAAGGCACGTTACAGGGAAAATTGAAATAAGCCACGAATGGGTTGATGGTCTTTTAGACTATTATCATGTTACAGGAGATAAATTCGCTTATGAATCCGCTATTGAAATAGGAAACAACATAAAACGTAATTTAAAACAGCATAGGTACAATAAAAGCGGTGAAATTAACGCCAGAGAAACCGGCTGGGCTTTGAGAGCGTTTGTGTCTTTGTATAATGAAACAAATGATGAAAGATGGCTTGAGGACGCTAATTTTATTGTCGGACATTTTGAAAGTTGGAAAGAAAAATATGGCTTATGGCTTGCCCCTTATACAGACCATGTTGCTATAAGAGTTCCTTTTATGATTTCTATTGCTGTTGTCAGCCTTATGAGGTATTATGAAATAAAACCTAATATTGAGATAAAAAATATGATTGTTGAGGCTGTTGATGATATGATTGAAAATTGCATACTGGACAGCGGATTGTTCTACTATAAAGAATTGCCAAGTCTTAAAAGAAACGGTAATAATACGACTGTTTTAGAGGCTTTAACCTGTGCTTATCGCCTGACGGGCAGAAGAAAATATCTTGAAGCCGGTATTGTAACTTTTTCAGTTTATATGAAAGAAAAAGGCGGCGGATACAGCGGCGAGAAATATGAAAAAGATGGTGCTGTTGTTGTTTCCGGGGCAAGCACTAAAGGAATTGCTCAGTCATTTTTGCCTGTAGCGTCATTTTACGCTGCTATTGTAAGAGAGGGAATGAAAATTTAGAACTTTATTGCAAGAGTCGCAAAAAATTCAGAACTTTTGATAAAAATTTATGTTTATAATGATAAGTGTATGTAAAAGTTTTTTAAAAGTAAATGGTTACTGAAAAATACTTTAATTTATATATTTTAGGAGGTTAGTTAAATGGCGATTTATAATATTATTGATTTTGGCGCTGTCGGAGATGGAGTGACTTCCTGTACAGGCGCTATTAAAAAGGCAGTTAAAGAATGTACTGCTAACGGCGGAGGTAAAATTTATGTTCCGGCAGGTACTTTTCTTACAGGCGCTGTTTTTCTTGAAAGCAATATGGAGCTTTATCTTGAGGCGGGAGCAACTCTTTTGTTTTCAAATGATATTGAGGAATATCCAGTTGTTACGTCAAGGTGGGAGGGTGTGAAAAGGGATTGTTACGCATCCTGTATAAACGCTGATAATGCTGAAAATGTTTCTGTTACCGGAAGAGGTATTTTAGACGGACAAGGTGCTTTTTGGTGGAAAATTTTCAGAGCAAAAGAAAATAAATATCCAAGACCTAAGCTTATCGCTCCTTATGAATGTAAAAACGTCCTTATTTCAGGGGTTACTCTTAAAAATTCTCCCAGCTGGACTATTAATACTATTTTATGCGACAATGTGACTATTGACAATATAACTATTAATAATCCATCAGATTCGCCGAATACAGATGGTATTGACCCAGAATCTTGTAATAACGTACATATTTCAAACTGCCATATTGATGTGGGAGATGATTGTATAGCGATTAAAGCAGGTACAGAAGATACAGAAAAAAGAGTTCCTTGCTCTAATGTAACAATTACTAACTGTACTATGGTTCATGGACATGGAGGCGTTGTTTTTGGAAGTGAAATGAGCGGTGATATTGTTAATGTTACTATAAGCAACTGTATATTTGAGGGAACTGACAGAGGTATAAGACTTAAATCAAGACGGGGCAGAGGTGGAAAGGTTGAGGATATAAGAGTAAACAACATTGTTATGAATAATGTATTATGTCCTTTTATTGCAAATCTTTATTATTTTTGTGGTCCTAAGGGTGATGATAAGTATGTATGGGATAAAAATCCATACCCTGTTACTGAAGAAACACCTGCTTTTAGACGTCTTAGTTTCGCTAATATTACGGCTAAAAATGTTAATGCTGCGGCAGGATATTTCTATGGTCTTGCTGAAATGTTTGTTGAAGATATAACTTTTGATAATGTTTACATTTCAATGGCTGATGACGCTAAAGAGGGATGTCCGGCTATGCTTGCGGGAATTGAGCCAATGAAACAGAAAGGTTTTTTTATCAGGAATTCCAAAAATTTTATTATTAATAATGTTACTGTTGCAGGTGTTGACGGAAATGTTTTTGAACTTGAAAATTGTAATGACATTGTTTTCTCAAATTGCAAAATGAGAGAAAACAGAAACCAAAATGGAAAGCTTGTTGAACAGACTGCTTCTAAAGAAGTATTTATTAACTGATACAATATATCTGTTCAATAACTCTAACAATAACGCTTAATATACATTTTTTTAGTGTGAAACAATAAAAGGATTTTTTGATATATCAGATTTTATTAAATATTAGACCTCATGGGAAACTAGCAAATTGACAGATAAGTGCAGATTTTGCTTATAGGCGAAATTAAATTTTCGCCGTAATACTCGCAGTGGTATTTCAAGAAGTTTAATAAAGCATATCGGAAAAATATGTATTTAGATGGCATTTTCTATGTTTCCGAGGAGGTCTATTATCTGTTTATGCTTTTATTGTTTCCTATAGTTACTTAATATTTATTTACAGATGAGTGGAGGAGTTTTAATGAAAAAATGGTCTGTAAAAATGGCCGATTGTGTTGTTTTGGGACGTCCATCTCTTAATTATAACAGGTGGATTTATGGTAACGGTGTTGTTATGCTTGGACTTCTGAAAATATGGAAAAAAACAGGTGATAAAAAGTATTTTGACATCTGTAAAGATTATATGGAAAATTACATATATGAAAATGGAATGATAAGGGATTACAGACCGTATGAGTACAATATTGACCATATTAACAGCGGTAAAGCTTTATTTGACATATTTGAGGAAACGAAAGATGAAAAATATAAAAGAGCCATTTTTAAACTTAGAAATCAGCTTTATAAACATCCCAGAACTTCCGAGGGCGCTTTTTGGCATAAAAAAATTTATAAAAATCAGGTATGGCTTGACGGAATATATATGGAGGCTCCTTTTTATGCTCAATTTGTAAAAAACTTTGACAGTAAAAAAAGCTATAATGATATTACAAGGCAATTTATACTTTGTGAAAAAAATATGAGGGATAAAAAAACAGGTCTTTATTATCACGCATGGGATGAAGCTCATTGTGAGTTTTGGTGTGATAAAAAAACAGGTCTTTCGCATAATTTTTGGGGAAGAGCTATGGGTTGGTTTCTTATGGCTCTTGCCGATGTGCTTGATATTATTCCTAACGAACATAAAGATTATAGCAAATTAAAAGAAATGTATGCGGATGCTGTTGATGCTGTTATTGATGTACAGCATAAAAGCGGTTGCTGGTATCAGGTTCTTGATAAAGGAGAAAAGACCGGAAATTATCTTGAGGCATCGTGCAGTTGTATGATTTTATATGCTATTGTTAAAGCAATTATGTCAGGAGTCGTTAATGGCGAGAAATATTCTGACGCTGCGGAAATGGCATTTAACGGTATTATTGATGAATTTATACTTATTACGGACGATGGATTTATAAATCTTAACAAAAATTGTGCCGGAGCTGGACTTGGAAATAAAAGCAAGAGGGATGGAAGTTTTGCGTATTACATAAGCGAACCTATTGTGTGTAATGATTTGAAAGGTGTAGGAGCTTTTATTATGGCGGCTTATGAGTATGAGTGTTATAAAAATTTGTGGTAAAGTTGGAAAAATGGATATTAGACATGTTTAAAACTACTTTGATAACGATTGACAGAAGATTTTTTTGTCAATCAAAGATTGATTTTCGCAGGAACTTTCCAAGCATTTCAAGAAAATCAGGCAAGGGCAGGCGGAAGAAAATTTGTCAAGCGGTGTTACGGTGGTTTAGAACAGAGGTCTATTATAATAATCTGCAAGTTTTTTGCCCCGAAATAATAATAGTATTTGAATATTATATAGTCAATCAACTTAAAAATAAGTAAGTTCGGTGGCTAAAAACCCTTTTTGCCGTGTTGCCGTTGGTCGGCATAGGCAGTCGGCTATGCTCTCCCTCTGCCGCCTTGCAAAAATAATTTTTAGCTCGCCTCCTTTTTTCATTTTCAAGTTGATTGACTATAAAAGTTTGTTGTATTATTATTTTATTGTTTAGCTAGTTTTATTTTTATTATTTTTATTTTAATTTTAGTTAGAGGTTTTAAACTATGAAAAAAAATATTTCTTTTACGCATCTCCATGTACATACAGGATACAGTCTTTTAGATGGCTCATGCAAAATAAAAGAGCTTATTTCAAAAGTTAAAGACCTTGGTATGAATTCTATCGCTATTACAGACCATGGAGTTATGTATGGGGCGATAAAGTTTTATCAGGAAGCTATCGCCTGTGGAATTAAACCTATTATTGGATGTGAGGCATATGTTGCCAGTAAGTCAAGATTTGACAAAGAAAACACAAACGATAATTTTTATTATCATCTTGTTTTGCTTGCTAAAGACAATAATGGTTATAAAAATCTTATTAAAATGGTTTCCAAAGGTTTTACTGAGGGATTTTATTATAAACCACGTATTGATATAGAACTTTTAAAAGAGTATCATGAGGGTATTATAGCTTTAAGTGCTTGTCTTGCCGGACCTGTAGCGAAAACAATATTAAATGGTTCTTATGAGAAAGCAAAAGATATGGCTTTGACTTACAATGAGATTTTCGGACAGAATAATTTCTATCTTGAAATACAAGACCACGGAATAAGGGAACAGCAAACAGTTAATACGGCTCTTATTCGTATGAGCGAGGA
Source organism: uncultured Clostridia bacterium (assembly GCA_949948985.1). Lineage (GTDB taxonomy): Bacteria > Bacillota > Clostridia > Lachnospirales > CAG-274 > MGBC114079. Next base: position 3,114 of record CATLIG010000047.1, on the reverse strand, counting down.
AACAGGAATTCCTCTTGTCTGCACAAATGATGTACATTATATTAATAAAGAGGATTCGGATGCACATGACATTCTTATTTGCATACAAACAAATAAAACCGTTGACGATACTAACCGTATGAAATATGAAGGTTCTGAATTTTATTTAAAATCACCTGAAGAAATGTATTCTGTTTTTCCTTATGCAAAAGAAGCCCTTGAAAATACTGTAAAAATTGCGCAGAGATGTAATGTTTCTTTTGAGTTTAACAAATACAAGCTTCCTGTTTTTGAAGTTCCTGATGGAAAAAATGCTTTTGATTATTTAAAAGAGTTATGTTTTGCGGGAATTAAGGAACGATATAAAAATATAAACGATAAACTTAAAGAAAGACTTGATTATGAGCTTGATACAATAAAAAATATGGGATTTGTAGATTATTTTTTAATTGTATGGGATTTTATTAAATATGCTAAAGACAATGGTATTATGGTTGGCCCCGGAAGAGGGTCGGCGGCAGGGAGTATTGCCGCTTATTCCCTTAAGATAACAGATATTGACCCTATTAAATATAATTTGCTTTTTGAAAGGTTTTTAAATCCCGAAAGAGTTAGTATGCCGGATATTGATATTGATTTTTGCTATGAAAGACGACAGGAGGTTATTGACTATGTTGTAAAAAAATATGGGGAAGACCATGTGGCGCAAATTGTTACATTTGGAACTATGGCGGCAAGAAACGCTATTCGTGATGTTGGACGGGCTTTGGCTATGTCTTATTCGGAAGTCGATAGAATAGCTAAAATGATACCTATGGAACTTAAAATGACAATAGAGAAAGCTCTTGCGATAAATCCTGAACTTGCTTTGGTATATAAAGAGGATTCAAGAGTAAAATATTTGCTTGATATGTCTATGAAGCTTGAAGGGCTTCCAAGACATGCCTCAACACATGCCGCGGGAGTTGTTATATGTGACAGACCGGTTGTGGAATATGTTCCGCTGAATGAAAACGACGGAGTTGTTACTACTCAGTATACTATGACGACTCTTGAAGAGCTTGGGCTTTTAAAAATGGATTTTCTCGGACTAAGAACGCTTACTGTAATTAAAAATGCTATAGAAGAAGTAGAAAGAAATTATGGAATAAAAATAGATACGGCTAAAATTAATTATGACGATAAAAAAGTTTTTGAGCTTATATCAAGCGGTAAAACAGACGGTGTTTTTCAGCTTGAAAGCGCGGGTATGCGCCAGTTTATGAAAGAACTAAGACCAAACAGCATTGAGGATATTATTGCCGGAATTTCATTGTACCGTCCTGGACCTATGGATTTTATTCCTAAATATATAAAGGGGAAAAATGAATCGGATTCTATTGTGTATACTCATAAATCACTTGAAAAAATTCTTGAGCCAACTTACGGATGTATTGTCTATCAGGAACAGGTTATGCAGATTGTAAGAGAGCTTGCAGGGTACAGTCTTGGAAGAAGTGATCTTGTAAGGCGAGCGATGAGCAAAAAGAAAACGGATGTTATGGCTCAGGAAAGAAAAAATTTTATAGAGGGACTTGATGAAAATGTACCCGGGTGCATTAAAAACGGTATTGATAGAAAGTCCGCTGAGAAAATATTTGATGAAATGACAGATTTTGCTAAATATGCTTTCAATAAATCTCATGCCGCAGCTTATGCTGTTGTGGCATATCAGACCGCTTATCTTAAAACTTACTATCCTGTTGAGTTTATGGCGGCTCTTATGACAAGCGTTATGAATTTTCCTGATAAAATATCAGAATATATTGTCGCATGCCGAAAAATGGATATTAAATTGTTGCCTCCCGATATTAATGAAAGTTTTCATAATTTCAGTGTTTCTGATGGTAAAATAAGATATAGTCTTTCGGCAATTAAAAATGTCGGAGCCGGAAACGTGAGGGCGCTTGTAGACGAAAGAGAGAAAAACGGAAATTATATAAGTATGACGCAATTTTTAAACAGGTTGTCTAAGGATTTGAATACACGTGCTATTGAAAGTCTTATTAAAGGAGGGGCTTTTGATTCTCTTGGAGGAAAAAGGTCTCAATATATGTCGGTTTATAAACAAATTTATAATGGTATAGGACAGGCGAAAAAAAGAACTATGGCTGGACAAATTTCTTTATTTGAGGCTACGCAAGAAAAAGATGAGGAGATATATGAGGATATCTTGCCAAAGATTGAAGAATTTCCTAAAAAGCAGCTGCTTTCAGAGGAAAAATCAGTTTTGGGAATTTATGTAAGCGGTCATCCTCTTTTTGAATACAAAGAAGTATTGGAAAAATATATTAACTGTACAAGTATTGATTTTTCATCAGAACATAATCAGATGTATGATTCTCAGAAGGTTGTTATTGGAGGTATTATTTCAGAAATATCAGTTAAATATACCAAAAATAATAAGGTAATGGCTTTTGTGAATATTGAGGATTTAGACGGTATTATTGAGGTTATTATGTTTCCTGATGTTTATTCAAAATACTCACAGAGTTTGACTGAGGACAGTGTTGTATTGATATCAGGAAGGGTCAGTGTTTCTGACGACCAGCCGACAAAGGTTATTTGCGAGAGTATTACGGATTATGATGATATTATAAATAAAAATCAAACATTATGGCTTAAAATATCAAAAGATTCCAATATAAAGCTTGATATGATTATGGAAATTTTGAAAAATAAAAAAGGTAAAAGTCCTGTTATTATATATGATGAGGGTAAAAAACAGAAAATCACACTTAAAAGTTCAAATTATATTTATGTTGATGAAATGCTTATTGATGAACTTAAAAAGCTTCTTGGAGAAAAATCAGTTGTATTAAAAAGTTAGAACTGTTCGGCAACCTTTGCTGCATTACTTGACAGATTCTTTTATTTATACTTTGCCTGATTTTTTTAAAGACTTTATAATTATTCTGGTAAGAATTTATTGTAGGTTATTGTTACATTGTATTATCAAACAGATTTATTGAAAAAATATATGTTTTTTGTTTTTTTATACATTTTTATTCTGACAAATAAGTATTTTTTAAATAATTTTATAATATTTCGTAAAAACTGAAAAAAGTGTTTATTTATAAGTGTTATATTTATTTG
>CATLIG010000046.1 GCA_949948985.1 uncultured Clostridia bacterium | reverse complement strand
TTGTAATTCATCTAATTGGCTTCGTCGTAAATTTTTACTGATTTGTCAAGTGTTTTTTTTATTTTTCCGATTTTTTTATAAAAAAGAGTGGGGTTCTTTTAATAAGCCTCACTCTTATAAATTTTATCATTTAATTTTTCTTAACTTAATGACATTGGTTTGAGTATGGAATAAATCAAGCGCTGAATCATAAATATTTGGAAAATGATTCTAATAATTTTATTTCATAATGAAGAGTATAACATAAGTTTGAATAATAAACAAATTAGTAATTAAAATACCGATAAATAACAGGGTTAAAAAGGATGAAATAATATGAAAGATAAAATTATTCAGAAATTAAATGAAATTGAGAAAAGAGAAAATGTAAAAATTATATTTGCTGTAGAATCAGGTAGCCGTGCTTGGGGTATTCAATCCCTTGACAGTGGTTATAAGGTCAGATTTATTTGAGAAATCTTGAATCTTATTTAAAGTTAAAGCCGGAAAAGAAATATATTAAATATGATTCAGCAAAATATATTGTAAATTCTTCAGACTGGCAGTTTAGCAAAAAATTATACATAAATGGTGTGGATTTACAAAAAGCTTTATGTATGTTACAAAAAGCTGACCCAATTTTTTTTGAATGGGCAAATTCTCTTATTGTATATAAAACAAGTGAGCAGTGGGAAAAAATAAAAGAAAAAACAAACGATTATTTTTTATTAAGACGGGAATTTTTTTATTATTTTAACATAGCAAAAAGTAATTACAAATTATGCTTAAAGAAAGAAGTAGTTAAATTAAAAGATTTTCTTTATATATTATATTCTATTCTTGCTTGTAAATGGATTACACAAGGACAATCTACGCCTCCTATGGAATTTGAAAACCTTCTTGATATAAGAATACTTCAAGATAATGAATTAAAATCCATTATACCTGCTTTAATTGAAATGAAACGGACTTCATATGAAGACACACAGATTATTAAAACCAGTATTATAAATGAATGTAAATATATAGAAAGATATTTTGCGCTATTAAAGAATATAGCGAGTACAGTGAAACTTCTGCCGGACAGAGTAGAAAAATCCTATAATGAATTGGATAAATTATTTTATGATATTTTAATTAATTCTTAACCGCAACTTTATTAAACAAATGGGATATTACTAGTATTAATAGAAGTCTGTATATGGCATAAATACAGTGTTTTACTTTATATGGTACAGTGATAGTCTTGACTGGAAAGAATATGGGGCAGAACAAGAAATAAATCAAGTTTTAAATCATAAGCATTTGGGAAATGGTTCGATAATTTTATTCCATAATGATGCTAAGTATACTCCAGAAGCATTAGGAACAATTATAAAAGGGATAAAGGAAAAAGGATTTGAAATTGTACCGATTATAGACTTAATACATAAAGATAATTATTATATGGATCACGAAGGAAGACAGATTTTAAAATAATAACATAGAAATAGCAAAACAATAAAATTTTAAAGATTGTATTTATATGTTTTATTTTTTTTAGCTGTATATTTTATTTATAAACTATATCAAGATTTTATTGTTTTGCCATAATAGACCTGTTTTATAGTCAATCAACTTGAAAATGAGAAAAGGGAGGCGAGCTAAAAATTATTTTTTCAAGGCGGCGGAGGGAGAGCATAGCCGACTGCCTACGCCGACCGATGGCAACACGGCAAAAAGGATTTTTAGCCGCCGAACTTACTTATTTTTAAGTTGATTGACTATTATAATAAATTACATAAAAAAATACCTAAAGTTACAGGTAAGATGCTTGTTCAGCAATTAAAAGAACCGGAACGACATAGATTGATAAATAGAATTGTATATTTCATTGTACAAACTAAAACATAACACTTTTGACTGAATTTGACAAAAGTATTATATATGTTCTTGAAGAGATGTGTAATTGGAGATATAATTATTTGCAAAAGTAAAATTTATAATTGGATTATATGTACAATGTCAAAAAATGTGTTATAATATAATTAATTGGAAAGCGTTTAGTTTTCTGATGGTATATGCGGGAGCATTATTATCAATTATTATCTTATTGATTTTATTTGTACTCCTGTGTACATAAAAATATTATAATGACGGAGGAAAAAATATGAATTTAAAAAGATTGCTGCTTAGGTATATTACCTCTGTACTGCTTATTGTGTATATTTGTACAGCTATGCTTACACTTTGCCATGCCGATGATAGGAGTTTTACAGTTGGTTTTGATGCTGAGTTTCCACCTTATGGATATAAGGATGAAAGTGGTGAATACGTTGGTTTTGACCTTGATTTAGCTGAAGAGGTATGCGCCCGTAAGGGGTGGATCTTGAAAAAACAGCCTATTGACTGGAATTCTAAAGATATGGAATTGAAAACAGGTGCTATAGACTGCATTTGGAATGGTTTTACTATGAATGGACGGGAGGATAAATATACATGGAGTACTCCATATATTGATAATTCACAGGTTGTTGTAGTAAAAAAAGATTCCGGTATTTACGATTTATCAGGTCTTTCGGGAAAAATAGTCGCGGTACAGGCTGACAGTTCGGCTCTTGCTGCGCTTACAGGCAGTGATGCTGATGAGGAAAATATAAAACTTGCTCAGTCTTTTGCGGAGCTTCAGCAGGTAGGAGATTATAACAGTGCGTTTCTTAATCTCGAATCAGGAGCCATAGATGCTATATGTATGGATATTGGTGTTGCTAATTATGAAATTAAATCAAGAGGAAATCTTTTTACTATGCTTGATAAACATATTTCTTCAGAGGAATATGGTATTGGGTTTCTTTTAGGAAATACAGAGCTTAGAAACGAGGTTCAAGAAGTTCTTTTTGAAATGCTTGGGGACGGAACTTTTATAAGAATTGCCGAAAAATGGGGTCTTGAATCAAGTATATGTCTTTCAGAAGAAGATTCGTACATAGATAATGTGACTACAGAAAATAATCAGTCATTTATTGAAAAACTTATAAATATTTCCAGTCAGCTTGCAGGGGGACTTGGAGCGTCTCTTGCTATTTTTCTGCTTACTTTGCTTTTTTCAATGCCGCTCGGCCTTTTAATAGCGTCAGGAAGAATGTCAAAATTTACACCTCTTAGATGGATAGTAAAAATATATATATCAATAGTAAGAGGCACACCTCTTATGTTACAGCTATTAGTTGTTTTCTTTGGGCCCTATTTTGTTTTTGGAATAAATACTACATCAAGTTATCGGTTTTATGCGGTAATTATAGGGTTTACATTGAACTATGCCGCTTATTTTGCTGAAATTTACCGCTCTGGTATTCAGGCGGTTCATAAAGGACAGTATGAGGCATCTTATATTTTGGGATACACTAAAAGACAGCGTTTTTTTAAAATTATTTTTCCGCAGATGGTTAAAAATATAATTCCATCAGTCACAAATGAGGTTATTACTCTTGTAAAAGATACTTCGCTTGCTTTCGCAATATCATATACTGAAATGTTTACTTTAGCGAAACAGGTGGCTGCCGCTGAAACTACAATTATGCCGTTGTTTATAGCAGGTGTATTTTACTATATATTTAATTTTATTGTTGCTTTTATAATGGAGTATATTGAGAAAAAGCTTAATTATTTTCGCTGATGGGGGGATATAAATATGAATTTACTTGAAATAAGTAATATAGAAAAAAGTTTCGGTGATTTGCGTGTACTTAAAGATATAAGCATATCAGTTAATGAAACAGAAGTTATTTCAATTATTGGACCGTCAGGGTCGGGAAAATCAACTTTGTTGCGCTGTATGACAATGCTTGAGGCGATTGACGGAGGAAGTATGAATTATTGTGGTGAGCAGGCAGTAACAAGTAAAAATGGTTTACCTGTATATGCTTCAAAGAATCAGCTTAAGCAAATTCGCCGATATTTTGGGCTGGTATTTCAAAATTTTAATTTATTTCCTCATTATTCAGTAATAAAAAATATAACAGACGCTCCAATTCATGTTCAGAAGCGCTCAAAAGATGAGATTTATAAAGAGGCTAAAGTACTTCTTAAAAAAATGGGACTTGAGGATAAAGCAAATTATTATCCGTATCAGCTTTCAGGGGGGCAACAACAGCGTATAGCGATTGCCCGTGCGTTGGCGATGAAACCTAAAATGTTATTTTTTGACGAGCCGACTTCAGCTCTTGACCCAGAGCTTACAGCGGAAATATTAAAAGTACTACGTAATCTTGCTGATGAAAAAATGACTATGATAATAGTAACTCACGAGATTGAGTTTGCCAGAAGTATTTCAGACAGAGTTATATTTATGGATGGAGGAGTTATAGTAGAAGAGGGAAAACCTGCTGATGTTATTGATAATCCGAAAAATGAACGGACAAAAGCGTTTCTTAAAAAAATGAGTGTTTAATAATTTAAAACTGTTTAAAACCATCATATATAGTCAATCAACTTAAAAATGAGCAAAAGGATTTTTAGCCGCTGAACTTGTTCAATTTTTAAGTTGATTGACTATAACGATTGACAAAAAATTTTTTTATCAAATTAAGTTTGATTTTCTCAGAATCTTTTAATTATTTCAAGAAAATAAGACAAAGACAGGTGGAAAAAGATTTGTTAAGCGATGTTATGTTGTTTTAGAACAGGTCTTTTGTACAAAACTTTTAAAGATTAAGTTTGGGGTTGAAATATAAGAAAACAGCGAAAATAAAATTGTTCTAAAATTTTTATTTTCGCTGTTTTTTACTATTTTAATAAATGAGAAATGTTTCAAAAGAAGTTTATTGTTTTTTTAAGATTTCAAAAAATTCGTCTTCAGGTATTGGTTTAGCATAATAATATCCTTGTACCTGGTCACAGCCAATACTTTTAAGAAGTTCTACTTGTTCTCTTGTTTCAACGCCTTCTGCCAAAAGACCTAAATTAAGTTTATCAGCCATTGAAACTATTTGTTCTAATATAAGTTTTCCTTTTGTTGATACCATCATATTTTCTATAAATTTTTTGTCAAGTTTTATTACATCAAAAGGTGTTTCCAAAAGAATATTTAAAGAGGAATAACCGCTTCCAAAATCGTCCATTAATAAAGTAAAACCTTCTTCTTTTAATTGCAGGGCTTTTTTACTTATTTGTTTATCATCAGCTGTTTCTGTTATTTCAAGTTCTAAAAGATGTTTAGGAATCTGATTGATTTCTATCATATTAGAAAGTATTTGTATACATTCGTTATCTTGCAGATGAATTCTTGATACGTTTACTGAAATAGGACAAGACATAATACCCTCATCTTTACACCTTTTAATAAAACGACAGGCTTTATCCCATATATAGTAATCAGCTTTTCTTATAAATCCGTTTTCTTCTATAATTGGAATAAATTGGTCGGGGTAAATCATTCCACGTTCAGGGTGTTTCCAACGGATTAAAGCTTCAGCACCTATTATTTTATTTTTTAGAATACTGTATTTTGGTTGAAGATACATAAGAAATTGTTTTTCCGTAATTGCTGACTGCATATTTTCCTCAATAAACTTTCTGTTATACAAAGATTCTTTAAACTGCTCTTTATAGAATAAAATATTTGTCAATATGCTACTTTTAGCCGCTTTTCTTGCCATAGCGGCTCTGTCTTCCATTTGTCTTAACTCCATATTTTTATCTTCTACAGTATAAATTCCATAAGATATTTGAAGTTTTACATTTTTAAAAAAGTTTATTCTACTGTCTAATAGGTTTATAAAATCAACCAGTTCTTTTTCATCATCATATTCCATTACTACCATAAAAACATCGCTTCTGAGATTTATGTAAAATTGTTTTTCATTACAAATATGCTGTAGTTGTTTTATAATAAAATCTAAAACCTCGTCTCCAAATTTTTCTCCATATAAATCATTAACAATTTTAAACTTACGTATATCAAACTGTATAAAACCAATTTCTTTTGAAGAATAAAATAAAAGATTATTGACGCTTCTTTTGAAACAGTTGAGTTTTCTGAGATCTTTAAACATACTTTGGATATCATTATTTACAGGAATGTCCTCTAAATTTATGCTGCTTTCACTTATATCTTTAAGATAATTTTTTAAAATATCTTCTAAAATTTCAATGCTTATTTCCAAAACTTTGGAACATTTTTTTAGAATAAGTCCTTCTTTGCGTACGATTGCCATATCTTTTGGATTTGAGATATCTTTTCCTAAAATATCGCGGCAGTTAATATAACCGTCCATTTTTTCGGTAAAAAGGCGAATAAATTCCTCTGTTTTGCTATTTCCGTATATTTCGGATTCTTTATCTTGGGCATCATAAAAGCCTAAGACCATTCCCAAAACCAATAATGATGCTGTAATACACCCACAAGTTCCACCATGGCGCATTCCACCTCCGAAACAAGTACTGATTTTAAATATAGTCTTTAAATCTAAGCTCAAATCATCTGCAAATGCTCCAAATAATGCCTGTGAACAGTGATATTGTTGTTGTAAAAGCTGTTTTGCTTTTTCTTTATGTGTCATATAGCAACCTCATTTCTATAAATTTACAATAGTACTATTTATTATTTAAGAAAATGCTGTTATAGCAATTTGCTTAACCATAATTTTCACAGACTTGTCCATATATTTGATTTTGTTGATAAAATTATGTTAATTTAGAACAAGTTTATTATTAATTTTTTTGCATTTATAGTTATTTATTAAAGAAAATTTTATAATATAAAAATAAATTATAATAATATTATAATACAACAAAAAAAGATTGTGAAGTATAAAAAATATTTTATTAAATTTTAACAGACTTGGGTTTTAATAATTTATGTGTTTAGTATAATGGGTTTAATATATAAGTAAAGAAGTATACATCTATAAGGATTTGATAAGAAGTGTAAACAGCCTAACATAGATTATATAAATGTTATAGAGTAATTAAAGTATAATAAGGATAAGTTTATATATAAAATATTATTTTATTCTTATAGTGAAACAATAAAATAATGAACAATTAAATTATAATAGACCTGTTTAATAAAATTGACATTAAAGGGACTTATTTTATTAAACTTCTCTCGAAACTTTACAGTAATTATGTAGTTTCGAAAGAAGTCATTATTTCTATTAAAAGTTTTGTAAATGATTATTATTATATTTTACTCAAATAAATCAAGTATATCGGAAAGTGACATTTGTGTTATATTTTCAGTACTGTTTGTGATTTCAGTAAGTTCTGATTTTGCTTGCTGTAAAATGTGTATTTTTTCTTCTATTGTATTTTCGGAAATAAGCTTATAAATCTGAACATTTTTTCTTTGTCCTATTCTATAGGCCCTGTCAGAGGCTTGATTTTCAGCAGAGATATTCCACCATGGATCATAATGTATAACAATGTCAGCTCCGGTAAGATTAAGTCCTGTTCCACCCGCTTTAAGGGAAATAAGGAAAACATTTGTGGAATCTTTGTTAAATTTATTTACCATATTAAGTCTTTCGGAAGGTTTAGTTTTACCTGTAAGCATATATGTTGAAATATTATATTCGTCTAACCTTTTTTGTATTATATCCAGCATTGATGTGAATTGTGAAAAAAGAAGTATTTTATGCCCGGCATCAACACAATTTGAAACAAGCTCTATACATTGCTCAAGTTTAGCGCTCTCACCATCATAATCATCATAAATAAGTTTAGGGTCGCAGCAAAGCTGACGTAATTTTGTTAGCATCGCAAGTACCTCAAAACGACTTTTTTCACCTTCAGCAGCAGTTTTTTCCTTTGCTGATTTTTTAAACTCAACAAGATTTGCTATGTATAGTTTTCTTTGTATATCATCCATTTCAGATTTTAATATTGTTTCTGTTTTATCCGGAAGTTCTTTAAGAACTTCCTTTTTCATACGTCTTAATATAAAAGGCGCTACAATTTTCTGAAGGGCTTTTGTTTTATTTATGTCTTTGGACTTTACTATAGGAGTTTCAAAATTGTTTTTAAAATATCTGTAATCATAAAGATAACCTGGCATTATGAAATCAAAAATACTCCAAAGTTCTGCAAGGCTGTTTTCTATGGGAGTACCTGTAAGGGCAAAACGAGTTTCACTTTTTATAAGTTTAGTAGCTTTTGCCGCTTGAGTGTTATGATTTTTGATATATTGTGCTTCATCAACAAAATGTATACAAAATTCAAGTTTTTTATAAGATTTAATATCTTTTATCAGCAAATTGTAAGATGTTATTATTATATCGTGTTCGGAAATTTTTTTTATTTTTTCAGTTCTTTCAGAAACAGTACCAACAAGAGAAAGACTTTTTAAATCAGGAGCAAATTTTTTGATTTCACTTTCCCAGTTAAGAACAAGGGATGCCGGACATACAACAAGAAATTTTTTGTCAGGGTTTTCATCTTTTATACTTTGCATAAGAGAAATTGCCTGTAAAGTTTTACCAAGTCCCATATCATCAGCAAGTATTCCTCCAAAATTGTATGTATGTATTGTTTTAAACCAGCAAAATCCATCTTTTTGATATTCACGCATAATATCTTCAAGTTTATTGGGAAAATTAAAATCTCCTACTTCTGAAAGAGTTTTATATTTTTTTATTTCTTTATAAAATTCTTTGCTCTCATCAATATTCAATTCTTTGTTGTTTTTTCGGAGAGCGTCAAGATACAGCATTCTGTATTTAGGAATATTCGTTTTTCCAGTTATAAGTTCATTATCACTAATATTAAGGGCATTTTTTAGTTCAGAAAATTCATTAAGTATTTCATCGTCAAGATTTATGAATTCACCACTATCAAGTCTATGGTATTTAAGTCCTTTATTATATGAGGCAAGAATATCTGAAAGTTCATCTATGCTGTAATTTCCTGTGTCAAACTCCAATTCAAGAAGATTACTTTTTATGTGTACCCCAATATTAAGTGATATTTTTTTGAATACAGAAATTTTGTCAAAGTTTTCGCTTGCGAGTATTTCCACTTTTTCAGATAATTCGGCAAGACCCTCTGTAATAAAGTGGTATATTTCTTTATCTCCACAAAGTAAAAGATTATATTTATTTTTAGAGTTAGTAGGAGTAAAATATTTTTCAGCTTTATTTTTTATTATTGTTTCCTTTTTTATATCGGCAAGCGGATTATCGTAATATGAATACGGATTAAATTCTTTATCATTGTAAGAAAATACAAGTTTAGCGGTTACTGTATTTTTTTCGGGCATATCCAAATATAATAACGCTTTAAGTTCAGGCGGTTTTATATGACTTATAATATCAATATTTTCAATTACAGAAAATTCTGAAATTATGAAAAGAATATTTTTATAAAATGCCATTATATCATTTTCTGGAATAAATATTTTATTATTGTTGTTTTCTATTGTTTTGAGTATTTCAGTCATAGCTTCAGAATAATCTGCTGTACAAATATAAATTATTTTGTTGTTGTGATCACAAATAGTTGATTCTGTTCCGCTTGAAAGTATTTGGTAGTCTTGAGAAACCGACATTGAATAAATATTATTCTCTTTTTTTTCTAATTTAAAATTTATAGGATAGTTTTGCAAACTAACTCTATATAAATTATTTTCAAAGCTAATTTCTTTGTTTACATAGATTTTGAGAAATTCCGGAAATTGCTCATCATTAAGAGAAAGAAATTTTTTATTATAGCTGTATTTATTGGTATACTGCTCGGAAACAACTCTTATAAACTGGATAAGTTTTTCGGACTCTTCATCAAGAACATTATACGAATGTATAAATTCAAGGTCTTTCCCATAGCGATGTTTTGTGCCTGATTTAAACATTTGAGAAAATTCAGGTATATTACTTATAACATATGAGCGTTTTTTATTTTTAGCGCCGGCTTTCAAATCCAAAGAAATATGATCCCACTTTTTGCTTATAGCAGGAAAAAGATGTATACTATTCAAATTTTCCTCAATGTCGGTGATTTTTTTATTTTTCCTGCTGTATTTATCAATAAGGTCATTTATAACAAATCCATTTTTTTTAATAATAAATGTAGAGATATCATTTTCTTTTGAAATAATATTGCGAAGTTCATAAAGAGCCGCAACTTCGTGTTTACAATGAGAACCGTAAGGACAGGTACATGATAACTGTGTTATTTCTTCATTGTCTTCAATTTCAATTGACACAATATAATTTTTTGTACCAGAAACCATAATATTATACTTGTTTTCTGAAATATTTTCAATACTGCGTACTTTTTTCAAATTATGGTAAGTTTTGCCTCTGTTTAATATTAAACTATAAAAGCTTTTTTCAAATGTTGATAAATTCATATTTTTCTTCCTCAAATATTTTTTACTATAATTGTTATATTGGCTTTAAAGTGGATTTTACCACCAGTATTTTGAGTTTTCAGCGGATGATACTATATTTTCAAGAGCTTTTTTTGTATTGGTTAGAATTTCATTTCTTTCAAGAGCTTTTTTTGACATTATATTATAAAATTCCGAATCAGTAGCGTATTTTATAATAGAGTTTTTCATTTCGTCTATATTTTTTACACAAAAATCTTTGCCGGCACTGAAACTACAGTCTCCAAAGTCTAATGTAACAGCAGGCTTTCCTTTTGAGAGTGCTTCCGCTATAGAAGAACCGCCGCCGGTTCTTGGAGGATTAACATATAAATCAACAAGTTCAACAATAGCGAGAATATCATCTTGAAAACCTATAAATGATGTGTTTTCTCTCAAGACAGAGTCTTTTTCAATTATTGATTCATATGTGCTGAAATTTCCGACAAATGTTATGTGTATATTATATTTAAAAATTTCACTTAATTCTCTCAAAAATTCATAGGACACTTCTTCTGTAAGTCGTCCTCCTACCATAATTATAATAAATTTATTATCGGGAAGAGAAAAATCAGAACGAGTGTATGTATGAGTCTGAGGTTTATAACTGAAAGTAAATGTAGTTGATAATATGTTATCTTTAGTCTGAAGTTTTGGATTTGCCGTTATGGCAAAGGTTCCTAATGTTTGAGGAATATCGCTGAATACAGTTGCCTGAGAAACTGTCGGAACAAACAATGAGCATAAATCAGATGTTATATTATTTCCTCCGATATTAAGTATAAAATAAGGCTTATGGCGAAGAACACAATTTATTATTTCCATCATTGAATCTTTATTTGGCATAGGTTCTTTTGGTTGATAAAATTGAAAAGAACATTCATTGTAGTTTAGCTCACTAATCTCAGAGTATTTATTAAAGATATTAGCTCCAAAAAGATTATAAAAAGGAACACAATTTACAAATGTTACTAAGTCTGCCGTATTAATTATAAGAACTTGTTTTCCCCAATATTTACATAATGTATAGGCTCTATCTAAAGTTGTTTTTGTCGGAGCGTGTTCTAAGGAAAGAAATTGACTTGTTATAATAAAAATAAGATTTATATTTCTTTCATTTGCTGAAATATGGTTTTCAGTTAAATTTAGTTCGTTCTTAAAGGAACAATATATGTCAGAATATAAATTTTCAAGTAATACAGGAAATTCATTATCTGTCGTAAATTCTGGATTTAAAAATTTAAACCTTTGTAATTGCCAATAATAAAATAATTTTGTATAGTGAGATATAGAGCTTTTTAAAATTATTTTAAGCATAGAAACAGCATGGGATATTTTTTTGTCATTATAGTACATAAATGATAAGAAGTATATATATAGAATTTTAATGCTATCATTTTGCTCCACCGTTTCGTCAGTTATTAACTCAATTATTTTTTTTGTTTCATTATATATTGGGTTATTTAGTTTAAGCTCTTTTGGAGGAATTTCATTAATTTTATTGGCAAATGATGCTAATTTTTCATATAACATTTAAGTCACCTCTAAAAATAATATAAAATGCTGTAATAGCAGTATATTAAACATCTCCAAAAAACCTTTTATATCAGTAAAATTGTTATTTACTTTATGAAGGCTTTTGGAGATGTTCATTTATTTATTTTTTTATTTATTATTACTTATCCATTCCAAAGTAGGTAAGAGCATTCTTATAACAAATATCAGCTACAAGTTTTCCGGCAAATTCAATATCGTTTGCGTATTCACCATCTTCAATCCACTGACCGATTATATTACATAAAATTCTTCTGAAGTATTCATGTCTTGGATATGAAAGAAAACTTCTTGAATCTGTAAGCATACCAATAAATTTTCCAAGAACTCCAAGATTTCCTAATGCTTTAATCTGTGCTTCCATACCATCTTTATTGTCATTAAACCACCATGCTGTACCAAATTGAATTTTTGAAGGTGCGTCACTTGACTGGAAACATCCTAAAATTGTACCAAATACCTGATTGTCAGCAGGGTTTCCGGCAAAAATAATTGTTTTTGGAAGATTATTTTTATATTCAAGGGTATCAAGGAGATTTGTAAGACCTTCTGCGCTTGACCAGTCGGAAATACAGTCAAATCCTGTATCGGGTCCCATTTTTTCAAACATTTTTGTATTATTATCACGCTTGATGTTCATATGAAGTTCCATAGCCCAGCCACGCCTTGAATATTCAGCTCCCAAAAATTGCATAAGAGCGGTTTTATATTTATCAATATCATCTTTTATAAGGGTTTCACCTTTAAGAGCTTTAGCGAAAATTGCTTCGATTTCTTCTTCTGACGCTAAGCTACAAGGAACATACGTGAAAGCATGGTCTGAAGCGCAACAACCCATTTTTTCAAATAAATCCATTCTGCTTTTTAAAACATCAGTAAGATTTTTAAAGCTCTTGATTTCAGATTTAGCGGCATCAGAAAGAGTTTTAATATATTCGGTAAAAGTTTTGGCGTCAATATTTAACGCTTTATCTGGTCTGAATGCCGGAAGCACTTTTAAATCAATAGTAGGGTCATCTTTTATAAGCTGATGATATTCAAGAGTATCGGCAGGGTCGTCAGTTGTATTAACAATTTTTACGTTTGATTTTTTAATAAGTTCACGAACTTTAAAATCATCTTGTTGTAAAAGAGCGTTTACTTTATCAAAAACTTCCTTTGCATTGTCTTCGGTTAAAGGCTCGTAAATTCCGAAAAATCTTTGAAGTTCAAGATGTGTCCAGTGATATAAGGGATTGCCGATTGCATACTGAATTGTTTTTGCCCACATTTTGAATTTTTCAAAGCTAGTTGTTTCTTTGCCTGTTATATATTTTTCATCAATTCCAAGTGAACGCATAGCACGCCATTTATAATGGTCTCCCCCAAGCCATGCTTGAGTAATATCCTCGAAATTTTTATTCTCATATATTTCTTTTGGGCTTAAATGACAATGGAAGTCAAAGATTGGCTGCTCTTTAGCATAATTATTGAATAATTTTTTGGCAGTTTCGTTTTTTAATAAAAAATCTTTATCGATAAAATTCATTTTATTGCCTCCTAAAAAATTTATTTTTATAAAAATCTTTAACAAATCTGTTTATAAAATGTCAAAATGTTATATAATAATGTCTGAATATTAAAGTGTAACACCGTCTTTGAATATTGAAATTTCCCTGTAATCGTGAATTTCGTTTTTGGTTCTGATTTCTTTTGATGCTACTTTTAATATATATTCAAAAAACTCTTCCGAAAGCTCATCCATTGTTTTTCCTTCAAGCAATGCTCCCGCATTAAAGTCTATCCACTCTTTCTTTCGGTTATACAAATCAGAGTTTGTTGAGATTTTAACTGTAGGAACAGGTGCTCCAACAGGTGTTCCTCTTCCTGTTGTAAACAGAATTATGTGACAGCCCGATGCCATTAATCCTGTTATAGCGACAATATCGTTTCCCGGACCTTTAAGGAGATTAAGTCCTGGGGTTGTCGCTTTTTCAGCATAACCTAATACTGCCATAACATTACTTGTACCGCCTTTTTGAGTACACCCAAGAGATTTATCCTCAAGAGTTGAAATACCGCCTTTTTTATTTCCGGGAGATGGATTTTCATATACTTCCTGATTATATCGCATAAAATATTCTTTAAAGTCATTTATCAGATGTACAGTTTTATCAAAAAGTTCCGGAGTCTGACAGCGGTTCATAAGAATTGTTTCTGCTCCGAACATTTCAGGGACTTCTGAAAGTACGGTTGTACCGTTATGCTGTACAAGGATATCTGAAATACGTCCTACAAGAGGGTTTGCCGTTATTCCTGAAAATCCGTCGGAACCTCCACATTTTAAGCCTATTACAAGCTTGCTTGCACTTATAGGCTCTTGTTTAAACTGTTCGGCATATTCTACAAGTTCTCCTATAACTTTTACGGATTCCTCAACTTCGTCCTCAAAATCCTGAGCTATTACAAATTTTACTCTTTCCTCGTCATAATCCCCTAATATTTTTTTAAATTCGTTTATGTTGTTATTTTCACAGCCAAGGCTTAATACAAGAACACCGGCGGCATTGGGATGCCTTACCATACCTGCAAGAAGTTTTTGTGTGTTCATATGGTCATCACTTAACTGAGAACATCCAAAAGGATGAACAAATGTAAATATTCCGTCTGTTCTGCCGGCATACTTTTCATTGGCGATTTTCGCTATTCGTTCAGATACTTTATTTACGCATCCGACCGTATTTACAATCCATATCTCATTTCTTATTCCAACAGAGCCATCTTTTCTGTTATAACCCATAAAGGTAGCTTCTCTGTCTTTCTTTAGATTGTTAAGCTGAGGTTTGTATTCATATTCCAAAAGACCTTTAAGATTTGTTTTTAAATTATGGGTATGAATCCATTCGCCTTTTTTTATATCTTTTGTGGCATGACCGATAGGATATCCATATTTTACTATATTTTCCCCTTCTTTAATATCAACAAGTGCCATTTTATGTCCTCGGTCGATATTTTCAGCGACATCTATTCCAAAGACGCTTTCTCCTTTTGAGATATTATCAAGGGCAACTACAACGTTATCGTTATCGTTTATTTTAATAGCATTATCTGTTTTCATTAATGTTCCTCCATATTATGCCATAAGGGCATTAATTTCAGACTGCATTCCGTTGTTTACAATATTATATAAGTGGTCTGTTACTTTTTCAGCGAAACCGGGAAGTTTATTTAAATCCTCGCCCCACATTTTTTCATTTGAACATACTGTTTTAACAAGTTCAGCAACTGATGATTTATCAGATACAATACATTTTGTCCATAAATTTTTAAACAATTCAAGAACTTCAGCATCGTCTTTGATAGGATATGTTTCATCGCCTCTTTTTCCGATTAAAGCTCCGTCTTTAATTTCATCGCCTTTATAAAAACCAATATAAGCCGCAAAAGAGAATGTCAAAATTTTAGGAAGAGTTTTTTTCTTCTCAATAAATTCAATAATTGTTGAAAGAACTCTCGCCTTAAATTTTGAAGTAGAGTTGAGAGAAATATCAAGAAGCTTGTGTTTGATAAATGGATTTTGGAATCTGTCGAATACAGCATCGGCAAATCCTTTTAAATCATCGTAAGTCAGCTCATTGCTTTGGATAGTAGGGATAATTTCATTATTTAAAGCATCCTCAAGATATTTATATAATAATTTATCATCCATTAACTCACCGACTGTATTTTTGCCTGTAAGGAAAGCGCCTAATACAGAGCAAGTATGAGCACCGTTTAATATTCTTACTTTTCTCTTTTTATAAGGTTTAACATCAGGGGTAAATATTACTTTAAGACCGGCTTTAGGGAAAGGAAGCTCTTTTTCAAGCTCGGAAGGACCTTCAATAACCCATGTATGGAAAATTTCAGAGGTGTCGATAGCATTATCTTCATATCCAAATTCCTCACATAATTCTTTAGCCTCGTCACGGGGATATCCTGTAACAATTCTGTCAACAAGAGTACTTGTGAATATACAAGCTTCCTCAACCCATTGTATAAATTCACTGCCAAGATTCCAGTTTTCAGCGTGTTTTAATACAAACTTCTTTAATGTTTTTCCATTATCATCAATAAGTTCGCATGGAATGAAAACAAGACCTTTATCTTTAGCACCTGAAAACTCTTTAAATCTTAAATACAAAAAGTTGCATACTTTGGCGGGAAAAGAGTCCTGTGGAACATCGGAAACCATAGGCTCTTCTTTCCATGATATACCGGCTTCCGTAGTATTTGAAACAACAAATCTTAATTCAGGATTTTTAGCGCAGTCATTATAAGTATTAAGGTCAACATAAGGGTTGATACATCTGTTTACGCAGGTAATCAATGTTTTATCAGTAACTTTTTGACCGTTTTCACGACCTCTGGCGATGAGGGTATAAAGACCGTCTTGTTTGTTAAGTATATCTCTTAAGAAGTCACCTCCCGGGATTGGCTGAATAAGGGTAATTCCGCCTTTAAATAATTCTTGGGCATTTATTTCGTTGAACATATAGTCAACAAAGGCGCGTAAAAAGTTACCCTCGCCAAATTGAATAACCTTTTCAGGCAGTTTTTCAACTGTACCGATTTTTAAATCTTCATTAAACTTAAAGCCGTTTGTTAAAAGATTTCTGTTTAAAGTTTCCATTAAAAAAGTCCTCCTTAAAAGTTTATAGTTAATAATGGTTTATTTTTCAGAAATGAATTTTTATGAGCTTGAGCGATATGACATTAAGAAATAACAAACCATTATTTTATTTATATATTGCTTGTATACATCATACAACATAAAGTAAAAAAAAGCAATAATTTTATAAGAAATTTATTGCTTTTTTTGAAAAAAATTCATATACTTTTTTTAAGTATATATAAATTATTGAACTAAACAAATAAAAAAATTTATATAATTTAAAGAAAATTTTATAAAAACGTTTTTTGCCGAATATCTAAAAGTGAAAAGAATTATTTTTACTGTTTCGTTTTTTTATGAAAATCGTAATTCCTGTTATAATTCCTATTACGGCGATAGCAATACCGGCTATCATAAGTATTGTAATAGAGTTGTTATAAAATGTTTTCATATTTTCTTCTTCTTGAAGAGCTTCTTCAGAAATAGGTGTTATTTTAGAGTTTGATATCAAATCAATTTCTTTTAAGGTTTTTGTGAAAGTGCCGTTTGTGCATATTATTTCAATAGTACCGACTTTATCTCCTATTTTTATGGCTTTGTTTTCTGAGTTTTCAAGAATAATTTCATCGGGTAAATTTATTTTTGTTGAAATATTTGATTTATTAAAATTTTTTGGAACAATATCTGAATAACTTTCTTTTGGTATTACTGAAATTTTATCAAGTTCTATTTTTCGGTTATTAAAGTATTGAACAGAACTTACAGTTCCAACATATTCTTCTTTATTAAATAATTCTTTCTCCTCATAGGATTTAAAACCATATTCAGCTAAATTTTTTGAGTCTACATATGCGTTTGGCGCGCCTTGGTCTTTCATAACCACAGCTATTAAACGTATATCTCCTTTTTTAAAGTATGTGACCAAAGTGTTTCCTGCTTCATCGGTAAAACCTGTTTTACCTCCTATACAGTAATCATAGTGAAAATCGCTGTACGGATTTATTAGTTTATTGCTGTTGTGAAGAGGTCTTTCCTCAGGAACTATATTTGTAGGAGGTATTGTATATGAGTATGTATTTATTAATTTTACAAATTTTTCGTTTTGTATTGCCTCAAGCATTATACGTGACATATCTCTTGCGGTTGTATAATGATTATTATCGTGAAAGCCGTGAGGATTTGCAAAATGTGTGTTTACCGCTCCGATTTTCTTTAAACGTTCATTTTCCATTTTCATAAAATTTTCCGCGTTGCCGCCGCCTATATATTCAGCCACGGCAACACAGACTTCATTTGCTGATGCCAAAAGTATTCCGTGTAATGCTTGTTCGATTGTTATTTCCTCATTTTCTCTCATTCCGATATTACTGCTGCCTTCTCCTATACCAAAAATCGCCTCATGAGAATGTTTGATTTTTTCATCATATTTGCAGTTCTCTATTACAAGCAGGGAAGTAAGAATTTTTGTTATACTGGCGGGGTATAATTTTTCATCAGCGTTTTTCTCATAAATAACAGCTCCGGTATCAGCGTCTATAAGTATTGCGGCTAAAGCATTGATTTGGGGAGGTGCGTTTTCCGGACCTTCTTTTTTGTCAGAAACTTTTTTGTCAGGAGGAAGCTGTGTTTCTTCCTGAGAGGTTTTTTCGTTAGATTCCGCCATTATAATCGAATATGAAAAAATATTTATTAAAAATGACAGAAATACAGTAGAATAAATAAAAAATTTTTTGAATTTCAAATTATTTTCTCCTTTCGGTTGTTATAATATTAATAAAAGCCAATTTATAACATACAAAGTTTTTATGGAAATATTTTAATAATATCATTATAAATAATCAAATAATATTATAACATTTAAATATAGTATTAAGCAAGTAAAATAATATATATTTATATTTTTTTTATTAATTAAGTAAAATTTATATTT
>CATLIG010000045.1 GCA_949948985.1 uncultured Clostridia bacterium | reverse complement strand
AATTTTGTATTTCCGCATATGTTGCTTTTGCTTCTGAACTTGTTAAATCAAACTCGTCTAAGTCTAAATCTACCTCAATATATTCGTCTGGATTGAGTTTGGACAAAAGGACTACCGTTTCCACGTGATAAGTCCTTGGAAACATATCTACACATTTAACCTTTTCCACAATATATCCATTTTCCATAAAAATCTTCAAATCTCTAACCATAGAAGATGCCTTACAAGATACATAAACAATTCTATCAGCACCAAATTCAATAATTTTACCAATAGCTTTAGGATGAATTCCCTCTCTTGGCGGGTCAAGAATAATTAATTCCGGCTTTTCCAAAACATCACCAATAACTTTTAAAACATCACCAACAATAAATTCACAATTAAGAATGCCATTAAGCTTTGCATTTATTTTTGCAGCATCAACAGCTTCTTTAATAAGTTCAATACCTACTACTTTATCAGCATTCTGAGCCATAATTTGAGCTATAGTTCCAGTTCCGCAGTATAAATCAAATATAGTTTTTTTTCTAACATCGCCGGCAAAATCTCTAATAACAGAATAAAGAATCTCAGCACCTCTCGAATTTGTCTGAAAAAAAGAAAAAACGGAAATCTTAAATTCAAGACCTAAAATTTTCTCTATAAAATAATCATTTCCATATAAAAGATTAATTTCATCAGCTTTAACAACATCAGCAATTGAATTATTAACTGTATGAAGAATTCCAACCAGTTTTCCAGAAAAATCTATATTAATAATCTCTTTGACAAACTTTTCAATATCCGATTTTAATTCACTTGTTGTAACTAAATTAACAATTATCTCTCCAGTAAAGAAAGCTTTTCTTACAAGAAGATGTCTAAGCGCTCCTGTTCTTTTAGTTTTATGATAAAAAGTATCCTGAGAATTTTTAAAGAAATCTCTTGTACAAACAACAATTTTTCTTATATCATTATCAATAATTAAACAATTATCAGCATTAACCACCTCATAATAACTTTCTCTTTTTCTCATTCCAAGTGAAAGTTCACCATAAATACCATTATCACCAAAAGAAAACTCCATTTTATTCCTATATTCTTTAATCTCAGGACTTCCTTTTATCCCTAAAAATTCATATTCACATAAATCTAACTGACTTAAAAGTTTTAAAATATTATTCTTTTTAAATTCCAATTCTTTTTCATACGAAACATTTTGAAAAGTACAGCCGCCGCATATGCCAAAAACATCACATTCAGATTTAATTTCATAATTAGCTTTTTCTTTTGTTTCCAAAATATAGCCTTCATATTTTTGTTTTTTCTTTTTAATTCTAACCTTAACTTTTTGACCTGGAATTGTATTCTTAACAGTAACTTTTTTACTTTCCCAAAATCCAATCCCCTTATTAGGAAATTCAATATCTTCTATAAATATATCTTCTATAATTATTTTTCGTGCCATAAATTATTACATTCCTCTCCCTTTTCTAAATTGATTTCATTCTATCAATAATTATTCTCCTTATATTTGATGTAAAGGAAACATATCTGTTTTTATGCTATCCCCTATATAATAATATTGTTCAGGTATAACATTATTTTTTTGACAAGCAATCTTAAAAATTCTATAATCAGGTTTTGCAAACCCAACTTCATTTGCCGTAATTATAACAAAAAATATTTATCAATACCTAACTTTTCTAACTTTGTTTTTTCCGCACATAACCACCATTACTGATAATACATAATCTTAACTATTTAATTTTATTTAATATCGGAATTACATCATCATAAGTTTTCAAATACATTATAGTAAATTAAAAAATAATCATATGGTTTTTTTTATTTTAATATTATAGTAATTAAATAAATAGTTCAATTAACATGCCACTCTTTAAATATACATTTATTTTATAAATATATATTTATATGTTTACTTACTATTTTCTTCTAAATAAAAACGAAATTATTAAAATCTGTCTTACAGAAAAATCCACATTTGTTATAAAATTTATATATACCATTTAATTAAGCGCTTATAAAGTCCAGTAATGTATTATCAATATCAAAAAATATCACATTTTACCTGCTTAATTAAAAACACCACCTGCTTATAAAACTAAAACAAGGTGGTATTTATTATTTCGACGCATAAAACATCAATATTATTAATTAAGAGCAAGTCTATAAGCCGAGTTCTGTCGTGAATGATCATCTATCTTGTTTTACAGTTGCCTGTAAAATCATGCGACCTTTACCTGAAACGGAACGGGCAACTCCTTTTGTTTCAATTTGGTCTTGCTCCGAGTGGGGTTTACATAGACCATCTTTGTCACCAAAAATGCGGTAAGCTCTTACCTTACCTTTCCATCCTTACTTAAAAAATAAGCGGTTTATTTCTGTTGCACTTTCCTTAAAGTCACCTTCACCGGGTATTATCCGGCACTCTTGCCCTATGGAGCTCGGACTTTCCTCATACAAAAAGTATGCGACCATTCAACTTACTCTTTCAATATTCTATCATATCAGATAAAATATGTCAACAACAACTGTACAAAAATTTTAGTACAGTCCAAAATTATTACATTTTTATTTTTTAATAAAGCACTTTCTGATTAAATCAACTGGTATCATTGTAAACCCAAGTGCTATAACAATGAGCCATTGTTCAATTCCAATAGGAATACAGCTAAACATTTTTCCAATATCATCAAGACCAGGTATTAAACCAGCGTTTACAATAATCGCCTGAACAATAATAATCGTAAAAAATACTTTTAAAAATCCTGTATTCTCCTGTAATCTGCTAAAGATTTTAAATTTTTCATCTCTTACGTTAAAACCGTTAAATAAAGCGCTTACGATAAATAATATAAAATATCCTGTCAAAAGCTCATTTGTTTCATCAGGATTATAATTAAACCATTCTCTGAAGAAAGGAAGTTTTAAAAACAAAAAACTAATAACAGTCAGCCATAATCCCATAGTAATAATTTGTCCCATCATTTTTTTACTTACAATACTTTCATCTCTTCTTCTTGGCTTTTCATGCATATATTCTTTAAGAGCAGGCTCATCACCAAGCATAATAGCGCCTAGACCGTCCATAACAAGGTTTACAAATAACAGATGTGTAACTTTCAAAGGTTCCTCGATTCTAAAAAAGGGAGCTATAGCACTTACAATAACAGCAGCAACATTGATTACAAGCTGAAACTTACAAAATTTCAAAATATTGTGATAAATTGTTCTTCCATACCAGATAGCGTCTTTAATAGATTTAAAATTATCATCAAGAATAACAATCTTTCCGGCTTCCTTTGCCGCCTCAGTACCACTTCCCATAGCAAATCCAACATCAGCTCTTTTTAAAGCCGGTGAATCGTTTACTCCATCACCTGTCATACCAACAACTAAATTCATTTCCTGACAAAGTCTTACCATTCTTGATTTATCGGTAGGCAAAGCCCTTGCTATTACTCTTATATAAGGAATAATTTTTTTAACCTCATCATCAGACATACTGTTCAACTCAGCAGAGGATAAAGCTCTTGCAGAACTCTCTTTAAGAAGTCCGGCATCTTTAGCAATAGCAATAGCTGTTTCAAGTCTGTCTCCTGTAATCATAACAACTTGAATTCCGGCCTCCTGTACTTCTTTAATAGCATCTTTAGCCTCAGGTCTTACATCATCACGTATACCAACTAAACCTATTATTACAATATCATCGTTAATCTCATTTTCAGTAAGATTGCTTTCAGAATATCCAAAAGCAAGAACTCGCATAGCCTTTTCAGCGAGAGCGTCAATTTTTTTATCCAAAAGTACTTTATCAATATTTTTTATTTCTCCATTACTATCTAAATATTTTGTTGCTTTTGCAAGCAGTCTTTCTGGTGCGCCCTTATAAAACGTTTTTCCTATGTTGTCAATTCTTGCTTGACTGAATTTATTTGTTGAATTAAATCCCTGAAAAGCAGATACAATATTTTCTTTATCTAAACTTAATTTATTATAAGTTTCCTCACCGATAAATTTCATCAAAGCTTGGTCAGTAGCATTACCGCCTATAACTCTATGTTCCGAATCAAACATAGATTGTGTATTCTTTCCAATAGCAAAATCAATAAACTCTTTGATTTTACCATGGCTTTTAAGTTTTAAAATATTAATTGAATTTCCATCAGCAGTAAAAAAATCAACAACCTCAAGCATACCCTTAGTAATAGTTCCTGTCTTATCACTAAATAGAATATTAAGAGAACCCGCTGTTTCAATACCTTCCGCTTTTCTTACAAGAACGTTATGAGCAAGCATTTTACTTGTATTTCTCATTAGTACTAAAGATATCATTAAAGGCAATCCCTCTGGTACGGCGCATACAATTATAACAACAGCGAGAGAAACCGCATCAACAATTTTCTTAAAAACTTCTTGAGTTCCTTGAGCAAAAAACGGATCAAAACCGCCTTTTGAAATTACAAAATAAGCTAAATACAATACAGCAATAACAACTGCGCCAATATAACCAAATGTAGAAATTTGGTTTGCCAATTTTGAAAGTTTAACCTTTAGCGGTGAATCAGGTTCATCTTCCTGCATTTCTTCAGCCATTTTTCCCATCATAGTTTTAAGACCGACTTTTCTTACATCCAATACTCCCTCGCCGTCAAATATTACAGCTCCCCTAAAAAGAGAATGAGCATCAACAAAAGTATCTCCTGTAATATCATCGGCAAGCTGAAAATCATCAGGTGCCGCCATTTTTTTACATTCTTCCGCTTCACCATTTAACGCTGAATTATCAACTCTGAGATTTCCCGCAACTAAAATACCGTCCGCCGGTATTTTATCTCCCGACTGTAAAAGAACCTTATCGCCAACAACAACATCATCAACGTCTATAACTTTAACAACACCGCCACGATAAACCTTGCACTGATCTTTTTTAGTACTGTTTTTAAGTTCTCTGTACTTTGTATCACTTGCAACACCTGTCTTTGCGGAAACAAGCGCGACGATTAAAACAGCAACGATAGTTCCCAAAGGCTCATAAATATCCGCATAGCCAAATATCCACATTATAATCATAATAGCGGCTATAGCAAGTAATATTTTAATCATAGGGTCGCCAAAAGTTTCTTTAAACTCCTGCCAAAATGTAGTCGGTTCCGAATCCGGAATTTGATTAGAACCATATTCCAAACGTGAAGTCTCAATTTCTTTATCTGTAAGTCCTGTATACTTCATACTTATGTCCTCCTATAAGCAATTTGCAAAATTGTTAAAATAAAATAGAAGTTTTGTCTTTTGTTAATTATAATAAAAAAATACAACAACAAGCTTTAATAACACAATATATTAATATTATATCAATTCGCAAAATCTTTAGTGTGAAACAATAAAATAGTTACTTTATATATCAGGTTTTACTAAATATTATTTGTTGATTATTTTATTGTTTCACTATAATAAATTGTTTTGCCTTAAAAAATTTGTAGTTTTTAGATATATCTGTTAGAGAGTTCACCAAGACTAGCATCTTTTGTTCCTTGCCCTACAGCGCTGAATTTCCACTCATCATTATGTTTGTATACCTCGCCGAAAATCATAGCTGTCATATCAGAATAATCTTCAGTCAAATTATATCTGCACATTTCCTTATTTGTCTTTCCATCAGCTATTCTAATAAAAGCGTTTTTAATCATTCCAAAATGCTGATTTCTTATAAACGCATCATAAATATTCACAACAATAACAATTTTGTCATAATAAGCCGGTATTCCCGTTAAATCAACAATAATCTGTTCATCATCTCCATCTCCCTCTCCCGTCAGATTATCTCCCATATGTTTTATCATGCCTGTCTTATGCTGTAAATTTCCGAAATAAATAATATCGTCCTTAGAAGTAAGTTTGCCATTTTGCAAAAGCAATGCTGACGCATCACAATCTATAGGCTGAGGTTTAGGAGCAAAAAGGCCTCTTTTTTGCTGTGCCTCGTCCCACCCAAGTCCTATAACAATAACAGAAAGCTTACTGTTTTCTTTTGATAAACTAACCTTTTGTCCTTTTTGTAAACTAATAGCCATATCCATATCTCCTTTTATTCAATCTCAACCCCATAGTTTGCGCATAAAGCGGCTAAACCGCCCTGATATCCGCTCCCTATAGCGTTAAATTTCCATTCTCCGTTGTTCTTGTATAATTCACCAAAAACAACCGCTGTTTCAATAGAAAAATCCTCACCCAAATCATATCTCAATAATTCCTCGCCGTTATCTTCGTTATAAATTCTTATAAAGGCATTATTAACCTGTCCAAAATTCTGACGTCTTGAATCAGCCTCATAAATTGTTGCGGTAAATGTAATTCTTGTAATATTGGGAGGAACAGAAGAAAGATTAACTTTAATTTGCTCATCATCTCCATCTCCATCTCCTGTCAGATTATCTCCCATATGCTGGACACTTTCCGAAGAATGTTTTAAATTTCCATAAAAAACAAAATCCTCCGATTTAGTAACCTTACCTGAATCATTCAATAAAAATGCCGCCGCATCCAAATCAAAGTTTCCGCCTGTATCAAACTGATTAATATCCCAGCCTAATCCAATAATAACTCTTGACAATCCCGGATTACCTTTTGTAAGATTAACCTTCTGACCTTTTGATAAACTAATTGGCATAAAATATTCCTCCTTAAATTATTTTAAATTATTCTACTTCTATACCATAATAACCGCATAAAGCGGCTAAACCGCCTTGAAAACCGCTTCCGATAGCATTAAATTTCCATTCTCCACTATGTCTGTATAACTCACCTACAACAACTGCCGTTTCAATAGAAAAGTCTTCGCCCAAATCATATCTGATTAATTCCTGACCTGTTGTATCGTCAACAATTCTTATAAAAGAATTTGAAACTTGTCCAAAATTCTGATGTCTTAAATCAGCCTCATAAATTGTAACAGTAAAAGCAATTTTAGATATGTTTGACGGAATTTTAGTTAAATCAACTTGAATTTGCTCGTCATCTCCATCTCCCTCTCCTGTCAGATTATCTCCCATATGCTCAATTGAACCACTTGGATGTAAAAGATTTCCATAAAAAATAAATTCTTTTTCTGTAGGACATTTACCGTTATCTCCAAGCATAAATGCTGCCGCATCTAAATCAAAATCAAATCCGGAGTCAAAAGCATTTACATCCCAGCCCAAACCTACCATAATTTTTTTCAGTCCGGGATTACCTTTTGTTAGGTCAACTTTTTGACCCTTAGATAGATTAATTGACATAAAAATTCCTCCTTAGTAATTTATATTGAATGCTTTTTATAACAATCATAATATTTTTAAGTCAAAATAATAAAATACTGCTCTGAATATCAACTATATGATTATTTTGTTCCCAAATAAACTATTGTAAATATTATGAAAATATTCCTCTATTTACAATGTCCACAATTCTCCAATTGATTTTGCCCGCAACTCTTTCAATATCTTCACAGTTTACTCTGACTGATTATATAGCCTAAGCATTGTAGCGACAGCCTGTTCTCTTGTATAATTCATCCACGGAGAAAATTTCCCTTTTTCCGTACCAACCATAACAAAAGTATCACCGCTTTTTATACCGGCTACAAAATATATAGCGTCTTTTGCCCAGTCTGCGAAATAGTTCTCATCAATAAATTTTTCCTGTTTAGGTGTATCGGCTATTTTAAGAATATTGGCTAGATTTCTTAGCATAACGGCAGCTTCCTGCCTTGTAATATTATTATCAGGTGTAAATTTTTTAAGACCGGTTCCTTTAACAATACCCAAATTATAAGCGGCGGTTATTGAAACATCTGAAATATCATCAAAAGGAGATTCTGCGGTTTCATCTATCTTATTGCCTGTTTTGGCTATATACGTACTTATAGCAAGCTGACAAAATTCCTTTCGTGAAATATTGCTCTTATAATTATTTTGCAGTTCTTTTGGTATAATGCCGATATTAATGGCAGTTTCAATACTTTCCTTTGCCCAGTCACTCATATCAGATGAATTTTTATTTATTTTAAAAATTTCCTCTTTTGTTTTGTAACTATTTCCCTGTAAATCATAATATGCCTCTGTTTCATCTCCCATTTTAGCATCTATAAATACAATACCTTGTTCTTTTACAGGTACAAGAGTATGATATCCCATAGGAACAATTAATTTAAGGTCAGAATTAAGCATACCTCTTGTACTGTCAGTCATTCCTACTTTTGACCAAACAGTTATAATTCCTCCCATATCATTCCCATGAGGCTCAATATTAATATAAAAATCTGTAAGAGCATTTCCATCTTTATCAATTATTACTTTATTCGATGACATCATATCATCAGTGCCTGACAGTATCATCTTATAAATATATTTGTTTTCTGTAAGCGGAGTAATATATTTATAATCAAGTTCTGTACAAGAAACCTCTTTCATTTTATCATATTCTCTGACTTTATCATTTTCATATAATTTAAATTTTCCTTCTGTATTATTTTCAATAGCAAAATACTCTTCTTTAAAAAGTGTATTAAGCTTATTATCAAGCATACCAAATTTATATGGATATTTATCATCGCTTCTGACAATAATTTTATCATCATCCATTTCACATCGTATATCATAATATTTTGTATCTTTTATAACTGTTCCGTTTTCATCACAAAAATAAAAACCGCCGTCTTTTTCAATAGTATAAAGGCCTGTTTCTTTAAGTTTTCTAACAGGATTTTTATTTTTAGAGTCAAGGTCTAAATATTCTTTTTTATCAGAACTCTGCAAACAGATACTTTGTGAACTTTCCTCAAAGTATATAAAGTTATATTTAATATCCGCCACAAGTTTTAATTCCTTATCATAAAGTCCTTCCATATAATCTGAAAATCGTTTAACAACAATAAAACCTTTTAATCCTTTAACATCTCTGAAGCCTTCCTCAATAAGTTTATTTCCTTTAGAATCGCATATAAAATAAAATGTTTTTCCCTCAAAACTTTCTTCATCAATTATCTTTTGACAATAATAATCTGTAGTTTCAATAGGTGAAATATCTATTGGTTGAGCTATTTTATTAAATGATATATCATAAAAATCAAAACACTGTTTTCCGCCATCTCCTCCATATCCGCACTCATAAGTTTTGGTATTTTTATTATACTCTATATAATTGTATTTTACAGGAGTTACCTCTTTAAAATTATTATCCAAAATAGCGCAGTTATTATTCAGTTCACCGCCATAATAACGTGCTATATATCCTGCGCCCTCATATCTAACATCAAAAAATAATTGATCAATTATTTTTTTTCCTAATTTATCGGTTATGCATACACCATTATCTTCCATTTCCAGTGTATAATACTGTGTTCCCTCTATAACAACAGGATCGGCTTCTACATCAGCAAAAACAGTATTCTGCCCCATAAACAATATACACGTCATTAATAAAGCCATTTTTTTCTTCATTTACAATCCTCCCCTTTAATCATAAATCATTATATACAAGCAGAAATTAATAATACCTGTTTAACACTGTACAAAATCATAAAAAAAACATAATAATAACCCATTATAATTAAAAAACTAAAAAATAAATTAAAAAACTTTAATAAAACTGATATATTAATGAATTATTTTATTGCTTTGCGCAAAAAATTTTGCAAATTACTATAATTAATTCTTATTTGGCATATTATACCTTTTATAAAACTCGTTTTTAATTGTTTCAAGCCTTGCTTTATCCGCAATACGCTGCTTTTTAGCGTTTTCCTGTATTTGTTTTGTTTCATCAATACCATTAACAATAGTTCTCCATGTTGTTTCCAATGTTTCTATCTTAATTGAACTTCCTGAAACAAGTCTTGCTGTCATTTTTGATTGTTCGACCGTATTTCTGGCATTTTTAAGCAACATTTCATTTGTTTTTTCATCAAGAGCAGACATTGCTTCAGCTTGAATTTTTTGTCTTTTAAGCATAATAGCCTGAGCGAGAGCTTGTTTAAAAACAGGAAGAGTAATAATAAATGCCGAATTTATTTTTCTAACTAAATTCATATTGCTGAATTCCATAGTTTTAATCATAGGAATGGATTGAATAGCTACATTTTCAGCCGTTCTCAAATCTTGGGTTCTTTGTTCAAGCATAATAAGTGCTTGCTGTAATTCTTGTATTTCAAATTGAATAGAGTTATCGCCTGTTGTTTCCATATCAGATTGTCTTTTTGCTATATATTCCTCAATTTCTTTGCACCCCTGCTCACCGGCAAGAATATATTTTACAAGCTGATGATAATATTCCACATTAGCATCAAACATTTTATTTAAATTTTTGTTCGCTTGTTTAATCTCAGACTCATATTGTCTTAATTGAACAAAAATTTTGTCAATTTCCTCACCCATAGTATGATATTTTTCTAAAATTTTGTCCAGCTGTCTTTTTAAATTTCCAAACAGTTTTCCAAAAAAACCTGGATTTTCTTTAATTTCATCAATGTCAAATTTAGACATAATTTTCGCTAATGTATTAAGCATTTCGCTTGAATCGTCAAGTTGAGATAAATTTGTATTATTAAGGACAACATCTGATGCTTTTGAAATTTCTTCAGCGGCCTCCGCCCCAAAAGAAACAATTGTTTCAAGATTATCTATTTCAATCGTACTTACAAGTGAATCTACCTCAGCGGAATTTACAAGTGTTTCATTCATTTGCTGCCTGTCAGCGACAATATCATAGTGTTCAACAACTTCAAAATCATCCTGAATATCGTTATTCACTGAAGAATTATTTGACTGTGTTTTTATTGTTTTGCTAAAATCAAGACCCATTTTAATCTCTCCTTTTAAATATTATATCACGCCATGAATAACGTATACCTGAGGAAACAGCCGAGAAATCAGGTATACGCAAATCATAAAAATATTCTCCTATTTGGTGTTCTTCAATAATTGACTTATTAAAGTACTTTTCAACACACCTATAACCTGTAGGAACATAATAAACAATATCAAAGCCTATCAAATTCAAAAACGCAGAAAGAATGCTATCCTCTAAAGAAATAATATTTTCTGTTGTGTTAATATAAATAATCTTAGGATTTTTCTTTGTAAAATCAAATTTTTGAATTTTTCTTAATATATCTTTTTTTATATTGAGTACAACAGAAATGATTGTATACTCCATGCCATTTTCAAACGTTCCTTTTATATTTTTTTGCTTTATAAGCAAATCAAGTTTATCTAAAATATAATTTTGTGTTTCCTCTCTTAAAAAATTATATTGATAACATTTATGAGTTTTTATTTTATCTTTAAGAAGTTTTCCATTTTTAAAAAAATTAACAGCAAATTGCTTAATAGGGTTCATTTCCATTGAATTAATAAACGGAGCGTCTTTAATAATAAATGTTTCTTCTGTAATTAAAGATTTAATATCTGACCAATACTTTGAAATATCACTATTTTTAATTCCTGAAACTTTTGAGAAGATAACAGGGATATTTACAGCGGAATTTACAACACTGAAATTAGGTCTATATTTAACTTCCTGATTCCATAAAACAGCAATTTCTTCATATGTCGTTTTTAAAATTATAGAAACAGCTTTATTATACTGTTGATTTCTGTACATTCCCGAATCCGTGTACATAATTTCATCTAGTTCTCTTTCAGCATTATAAGCCGCCGTACTAATATGAATATTAGAATCTGCTCTTGGAAATTTATCAACACTCAAAGAGTCTGTATAATTAATTTCATAAATCAAATTATCCTGCAAACAGCATTTAAAATTCAAATTAGGATTTAAAATAAGTACATCTGAGGGAAGTCTTGCTAAAAACCTCAAAAACAGAGCTTCATTATCATTTTTACAGCCTCCAAGATATATAAAACAACTAATATCACCTATCTTCCAATTTGAGAATAATTTTGTCTGATATCTTTTAAACCAGCATAATAAATAAACAGCTTTATTCACAAGTTTATTAAGATTATTTTCAATTTTTTCTGATTCATCCAAAAGTACATCAATAAAAGCTTTTTTAATAATTCTTTGAAACTGTATATTTGATGAATACATTAAATTGCCTGATAAATCAATTAACATTTGCTCTTCATTATTATATTTTTTTCTGTTAATTAAATTTATTTCATCAACAGACGGTTTGGGAATTTCATTTTCAATTATAAGTATCTTCCTATTATTACTTTTAATTTCAAGCCATAATTGATAAAGTTCATTTAAATAAGTTAATTTATCATCAACTCCATTAATTCTATAAAAACAATTATAAAATAAATTACTGTCATCTCCTCGTTTTTTAATTTCTTTCTTTAAATCATCAAAACCGTTTCCAGTAATCCACGCATTTGTGCAATTTAAAATTTCAGATGATTTTCCATATAATCTGTCCGCACTAATTTTATTTTCAATTTCTTTTCTAATAAATTTAACACTAAAATTTGGGGGAAATTCAGACATATTTAACATATTAAAATTATATGATAATTTAGATTCAGGGTCTAATTTTAAATAATTACCGTCGCCATTATATTGTAATAATACAACATCACAACCGGCATTGGATAAAATAGCAATAAGCTTAAGCTCATAATTACTTATATCACCTTCATATAAAATTTTAGGTATTTTATTTTCACCAATCCGATTCACAATCCTTTCAAATCGGTAATAAATCCAACACATAAACTTAATATAAGCATTTTTTAGCACATTATCATTTTTCCCGTTTTCAGACATATCTTTAAGCATACCATAAATAGATAAAGCTACATTTTCTCTTTGATTATCATTCATTCTTGGCAGCCATTTTCTTAAACTTAAAATAAAAAACTTAGTATCCAATTTAAAATCATTGCCCATAATTTCTTTGTAATATAACAAATTTTTTTCATCTGGATTTGGGATTTTTCCTTCAATAACAATTCCTGACACTCTTGCGGTTTCATAATATTTATAAATAAAATTTTTAATTTCATCATTATAACCATTTATACGATAAAAATAAACCCCTTTTTCCGAACGATTATTGAAATCATAAAAATAATCATTTAAATTTTGAAGCACTTTGTGTTCAAACATAATCTATAATTTCACCTTCAATATCTGTTTATTTTATATATACAGGATGTAAAAAACACTTAACTCAAAATATGGCTGACAATAAAAAAATAAACAATCAACCTTTAATAAAACTGATATATTTAATTTTTTTATTTTAGTCAAGTCATAAAAATTTTACAAATTACTATAACAATCTCCATAATACAAATAAAACTAAAATAGTAATTTTCCGTTTGATTTTTTATTAATTACATATCCTGATATCGCCCCAACAAGACCTCCTAAAATATGAGATAAATTAGATATATTATCATTAACAAACAAACCATTATAAATTTGTTGTCCAATATAAATAAAAGAAACCAAAACAAAAGTAAGAGGAATAGCTCCTTCTTTTACACTTGTAAAAGATGACAGTAGTATTAAAGCAAATACAACCCCACTTGCTCCCAGTAGCATGGTGTTGGGAAAAAATATATAATTAACAATTCCTGTAATAAAAGCTGTAATTAATATAATAATTATAATATTATGTAAACCGTATTTTTCTTCAAGCAAAGGTCCGACAATTAAAATCAGCATAATATTTCCAATAAAATGATTGAAATTCATATGTCCAAAAATATGTCCTATAAACCTAAAATATGTTAATGGCTCAAGAAGAGAAGACCTGTAAACACTAAATAACAAAACATTGCTGTCTCCATTTGTAACTTGATTAATTATTAAAGAGATAAAACACATTATTGTAAAACTCAATATAACGGGGGAATTAAAAGATATTTTAAATTTAAAATCTAATTTTTTCATATAATAAAAACCAACTTTATAATTTAAATTTTATATATAAATTTCACTACATTTACTATTGTGCAAAACAATAAAATAATAAACATAAAACTATTAATAAGATATTGATATATAAATAAATTATTTTATTATTTCATCATAAAAATATAATTCTTATATATTTCTCACAAAGAATTATAACATTTTATTGTGATATATGCAAGTAATTTTTTAATCTTACTCTACAAAATATGTTAAAATTATGCTTAAACAAACCTGATTAGCCAAAAACAAAAAATCCTTCTATAATCGGCATTTATAAGGACTATTCAAAAAATTATAAAGCAAGATTATAAATATTACAAATATCTTCCATATCAAGCTTTTTAAAATTACCGGCTTTTCCCCGCCCCACAAGACACTTTTCAGCCATTTTCTCAAAATTGGAGGAGGTAATTCCAACTTCTGACAGTTTTGTGGGAAGTCCAATAGTTTTGTACCAGTTTTCAAGATATTTTATCATTTCAATAATAGTTCTCTCTTTTTCATTATAAGCAAAATCAATATTAAATACACGATGAGCAAATTGAATAAATTTATCTTGATTTTCTTTATATACATATTTCATCCATGCAGGAGTAATAATAGCCAGTCCTGCTCCATGAGTAAGATCATATAACGCGCTTAATTCATGTTCAATATAATGAGATGCCCAATCTCCAATTCTTCCTGTATCCAAAAGACCATTATGAGCAAGTGTTCCGACCCACATAATTTCAGCCATAATGTCATAATTGTTTTTCTCATTAACAGCTATAGGCGCATTAATAATAATTGTTTTCATAGCCGCTTCAAGAAGTCTGTCTGTAAAATCAACATGTTCAACCTGTGTAAAATATCTTTCCATAAGATGGGATAATATATCGGAACATCCGCAGGCAATCTGATATTCAGGCAAAGTAAAAGTAATCTCCGGATTTAATATAGAAAATTTAGGTATATATTCTGTTGATTTAATACTTCTTTTAAATAAATTTTCCTCATTTGTAATAACACTGCTTGTAGAGCTTTCTGAACCTGTAGCCGGAATTGTAAGAATTACTCCTAATGGTAATGATGATTTAATTACTTTGCTTTTATCCATAAAATATTCCCATATATCACCATTAATTTTTGAACCTACCG
This sequence comes from uncultured Clostridia bacterium, assembly GCA_949948985.1. Lineage (GTDB taxonomy): Bacteria > Bacillota > Clostridia > Lachnospirales > CAG-274 > MGBC114079. The sequence goes on along the minus strand of CATLIG010000045.1, from coordinate 3,372 downwards.
CAATAGATTTAGCGGAATCAATAACACTTCCGCCGCCAACAGCCAGAATAAAATCAATACTTTCAGTTTTACATATTTCTATGCCTTTTCTTACAAGAGAAAGAACAGGATTCGGGCGAACTCCACCTAGTTCAATAATTTCAATATTATATTTTTTAAGGGAACTAATAACCTTTTCATAAAGACCTGTTTTTTTTATAGAGCCTTCTCCATAATGCAAAAGAACTTTTTTTCCATATTCAGCAGTATATTTCCCCACATTATTTTCTTCGCCTCTTCCAAAAATTATTCTGGCAGGGTTGTAAAATTGAAAATTCAACATATTTATCCTCCGCATAATATTTTTTTATTTTTAGTATCATTTAAAGACATATATTTTATTTTTGAAAAATATTAGAAGGTTTAATAAATTCTGGTCTTTGCGCCGGAACAATTTCACCTATAACAAGACGGTTTCCATTTTTATCTTTTGAATTATTTCCGACAACCTCCGCTACTATAAGATTTTTATAATAACCTATAGTATCCATAACATTAATTAATTTTTCCGACCATTTTCCAGCCCATGTATAACCAAATCTTCTTTCCGCTCCAATTTCTTCTATATTATCTTTTGGGATACCATCTCTGTCTGAAAATATAGGCTTATTTGTTTCTATATCATAAAATCTATACCATGTTTTTGAACCTTCCTTTTTTTTAAAAGATATTCCGTCATCAGGTCTTTTATCATATTCCATATTTTCTTCATAATGAGATTTAAACCACGCAATAGCAGATGTAACAGCATTTTTTATTTCTGGAGTTTGTTCACGGTCAATAAGAAACTTAATAATAGGAATTGATTCGCTGCCGCTTATTGACGGAAGCTCATAGGCTCTTCCTCCCTTTGGCTCATATGTAACAGGGTCGTGCTGAGCGCACCAGGCTGATAAAACGCCATTTGAAACAATCTGTGATTTAAGAATATAACTGATACCGGCTTCAACAGATATTTCAGCTTTTTTCATATAGTCATCAGAAATCAAATCTCCGTTAAATGGATAATTTCTTTTTGAAACATCCTCAATCATCCTTAAAGCATTTATCATTGCGTTATCATTAAAAGTTACATAATCAGAATAATTGCCTCTAGCCGGATATACCTGAGCGAATCCGCCGCTTGGATATTGCAGTTTAAAAAGGAAATCAAGACCTTTTTCCACACTTTTTTTATATAGTGGATTTTTTGTTTTTTGATAGACTTTAGCTATTTGAATTATATGCGAATAAGTAGCTGAATTATCTATAGTCGCAATAGGTATTCCTGTTGGGTCAGACCATCCTGAGTATATATTTTTAGCTTCATTGCCGTTCCACGGTCTCATTTTATGAAGTTCACCGTAAGCCTTATCCCAACCTCCATTATCCATTTGCCATGACACATAATTATCAGCCGTTTTTATTTGTTCTGAAATACTATCAAATTTTTCTTCTTTAGTTTTTGTTATAACTCTATCATTTTTAATATTTTCAAGAATTTTATATTTAAGGACAGTTTTATTTTCATCATTAATTTCCATAGATGTATTAATGACAGATAATTTTTGAGTTATTTTTGGCTCAAGACTATACCAATCATCAGAATATGCTTTTATATCAATATCTGAAAAGTCAAATTTATTAAACCGCGTATTTAAAGTCACAATAACTGTATTATCAGAAGTTTCAATACTTTCTATTCTCAACTCTTTATCATTGCCCGCAAAAACAACAAATGGAATAGTTAAAATAATTATAAATAAAGTAATTACCGCCCTAATAAAACTTTTTAACTTAATTTTTTTCATTAATACCGCCCTTCTTAATTCAATACAATTTATAATAAACAAAATCGGATACTTAAAAAATAGAATAACTTATTGAAATAATTAACTATTTTTTTTTATTTTCAGCCTTATTTATAAATTTTTCATTATCTATAATAAATCTTTCATGGATACCCTCACCAATACAGCCAGATTTATCATATGCTTTAACTTCAAAAACCAATTTTTTTCTGTCAATTTCTATAAGCTTTGTTTCGCATACAATCTCCATACCAACAGGTGTAGCCGAAAGATGTTTTATATCTATATAAGTCCCTACTGTACCCTGTCCTTTTTCCAAATATTCTTCTACACTTTTATAAGCCGTGTTTTCCATCAGCGCAATCATGCTTGGAGTCGCATATACAGAAAGTTCCCCACTTCCCATTTTTTTCGCAGTCATATTCTCCGTAACAGTTATTGTATTTTTACCTTTTATTCCAATTTCCATAATTATCACCTCATATACATATTTTTAATATTCCGCAAAATTACTGCAATAAAACGAAAAAATAATTTATTTTAAGAAAGCTTTACATTAGAAACTTTTCCCAAATTGTGTAATTTAATCATAAAGATTACTTACAGCAATTTCTGATATAGATATAGAAAAAATATTTTGTTCAAAATTTTAGAGAAAGACATTTTGCCTTTTATAGCAATTTACAGAATTTTCAATGCTAAACAATAAAAGAATTCCCTTATTAGTAGAGCTATTTGGAAACATAAAAAATACCATCTAAGCACATCTTTTCCGATATGCTTTATTAAATTTTCTTGAAATATCACTGCGAGTATTACGGTGAAAATTTAATTTCGCCTATCAGCAAAATCTGCATTTATCTGTCAATTTGTTAGTTTCCGATGAGGTCTAGTTTTTATAAAAGATTATCTGCTCATTCTTTTATTGTTTCACTATAAATTCCCGATTAAAAAATATTGACTAAAATAGTTTTTCTTTTCTCATCTATTATAGAATTACTTTAAAACTTTTTTAAATGCTACTTTATTTACAAATTACTGCTTTATTATAATTTATTGGATTGTTATATTATACTATATTTACTCCCTGTTTTCAACCATGAATTTTTGAAATTGACCCAACCCCTATAATTTTATTTCCTGTTTTAAAAAGATTTTTTTCTCATCTTTTTTGTTTGATTTTTTTAAATCTGGAAAATTCCCACAAAAATCAGACTTCATCTGACGAAAAACCTTTTATCAGTCGTTTCCGCTCGGATTACCGAACAGAGTTATTATTTCACAATAAAAAACTTCATAAAAACTATTAATAAAAGCACAAAAACTTACTATACTAAGTGCTAATTCGCACTTTAATAAATTAAATCTGATATATCAAGAAATCCCCTTATTAATTCAAGCTAAAATCTTTAAAAATTGGTAATGTCCTAAAGTATTTTAATATAATAGACGATATAATAGTAAAAAAGTAAAAGGAAGGAAGTAAATTATTATGCCGAAAAAAATAATAACAGTAAAATGCCCATTTTGTGGAAGTGAAAAA
>CATLIG010000044.1 GCA_949948985.1 uncultured Clostridia bacterium | reverse complement strand
AGATTGGTTAGAAAAACTATTCGTTTTTCTAAGTCACATCTTATGCATAGAATTGTTATTGGTCTGGTAATAAATTTTCATTTTTTTGGCAGAACGCTTCCTTTTCATTTACTTTAGGACATAACCACTTGTTCCCAAAAAGGAGAATTGCTTATGAAGCAAAAAGAAAAACTTGAAAAAATTAATCAGGATATTGCAAAAACTGAAAGCCGTCTTAGACGTGCGGAACAGGAAGAAAAAATATTACAGCATCGTTTAAAAACACTTAACCGAAAAGAAAGAACACATAGGCTTTGTACGAGAGGTGCTATGCTGGAAAGTTATCTTCCTCAACCGGAAATTTTGACAGATGAACAGGTCAATTTGATTTTAAGAACCCTTTTTAATTCAAGCAGTATAAATCAAATACTTGACAAAATACTTGTGGAAAATCAAAGGAAACCGGAGGAATATATTGAATGAGATTTACTGAAAATGAATTAAAAATTATTTATCAATATTCAGCGGGAAATAAAGAGAAAACCCTTAATCAATTAGAGGAAATTATTTCTAAAATAAAAGAAGAAACAAAAAAAATCTTATGAAAAATACGATAGAAAAACTTCAAAAAACAGCAGAACCTGAATGCAGTAACTTTATTGTAAATGTAAAGAAATACTTTCTCTTTCTGAATAAGAAAGATAATTCTATTCACCAAAAACTTGCGGAAGCAAGAATAAAATCAAATTCAGCCGTTTTATTAGAACACGATTTAATGGGTGAGGAAAGGTTTATGAAAGAAGCTCATCATATGATAATATTGGAAATATTAAACGATAACAGCCCTGTTGGACATAAGGGTGAATGTTATCGTTTTTTTCTTTCTGACGAGGGTTACAAAAACGCAAAACTTAGTGAGAAAAGAGGAGAGATAAAAATAAAAAGCCACGCTTCTGTATTTTGCGGTAAGTTATATCCTGATAAAAAACTGGCAGACAGAAACCGATAAAAAACACTTTTATTAAAAACAAGAAAAAGTCCCTGCGTAGCAAGGGCGCAACTATACACCACTTCGTGGTGTGTTGCGCTCTGCCGAGGGCTTTCTGCGGAAAGCTGATAAATTTTCATAACTTTAGAATTACTAAAATTTATAACATGGAACGCTTCACTTTCCCTGCGTTGACTTACGGCAACTACCCTTTTGTAAAACTTATTTTAATTAATATTTAGTTTCTTAAATTATTTTTGCTTAAAGAATTTTATAAAAATGTATTCCAAAAATAAGAGTACTATTGTATAATAAACTCATAGATAAAATGAAATTTACCGAGGTGAAAAAATGAAGATTTTGGTAATAGGTGGTACTAGATTTTTTGGCATACATATGGTAAATGAACTTGTAGCAAAAGGTCATGATGTCACTATTGCTACAAGAGGAAAAGCTTCTGATAAATATGGTGACAGAGTGAGTCGAATTATTATTGAAAGAACAAACCAAGAAAGTGTGAAAAATGCTTTAAGTGGCAAGCATTATGATGTTGTAATTGATAAAATTGCTTATTGTTCAAATGATATAAAGTATGTAATGGAAGCTGTTGATTGTGATAAATATATTCATATGTCAAGCACATCAATTTATGAACCTAAGCACATAAATACTATTGAATCCGATTTTAATGGAGTTTCAAAAGAATTGGTATGGTGTAACAGAAAAGCTTTTCCTTATGATGAAATAAAGCGGCAGGCTGAGTGTGCTTTATGGCAGGAATATTTTGATAGAAATTGGATTGCTGTAAGATATCCGTTTGTATTAGGAAAAGATGATTATACAAAAAGATTGTTGTATTATGTTGAACATATCATAAAATCTATCCCAATGAATATAGATAATTTGGATTATCAGATGGGATATATACGTTCTGATGAAGCTGGAAAATTTATGGCTTTTTTAGCCGATAAAGATGTTAAGGGGGCAATTAATGGAAGTTCTGAAGGAACTATTTCCATAAAAGAAATAATTGAGTATGTTGAAAAGAAAACAGGAAAAAAAGCAATTATTGACAAAGCCGGAGAAAATGCTCCATATAATGGAGAACCAGAATATAGCATAAATACTGAAAAGGCAAAAGCATTACGATTTAGGTTTTCGGTACTTCAAGATTGGATATATGAACTTTTAGATTATTATATTAAATTAATTAGCTAAATATAAGTTTATCGGGTTAATAGCAGTATTAAAAATTAAATATTCATTGCTTTTATAATGATTATACATAGCAGGAAATCTAAAATATAGATTCCTGCTTTTTTATGCTCAAAATCAGATAAAAAAAGGAGGAATATTTATTTGCCATGTCCGCATTATGACATAAAAATAGTTCAGAGAAGCAATCACCAATCCGCTGTTGTATCTGCCGCTTATCAGAGTGGTGAATGGCTGTTTTCTGAATATGACCAAAAACAAAAATACTATTCACATAAAAGCGAAATTGTCTACAAAGAAGTTTTGCTGCCTGACAACGCACCACCGGAATATAAAGACCGCAATGTTTTATGGAACTCTGCCGAAGCAGTAGAAAAACAATGGAACTCCCAGCTTGCCCGAAGAATTGTGCTTGCTATTCCGAGAGAAATTCCGAAAGAACAGTATGCAAATTTAATACGAGATTATTGTCAGAACTTTTTTGTTTCAAAAGGAATGTGTTGCGATTTTGCTGTTCACGACAAGGGTGACGGAAATCCTCACGCTCATATACTGTTGACTATGAGAGCTCTTGACAAAAACGGGAAGTGGCTTCCAAAATCACGAAAAGTTTATGACCTTGATGAAAACGGAAACCGTATCAGGCTGCCCTCAGGCAGTTATAAAAGTCATAAAGAAAACACCGTGGACTGGAACGAACAAAAATACGCTGAAATCTGGCGGCAGGGCTGGGCAGATACCGCTAATAAATATTTAGAAGCTAATAACCGTTCTGAACGGCTTGATTTGCGTTCCTATGTACGACAGGGAAAAGAACAGATTCCTACTGTTCATATGGGTTCAGCGGTTTGTCAAATGGAGAAAAGAGGAATAAAAACCAATATCGGAAATCTTAACCGTGATATTAAAGCCGCTAACAGTTTAATGCGGTCTATTCGTCAGACAGTAAGACACTTAAAAAACTGGATTGCGGATTTAAAAGAGAAAAAGCAAGCTATTACAAAGGAACTTAATAATGAACAAAAAGAAGCTGCTTTACCACAGCTTTTAATGCAGTATTTATCTGTTCGTAAAGAAGAACGAAACGGCTGGTCTTATTACGGCAAAACAAAAGGAAATACTATTGACTTAAAGAAAATTGCCAGTATAACAGCTTATTTGCAGGAAACAAAAATTTTTACTTTGGAAAGCCTTGATAAACATCTTGAAGATGTAAACAGCAAAGCTGATTCTATTCGGCAAAGTATGAAGTTAAAAGAAAACAAAATAAAGAATATTAATGTCTTTTTCCGACACATCAGTAATTATGAAAAATATAAATCTGTTTATACAGAATACAATAATATTCACTGGAAAGGCAGAAAACAAAAATTCGCTGAAATTCACAAGGAAGAATTAAGCGGTTTTAAAAGCGCTTCAGCTTATTTCAAAAAATATCCTGACAAAAAAACTTGTAACCGCCAGGAACTTATAAAAGAGCGTAAACAGATTGAAAAAGAACTTGAAAAAGAAACAGAAACGCTTACAGAGGTTCAGACAGAAGTAAAAAAACTGCGTGATATACGTTTTTGTGTAAATAAAGTTCTTGAGGAAAAAACAGAAAAGAAAACATCTGTACTTCAGCAGTTGAAAGAAAATAAAGAACAGATTAAGAAAAATCAATCTGAAAAATATCAAACAAAAAATAAATATAAAGAAAATGATATAAATTTATAAAATTTTATGGGAGGTATGCCTATGGCAAAAAACAAAACAGAAATAAAAGTAACGGCTGTATATGACGGAGAGTTTGACGCTTCTGATGTATTTATAGATTTAATAGCGCGGAAATATGGGAAAAACTCAAATGAGTATCTTGTCAAAAAAGAGTGTATGGAGTATAATAATGTCAAAGGTTCAAGAGAGCCGAAACCGTCTGGACTGTGCGGGTAAAGGCTATGATGAACAGATTTGATTATGAAACAGCAAAGAAAACATTTGCTGATAATTATAGGGCTGCTATATATTGCAGACTGTCAAAAGACGATGATTTAAAAGGTGAGAGCGCCAGTATAGCGAATCAGCGTGATATGCTTGAAAAGTATTGCAGAAAGCAGGGCTGGGAAGTTGTATCTGTATATCAGGACGACGGTTACACAGGATTGAATATGGAACGTCCAAGTTTAAAGCGTATGCTTAAAGCTGTTGAACAGCGTCAGGTTAATCTCGTTATTACAAAAGATTTAAGCCGTTTGGGACGTAACTATCTGCAAACAGGTTATCTTACCGAGGATTTCTTTCCAAGAAACGGCGTTCGCTATATTGCTATGAATGATGGAATTGATACTTTGCTTGATAACAACGATATTGCACCGTTCAAAAATATACTAAATGAACTTTACAGCAAAGATATTTCAAAAAAAGTACATTCCTCATATCTCTTAAAGGCTCAGAAAGGTCAGTTTACAGGTTCCGTCGCTCCCTTTGGGTATAAAAAAGACCCTGATAATAAAAATCATTTAATTATAGACGAGGAAACATCTCCGATTATTAAACAGATTTTTGATTACGCTTTAGAGGGTCACGGTCCGAATTATATCCGCCGCATGCTTGAGGAGGAAAAAATCCCTTGTCCGGCTTGGTGGAACCGTAAACGTGGCTTGCGTAAAGTCTATACCAAGTGGGAAAAGAAAGACCCCGAAAACGGAAGTTTTATGTGGGATTTTTCCGTAATTAAGGAAATACTGATGAATCCCGTTTATATAGGCGCAATAGCTTCTCAGAAAGTCTACTATAACTTTAAAATCGGTGTTATAGGTGATAAAAAACCTAACGAGTGGATTGTGGTTGAGGGGTGTCACGAACCTATTATTGACAAAAACAGCTTTAATATTCTGCAAGAAAAACTTAAATCACGCCAGCGTCCAAGACAAAACGGTAAGATTAGTTTGTTCGCCGGACTTATAAAGTGCGGAGAGTGTGGAAAGGCGCTTGTTATTTGTACCACTCACGACAAAAATCCAAAAAAGATTTATGCCTGCAAAACTTATAACTCTTTTGGTAAAAAACATTGTACACAGCACAGAATTGATTTTGATACTCTGTATTCTCTTGTTTTGAATAAAATACGAGAATGTGCCAAAGCGGCTTTATATGATAAAGAAAACACAGCCGAAAAACTTTCCGCTATATGTGAGTCAGGACAAAAAACAGGCAGAGAAAGCCTTGAAAAATCATTATCAAAAGATAAAGAACGTGTTAAGGTACTTGAAAAAATGATAGTGAAGCTGTATGAGGATATGGTCGAGGGACGAATAAACGACCAAAATTTTAATCTTATTTTAGGGAAAACACAGAAAGAGCAGGAAGAATTAAAAGCTAAAATTGATAAAAACAGTAAACTTCTTTCAGATAAAAAACAGCTTGTACACGACATAGAAAAATGGAAAAGTATAATTCAGGAATACGCTGATATAACCGAACTTGACGCTGCCATATTAAACAGGCTGATTAAAGAAATTATCGTACACGAAAAAATAGACGATGATAAAACAAAACACATATCTATTGAAATTCATTTTAATCTTAAACCTATTCCGGAAGTTGAGCAGGTCGGAAACTGACCTGCTTGTCCGTAATAATCTTATAATATTCCATAAATTATTTTTTGACTTACGCCTCTTTTGCCGTAATGTATAATTGTTCCAACTAATTAGAAGTGACACAGTTAATGGCCGGCGGAGGTGTGGCTCTTATCGGTATAACTCTTGTTCCATTATTGTCAGGATTGTTTAAAGTATAATGGATTTTATATTTGACTCAATCGAGCAATGGCTGAAAGATATTTTCGTCAGCGGAATTGTAAGTAATTTTAGTGGTATGTTTGAGGAAGTAAACGAGAAAGTCGTTGATATTTCACATCAGATGGGGCAAACGCCGCAGTCGTTTAACAGCGGCGTTTTCTCTATGGTTAAAAATTTATCTGAATCGGTTATTGTTCCGATTGCGGGAATTATATTGACTTTCGTGGTATGTTATGAGCTTATCCACATGATTATTGAGCGTAACAATATGCACGATTTTGACACCTATATGATTTATAAATGGATTTTCAAAACTTTTGTGGCGGTATATCTGCTCACTCATACATTTGATATAGTTATGGGCGTATTTGAACTGGCACAGCACGTCATTAACGGCAGCTCGGACGTTATAAACGGAAACCTTAATATAGAGCTTGCTATGGATAATCTTGAAACTCAGTTAAATGAAATGGGCTGGGGAGAACTTTTGGGACTATACTTTGAATCTTTAATTCTGAGTCTTGGAATGAAGATTATGTCGCTTTGCGTTTTTATAATTATATACGGCAGAATGATAGAAATATATTTAACAATTTCAGTAGCTCCTATTCCTTTCAGCACTATGATAAACCGAGAATGGGGACAAATAGGAAATAATTATCTGAAATCTTTGTTTGCGATAGCGTTTCAGGGATTTTTAATAATGGTCTGTGTTGCCATTTATGCTGTACTGCTTCATACAACGACTTCATCAGATAATATTCACTCCGCTGTATGGGGCTGTGTCGGATATACTGTTCTGCTGTGCTTTGCCTTGTTCAAAACAGGCAGTTTAGCAAAAAGTGTGTTCAGCGCTCATTAAGTTAAGAAAATACCATTTTAAGGGGGGTGATATAAATATCACAAAAAAAATATAATATTATTCTTGCCGACCCGGCTTGGTCTTACAAAGTATGGAGTGAAAAAGGAAAAAGCAGAAGTGCGGAAAATCATTATCCTACTATGTCAACAGATGAAATTTGTGATTTACAGGTTGCCGATATTGCAGCGGAAAGCAGTGTGCTGTTCTTATGGACCACTTTTCCAAATTTGCAGGAAGCCTTTCGTGTAATTGAAGCGTGGGGATTTAGTTATCGTACAGTAGCTTTTGTTTGGGTAAAGAGAAATAAAAAAGCTCCAAACTATTTTATGGGGCTTGGCTACTGGACAAGAGCCAATGCTGAAATTTGCTTGCTTGCCACAAAAGGAAAACCTAAAAGAATTTCAAAATCTGTCAGACAAATAATTGACGCTCCCATAGAATACCACAGTAAAAAACCAGATGAAACAAGAGAGAGAATTGTAGAATTAATGGGAGATTTACCCCGAATTGAATTATTCGCCCGTCAAAAAACGGACGGCTGGGACGTTTGGGGAAATGAGGTTGAAAGCGATATTGAGTTATAAAAATTACAAAAGGAGTGATTTATATGTTTGATGAACCAAAATTATCGCCGTGGGGAGCTGTTCAGTATTGTGAGGAAATGAACGAGGGTATTTATTTTGTTGAAACAGCAGAACACAGCGGAATTATGATAAAAGCGGAATACGCAGTGGAAATTCTTTCACCGGAAGCCCGAAAATGCGGTTTCAAAGAAAAAGGCTATCTGAATTTTGAGGAAGATTTCGCTGCTGCTGTCGCTCAAAGAGAATTTCTTGATAAAGAAATATGGGATATACCCGATTATGTCAATGATAAGGCAGAGTATGAAAACAGTTTAAACAGCTTTATAAAACAATACTTTTTTAAGTATTGGGAAGAACGAGAAAAAAGACTGTTGGCTAATACCTATGATAAGCGTTATGTCGTACACGGCTTTTCAGTTAAAGGGCCTGTTATGATTGATACCTGTTCTAAAACTTTAAAATTTTATTCGTATAATGTAAACGGTGAAATTTATGATTTGAAAAAACCGGAAACTCATATAGTAACCGCAAGAGAAATAAACGGACTGGTTAGAAGAACACAGGATTATTTTAATTATTACAGAAAGACAGGAAGAACTGTTGACAGTTATATTTATAAATATTTAATGACTAAAAGTCAGCAGGAACAATGCGGAGTAAAGCCCGAAATTTTCTTGCCAAAGAAAATAACAGAAACAAATGACTTTAAAGAAGCAGTCAGAAAAATGTGTGAATGGTGTTATGAAAATAATCATCACCTTTCTGATGATAAAAAAGAAAATGACAGAAAAGAAAATCTTCAATACTGTGAAGATTATTTAAAAAATATAAAGGTTGAGATTAACTATCTAAAAAACAAAGCTAAAGAATCCCTTCTGCAAACTTTGAGAGAAAAAAATTTAAAAAAGGAGTGATTTATATATCAGATGAACCAAAATTATCGCCGTGGGGAGCTGTTCAGCATTGTGAAATAATGAATACAGGAATTTATTCTGTTGATACTGCAAGTCACGGCGGCATTATGATAGAAGCAGAATACGCAAAAGAAATTCTCTCGCCGGAAGCTCAAAAAGTCGGTTTTTATGAAAACGGCTATCTTAATTTTGAGGAAGATTGTGACGCTGATGTTGCCATAAGAGAATTGCTTGATAAGAATATTTGGGAAATTCCCGATAAAGTAAATGATAAAGAAAAATTTGAAAGCAATGTAAATAATTCCATAAAACGTTGGAATCCTGAATATTGGCAGTCAAGAGAAAAAAGATTATCAGAAGTTACTTATGATAAACGATATATTGTAAGCGATTTTTCGATTGGCAAGCCTATTATAGTTGACACTAAATCTAAAACTTTAAGTTTTTATTTATATAATATGCATGGTCAGCTTTATAATTTGAAAAATCCGGAAGTACACAAAATAACAGCGAAAACAATAAACGGTTTGATTAAGAGAACACAGGATTATTTTCGTTACCGAAAGACAGAAAAAGTTGTTGACGGCTATATTTATAAATATTTAATGAATCAAAGCCAGAAAGAACAATGCGGAGTAAAACCTGAAATCCGATTTTCAAATAAAATAACGGAAACAAATGATTTTGAGCAGGCTGTCAGAAAAATGTGCGAATGGTCTTATGAAAATAATTTTCACGGCAGTAATGAGGAAAAAGAAAACGGCAGACGGCAAAGACTTCAATACTGCGATAATTATTTGAAAGATATAAAAGCTGAGGTTAATTCCTCAAAAAGTAATGAGAGAAAATCTCTCCTGCAAACTTTAAAAGAAAATAAAAATAAAGTGAAACAGCCGGAAAATATTAAGAAAAATGTAAATGAAAAAATTAATTTGAGGTGATTATATGCCGTATGTACCCGTACCAAAGGACTTGACAAAAGTAAAAACGAAAGTAGCATTGAATTTAACGAAACGTCAGCTTATATGCTTTTCATCGGCGGCAGTTATCGGTGTTCCTGTTTATCTTTTTACAAAATCGTTTGTCGGAAACGATATAGCCGTAGTTTTAATGATAGGTTTTATGCTGCCCTTTTTCTTTACTGCATTATATGAAAAAGACGGACAGCCGGCAGAAAAAGTATTCAGAAATATTATTCGTACTTGTTTTCTTCGTCCTAAAATACGATTGTACAGAACAGATAATCTATATAAAAATCTGACAAAGGGGGTTAGAATGGTTGGAGCAAAAAACAAGACAGGTAAAAAAGCAGGAAAGCCGCCTGCAGGCGGAAAAAATACAAGCTAAAAAAAATAAAAAAGAGCTTTACTCTATGACGCAGAGAAATAAAAAGCAGCTTCACAACTCAAATTCCTCACGTAAAAAAGAGGGATTTTTTTATGAGCTGAAAAATAAATTATTCGGTAAAAATGAAGAACCGCCGAGCGTACAGCAGTCAATTCCTTACAGATGTATGTATAAGGACGGTATATGCCGTGTTGATGACAGGCTTTATACAAAAACGGTAGCTTTTCAGGATATAAATTATCAGTTGGCTCAAAACGAGGATAAAACACAAATTTTTGAGAGCTGGTGCGATTTTCTGAATTACTTTGACAGTACCGTTTATTTGCAGTTGTCATTTATAAATCAATTCGGAAATCTGCAAGACTTTCAAGACAACATCAGTATTGAGGAACAGGAGGACGATTACAACGATATTCGTCACGAGTTTTCAGAAATGCTTAAAAATCAGCTTGCCAAAGGCAACAATGGTCTGATTAAAACCAAATATGTTACTTTTGGCATAGAAGCAGACAGTCTAAAGGCGGCAAAGCCAAGAATTGAGCGTGTCGAAACGGATATAATGAACAATTTTAAAACACTGGGAGTAAAGGCTCATTCTCTTACAGGCAAAGAAAGGCTTGAAATTTTATACAGACAGCTTAATCCCGGCAGCAAGGAAAAATTTATATTTGACTGGAGCAATATTGTTAAAACAGGTATGTCTACTAAAGATTATATAGCTCCTATGAGCTTTAATTTCGGCGACCGCAAAACCTTTCGCATAGAAGATTACTATGGTACAGTCAGTTATCTGCAAATACTCGCTCCCGAACTTACAGACAGACTGCTTGCGGATTTTCTTGATATTGACAGTGCTGTTACTGTAAATATGCACATACAGTCAATAGACCAGTCAGAAGCCATAAAAAGTGTTAAGCACAAATTGTCCGACCTTCAAAAAATGAAAATCGAGGAGCAGAAAAAAGCTGTAAGAGCCGGTTATGATATGGATATAATTTCAACAGACCTTGCTGTTTACGGAAATGAAGCAAAATCTTTACTTGAGGATTTGCAGTCACGAAATGAAAGAATGTTTCTTATTACTGTTCTTATTCTGAATACAGCGCCTACCCGTCAAAAGCTGGAAAACAATGTTTTTACAGCGGCGGGAATAGCTCAAAAATATAACTGTGCTTTAAAGCGTCTTGACTATCAGCAGGAACAGGGACTTATGAGCAGCCTTGTTTTAGGCTTAAATCAAATAGAAATTCAGCGTGTACTCACAACATCTTCAACGGCTATTTTTGTGCCGTTTACAACACAGGAGCTTTTCCAGACAGGAGAAGCCTTTTATTATGGCTTAAACGCTTTATCAAATAACCTTTTAATGGCAAACAGAAAAAAACTTAAAAATCCTAACGGCTTATTTTTAGGTACGCCCGGTTCAGGAAAATCTTTTGCCGCCAAGCGTGAGATAGTCAATGTTTTCTTAATGACTAAAGACGATATTATTATTGCAGACCCAGAAGGAGAATATTTTCCATTAGTGGAAAAATTAAACGGTCAGGTTATTAAGATGTCGCCTACATCGGGTCATCATATAAATCCTATGGATATAAGCCTTAACTATGGTGACGGCGAGGACGTTTTAAGCCTTAAAACAGATTTTATTTTGTCATTATGTGAATTAATCGTAGGCACAAAAAACGGACTGAAAGCAGAAGAAAAAACCATTATAGCACGCTGTATTCCTTTTGTGTATAAGAAATATCTTGCAGACCCGAAGCCGGAAAATATGCCTACTTTGCAAGATTTATATGATATGCTCCGCAGTCAGAACGACCCGGACGCAGATTATATAGCAAAGGTTTTGGAGCTTTATGTAACAGGTTATTTGAATGTTTTCAATCACAGAACAAATGTCAATATTGAAAACAGGCTTGTATGCTATGATATTAAAGAATTGGGAAATTCTTTAAAACAAATAGGTATGCTTATTTTACAGGACCAGGTTTGGGGACGTGTAAGTGCCAACAGAAACAAAAAAAAATCAACTTGGTTTTATTGTGATGAGTTTCATCTGCTTTTAAGAGAACAGCAGACGGCGGCTTATTGTGTTGAGATTTGGAAGCGTTTCAGAAAATGGGGCGGCATACCGACAGCTTTAACGCAAAATGTCAAAGATTTTCTTTCAAGTCCCGAAATAGAAAATATTTTTGAAAACAGTGATTTTATAATTATGCTTAATCAGGCTGGAAACGACAGGCAGATACTCGCAAAACAATTAGGAATATCAACACATCAGCTATCCTATGTAACACAGTCAAATGCCGGTGAGGGACTTCTTTTTTACGGTAATGTCATTATTCCTTTTATAGACCATTTTCCAAAGGATACGCAGTTGTACAGTATAATGACAACCAAGCCGGAAGAAGTAAAAGCCAAAGATTAAAAATTGACTGTCAGAAAGGAGCTGAATTATGCAGAAATTTGAAAACGTAGATATATTAAAGAGTTTAAATGCAGTCATGCATACAAAAACCAAGTATTATAAATCTGATTTTAAGTATGATGTGGAAACATTCAAAGAAGCACTTGAAAGCCAAAAGCCGGAAGATAAAAATTATATTTGGATAAGCCGTGAATCAGGAACACATTGTCTGCGTGAGAGAGATGTTTTTTTAAAAAACAGCGGTCAAAATAATACTCTTTGTTTTTTTGCCGAACAATCAAGAGAAAATGTACTTGCTTATGCAGTTGAAGTTGTCGGTATGGAACAAGGCAAATTAAAAGGCAATATTTATGAGCTGAATTATCCTGAATATTATAATCATGTAAAAAACAGTGCTTTACCCATTGAAAACACTAAACTGACTTATGACTACGGAGAGAAAATACAGGAACCCGGTTCGTTTGTACAGCCTGTTGATTCACACTTAGGCAAACTTATTTCTTATGAGGAACAGCCGAAAGATACGGCGTCTTTATCTGATTTGCTTCGTAATGAAAAAAATATCAGAGAAAATTTTAAAACCGGCAATATTAAAGAGCATATTGAAAAATTGTCCGGTAAAGAAAAGAAGCCCTCAATCATTGAGGGACTGAAAGCGTCTAAAAAAGCTCAAAATATAAAAAAAGAGAAAATTCCGCAGAAAAAACAGGACATCAGCCTGTAATGCGTGACTATAAAAATGATAATAAAATAAAAAACTGCTGCTTAAAACTTTATGCAGCGGTTTTTTATTTGGAAAGGAGTAAAAACAATGGAAAATAATATCAGAACTAATATTATTATTAATAAAGATTGTCTTGAAGCACTTAAAAAACTGCCTGATGAAAGCGTGAACTGCTGTGTTACGTCACCGCCCTATTACGGTCTGCGTGATTACGGCATTGATAATCAAATCGGACGTGAGGAAACACCGGAAAAATATATAAAAAGACTTACGGAAATATTTTCAGAGTTATACAGGATACTCAAAAATGACGGTACTTTATGGCTGAATATAGGCGATTCCTATTGCGGTACAGGAAGTAAAGGAAATTGTACTGACCCCAAAAATCCTATGGGCAGGAACGGTCAGAAAGTTTCTTTAACTCTTAATGTTGAGGGCTGCAAACACAAGGATTTAATCGGTATTCCGTGGTTATTGGCTTTCGCTTTGCGTTCTGACGGCTGGTATTTACGAAGTAATATTATTTGGCAGAAAGGAAACGCTATGCCGGAAAATGTGAAAGACCGTCCCACTCGTTCTTATGAACACGTCTTTTTATTTGCGAAATCCAAAAAATATTATTATGACGTTTTATCTATCGCTGAACCCGCCGCTGACAAGAAAAGAAAAAGAAAAAACGGTTTTTCCGGACTTAGAAACTGCCGTGATATATGGACTATTAATACTGTTCCATATAAAGGCGAACATTTTGCGGCGTTTCCTCCTTTGCTGGCTCAAAGGTGCATATTGGCGGGCTGTCCTAAAGACGGTATTGTTATAGACCCGTTTTTTGGCAGCGGTACGACAGGACTTGCGGCGGCTGAAAACGGCCGTAATTATATAGGTATTGAGATTAAGCCGGAAAGTTGTTTGCTTGCGAAAGAAAGAATTGGAAAAAACGATATTGAGATAGTACAGGATATATAATTTTGCTGTCACGGCAAAGGTGATAATATGTCAAAAAAGTTTAAATCTAAAGGAAAGGTTGTAAATAAGCTGACCCGTGACGGAGTTGTTGAGCAGAATTTAGCCACGGGTGAAATAAATGTAATAAGTAAAAAAGATAAAAGTTTTAGTTTTTCTGATAATAAAAAAACGGCTGATATTGATTTTAAAAGAACTGAAACAGAAACAAAAAAATCAATGAAAAAGGCATATCAAAATCATTATCAGGAAAACAATCTGAAAAATACAGAAGAAAATATAAATAATTCAGAAACGAACATTATTAAAAATAATTCTGAATATACAATATCGGAAAATTCATATAACGATAATTCTATAAAACATGATATTGTTTTTAACAAGCCTGAATATCAGGATATGGGTATATCTTCTGCTGTAAAAAATTCTGATTTTAAAGAAAATAATACTGATACAGACAGAAAACACTCACAGACTTACAGAAGTTTAAAGTTTAATCAAGCTGAAAACAGAGAAATAAACTCATCAGACAGATTTGAAAAAATTGAAAATCAGGAAAGATTTATTGATGATAATTTTAATACTTTTAAAAATTCTGATGAAAATAAATCGTTTTCAGATGAAACGAAAAATTCTTCTCTTATAATTACAGAAAATACTCATTCGTTAAAATACGAAAAAGCTGAAAATAAAAAATTTAAAGAGAAAACATCATTACTGAAAACAAAGCTGAATACTTCTATTAAGTCAAATTTGCAGTTTTCAGACAGCAAAAATTCTTTAGAAGATAACAAAAAAACTAAAGGAAAGCAAAAACAGCCTAAAACCGAAAACAGGCAAAATATTTTCACTGAATCAGACTTTGATTTTAAAAATAATGAAGTACAGGCTGAACAAAAACAAATACCAAAACAAAAAAAGTTCAATATCTCCGATAAATCAAATTTAAGGTTTTCAGACAATGAAAAAACTTTAAATACCGATAACGAGATTAAAGCAGAGATTAAAGAGCATATAAAATCTGAAAAATTTGATACTTCTGATAAATCAAGTTTGAAATTTTCAGACAATGAAAAGCCTTTAAACAACGATAATGAAATAAAAGCGGAAATTAAAAGCAAACAGCAGCCAAAACAAAAAAAGTTCAATATTTCCGATAAGTCAAATTTAAAATTTTCAGATGATGAAAAGTCTTTAAGCAGCAGTGAAATAAAAGCGGAAATTGAAAATAAACAGCCGGCAAAACAAAAAAAGCTCAATATTTCCGATAAATCAAATTTAAAATTTTCAGATGATGAAAAGTCTTTAAACACCAATAATGAGATAAAGGCGGAAGTTAAAAACAAACAGCCGGCAAAACAAAAAAAGCTCAATATTTCCGATAAATCAAATTTGAGATTTTCAGATGATGAAAAATTTTCAAAAAGTAATGAAGTAAAAACGGAATATAAACCTAAAAAGCAAACAAATAAAAAAGACTTCAATACTTCTGTTAAACCAAATTTACAGTTTTCGGACAGTGAAAAAACTTTAAATTCAGGTGAAAAAACAGAGGAACAGCAGTCCAAAGAAAACAAAGATAAAATTTTTTCTGATTTTTCAAAGCTGAAATTTACAAAAAATAAAGCCGAAAAAGAAATAAAACTAAAAGATGAAGCGTTACAGGATAAAAATGAAAACAATGAAAAACTGAAAAACAGCAAGCCCTCACGTTTAAAATTTTTTGAGAATGAAAAACTCCTGAATGAAAATTCAGTTTCAAAAAAAGAAGTTCCCAAAAAAGAAAAAGTTTCAGATGGAAAACTTCAACGGTTGGAAAAAAAGGCTGAAAAAGTCAATGCAAAATTAGAAAAAGCTAAAAATAAACTGCCGTCAAAAAAAAAGTTAAAGGTAAAGCGTGTATTTGATGAAAAAAAGCAAAAGCCTAAAATTAAACTTCAATTTGAAAAAGAAGTTATCCCTCAAAACAAATTTAATACTAACTCATTTTCGGCAGTAAGATACAGTGCTGATTTTGTAAAAAACAGTGCTGTTAATAAAGCACATCAGAAAATGAGCGAAGTTGAAAACGATAATATAGCTGTTAAAGCCGTTCACAGAACGGAACAGACTGTTGAGAATTATCTGCGTTTCAGCAGCACAAGAAAATCCGTTTTTCGGTTTGTAAGAAATACGACCTACCGCCGAGTAAATAAGCTAAAAGAAAAGGCAGGAAGATTAAGTTTTAAACACACTTATGAGAAAATCAAAAGAGAAAACCAAAAAACAAGCAAAAATTTATTTTCAAAATTTTTACAGAAACGAAAAATTAAACGTCAGTACGCAAAAAAGCTTCGTAAAGCGAAAAAACAAGCCAACAATGTTAAAAAAACAGCCGGAACAGCGGTAAATATTTCAAAAAAAGCGGTTCAGGTAATTTTGAAAAATCCTAAAACGATAATTATAGCGGTTATTGTTTTTTTGATAGTTGTTCTCATTATGGCGGTGTTCAATCTTTTTTCTTCTGTTTCTGTCGGCGGTATTGCTCCTGTTGTTTCAACATCTTATACGGCAAGCGATACAAATATTGATAAAGCGGAGTTAGCCTATACAGAGTGGGAAACTGATTTGCTTCTGAAAGCGAAAGACGCTCCCAATACTCACCCCGGCTATAATGAGTACAAATATAATCTCGCTGATATAAGCCATAATCCCTATGAATTAATGGCTTTTTTAACTGTAAAATATCATCAGTTTGAATATGAAAATATAAAATCTGATTTGAAGAATATATTTGATGAGCAGTATAAACTGACCTATACTAAAACTACTGAAATAAGGAAAAGACCTTCGGGAGAAACTTACGAATGGAAAATATTAAATGTAAATATAACAGCAAAATCTTTTACAGATGTTATAGCTCCATTATTAAATGATGAGGAAAAACAGTTATTTAATATTTATATGCTGACAAAAGGCAATCGTCAATATATGGACAGTCCTTTTGATTTTAACTGGCTTAACAGCGTGTCAAGCAATTACGGCTATCGTATTTATAACGGCAAAAATAATCATAAAGGCGTTGATATTTCCGTACCTGCCGGAACGGATATTAAGGCAGGACATGACGGTGTTATAAAAGAAGCAGCGTACAGTTCAAGCTATGGATATTATGTTGTTATAGACGGTGAAAAAGGTTTGCAGTCAAAATATGCTCATTGTTCTTCACTGCTTGTAAGTGCCGGACAACAGGTAAAAAAAGGCGATATTATAGCAAAATCAGGGAATACCGGAGATTCAGCAGGCGCACATCTGCATTTGGAAATTTTAAAAAACGGCGAATATCTGAATCCTTTGTATTTTGTGGTTACGAATGATAAAGGCGGAGGTTCATCGTTCGGCGGCGGAGGTTCAGCCGTGGGGCCTGATTTCGGAACTCCCGGAG
Source organism: uncultured Clostridia bacterium (assembly GCA_949948985.1). Classification (GTDB taxonomy): domain Bacteria; phylum Bacillota; class Clostridia; order Lachnospirales; family CAG-274; genus MGBC114079. Next base: position 1,424 of record CATLIG010000044.1, on the reverse strand, counting down.
CCGCAATAGGTGACGGAAGCTATCAGGCGTTAATTGCCGAAGCTGAAAAATATTTAGGTATGTCTTATGTTTTCGGCGGTTCAAGTCCAAGTACAGGATTTGACTGTTCCGGTTTTGTATGCTGGGTATATACACATTCAGGCGTTCATAATCTGCCGAGAACAACGGCACAGGGAATTTTTAATCAATGTACGCCTATACCAAAAAGCGAAGCGAAACCCGGAGATTTGGTATTTTTTACGAAAACCTATTCAACGCCCAATACAGTAACTCATATAGGTATTTATGTGGGAAACGATAAAATGTTGCACTGCGGCGACCCTATTGGTTATTCCTCATTAAATTCAAAATATAATCAAGAACATTTTTATTCATTCGGACGTTTATAAATCAAATAAAAAAGGAGTGTGGAATAAAATTGAGTATGCTGTAAACAGCCGTACTTTATAAATAAATGATAGACAGTAAAAAAGTATTATACAGCAAAGGCATTAATGACGAATGTATTACTTTGGATTATGCTGTAAAACCGATAATTAAATATATTCCTGAAAACTGGATTGTGTGGTGTCCTTTTGATACAAAGGAAAGTGAGTTTGTAAAACAGATTAAGGCAAAAGGAAATAAAGTTATATATTCGCATATATCAGAGGGCAAAGACTTTTATATATATGAGCCTTATGAGCATTGGGACTGTATTATAAGCAATCCCCCGTTTACAAATAAAAGAAAAATTTTTGAACGGGCGATTAGCTTCAACAAGCCTTTTGCCTTAATAATGAGCAATACGTGGCTCAATGATTCTGCACCAAAGCAATTATTTAAGGATAAAGATTTACAGCTTCTTATGTTTGACAAAAGAATGAAGTTTTTAAACAACGGTAAAATATCAAATAAAATCACTTTCAGCAGCAGTTATTACTGCTGGCGTTTCCTCCCCAGACAGATAATAATGGAAGAATTAAAGGAGGGATTTAATGGCGAGAACAAGGTCAATAAATAAGGTTGATGAAAATATATCCAAAACAAAAGCACAGATAAATGAATTGCAGCAAGTTTTAAAACAGCTTGAACAGGAAAAAATAAATCTTGAAAATATTGAGATTGTAGGAATTGTCCGCAAGGATAATATTTCTATTGAAGAATTGTGCGAAATTGTTAAGATGTTCAAAATAAACAAAAAGACTAAATACAGCAAAGAAAATAAAGAAAGCGAAGAAAATGAAGAAAACAAAGAAAGGAGGCAGACAGAAAGTGACGATTAAAAAAATATATCCCTGTTGATATTAGTGCTTTTTATGGACTATAGTCAATAAAGTAGACAGAAAAAAAGAAAAAAACAACACCTACTGGGGTCAAGCGTCCATACGCTTGCCGGGGAATTGGGGCGGGAAGCCCCAAGGTCTTTGTCTAATAAATAGTCA
>CATLIG010000043.1 GCA_949948985.1 uncultured Clostridia bacterium | reverse complement strand
AAACTAAACCCTCAATATTACAGACGATAAAAGAGAAAAAACAAATTATTGAGAAACAAAAAAATAATATCGGAAAACAGCCGGATATTATACTTTAATATTGAAAGTGAGGTTATTAATTGGAAAACAGAAAAAGAAAACAGAGAATATTTTTTCGTGTATCGGAAAAAGAGCTTGTTCTTATAGCTGAAAGAATGAAATTAACAGGAATACAAAATCGTGAGGCATATCTTAGAAAAATGGCGATAGATGGTTATATACTGAATCTTGATTTGTCCGATATACAAAAAATGATTTATCTGCTTGGCAATGCGGCAAATAATTTGAATCAGATTGCCAAAAGAGTAAATGTATCGCAAAATGTTTATAAAGACGATATAAATGATTTGAGGGAAAATTATAATAAGCTGTGGGAAACTTCAAAAACAGTTTTAGACAGATTTTTAAAAATACAACTGTAAATGAAACAATATTTTAAAATCAAAAAAATAAATAGACTATAAATCGACCGCTTTTCTATTGAGAGGCGTTTTTTTTATGCAAAAAGGAGGAAAATTCTATGAGCGATTTAATTGATGTTGATTTTGACAACGAAAAACCTGTGGTTTCAGGCAGAGAACTTCACGAAGCGCTTGAAATAAAAACAAAGTATTCCGACTGGTTTAAAAGAATGTGCGAATACGGTTTTAACGAAGAAACGGACTTTAAAACTTGCTTCTCAAATTTGGGAAGCGAGTTACACGGAGGACAGAACAAGGTTGACCATCAGATCACTATATCTATGGCAAAGGAAATTTGTATGCTTCAGCGTAACAAGAAAGGAAAGCAATTTAGACAATATTTTATTAGCATTGAGGAAATGTGGAACTCTCCCGAAATGGTTATGAAAAGAGCATTAAAGATTGCTACTGGTAATATTGAAACGCTTATAATTGAAAATGCGGCTCAGCAACAACAGATAGCGGAATTGCGACCCAAAGCAAGCTATTACGATATTGTCTTAAAATGCAAAGACCTTTTGCCCATAAGTATGTAGCGATAGGTAAGGATTTGATATTATCTCTTCCTTTTCCCCCGCCCTAAACCGTGCATAAACCTTTCAGCTTACACGGCTTGCCATCAAAAATATGTTGATTTACACTCTAACAACTTTCAACAAGAACAAGATTTTTTTTGAATTTTTCAAGTGTTTTTAACTGTTTGGGGTTAAGGTTTAACTCTGCAAGCAACTTATTTATTGTTTCGGAATTTGTTGCGTGTATCAGTCTGTGTACTTTTTCGCATACCAGTACAAGATTTTGATACTTGTCTGTACCGCCACGACATTTGGGAACTTTATGATGGCAATGTATATCACCAATTTCCATAACTTTGCCTGTTATGGCACACTTTCCCATTTGTGCCGAATATAGTGACAATCTATTATCATTATACTCTATGGTTTTGTGTGCTATAGGATTTCTCATCAGATAGTGCAGTATTTTCATATCCACTTTTTCAAGATTTTTATGAATTTCCGCTCTTCCTGACTTGGTATACGAATTTATAACTCTTTTCTTTGCCATAGGATATTTATGTTTTATATATCCTATTGGCGCGAGTGCAATCCCTCTTACATATTTTAATTGTTTGCTTTTTCCATAGCGTTCTTTAATTACATTTGTAATATGAAGCTGTATTTTGTTTTTCTTAACCTCTTTAGCACTTTTAATTCGTTTGCGCAGTCTTGTTTTCAGGCTCTTATGACTTGAAAAGGCTAATTTTCTAAAGTCCAAACTTGCCTTTGTTGCCATACAATAGTATTCGTGAACACCGATTACAAATGAGTTATAATTGCTTATTGCCTTATATTCATTGTTCCCTTTGGGATATTCTATTGCATAAATCAACTTGTCAAGTTTTGTTTTTATCTTCTTGATAGATTTCTCTCTGATATGACTTTCAACAACATATTTTGGCTTGCCTTTATTTTTTCCTGCCGAACATTTTCCACGTTTTACAACTTTCAGTTTAAATCCCAAAAATTCCGAATATTTTTCTTTAAGGTTAATTACTTTTGATTTTTCGGGACTTATATCCAAACCTAATCTTTCTTTCAGCCAATTCTTTGTTGCGTGAAACAGTTTTACAGCATTTTGGTAACTTGTTGTAAATATTTTAAAGTCATCTGCATATCTTACAAATGCTATTTCTTTAAGATTACTTCTTCTAAGTGCTGCGTATTTGTTTCCTCTGTTGGGACTTCCGTTTGAGTTTAAATTTATATTGAATCGGTATTTTGTGGGTATTTCTTCCCATTGGCTTGCGAGCCACCAATCCAACTCATTTAACACTATATTTGACAACAGCGGTGAAATAATGCCGCCCTGCGGAGTGCCTTTTTCAGGAAATCCGATTCCTGCAACTTCGGCTCTAAGCATTGCCGAAATAATACTTATCAGCTTTTTATCCCGTATTCCCATTGTCCATAGCTGTTTTAGCAGTTTTCCGTGACTGACATTATCGAAAAATCCTTTTATGTCAATATCAACCGCATAATGCAGATGACTTAACTGCATATTTTTATGTACACAGGCAATAGCGTGCTGCTGGCTTCGGTTAGGTCTGAAACCGTAACTGTGTTCGTGAAATTTTGCTTCACATATTGGTTCTAAGACCTGCAATATACATTGCTGTATTAGTCTGTCAACTATAGTCGGTATTCCAAGAGGACGTGTTTTTCCGTTGTCCTTTAAAATCTCAACTCTTCTTACACTTTGCGGAATATACCATTCAAATTTTCTCTGAATAAGTGTAATTAGTTGTTCTTCAGAGAGTTTTTCCAAATCATTTATTGTTTTACCGTCTGTGCCTGCTGTAAGACTTCCTTTGTTTTTCTTAATATTTCTGTATGCAAGGCATATATTTTCAGGCATAACAATTAATTCAATAAGTTTATTGAATTTTTTTCCTCTGCCGCTGTCTGCATATAATCTATCTTGAATACATTGAAAATCGTAATATTCGGCATAGCGCAATTTTGACTTTTTCTTCGTTTGTTCTGTTGTCATAGTCGGCTTACTCACCTCATTTATAATATGGTTTTTAGCCTTTCTTAGTCTTACTCGAACCTATAATTATTTGTTAGTAATGTTTTTATCATTTTTTTTTGCATATTCTTGACTACAGCCCGTCCCTCCGCCGCTTACTTTATTTGCGGTTTCTAAATTTGATTATCGCTAACCAAACACGGTACCACGGCTGCTCCTTCCCCTTAGATTAAGAAAAGTTATACCATACCTTCCTTTTGTAACAGACGATACGATTTTCCTTTTCAATGCTTCATTGTGTGTAATCACTTCACATCTAAGGCTTTCTGTGTTCCGATATTCCTATCTGTTCATTTGCCCTTAGGCTGTCCTATAAGCCGGTATGCTTGACAGCGCCTGTAACGCTGTAAGGTATTTCAGAGCGACCATTTTACTTTACCTCACATACACCGTTTACACGGCAATGACATTTCTGCCATTCTTTCTTCTCGACTCTTTCTTTCGGATTTTCGTCAGTGATATTTAGTCACATTCTCACCATAGGCATTTTATAGAACCCCGACCTATAGACTGCGCCGCCCGCCTCCGGGCAGTTTTCCACAGCAGTATAAAACCCTGTTTGGACAGTTCTCAGCCGACTTCAACGTGCTGTGTCGGTTCAAGATATTACACTCTATCCCCTCCAACGTAGTATTAGGTGAGCGTTTCAGGACGTTACTCCATCATTCCACTCTTTGAAATATCAGTTAGGGAAAAACTCTGTTTCCCCGCTGTTTTTACCTCTTTGCAGGACTTCTCCCACTTAAAGTTTATTTACAGCAACACATCGCTTCACAATCGCAAAAGATTATGGCTGGACTGCCGCAAGGCTTAACGGCTATCTTCACGAAAAAGGTGTTCAATATAAGCAAAGCGATATATGGCTTCTGTACCAAAAATATGCGGAAAACGGCTATACAAGTACCAAAACACATATTTATGACGGTTTGGACGGCAGTATACATTCAAAGGTTCACACATATTGGACGCAATCGGGAAGATTATTCATTTATGGACTTTTGAAGTCTGACGGCATACTTCCTCTTATAGAAAGAAGTAAAAAAGAATAACAATTTTTATAAAAAATAATGTTTGTATTGTGATTTCTTTAAGGTAATAACGCATTTGCTTACTCTTGAACTTAAAAATGAACTTAAAAATATAATGACGATTGCTCTATAAAATGGTATAATTTAACCGACAAGTAAGTACCCGACTTCTTGCGAGGCAGGTACTTACTTATTGTGTTCAGCGGAAGCTTGTATTCCCGCTGAACACAAAGGCGTTGTTAAACTCCGTTGATTATGAGTGTTTTGTGAAGTAAAAGAACGAATGATTTTTTTGACTAAATCAAACAAAAATGGTTTAGAAAATAAATTTTAAAGAGGGTGAAATAATGAAAGCGGGAAAAGGCAAAGCGGCAAAAAAGAAAATAACATTTGAGCAGAGGAAAACTAAGGCTGAAAAATGGCTTTCCACACAGGAATTAACAGGTAATGCTCTAATTAAAGCGTATCGTAAGAAATTTGCTGTTGACAGATTAAAAGCCGTTTCAGAACTTCAAAAATTGGGAAAAACCTTTACTAAAGAAGAAATAAGCAAAGAGAAACAAGCTATAGAAGCCTATAAACGTCAGCAGCAGCAAAAGAAAATAAAAAGACGGCAGAAAAGACTGGAGAAAAAACAACAATCGGAATATTCGTTGTTAGAACAAGACGATATGTTTTGTTATATTGCGGGTTATACTTCCGGCGGAGTGCCCTATGGTCTTACGTGGGAAGAAGTTGGAATTGACGGTGATTTACCTTTTGATATAAAAACGGAATTATATAAAAACAGATTTGTGTAAATAAAAAAATAAGATATGATAATTTGTTGATTATTAAAATGTGTTCATATAGAAAAGAAGTCTATCATTAGTAAAGATTCAAAATTTCATAAATTAACAATAGACTGTTAAGTTTTTACTGAAATAAAATCAGATTACAGGCAGGCAAAATAAGAAATGGACTAAACACAATTTTTATAATTCTTTTAAAGAAACATCGCTGCTTTTTATTAGCGGCGATGTTTTTTCGTACCAAAATTAAAATTATAAAGGAGGTATTTTTATAGCTGCAACAAGAATAATGCCTTGCCATATAGGTAAAGGAAAAACAATTTTATCTTCAATAAAAAGTTCACTTGATTATGGAAAAAATCCCGATAAAACTCGTAACGGAGAATTTATTTCATCTTACAAATGCAGCCCTATGACAGCGGAATATGAATTTTTATTATCAAAAAAACAATATGAATTTATAACAGGCAGAAGTCAGGATAAAAAGCATGATATTTTATTTTATCAAATCAGACAGTCCTTTGAACCGGGTACAATTACTCCGGAAAATGCGAATCAAATAGGCTATGAGTTAGCTATGAGATTTACAAAAGGCAGACACGCTTTTATTGTTACTACACACGAGGATAAGAAGCATATCCATTCTCATATTTATTTTAACTCAACCACTCTTGACTGCACAAAAAAGTTTAAAAATTTTTGGGGTTCGGCTCGTGCCGTGAGAAGATTAAGCGACCAGATTTGTATTGAAAACGGTTTGTCAATTATTGAAAATCCAAAAGAAAATAAAACTCATTACGGCAAATGGTTAGGCGATAAAAAGAAACCCTCAAACAGAGATATTTTAAAGCAGGATATAGATAATATTTTAGATAAAAAGCCAAAAGATTTTGAGGATTTTTTACGCTTAATGGAAGCAATAGGATATACAATAAAAAAAGGAAAAAATTTAACTTTTCAGCACTCCAAATTTAACAGAGCTGTTCGCTGTAATTCTTTAAAAGGAAATTATACCGAAGATATTTTAAGAGAACGTATAGAGGGAAAAGCAGACGAAAATCAGAAAGAATTTTCAAATGACAGCGTAAATAATAAGCCTGTTAGAATAAATTTAATCATTGATATTGAAAATAGTATAAAAGCGAAAAATTCACCCGGATATGAACGCTGGGCAAAGGTTTTTAATCTAAAACAAGCGGCACAGACTCTCATTTATTTACAGGAAAATAATATTGATGAATATGATAAATTAACGAACAGCATTTCCGAAAAAAACAGTCTGCAAAGCAGCTTATCGGAAAAAATAAAATCCATTGAAAAGCGTCTTAATGAAATAAGAGATTTAGAGAAACATATAGGTAATTATGGTAAGACTAAAGAAATTTATACACAGTATTGCAAGTCGGGATATGATAAAAATTTTTTCAGAGAATTTGAAGATAAAATTATTTTACATCAGGCAGCAAAAAAAGCATTTAACGCTCTCGGACTGAAAAAATTACCGTCAATTAAGACTTTAAAAACTGAATATGCTTCTCTCAAATCAGAAAAAAATAAGCTGTACAGCGAGTATAAAAAAACCAAAGATGAAGTTAAAAAACTTACGGTTATAAAAGCAAATACTGACCGTTTGCTTGCTTATCCCAAAGATGAAAAAAGCCCTCAAAAGAAAGATTTAAACAGATGATTTCTGTCTTTCAGCAGACGCGCAGCGGCTTAAAAAAAGAACGCTCCGGCGTTCTTTTTGAGGGTTTGGGACACTTCCCAACAAGCAAGGAATTGAGCTTAATTTTCTAACAGAAAATTGAGCAAAAATTCGTTTATGGGCGACCATAAACATTGCTTGCCAAGATAGAAAGAGGTGTTTTTAATGATTTTTGTTTTTTAGGATTTTTAGTCTTTTCATAATCGGGCTTTACGTAGAAATAAAAGAAAAACTGTTTTCTTTTAACTGCTTTTCTGATATGTTGATTTCTTCTTTTGGCAGTCCGGAAATATTCAGATACTATTCAAAAATATTTTTTATGGTCTTGATTTTCTTATCCATTAAACTTATTATTATTTTTTATGCTATAATTTTTTCAAGGAGGTAGTTTTATTGAAAAAAGAAAAGGAAAATTTAATAACAGATTTTTTGGAATGCTCTGAAATACTTACGGCTTTAGGTGATAAAACAAGACAGCATATTTTACTTTGTCTTTTGAAATATGAAGGAAACTGTAACGGTTTGAGAGTCGGAGATTTTGTGAAATTAACAAATATTTCAAGACCTGCGGTTTCAAGACATTTACAGATTTTAAAAGAAGCAGGAATAATAAAGGTACGCAGAGAAGGTACAAAAAACTATTATTATGTTGACGCAGATAAAAGCTGTATGGATAGATTGATAACTCTTGCACAGCATATAAAATCATTTATGAATATATTGCCTGACAGACGTGGTGAAGAATAGGAGGAAAATATGATTTTTTATTTTACAGGTACGGGAAATTCTTTGTGGGCAGCAAGTATGCTGTCAGCAGAATTGAAAGAAGATATAAAAAATATTATTGACATACAAGATGAGATGTTTATAACTGATAACATTATAGGAATTGTCTGTCCGACTTATATGGGCGATTTGCCCTGGATTGTAAAACAGCAGCTTTTAAAAATTAAAATTAAGCCGAATACATATACGTTTGCTGTACTCACATCAAATATGGGTAAAAGCGGTAAATCTGATGACAGCGCAGATAAAATATTCTGTACAGCAGGAAGTAAACTTTGTTCGTTTTTTGATATTTCAATGCCCGGTAATTGTCTTATAAGCAGCAGAAAAGAAAACGAGCAGAGATTATCCGCTGCACCGTCAATTATGCAGAATATAGCTGCTGATATACGCAGCAGAATTGTAAATTATAAATCAAAAGGAATTAAAGCTGATAATACTTTTATAAAAAATTCTTTTTTCTACAAAAATAATTCTATATTAAAGCTTTCACCTTTGAAAAATTTTAAGGTTAATAAAGATTGTAACGGCTGTGGTATATGCAAAAAAATATGTCCGACAAATAACATAGAGATAAAAGAAAAACGTGCTGTACACGGAAATAAATGTGCCGCCTGTTATGCTTGTATGCACTGGTGTCCAAAAAACGCAACAAGAGTAAAAGTTCCTATATTATACAGCAGATTTCAATATCATCACCCTGATGTAAAAATTAATAAAGGCAGGATTCTTTTAAAAAAACAAAACGATTAAATTTTTTTATAATTTATAAAAAATTAATCAAAAAAATATTGATTAATTTAATCTAAACAACTCACTGGTTAAATCCAGTGAGTTTAACTTTAAATAAATTCATTTTTCCGTTCTATTCAACGTCCCGATAAATTGGAATTTATTTAATCCAGTAATTTGCTTTTTAATTTATTTATTTCCATTTCAGTAATTCCTTTAGATAGTAGATAGGTTTCTATTGTTCCATATTTTTCTCTTAAATATAGTAATACATTTTCCATATATTCGGGCTTCAAATACAACAAATAATCGGGTAGAATAGTTTTTGCTATTTTTATCATTTCGTATAAATAAACATTTGATATTTCATAGTCTGCATATATATCAATATCTGATACTCCTGCTAATAATAATAACAGTCCAGAAATTATTCCAGTTCTATCTTTACCCTCCTGACAATGAAATAATACGCCACCAGTAGCGTTTGCTATTGTTCCGAAAATATTAACAATAGCTGTATCATTCTCAATCATACAATAGTAATTTTCAATAACGTCATTTTCTGAATTTGGAGTTTTTGCATTTATAGACAAAGGATAGTTATAGCAAGAAAATCTACTATCAAATACAAAAACGTTTGGGCTTATATTGGCAATTTTCTCATTCCTTAAATCTATAACAGTTTTTATATTGTACTCTATCAAAAATTCTTTCACATCATCAGATACAGTAAGAGGGGCATCACTACGAATAAATCTTTGTGGTTTAACATATTCCCCATTCATCGTTGGTGTATGTCCCAAATCTCTTGTATTAAAGGTATTATTCCAGTTATATCTTTTCATTGTATTATCCTCTCAAATTCTGATTTATCAGCATAATAATTATACCACACAATATCATCAAATTTAAGCTAATGATTAAATCGGAAATTATAACTTCATTTTCTTAAAACTATCAGATATTCCGGCAACAAAATTCCATTGTCGTTTCATATAGTTCTGTAACGCACTGGTGGTATTTTTATAGGTGTCATAAATTAAATTCAAATTATCAAAGTGCTGTATAATTGCTTTTGCAGCATAATAACCGCTTTCCATTCCGGCAGAAATACCCTCACCCATAGGATTTAAAAATCCGGCAGTTTCACCGGCAAATAATATTCGTCCTATACCATAATCAATAACACATCCGGGCTGAATATAAGGCATAAGCCATTTTTCAGCTTTTAACTGTTCATCAATCCACAAATGATGTTTTTCCTGCATATAGTTAATGAATTGATTATAAAAATATTTAATTTTACTTATGTCTTTAACAGCAACACCTAATATAATAAAATCATCTTTCACATTAAACCATGCGTCATATTCCGATAGTTCCGGCTGCAAATAAGCATAGAAATAATGATAGTCCAAATTAATATTTCCCTTGTTAAAAGTTTGAAATGTAGTTATGTATTGAGGTGTATATTTCTTGATTTTTCTCTTTAATGTTCCGACTACACCCTCACAGTCAATAACATATTTTGCTTTTTCTGTATAAATATTTTTTCCTTTAAAAGTAACTGTAACGGCATTATCATTTTCTTCACAGGAAAGTGCTGATGTACACTCTCTGATTTCAGCACCTTTTTCAGCCGCTTTCTCCGCAAGCCAATTATCAAAAGAACTGCGCCATACATTAAGACCTTTCTGTTCAAAACGAAACTCTTTTCCTTTGTCGTTTGTAAAAATCATTCCTTTGCTTTCTGCCGGAGTACACATTACATAATCGGGAACAGTTTCTTCAAAATATGTATGCACTAAATTTATAGTTTTACTGATAAGCTGTCCCGAACAAGACTTATATCTCGGCATTTTAAATTTTTCAGCTAAAAGAACTTTATATCCATTTTCAGACAATATTTTTGCTGCTGTACTGCCTGTCGGCCCTGCACCGATTATTATTACATCATACATTTATTTACCTCAGAATTTACTTTATATTTTTATTAATAACTGCTGTAACAAAAAGACAGCAAACTATATTCAGTCATTGTTCCAGCCTTTGCAAATATCAATCCATTCAGAATAATCTGAATATTTTTCCAACTCATCTATTGTCAGCTCTATTGCACTATTGCTGCTTCCGCAGGCAGGAAAAACAGTTGTAAATCTCTTTAATGATTTATCAAGATATATAGTTACACCGTCATTAACCGCAAAAGGACAAACTCCGCCAACTTTATGACCTATAAGATTTTCTGTTTCTTCCGGTGTCAGCATTTTTGCCTTTGTTTTGAATTTAGCTTTGTATTTGGGATTATCAATTTTTGCGTCACCTGCCATAACAATTAATATAGGACTCCCGTCAACAATAAATGAAAGTGTTTTTGCAATCCGGCAAGGCTCACAGTTCAGTGCTTTTGCCGCTAATTCCACTGTCGCACTTGATACGTCAAATTCTTGTATGCGATTATCCATATTATACTTTTTAAAATATGCTTTTACTTTTTCGATAGCCATATTTAAAACCTCCTGAAATTTCATTTGTCAATATTATTTTTGTGGATAAAATATTGTATTATAAACTGTACAGATATTCTCAAACGGATTGTTATATGAATGAGAAATATCTGCTTTAAAACGAAGTGACTGTTTTTCACTTATAATTATTTCTGTTTCACCTAAAATCATTTGCAGTTTTCCGCTGAGTACAAAAACATATTCTTCAACACCATCATCATGTTTATCTGAAATATGAGAACAGCCGGAATCAAACTCAATAAAAAACATTTCCACACTTCTGACAGGGTCATAGGTAAATAATGGATAAGCCCTCATTTTTCCGTCATTTTCTGATATAACTCTGCTTTTATCAATACTAATTACAGTATAATCTGCCTGACGTTCTTCCAAAAAAGAGGAAAGAGGAGTTTTTAAACCTGTGGCTATTTTCCAAAGAGTTGTAATTGTAGGAACAGACTGCCTGCGCTCAATTTGTCCAAGCATAGGCTTGCTGACTTCCGTAAAACGGGATACTTCATCTAAACTGAGTTTTTTTCTTGTTCTTATTTCTTTTAATTTTTCTCCTATTGTTGAAACAGGTGCTTTCATAGCTGCTCCTTTCTTTATATGTTATAACATATATTTTGTTTTAAGCAATAAAAAAGAGCAATATTTATAACTGCTCTGATTTATTTTATTGAATTGTTATTAACAAAAACAAATCATTTTTGTATTTTCTTTTTTATAAAAGCAGATATTAACATTATAATTATGCTGATTATAAGATAAATTATTGCGTATATAACAAATGCTGTTTCATTGACATCAAAAAATATCCATACACCCCAATAAAAACAGAATTGAAGAAAAAATAGGAAGACTCCACATTTTTCTGATATTTTTACCTGTAAAAAAGCCGACAATAACAGAGTATATCGGATTGACAGCATAGAATAGCAGAAAACATACCGCCATTCCCGAATCACCTTTTACAAAAGTGACAGCAATAAAAGGCAAAAGAAACATTACCGCAGCAGACAAACATAACCAACATATATAATTCTTTTCTATTATAGTTTTCATAATAATTTTTCCGTTCAATTTTAAATTAATTTATTTTATTCTTCGATAAAATCCAAAGCATATAATACTCCAAAGTGCCGGAATAACTGCATATCCTGCATTTACTTGTCCATGATTTATAATAACATAACAAGCACCTGCAAATGTTAAAATTAAAAAAATAATACACAAAATCAAAACTATTTTTTTCATTATTATCTCTCCATAAATTTATTTTTTCGTTCTGTTCAATACACCAATAAACTGAAATTTAATTATTCTTTCGTTCTAATAAGCAGGTAGCAGTTGAAATAAATGAAAGCAGCGCCACTTGAAAAAATACATTCAATACAGTGAAATTATAAGTGTTTGATACTTCCCCAAATTCTAATACATATCGGAAAATTAATCCGCATAACACAAGGAATACATTGAAAATACTTATGAATATTACAGACCATTTTGAAAGAATAACAACTTCTAATGAACCAATAAACTTATGTAATGTAAAAGCCATTATAATAATCATCAAATGAAGCATTATTCCAAGTGCTGCGGGATTTTCAGAATTGAAATTAATAATTGGAAAAAAGCAGCCATTAATAAGACTTGAGAATCCCAATATACCTGCGAGGATAATTTTTTTATGATTTTTAATTTTTTCTCTATTTTCCATTTTATACCTCCACTACACTAAAAATCTTGATTTTTTAGCATTATAATAATTATATCACATAATGTTGTCAAATTTAATCTAATGATTAAAATATTTGATACATAATAATGTGGTGTAAATTATCGTATTTCTGTATTGCTTGTTTTAATTTTCTCTCTGTAAAAGTCAATTTTATCGTTTAGCTTTAACTGATGTTCCTGTAATTTTGATATTTGTTCATTTAAGAACTGCCTGTGCTGAATGAGCATTTCCATTCTTTCAGCAAGTGTGCTGTCGCCTTTTGAGCGTAATTCGGAATAATGTTTGATTTCTTTAATAGGCATACCTGTATCTTTTAAGCGTTTAATAAATTCAACCCATTTAACATCATTTTCAGTATAACAGCGTCTGTTAGCTGAATTTCTTTCAGGACTGATTAAATTCTCTTTTTCGTAATAACGTAAAGTATGTATGCTTAAATTTGTAAGTTTTGAAAAATCACCTATTGAATATTTCATAAAATCACCCCTTGACATAGAGTAAACTCTACATTGTATAGTGATATTATACAAAATTTAAGGAGGTTTTTCAAATGAAAAAAGAATCAAAAAAATATACAGTAATTACAGGAGCAAGCTCAGGTATCGGCTATGAAACAGCTAAGGCTTTTGCGGCTCGTGGGCATAATTTAATTATTACAGCAAGAAGATTTAACAATCTGAAATATTTAAAAGCAGAAATTCAAAAGGACTTTCCGAAAGTTGATGTAATAATAAAAACGGCAGATTTATCGGTTACAAAGAATGTTTATCAATTATATGATGAACTAAAAGAATACCATTTGAAAGTGTGGATTAATAATGCCGGATTTGGAAATTATGAAAGTGTTAAGGAACAAAACCTTCAAAAAATTGAAACAATGCTTAATCTGAATATCAGTGCGCTTACTATATTATCTTCTCTATTTGTAAGAGATTATGCAGATACAGAAGAAACACAGCTTATAAATATTTCTTCCTGCGGAGGATATATAATTGTTCCAACCGCTGTTACATATTGTGCCGCAAAATATTATGTCAGTGCTTTTGCAGAGGGTTTGGCTTATGAATTGAAAAATAGTAACGCAAAGATGAAAGCAAAAGTTTTAGCACCTGCCGCTACAAGAACAGAGTTTGGAAAGATAGCCAACAACACAAATGAATATAACTATGATAAGTCTTTCGGAACATATCATACAGCAAAACAAATGTCAGAATTTCTTCTCCAATTATATGACAGTAATATGACTGTCGGAATTGTAGACAGAGAAACATTTGAATTTAAGCTGTCTGAACCGAAATTTAATTATGCGGGAAATTCAGCTCATAATCAAAAAAATTAATATAGTAAACGACAAATAAATTTGCCGTTTACTATAAATATTCATTAAAATTTACGGTTCGTTACATTAAAAAGCCGTTTCATTACATTTCGCTGTAAAACATATAAAAATTGACGATATAAAAAGTAAAGACAGAATTTTATTTTTTATAAAAATTTATAGTTAAAATTTACGGTTCATTACATTAAAAAGCCGTTTCATTACATTTCGGTGAAAAATATAAAAAAATTGACGATGTAAAAAGCAGGTGATACAATGCTCCGGATTGCGGTTTGTGATGATGAAAAAATAATCTTACAGCAGATAGAGGATATGATAAAAAAGTTTCTGCCCGAATGTAATATATCAAAATATCTTTCCGGCAATGATTTATTAGAATCTTGTTTAAAATTTGATATTATCTTTTTAGATATTCAGATGGAAAATATGAACGGTATAGAAACAGCAAGAGAAATACGCAGGTGTGAGGAAGATACCATTATCATATTTATAACAGGAGTAAAGGAGTATGTTTTTGAAGTCTTTGATGTATCAGCTTTTCACTATCTGCTGAAACCTGTTAATGAAGAAAAATTAAAGGAGGTGGTCTGCCGAGCGGTAAAAGAAATCAATAAAAAGGCGGAAAAACAGCAGCTTTTTATAAAAACAAGAGATAAAAGCTATTCTATTGATGTCCGTGATATTATGTTTATGGAAAATGAAATGCGTAAAATAGCAATACACACAAAAAGAGAAATAATCAGATTTTACGGCATTATGTCAGAGCTTGAGAAAAAAGCGGGAAACAGCTTTTACCGCTGTCACAGAGGATATTTGGTAAATATGACTTATATTGCCGAGTACGATAATGAAAATATCTATCTTACAAACGGTGATAAAGTCTATCTTGCGAGAGAAAAATATCAGGATTTCGTAAAGCATTATATGCGGTTTCTGCGAAACGGGGGTGTGTGATGTGTCTGATTTGTTATCCGCTGTTATCAGTATTTTGTTATATATTTTTGAGGGATACTGTATACAATATCTTTTTCGTGCCTTTGCGAAACCGAGAATATCAAATATAAAACAGAGTGAATATGCTGTCGGAATAGTGTGGGTAATTATCAGGCTAATCAGTTTTTTAATTCCGTTTGACGGAACATTTACAGCATTAAAGCTGTTAATACACACTTTCGTTTTGCTTTTATTCTGTCTGATTTGGTATAAAGGAATTGTACTGCTGAAAGTATTTTTAGTTATTCAGTTTATGGCTTTGCGGGAACTTGCGTTTTTTACGTCATACAGCTTTATTCGTATATATGATTTTATTATTGATATAATAAGCGATTTTGTGAATAATGGAACAATATCGGCTGATGTATATATGATACTGACAAAAGCTATATTATTTCTTTCTTTAATTACAGTGCAGATTATACAAAGCGGTATACTCTTGTTTGCCCTTAAAAAAATAGTAAGATATTACCGCTGTCAAAATAATCATAGTTTGAATAAAGAAGTGTTTTTCTATTTGTTTCCGTCAGCGGCGGGGCTTCTGACAGCTGTTTTAATAAGGATTATGATAATAACAATCGAAAACGGCAGTCAAATACTGCTTTATAATAAATATCCTTCTTTATATTTTATTGTTCCTTTGACTGCACTTGTATTGCTTGTATCCATAATATTTAGTTTTAAACTGTATCAGGATATGACAGAACTGCAAATGAAACAGGCAGATAAGGTTATTTTAGAAAATCAGATTATTCAAATGCAGAATTCAATGACAGAAATGGAACATTTATATGACGGTATACGTTCCGTAAAGCACGATATGAAAAATAATATGGAAGTGCTTCAGAATCTGCTTCAAAGAAAATATTTGTCAGACGGCAGTGAAGATAATGAAATCAAGCAGTATTTTGACGGTATGTATTACACTGTGGAACAGCTGGATAATCGTGTTCATACAGGAAGTGCCGTAAGTGACGCTGTAATCAACAGCAAATTCAGATATGCTGAAAAAGAGATAAAAAATATCAGGCTTGACGCTGATGATTTTACTCTGCCTGACAATATTAACATACAAGCCTATGATATAGGTATTATTTTAAATAACGGATTAGACAACGCTGTTGAAGCGTGTAAAAAAATGCGTAATAAATATCCTGATTCAGAAACGTTTATTTCTGTCAGGTCTTTCCGTAAACGAAATATGTTTTTTATTGAGATAGAAAACAGTTTTGACGGAATTTTAAAGATAGATAAAGACAGCAGTTATCCTGTATCTACAAAAGAAGAAAGCAAATCACACGGTATCGGACTTAGAAATATTAGAAACTGTGCGAAAAAATATGCAGGCGATATAGATTGTATTGCAGAGGATAAAAAATTTATATTGTCTGTAATGTTAAAAAATTAAATTCTTAAAAAAATTGCACAAATAAAATATAAAAATTAAGGGGGAGAAAATTATGGCAATGGAAATCAGTGCTTACAACAATTATGCTGCAAATTACACAAACAGCAAAAAAGAAAGTAATGTTACAACAAGTACAGTAGAATTAAAAACCTCAACGTCCGGCGTAACAAAAACAGAACAGATTAAAACAGGTTTTAGTAATGTAAATGATTATTCTAAATATTTACAGGACAAATATAGCTATATGAATACAGGAACGACATCAATGGAGGGTGTTCCGACAACAGTAACAGTATCAAGTGCATTTTTGAAAAAATGTATGAATGACCCTGAAAAAGCTAAATATTTGGAAGAAAATTTAGCAGGTATTCCAGATTGTGCAAAATCAGCAGTTTCAGGTTGTCAGGGAACTTTGACTAATCTTAGTTATAATGTTGATGCAAATGGGAATATTTCAGTAGCAATATCTGGCACAAGTGACCCAGACGGAAAGATAGCCAAAGAAAATGCTGAAAGAAAAGCTAAGGAGAAAAAAGAATCAGAGGAAAAGGCGGCTAAAAAACGAGCTGAAAAAAAGGCAGAAGAAGAAAAGGCTGCGGAAAGACGAGCTAAAAAAAGCGAAGTCAGAAAAGAACAGTCAGAAAAATTGGTGAAAAGCAAAGAAACTCATAATTTTACTGTATCTGCTGTTGGTACTGATATAAAAGCTGTTACACAGAATCTTATAGATGTTTCTTTAAGTACATCGGATTCTGCAAGAATAAGCTTTGATATAAAGGCATAAATATTGCTGTTTTGCAGCATAAGCAATAATAGATTTGGGGTAATGTTTATGCGTATAGGAAACAATTATCAAGGACTTATGAATAATTTTTCAAATTATAATAATGGTAAAAGGAATAGTTTATCAGCAAGTGGAAACTCAAAAAAGTCAGTCGGTTATCATAGAAATACATTAGAGGATTTACTTACAGGGCATTTTAAAAATTCTTATGGTGTTGAGGGTATGTGTGTTACTGGAAGAAGTGATTATAAGAAAATTGTTTCTATATCTGACGAAATGAAACAGTATCTTTATGATGAAACTAAAAAAGCTTATTATGAACGGAACGGAATGTCGGGCAGTGACGCAGATATGGACGCTTTTTGGGATAAAATACACGAGTATATCAAAGCTACAGATAAGGACGACCGTCTTTCTGTTACGTGGACGATAAATCAATTTGGTCTTAGCCTTTCCAACAAAGTAGTTGCCGGAATTAAAGAAAGAGACCCTGAATGGGAAGCCGGACAGCCCGTTTCAAAAGATATTCTTGACGAAATATTTGCAGACGACAAATTATTTAACGACTGCGTAAATGCGTTTAAAACTATGGAAACATCAACAGTTAATACAGTCGATAGCCAAGATACAAATGCAAGTATTGAACAATTTATTGATACAGAATCTGAATCTGAAAGTATCGGAGGTTCGGTAGTATTTAACGCAGAGAAAAGAGCAAGACAGATTGCTTCTGCAAAAACAGCAGCAGAGGTACGTATGGTTCTTGGTTTGCTTAATAAGGATTTATCTGACTGTAAAAATGGTGCTGCTAATGGTATGTGTGATGAAGCAGAAGTAGCAAAAGTTGAAGCAATGCTCAGAAAAGCACAACAAAAAATGGGTCAGGTTGGTTCAAACAGCGAAGCGGAAAGCGATGGCTCATTTTTTATTAATATGCTGATGTAAAATATTTGAGAAAATTGTAAATACGGTATTGTTTTTAATAATCTAAGGAAATAATACCGTATTTATGATAAGTAATTGGTTATATTTCTATTAAATTAAAGGAGGAAAAATATGAGTATTTTAGGTATAAACGGAATATTGGAAAGAGTTTATCAGAATACTTTGAAAAATTCAAAAACAACTGCCGGAAGCAGTACGGATTTTAAGGAAAAGTTAAGCGGTGTAAAAGAAGTTACTTCATTTGAGGATATGTGGAAGTCAAAATTTCCCGGTGCATACTATAATGTTATGGATACTTCAAAAATTGACGGCTCTTTATGGGGACGCAATGATTATCCGTGGGAAAATATTTTACGGATAACGCAGATAAGTCACTCTTAGACTGGAAACCGTCCGGCACAGAGCCTGCTATGTCTGACCCGAAAGTACAGGCAGGAATAAGGTCTACGATTGGCAAAAAATCTATTGTTGTTCCGCCTGCCTTAGAGGAAAAAATTAAGAACGACCCACAGCTTGCACAAGAGGTGATGAATAGAGTAGAAAACTTTATCTCAACACAAGATTCGGTTGTAATTCACAGCAAAGGTTATTTTCCTAATCCGTGTAAAGGCTATTTAATCGCACTTGATGAAAATGGAGAAATCGCACATTCTTGTGTAACCAGTGAAAGTATAAGTGTTTCATCATCAGAGTTTGCCGAAGCAAATAAAAAAAGACGGGAAGCACAGTATCAGCTTAATGCCGAGCAAAACAAGAAAGCGGAGTATATGCGTATTTTAGAGGAAAGTGCGTTAAAGAGAAATCTGCTTACAAAAGCAATAAATAATAAAAATACAGTGAAAGGGGTGTTGCCTGGAACTTATAAATCAAACTTTTTTTATGAATAATGCTTGAAAAAGCATAAACAATCCTGACTGACAGATGAAGTTTTCAGTAAAAAAATTTAAAAATTTATGGAGGATTAAAAAATGGGTAATGTCCTAAAGTATTTTAATATAATAGACGATATAATAGTAAAAAAGTAAAAGGAAGGAAGTAAATTATTATGCCGAAAAAAATAATAACAGTAAAATGCCCATTTTGTGGAAGTGAAAAA
>CATLIG010000042.1 GCA_949948985.1 uncultured Clostridia bacterium | reverse complement strand
AATTATTATATGTATACTCTGCGGTATAATTCAAATTATTCTTGACTTTAAAAAGAAAAAAAGGAATGAAGAAATTGAAATAAAATACAAAGAAGATATTCAATTTGAAAATAAATATGTTAATAAAATTGAAGACCTTTTTAATAAATATCAAGATTTATGTTGTGATGTAAATGATTTTTTTTCATATAATTTTGCTGATGAGGATAAAAAAACTTATACTCAAAGAATTAATATTTTGAGAAAAACAATAGAAAAATATCAAGAATTAAAGGATTTTTGTTTTTCTTTAGGAGAATTAGGTATCGAAGAATTTAATTCTTACCATTCAGATAAAAACTTCAAAAAAATTCCCTTTAAATTTTATGATAATTTTGATTATGCTCAAATTGATGAAAATTATGTTTATATATCTCCTTATGAAAATTGCGATTTTGAAAATATTAATTTTTTAAACTACCTACTAGACCAATATTCTGAAAATAAAGAACAAGCAATAGAATTTATTAAAGCTGATAAAAAAGCTTACGAAATTGATTATTATGGAGGAATAGAAAATTATACTAAAGGAAAGCAGCGTGAAGAATTTATTAAGAAATCACCTAAAGAACTGATTAATCTTATAAAAGCAAATGAAGGCATACTTCAAAAAGATATATATTCTCATTTTTCGGAAGAATTTAAATCCGAAGTATATAAAATATTAATATCACTTGTAGAAAAAGATAAAATTGAAAGAATTAAAGCTGGACGCACATATAAACTATTTATTAAAAATAAAGCGATATCAAGTATAAATTCACAAAAATAATAAAAACAGAGGTGAAAATTTATGATTTTAACTGATATTTTTAAGGTAAAACAATTTAAAGCTACAATTGACGAACAAAAAAATAATTTTTTAAATTAATTGACAACTAAATAAAAACTGCTATAATAAGAATTGAGCAGTCAGTCTGCGGGGGAACGGTTTCCACTTCCGAGAGGAGGTGGACGCTATAAGTACATACGAGATTTTGTCTTTAACAGCGGATTATTCCGCTTTAGCAATATCATTTGTTGCGCTTGTAGTGACAATCTACAACGGCACAAAAAAATAACCACCCCCGTCTACCAAACTGTGGTGGTTATTTTAATTTAACTATCCTAGAGTGGAAGCCACTCCTGTGGAGTTGACTGCCCTTTGTGCCATTATAATAACACTTTTATACAAAAAAGTCAAGTAACAGTTTTTTATTTTAATAAATCTGTTATTTTTTATTGCTTATCGAAAAACATAGTTTTCAATAAAAAAATCCAAACTTAATTAAAAATATCAACCAATAATATTTAATACATAACATATAAATAATAATATAAAAGTTGCCAAGACTCCTAAATCTAATGATGCATTACTTGAATTCAATAATAAACTTTATTTTATTGAATTCAAGGATGGCAACCTACAAAAAGAGAGATTTAACATAAGTCGTAAAATTTATGATAGCTTACTTATATTCTTTGATATAACAGGAACCAATATTTCATTTTCTCGCAAAAATATAAATTATATTTTAGTTTTTAACAAACAAACTAATGAAGAATATATAAAAAAATGCATAGAAGAACGTGATAAAAACACAAATAACATATTAAAAAGTACAGAAGTACAAGAAAGTAATAGTCTTAATAATATTATGTTTAATGTTAGAAAACGTTCTATTCCTACACTTGACTTTTTAGGAATTCGTGACCAATTTGAAAATATATATTTGGCAACAATAGAAATTTATGATAAGTCAGATTTTGAAAATAAATTTTTAGAACAGAAAGTGTGATACAATGAAAAAATCCGTAGCTTATCTCCGAATGTCAACAGACAAACAAGAATATTCAATAGATAGTCAGCTCCGTTTAATTAAATCATTTGCTGAACATAACGGATATTGGATTATGGATACATACATAGACGAAGGGATTTCAGGCAGACAAGCAGAAAAAAGACCTGCATTTATGCAAATGATTGAGGATAGTTCAAAGGGGATTTTTGAGTATGTTTTAATATATGACAGTTCAAGATTTGCCCGTAATCTTGAACAATCAATCGTATATAAATCTTTGCTAAAAAGAAATGGCGTTGACTTAATTTCCATAACAGAGCCAATAGTTGATGAAGATACCTCGTTAATAACAGACGCATTATTGGGTGCTATGAATGAAATGTATTCCAGAAAACTTTCAAAAGTAGTTAAACGTGGAATGGAACAAAAAGCTCTTGGAAACGAATATTTTTCCTGTGCGCCCTACGGTTATAAAAAACCTCATAAAAAACCTTTAGAAATAATAGAAGAAGAAGCTCAAATTATAAAACTTGTATATCAAAAATTTATGGAAGATATATCCCCATTTAAAATTGCTCAAGAATTAAATTCATTAAATATTAAAACCAAGCGAGGAAAATGCATTGATAAACGCTGGGTGCAAAAAGTTTTAACAAACCCAACTTATAAAGGTTATATGCTTTGGAAAATTGAGGACAGAACCTATTATAAAAAAGCAAATCATACAGCAATTATTGACGAAGAAACCTTCGATAAAGTTCAGGAAAAATATAATACAAATAAAAAACGTATAAAGCATAAAGGCAGGCCTCTTGAATATCATAAGCATTGGCTGACAGGCATACTTCGCTGCCCTGTCTGTGGCTCTGTATATGTTTATGCAAAAAGCTACAGCAATAAATCTGACCGTTTCCGTTGCGGCGGTTATATATGTGGTCGCTGTAATATTTCTAAATCGTATAGAATACCTGATTTAGAAGTTTTGATAATAAATGAATTGTATTCAATAATGCATTCTGAAAAAAAATATTACAATCTTAAATTTACGAAAATTACAACCTCTGCAAATTCAGATTTAATTATAAAAGAAATAACTCAATTAAAAAAAACATTAAAACGCGCAAAAGACGCATATCTCTCTGAAATAGATACTTTAGAAGAATATAAAGAAAATAAAAATCGTTTGCAAAAACAAATTAATGAATTAGAAAATAAATTAACAGAAAAAGACAAAATGCCAACTTATAAAGAACTTACAAAAAATATTGGAAATGTTTTAGAAATTATAGAAAGCAACAAAGATATGCTGATAAAAATAAAAGCAATAAAGTCTATAATTGAAAAAATAATATTAAACGGTTTGACAGGTGAAATGCTAATTTATTTTTATGCCTAGTTGGGTGTATATTGTTACAATGCAGACAACAGGATTGCCTTACTGGAGATACTATTGGTCCCGCAAGGGCTGCTGTTTCTTGTGTATTAGGAAATCAAACTATAACCGAAGGGGAAATCATTGACCCTCCGTCAAATACAGCAAGTGTTTCTGTAGATAATCTTAAAGTAAGTAAAGTTGTTATTATTGATAAAGAACCCAATCCATTTAAAAATGGCTTTTGGGATGTTACCCTTAAATATGTATTTCTTTACAAATTGACATTCAGAGAAGCAGATGGACAAATAATTGGTTCTATAATGGCAAATAGCATCTTTACTAAAAAGGTAACTTTATTTGGCTCTATTGGTACTGATATTACACTTTCCACAGACTTGTTCAGTTCTGAAAATGATTCTTGCAATCTTGATTCAGATCCATTTATTTTAGTTGAATCAAAAGCTGTTGCTCTTACATCAGAACTCAGATATATTAACTGTTGCTGCAATAGTAACGATACAGCTGCTTCTGAACCTAATGAAGTCTTTGTTACAATCGGTTTATTTACTATAATAAAACTTTTCCGTATTGTAAATCTTACCGTACAATCAAGAGGCTTCTGTATTCCTGAAGAATGTGAAGAAGTTTCTTCATTAAATC
Organism: uncultured Clostridia bacterium; assembly: GCA_949948985.1. Classification (GTDB taxonomy): domain Bacteria; phylum Bacillota; class Clostridia; order Lachnospirales; family CAG-274; genus MGBC114079. The sequence goes on along the minus strand of CATLIG010000042.1, from coordinate 15,198 downwards.
CATGTGACTTCTTTGAAAATCTTGATTTTCCAATGGACATTTTTGCGCCACCACAGAAACCTGAATTTTTAGCAGGAATTTCAAATAATATTCCAAACAATAATTCAACATCTAATGGAAATAGTAATTGTGAATGCAAAAACTGCGGATGTAACTGCGGATGCAATTGTGGATGTAACTAATAAAATTAATTAAAGACTTATAAAAAATAAATTATAAAATAAATGAGCGGGAGACTTTTTCTTATGTCTCCCACTTATTTATATATATGTACTTTGTTCATTACAATCAAAATACAATTATTTTTATTATAGTAAAACAATAAAAGAATGCACTGACTATTTTTAATAAAATCAAATATATTTAATTATCTTTAATTAAAAATTTTGCTAATTGCTATAATTCAATATTTTTGTATATCAAATATGCCACCGATTTAAAATTATATTTCAAAAGGATTCTCTGTTGGATAAGGTAAAGATTTAGGCTGATTATAAGCAATATCTTTAATACCCAATAATTTTAATATCTCAAATAAAACTTTACCTGCATGTTTAAAAGCAATGCCTGCATGATGGGGATATTGTTTTCCAACAAGAATATGTCTATAAAATCTTCCCATTTCTTTTATTCCAAAAATGCCAATAGCACCAAAAGAATTAGGGTCAGCATTAATAACATGACCTTCCGCAACATAACTTCTAAGCTCACATCCTGCGGTAGATTGAAGTCTGAATATTGTAACATCTCCACTCTTAATGCTTCCCTCAAAAGTACCTCTCGTAATATTAGGTTCTGTATCTGGCTCAAGAGAACGTTTCATAATAAGCTGATGTTTCATCTCACCATTATTTATATAACAGCTTGCAGTATTTCCGCAATGAAATCCCATAAATGTATCTTTAATTGTATATTCACCAAAAGCAGATTTGTTCTCATCATATAAATCCTGAGGAACCGTATTATTAATATCAAGAAGCGTAGGCGGCATTTGAGTTGCAAGCGTAATAATATATTCACTCAAAGCTCCATAAATATCAGTCTCACATGATACAGGAATCCCCTTTCCTGTAAGCCTTGAATTTACATAACAAGGAACAAATCCAAATTGAGTTTGGAAAGCTGGCCAACATTTATTAGCAAAAGCAAAATACTCGCTTGCTCCTTTATTTTCTTCCGCCCAGTCAAGTAAAGTAAGTTCATACTGAGCAAGCTTTTCAAGGACACCTGGATGTTTGTTTCCAACGCCAAGTTCAGTTTCCATATCTTTAACGATTTCCGGAATACGAGAATCTCCCTTATGGTTATTAAATGCCTCAAAAAGATCAAGTTCCGAATTTTCCTGAATTTCAACACCTAAATCATATAAAGGCTTAATAGGAGCATTACAGGCAACAAAATCAAAAGGACGAGGACCAAAACTAAATATTTTAAACTTTTTAAGACCAACAATAGCTCTAGCGATATTCTCAAAGTCAGAAATCATAGATGCAACCTCTGAAGGTATTCCAACAGGATATTCTGGTATATAAACCCTTAACCCTCTAAGACCAAGATTATAAGAAGCGTTAAGCATACCACAGTAAGCATCGCCTCTTCCATCTATAAGATTTTTGCCGGTTTCCTCAGCGGCAGCAACAAACATAACCGGCCCGTCAAATTTTTGAGCAAGTATAGTTTCCGGACCTTCCGGACCAAAATTTCCAAGATAAACAACAAGTGCATTGTTCCCTGCCTCATTAATTTCAGAAAGAGCTTTTAAAGCATCTTTTTCATTTTCAACAACAGTCTTAGCAGCAAAAACATTAAGACCAATTTTTTTTGTTTCCTCAATAACACAATTTTTTCTTGAATCGCTTAAAGTCATAGGAAAACAATTACGGCTTACCGCAACTAAACCTATTTTAACTTCTGGAATATTAATCATAAAAAAATCCTCCTTAATAACAAAATATTATTTAAAGAAATGCTGTATTTAAAATAAATATAAAAATTACTATACCATATTAAATCAGCTTTTCATCTTGAGTATATTATAACACAGCTAAAGTTGTAATTACAGCTTATTATTACTGATTTTAATAAAAATTATCATTTTCGTCATTTTATACTAATCTTAATTTAAACAAGTATATCCTCATTATAAAAAATCAATGAAAAATAAAATTACTGCGTTTTAAAATAATTTTATTTATTTATAATTTTTGCGTATATTTTATTTTTATAACATATTTAAAAAATCCAAACATAAGCTTATATATTAAAAATAAGTATCTCTATATTCAGCTTTTAAATTTTTAAATATTTTAACAATTGACATTCTGTAATCTTTGATTTTTCCTTGAATCCTCTTAATTTTAGCCATTTCAAGATTTGCCGCAAGGTCGTCTCTTGAGTATCTCAAAGCTGTATATACAGCGCCCTCAGCTTTAATAAAATCATTATTAAGCCTGTAATATTTAGCAAGAAGCGTCCAAAGTTCAACAGATAAATTATCATATAATAAAGCCTTTTCAATACATTTAATAGCAGCAGGCAAATCGTCAATATTTGAATAAATAATACTTTTCTTTATAAGAGCGGTAATATTTGATTCTTCTAACATATCAAGTATTTTAATTGCTGTATCAAACTGTCTTTGTTTCTCATATACATCAGCAAGTCTAAATATAGCTAGAGAATCATTTTTTACAATAGCCCGTTTATAGTATGTAATCGCCTTATCAAAATTCTCTCTGCCAAACTCAATTTCTCCTTTAAAATAAAATATTTCCCCTTCTTTGTGACTATCTTCAATACTTTTTATATATTTTTCAGCATCATCAAAATTATTATTATATATACAAGCTTCTTTCAGTATTATCATTACAAATATCAAAAGCCTTAAAAAACCATTCTTCCGCTTTTTCGTATTTTTCAAGATTCATATAACCAACACCAATATTATTCATAACAACATAATTTTTCTTATCATATGTTAAAACTGCATTATACGCGATAATAGCTTTTTCAAAGCTTCCTATAGCAATAAGAGAATCTCCTTTTTCTTTAAGCTTTTCACTTTGACTTTGAGTTTGCCAATCTTTTATTTCTTTTTTCAGTTTATCAAGTTCGTCTTGGTCAAAATAATATATTATAGATAAAAAAGCTATTATTCTATCAGGAAGGCTTCGTATGCTTTTCATTTTTTTTATTTCAGATGCAATGTAAGACAAATTCAATTCATCTCTTACCCATATATTGAAATTATCTTTTATAAAGACCTCGTCCCATGATTCTTTCCAATAATGATAACAATGATATAAAGCTTGTTCAAAAGAATATACAGAAATATTTGTGGCTTCAAACTTATAAGGTTTCACATTTTCAGCATCTGAAGCAACTAAAATCAAATCAGTTGCCATAAAATATCACCCTGCTTACAAAAGAATTCTTTAATATATCAGTTTTATTGAATTTACTGCAATCATTTTTTAATTTAAAGATAAGCAATAAAATAATATCACTATTGTTCCACACTAAAAAATTTGCTAGTTTCTATAAATTACAATTTTACCAATTCCGCAATACTCATGGCAATATTATCTAGAATATCATAGAATTTTTCATTTAAGTCATAATATTTTCCGCCTGATTTGACAAGAGCATCATAAGCTTCTCTGCTTTCTCTGTCACGTCTTGCGGCAACATAAGTAGTAACACTGTTCTCATTAAGCATATTGCAAATATCTTCAATACTCTTTCCGCTGTTTGTCGGAACATGAGGAGGCGCGTCTGTAATAAGAATAAATATGTTTTTTGAGTTTTCATCAACTTTTTCAGAATTAAGAAGTTCAACGCTCGTTTCAAGAGCATCTAAAGATGATTCCGGAATATCGCCGCCATAAGTTCTAGGAATATGTTTAACCTGTTTCTGAAACTTTGCGATATCGTCCGTAAAACTGTATACACTAGGCTTTTCTTTTTCATTCAAATCTCCAAATCCAATAAGACCAAATTTAAAAGAAACTCCTCTTTCGCTTAAAATATTAGAAAACTCAATAGCACGTTCTTTTACACCATTTATATAAGAATCCATACTTCCAGTAGTATCAATTATAAATACAATATTTATATTTTGATTTTTATCAAAAGCAAAATTTCTATATTCAGGTTCAAAAGCAGACTTTGATCTATCAAACTCATTTTTTTCAATTTTGCCCGTAACCTTATCTTTAACGTGCACTTCGAAAAGATTATTTTCATTTATAGCATAAGTAATTTCAATATCCGATGTTTCAGTAATTCCAGATAAAAGAACACTGCCAATATATTTTCTTTCCTTTTCATAGCCCTGTTCCCATTGATAAACATTTACATTTACCATAGACGAACCGTTTAAATTTGTGTACCCGTCACTTGATACACTGCATGGAATAAGACTTCCCATAGGTATAATCGGTATAAGGCTTTTTTGCATTGTTTCAAGGTCAACAATAGCTTCTGTTCCAAAAATCTGACGTGTAACCTGACCAACCTGTACTGTACTGTTTGGAATATGAATTAAATGATTATAAATAGCAGCACCCATGGCTACGCTTTTAGCAGGGTCAGTAGCTCGGTAAGGTTCTTTTATATACCCTGCTACCATCCTTTTGACCATAGGTATTAATGTAGAACCTCCCACAAGAATAACCTTGGATATCTCATCAGGTTCTTTTCCTGCACGTTTAAGAGCTTCCCCTACAATCTCTCTACTCTTATCAACATATTTTCTTATCATTGACTCAAATTCCTCACGCGATATATCAAACGAAATATTTTTAGGAATACCGTCTTTAATAATTATAGGATTAACTTTAATAGATACTTTATTTGTACCTGAAAGCTTTTTCTTTGCCTGCTCCGCTTCTTGTTTAAGTTTCTGCATAACACGTCTTCTTTCAGTTTCCTCAAGCTCATCAAGATTAATTCCTGTTTCCCCATTAAATTTTTCTTTTATAAAATTAATTATTTCATTATCAAAATCATCACCGCCAAGGCTCATATCTCCAACATCTGAAAGTTCCTGAAAAATTTCTTGTCCGTCTTCTCCAATAGAAACCCTTAAAACACAAGCATCAAAAGTACCTCCACCAATATCATAAACTAAAAGAGTCTGGGCATACCCTTGTCTATAGCCATATTCTATAGCCGCCGCCAAAGGTTCTGACAAAAGATATACATTTTTAAACCCCGCTATAATACCTGCTTGTCTTGTGGCATAAATCTGCCTGTCATTAAAATAAGCCGGATGAGTAATAACAACCTCATCAAAAACTTCATCTGCCTGTTCTTCAGCCGCATCTTTAAGTTTTTTGAGAATTTCAGCGCTTATTTCTTCCGGAAGCCTTGAAAATTCACCTACATTAACAGCCTTTTCAGAACCCATAAATCTCTTTACAGAAATAACTGTATTCTCAGGATAAATAACAGCTCCTGATTTAGCCTCACTTCCAACAACAATCTCATCATCAATATAACTTACAACAGAAGGCAGTATTTCATCTGTTCCATCTGTTGTTACCGTATACATCGACTCATCTTTATCTTTATAAATAACAGCAACCGAATTGGTTGTTCCCAAGTCTATACCTAAATAACTCATTATCAGCCCTCCACAATAGTTTTATTAAATCTTCCGGGATCAAAATTTCGGACATAATCACTTTTTGGATATTCTGCTCCATATCCCATATCCTCAACAATACCTTTAACAATACCTCCTTCTTCCTCAACCATCAAAGTAATTTTAAGTTTTGTTTTTCCGCTTGGTCTTTTAGGAAGTCCTTTTATTTGTACCTCGCCGATTAATTTACACTTTTCAATAGTATCCTCTTTATCAATTCTCTCCATAATTTTAAGGTCAAGGGATGTCATTTCTTCCTCTGTATCACCTGAAAGAGTAAACGTTTGACTCTTTTTTGCGAGAGCGTAAGGCGTTCCTCTTTTTATCATAGTATAAAATGATTTTTTTGAACTGCTCAAAATTTCAAAACCAATATCGTGAGGAACTGTTACCTCAAATTCAACACTTGTTTTTTCAGTTTCCATATCAGGCTGAGAAAGCAGTCCCATTTTCATGGCTGCATAATATGTCGAACCCAAAGAAATATCAAGAGCAGGCCTTTCAGAAACATAAATTTTGCTTTCTGTGTTAAATATCTCCCTAAGCATATCTTTAACCCATGGCATCTGAGCCGAACCGCCTTCAAGCAAAACCCTGTCAATATCATCCGCTGATAACGCCCCTGTATAAGTTTCACGCAAAGCTTTAAGGACAAGCTTTCTTGTTTTTTCTATAAAAACAGAAATAAGTTCCTCAAAACTTTCCCTTGAAATCTGCTCAACAAAAGGAGGAATACAAAAAGTAAATGGAATTCTAAAACTTTTAACACCTGAAAGGCGTTCCTTTGCCTCCCTTGCTCTTGAAATAATTTCGACAATATTTTCAGAAGCAATATCTTCTTTTTTCTGTCCTGTTTTCTTTTCTATGAATTTATAACAAAGGTCACATAAAGCCTCATCAACATTATCTCCTCCGTGATATGCCTCTCCTCCCTCACTTATGACCTGAAGTTTCATTCTTTTCTCATTTTTTTCAACAACATGGAATATTGTAATATCTAAAGTTCCACCGCCAAAATCAAATACCATAAACTTTTCATTTTCCTCAAGATTATGTCTAAAATTATATGCTAAAGCAGCCGCTTTAGGTTCCTCAATAAGACAAATCAATTTATCTTCAAATCCCGCTTTCTCGCAAGCTCTCATCGTCGCTTTTTTAGCGGCGTCATCAAAATCATAGGGTACAGAAACAACAAGACCGGCAATTTCAGCTTTAGGATTAATACTTTGACAATGTTCCGCAAGCTCCTTTAATATTTTAGCTGATATATCTTCCGGAAGATATTCCTCACCGTTAATAATAATTTTTTCATCCGTACCCATTTTTCTTTTAATTGAGCGTATAGTTGTTTCCGGATAAATTTTCATAGAACGATATGCTTCCTCACCTATGACCCATTCACCTTCACTATCATCTTCTTTTCTGTATTGAACGACAGACGGAAGAGGAATCTTTCCAAAACCATTACTTATATCAATAGGCTCCGGTTTTTCATTTATATTATCCCAATAGCTGACTATAGAATTTGTTGTGCCAAGGTCAATACCTAAAACATACCAATCCTCCGGAAGCTCTCCAATTTCTTCAATCTGTCTTTTGTAGTCTTCCCAATTCAAAAAATCACCGACTTTCTAAAAAATAAGTTTATTTATTTTTTCTATTGTTTCGCTATAAAATATTTATATAAAATCAAAATATCTGTATTTAATTACTAATCTATATATTTTTTATTATTCTATCAAAACATTTTTCTCATAATCTGTTTTTTCAAAAAAACTGCCAAATCCAATATCTTTAATCTGTACATTTATTTTATTGCTTTCTATATATTCAAATAAAATGTCAAAACAATTTGTTCCTTTAGACCTTTTTGGCAAATCGTCAAGCATAATTCTTTCAATTATAATAAGACTGCCGTCTTTTTCTCTTTTAAAAACCTCAAGAAAAGGTGGTCCATCAATCTCATTTATAATAACCTTTTTGCTTTTAAACTTTTTCCACCAAAACAAATCTTTTTCTATAAAAGGGATAAATTTTCCCCCCTCATTATTTCTGCAAATAAGTCCAATATCCTGTGTAAGAACAACATCTTCAGAAAAAACTAATTTTTTTAGCTTAATAATATTAAAATGGTTTGCTGCGATAAGACAAGCACCTTGAGATAAAACATTTTTTGGATTTTTGTATATAACACTTCTGTTCTCACCAAAAATATCAACAATTGCCTGTCTTATCCAATTCATTTCAAAACCGCCGCCACAACATATAACTTTATCAATATCAAAAATGCCATTTTCCTTATTTTTTTCATTTCCTAAAATTCTCTCAAGAAACTCATAAAATATTCCTTTATATTCAAGAGTAATATTTTCAATATAATCTTTTTCAATATTTTTTTGAAAAGGAGGATAGACAAAATTAAAATAAAGCTTTATACCATTTTTACTTTTAAAAAGCAAATATTTATGCTGATAAGTAAAAGCTTCAAGCTGTAATTTATGAATATCAGAAATATCAATTTCACCTGTATTTTCTTTAAAATAATTTTCAAAAATGTCATATACCTTTTTTTCAATAACAGATGAAGAAATACTTCTTTCACTGAAATCTGATATAACATTAACAGAAATTTCATTTTCATTTTCCAGCAAGTTATATAATCCCCCTCTGATTTCTCTACTGCCGAAATCAAGAATAACAACTTTAGAAAAAATATTTTCCTTATCAAAAAAATATTTTTCCAGTATACATTCTCCTTGAGGAAAAAAGCCAATCAACTTTTCATAATATCCAGCCTCAAAAAAAGCTTTTAAAAGTTCATCTTCCTCATCTTTATTCAAATGAGAAACTGAAACCGCAATCCCGATTATTTCCGCTTTTGGATTTATATTTTTCACATTTCCAAGAATTTCTTTTATATAAAGACTCAAAATAAAAGAATGTGACATAACTTTTTTATCAATAGTATAGCAATTTTTTTTACCAAGACCAGAAATAAGATTATCAAAAGTAACGGAGTTTGAAAGAGGCTTATTCATCAAAGCGTACTCTCCAAAAACCCATTCGTCTGTATCCTTAATATATTGAACAACTGTAGGCATTGAAGATTTTCCATATCCTCCGCTTATATCAAGCTGCTCAACCCTATTTCCGTTAAAATCAAAAAATGATAAAGCTGAATCGCTGTTTCCAAGGTCAAGACCAATAATAAACTTTGTTTCATCAAATTCTCCGTTGTATATACAATTTTTATTAAAATACATCATTATCCCCCACTCACTGCAAATAACAAAATAACAATAAATGTAGGTGTTTGATTATAGATTTAAACAAATAATATCATAAATTTTATTTAGCAGCAATTATATTTGCCCTTAAAATAACATATTTACCTTCTTTATAGCCGCTGTTCATAAGTTTAATCACTTCACCTTTTTTAAAGTCACTGTTTTTTTCAGCCATTATAACCTCATGTTCTTTTCCATTGAAAGCATCGTGAGGTTTAGGAGCAATAATTTCAACACCCACAACAGACAATACTTGATTAAGCTCATCAAAGACAAAATCCATATTCTGAACAAATTCCTCAACGTACATATTCTGAGAATTTCTCATTCGTGAAACAGAATAATTCATAATTTCCTCAAATGTACTAACCTCAAACAAAATACTGTCTCTTTTTAAACTGAGAATCAATTTTTCAATTTTATTTGATATATCTCTATACTTATTAAACAATTTATCAAATTTTATAATAATACCATTAACATAATTATCAATATCATCCGATTTTTCATCAAAATCTTTACAAAAAATAAATAGCTTATCATACTTTTCAGAAGCCGGAATTTTCATAATAATCTCTTTTGACTTATCTGTAAATTCAAAAATACCCTCACGAATATTTTGAATTTTAATATTAACTGTTTCTGATATTCCAACAATAATTTCATTAAAATCTGTTTCTCTATAATTTTCAGAATTAAGTTTCCAGTAATTATATAGAAACTGAAACTTAGAAATAATTTTTTCCGCGAAAAAAATCATTTCCTCAATTTTCGCCTCAATCTTTTCAATTCTTGCTACTTCCTCAAAATTATCTTTAAGTTTTTCAATAAAACCGGAATTACAATATTCAAAATGCTTTTTATAATCTTCAGAGCCTTTTTTTGATTTTTTAAAACACAAAATAATTTCTTTTTTAAAATCATCATCAAACTGATTTATAAAATCCCCATAAAAAACAGCTTCTTTAAATCCTTTTTCCATTTCATTAATCTGTTTTGAAAGATGCTGATATCCCTCTCTTAAACTCATAAGAAAAGATTGTATAACTGTATACTCTTCAGGATATTGGGTTTTTCTTTCAAGTACATCAGCCTGAACCTTAATAATAACAGACAAAGACTCCCACTCTTGTTTAAGAAATTCGTAATACATTGAGGCGATACGTCTTGAGTCAATATCATTAAGCTGAATAAAACAATTTTTTACAGCCGAAAAATACATTTTATAAATATCCATAAAATAGTCTTCTATATTGAGTCCATCAAAATCAGCACCTATTTTTTCATAAATAATTAGTATATCTTTAGAAAACATCTTAAGATTCATATCAATTATTTTCTCTTTTTCTTCAAAAATAGGATTTGACTGATTTCCTGTTTTTTCATTAACCTCGTCAAACTTATTAATTTGACATTCTAAAATATCCTCAATTCCATTAGCAATTTGAATAACTTCCTCACTGACTATTTCACCTTTTTTTAAATCATACACCTCAACAGCTGTTTTATAATAATCTATAATTCTTTTATAATAATCATAAATTTTTTCATTATATCGGATAAGTCCACATCCATTATTTATTGAATTTAAAAATTTTGAATACAAAACATCTTTCAATTCAGCAAAGAAATTTTTAAGGAATGCCTCTTTATATTGATAGTTAGCGTCAAAAGCTGTTTTTCCTTTTTTTAAAATATCATAGTCCATAGGTAATTTCAAAATATTTTCCCCCTGTGGAAATCTAATATAATTCATCAACTGACAACTTTGTGATAATTCCGTCATCACTCATACTTTTAGCCGTAACTGTAAGCATATTATCCTGTCCTACATTAAACACAACCTTAACCTTTTCTTCACCTTTAGGCGCCTGAGGAATTCCATGCAGTGAAGTTCCCGCAAGACGTTTCATACCGTTTCCGTTTACAAATATATTTGTTTTTTCATCAGGCATAGTGTTTTCATAAACAACAATAGCCATACTGGTGACATTATCAAAATTTGTAATCAGTGGTTCTTCAGCCTCAATAGTTAAACCGTCCTCCGGAATTTCAATGCCGCTTCCGACAATCTCTAAAAATCTTTTTCCCGCGATTTCAAGACCAAGGGGATGAATTGTTTTTTCTTGGACAACAGGCCCTTTCACAGTTGGCATCATAATCATATTGCAGTAATAGGCAGCCCCCTGTGAAATACTGAGAGCAGGACTTATTTTTGATTTAAACGGTTCTTTTCCAAACTTTTCTTTTATTTTCTCGCCCACAAGAGGAATAGAAGAACTCCCTCCCACAAGAAAAATCTCGTCAATATCGGAAGCAGAAAGTTTAGCTGACTCAAGGGATTTATCTATACAATCCAAAGTTATATCAATCATATCAACAATATTTTTTCCATCAAATTTTTCATATACAACATCTGAGTCATCAAGCTTGTTAGTTCTTTTGTGAGTTTCAAAAACTTCTCTTGTAATTTCCATATTTATATTAACAATTTTAGGTTCCTGTATAAAAGGAGCAAGAACAACCTTTGTACTTTTTGCCTGAGAAAGTCTTTCTTTTGCTTGATTAGCGGCTTGAAAAAGCCTCACAAGAGCAATTTTTTTCTGCCTTTTGGAAACCCCGTCATCAGCATCATCGTCAAAAAGGTCAATTTCATCATTTGTAAGTTTCCTAAATTCCTCATAAATCATATCCACAATAATCTTGTCAATATCATTTCCGCCCAAATTATTATCACCATAAGTGCTTAAAATAGATATGACAGGCTCTTCATTTTCATTCATCTTTATTTCAAGTATACAGGCATCAAAAGTACCTCCGCCAAAATCATATACAAGGACCTTTTTATTTTTTCTTTCGTTTATAGCATAGCTTATAGCAGCAGCAGCCGGCTCAAGTCTTAAATAAACGCTGTCCTCGTCAAATCCCGCAATTACCGCGGCTTCTTTTGTCATTTTCTTTTGTTTGTCAGTTGAATTTGCAGGTACTGTAATTACACAGCCCGAAAATTCACCAGCCATATTCATTTCTTCCTGAACATACTCATCTGCTTTTTGTTTTAAATATCCTAAAATTTCGCCCGCTATTTGCTGGCATTTAAAATTATATTCCTTATCATCCACATTTATTGTTACCTCATCGTCAAGACCTAAATAACGCTTAATTGATAAAACTGTATTTTGGGGGTAAATAACAGCCGCCTCCTTAGCCTGAAAACCAAAAGTTCTTAAAAGTTTATTTTCATTATCTGGGTCTGTTTCAAACTGTATAGCTGTAGGAAAAATATTGCTTCCCTCAATAGGTATTGTCTGAGCTTCTCCATCTTTAAAATTATAAATACTTACTACCGAGTTTGTTGTTCCAAAATCAATACCCAAAAATAATCCTCTTTCAAGGTCAAGACCTAAAGTTCCCATATATAATTTCCTCCTTTAAAGTATATTACATCTTAATTTCTTATTTTTTCTTATTTTTTTGTTTATTATATTTTCAGATTCTTCATATTTGTGCATAGATTCATAAATAATAGAATTGTTTATATCAAAAAATGGATCATCTTTACTATTTTCCTGTAAATCAAAATCTTTATTTGAAATAACTTGTTTTTGAGTTTCTATACTTCCTTTTTCCTTATTTTCACAAATATAATACTCAATTTCCTCACCAAAGAATATAGGAACATTTATATAATAAATTCCAAAATCCAAATATCGCATAGCTTTTGAATGAAAATCAAATTCACCTTTTTCACGGAAATAAAATAAAACACTTTTATCTGAAGACGCATAATATATAAACGGATAATTTTTCTGAATGAACAAATCATCTTTAAATTTATATTTATTTTCTTTAAATACAGGAAAGACAAGATTTCTGCTTTTCATATTTTTTAAAGCGGCATTAATAATATAATTTCTGTTTTCCGTCTGTACATCATAAATAAGGTATATATGACTAAGTGCGTAAGAAATCATTTCATTGCCGTTTGATAAAAACAGTTCCTCAAGAATTATAATAGTTTCATTTTCCGGCTTTATAAAATTAATAATCATCTCATAACAGCAATACTCAGCAAATTCATTAATAAGCTCATTTTCCTTGTCATTTTTATAGATAGATGAAAAAACAAATTGAACTTCTTTATCAAAAACTCTTGTCTGCACACTCATTTTTATAAGCTTTTCATCAATACTTTTATTTGGCACTCCCATATTATAAAGTACATTACTTATAAGAAGCCAGTCACGCCTTCCTCCCTTATAATGCTCAGTAAGCACTTCAATCATATATCTGTCATACTTTGATTTTAGAACAAGCTCATATACACATTTTGCAAGTATAGGCTTTAAATATTCTTTTTTAATAATTTTTCTGATTCCGTCAAATAAAATATTATCAGGTATGCAATGTCCTCTTTCAATAATTAGTTTAGCGGCATCGTCAAAGTTTTCCTTTTCAACAAACACATCAAATAAATTTTGAATATGTTTATTTTTTATATATTTAATATCAATATCTAGAAAACAATTAAGCGCTTTATCAAATTCTCTGTTAAAATAATGTAAATTGCCCATAGTAATAAGAACTTTCGAGCGAAATTTTTTTGAAATATCAATTTTAAGAACTCTTTCAAATATTTCTATACAGTCATAATTCGGATATTCAACATTTATATAGTAGTTTGCCAAAGCCATATCAAGTTCTTCAGAAACATATCCTGACAAATAAAATTCTCTGCATAAAGAAAGATTTATATTTTCAATATATTTTTTTATAATAATATCAGCATCAATAAATTGCTTTTTTTCATCAGAAATAAAATATTCAGCTGAAACTGATATAAGCTTTATTTCACAAGTACCATTTTGAAAACTGTATATTTCAGCTTTTTCTTTATTTTTTTCAAAAACAAAACAATATTTTGAATTTGGATTTTTAGATTCAACTATATTTAAAAATAATTTTGGAAATATAATTTCTTTCATTTTCTCAATATAATCGATTTCAAAATCAAATTTATGTTTATTTTCAATTATATATCTGTAAATATTATCATAATACTTTCCGCTCATACCTTTTTTGGCGGAATCAATACCAAATGTTATAATATCATAAAATTTATCATTTAAAAGCTCCTTAAATTTTTTATTACTTATAACAAGATAATACATAAATGGCTTTATGTCATCTTTCATATCACCATATTTAAAAAAAGTTTTTACAGGATAAATTCCAAAATCAGTATTATCATTATAAAAAGAGCTTCTTACAAAAAAATTATTTAATCCAGGAATAAAAATTTGTTTTTTAACAGCTAAATTACAATATTTAAAAGCTTCAGTTGAAAAATCATTTTTTTCAATAAAATTCATGCATATTTCTTTCAAAAGTTCTTCATTTTCATATAAATAATAAAGCTTAAAAACAAGCTCTTTATTCTCTTTAAAAAGAGTACATATTTTTCCGGAATATACATTTACAATATTTCGTAAATCAATTCCATGAGAAATTCCCCATTTAAGAAACGGTAAAATAAGTCTTGGTGTACAATAAATACTCTTATTTTTACTGTTTAAATATTTAAAAAGACATATATAAAAAAAATAATTGCCTTTACCTATTTTTATATAATATTCAAGCCTTTTTTTAGCACTTCCGAAATTATCATACTCTACATCAATTCCCGCAAGCAGAAGTAATATTGAATACTCTTTATTATTCTGCTCCCAAAGACCAACCATTTCTCTGTATATTTTAAGGCTTGTGCGTGTATTTTTTTGTCTAAACATAACTAACGCGTTAATATAAAGATAAAAAGCATATATTGATGGCTGACTATTTTTAAGATACCCTTTATAATTATCGCATACCTGTATTCTTTTATAGGCTGCGTTATATCTTCCCGTTTCCATTTCAAAAAAAGCAGCAGCGAGACTATACACAATATTCTGTGTACAATTTTTAAAACTTTTTACAGATATAAAAAATGCATTGTCAGCATAACCAAAAACACCGGTTTCAAGAAAACGAGTATACAATCTTGAAATCAAAGCTATAACAGAAAAATAATTATTTCTTTCTTTATGTATATCTTCACACTTTTTTATTATATCATTCAGTACCTTCATATAGATTTACTCCAAACAATAAAATCACAAAACTAATTATTATAGCAAAATAATTGCCGTTTTATAAAACGTTTATTTGTTAATTACTATATAATAACAGTTTATTAATTAATAATCCAATTTTTATTAAATTAAA
>CATLIG010000041.1 GCA_949948985.1 uncultured Clostridia bacterium | reverse complement strand
TTTCGAGAAAAATCCTTATTCTGTTTTTTTACAAACATATATTGATTCATTTCCATTTTATCAATTATATTCCAAAGTTTATTTTTTAATTTTTTTGCAAATTTGTTCATTGCGGAAGCCTCCTTAAATGTAATTCATCTAATTGGCTTCGTCGCAAATTTTTACTGATTTGTCAAGTGTTTTTTTTATTTTTCCGATTTTTTATAAAAAAGAGTGAGGTTCTTTTAATAAGTCTCACTCTTATAAATTTTATTATTTAATTTTTCTTAACTTAATGACATTGCAAAAGACGGCTTGTATTTTTATGATAGGATAGCAGGTTTTATTTGCCAGCGCTTATGGTATTATGGCAAAACGAAGAACTATTCTGATAAATTAAAAATTAGTAATGATTGTACAGGCTGTGTTTTATGTACTCGACTATGTCCTATGGAAAATCTTACGATAAAAAATAATAAAGCGGTAGCAGGAAAATTCTGTACTATGTGTTACCGTTGTATTAGCTTATGTCCGGTACAAGCAATTACTTTGTTAGGAAATACTGTTATTGAACAATATCGTTATGACAAATACACTAAAAAATAATACATATTAATTTTTTAGAAAATCACAGTTTTTATTATAATGTTAAGTTTGGAGGAAAAGAGGAAAAATTATGAAAATTTAATATAGAGAATATATTAATAAGAGGAGGCGAGATAAAATTTATTTTTGCAAGGCGGCGGAGGGAGAGCATAGCCGACTTCCTATGCTGCCCAACGGCAACACGGCAAAAAGGATTTTTAGCCGCTCAACTTACTTATTTTTAAGTTGATTGACTATAAAATAAAAAAGCCTATAAATCTGTATTTATACAGATTTATAGGCTGTAAAAATAAAAAGAGTTTTTTTATTTTAAGCGGTATGTTCATTTAGGTTTGCCGCTTCTATTACACTGCTGTAAAACCAATCGTTTGGTGATATATCATTAAATACTTTTTTACTTTCAGAAACAGAAACAGATACAGGTGTTCTCCCAAGTACGGCATTTAAAAATACGGTTGTTTCAGCTCTTGTGATATTAGCATTTGGTTTGAAGGTTCCATCAGTATAACCTTTTATCCAGCCGAATGAATTTATTGCTGATATTGAGTTTGATGCCCACATTCCCGCTGTATCGGAAAAATAATTTGTATAGTTTCCTTTTATTTTTAACGCTTTGGCTACAAGAGCTACAAGTTCAGCTCTTGTAATGTTAGCGTTTGGTTTAAAAGTTCCGTCAGTATAACCGTTTATAATACCCTGTTCGGAAAGAAAACAAACATAATTATTATACCAGTCAGAAGAATTAACATCACTGAAATTTGATGTATAGGTCTTGTTTTCAGGCTGTACTAAAAGTATTTTTGACAATATAACAGCGGCCTCAGCTCTTGTAAGTGAGTTTGACGGTCTGAAAGAACCATCGGTATAACCTTGTATATAAGCTGTTTTATCTTTTATATTGAATACGGAGCCAACGTTAATTTGTTCACCTGATGTTGTAATATCATCATCTTTTTTATCTTTATTTTTTTTATCTGAGATTTCAGTTTTTTCCTCTGAGTCTTCATCATCAGTATTATCTTTGTAAAAATGTGTTTTCTTTTTGGAAGAAGAACCTATTTTTTCAAATTCAACGTGTATTCTATGATTCTCCAGTACGCTTTTAAATTCATATTTACTTCCTATTTCACTGGGTTCATAACTTTCACCGTCTATTATTATTTCAGAAATTTCATAACCGCTGTTTGCTTTAAACGTATACAATTGATTTCCGTATTCATATAATTCAACTATTCCGTCAGGAGAAATTTTTCCGCCATCGGAACTTGACGACCTTATTGTATAGGTTATAACAGGGGTGGAAGAACTTCCGTCAGAGCTTCTTACACGTACCTCAAGCTCAAATTCTATAGGAGAATAGCTCTCATCTTTTGGAGTAAAAACCGCTGTGGCTTCATAATAGCCATACTCGGAATAAGTGATTGTATCATCTTTCCAAGTTTTTGTACCGTCAAGTTCTTCACCGTTTATTCCTAAAAATTTTCCACCGAATATAGAAGAGTATTTTATTTTTCTGTTTTTGTTTATTGATGTGGCAACAGGCAGTCTTTCTATTGTTGGCTTAGGCTTTGAAATTTCAAAGATTATTTTAGCGGTTGTTTCAGAGTTTGAGTTTTTATCTTTTATGTTTATTATTGTTTCAAAATTTCCCGCTTCCTCAAAATTACCTGAAATTACACCGTTTTCATTTAAAGTGAGACCTTTTGGCAGAACTTCGTTTTCGGAAACAGTAAATAAATAATCACCTGTGCCATTTTCAACAATTATTGAATTTTCAGGAACAGTTTCTCCGTAAAAACCTTTTATTGTAGTTTCCTTTACTGTAATTTTATTTGCCAGCCATGATGCATAAACAGTAAAACCGTTTTGTGTCATAATATCATTATCAGTAAGTTCAGTTCCATCTGATTTTATCCAGCCATTAAAGCTGTAACCTGTTTTGGTTGGAATATCTGATGTAAGATAATCGGAAATTTTAGCGTTTATAGGAACATAGGTATGCTCAGTTTCTCCGTTTGTTCCTGTATTTGGGTCGAAATTTAAAGTATAATGAGTTTCTTCCCATTTAGCATATAATGTTTTATCTCCGGCGTCAGAAGCTGATATTTCAGTAACAGGTATAGTGAACTCGGGGTCTAAGTACCAACCTCTGAAAACAGAATATTCTTTTGTAGGCTGAGCAAACCCCGCAACACCTGTTGAGTATACATATTTATTAGGATTGGCAAGGGAGTTTGTTCCGTTGTTTAATTCGTAGTTTATTGAATACTCAAAACTCCAGCTTATAGCGGGATATATTGTAGCGCTTGTTATTTCTTTTGTTTCAGCGTTTACTCCGGTAATGCTTATATACATTGAGTCAAGATAAGTGCTTATTAAACTTGTTCTGTCTATCGGGTAAAAAGAAGAATTGGCCGTATAAAAACCATAGTTTTTCAATATAGCGTGAGAATCGCTGTTTTGAGGATTGTCAGGGAAAATACTTCCAAATGTCAATCCGTTTCTGATGCTTTCAATAGTTGCCGACTGCATTTTTAATGCCGACTGCTCAACTCCGCCGTTTGCTGAAAAGTTTATTATACAATTATTTGAAAATGTATAATTTTCATTATTATAAACTACAGCGAATGTTGATTGTGAAAATATCGAAAACATTAATGACAGTGTCAGAATAATACTTATAATTGGCGAGATTTTTCTTTTAATCATAGTCATTACCTCCTTAAAAAAATTAAAATGGTGATTGTAAATTTTTTATGAATTTTTTGTTAAAATTTTATAAAAAAACTTTTGAATCAACTCCTTAAAACTATGTATTTACAATAAAAGTGTAGCATACTAATAGTAAAATTTCAACGCTTTTGGTAAAATTTAATATAAACTTAATATAAATTTAATATATTTTATTTAAAAAATATGCTTTTTTACTGAAATTTTTGCTGTGTTAAGTGGTTTGATTTGTAATATTACAAAGTGTTGATTAATTATTTAAAATTTATTAAAAAAATAGCTTGAAAAATACTGAAATTTTGTTTATTATAATAGATATGGCATATTGCGGTAATTTTGAGAATGTAATGAGTTGTTTATATTACAGTAATTACAAAATAGATGGAGAAAAAAATTATTTTATTCAATATTTTTTTATTAACTGTACAAAAATTGCTGTAAGATAATAAATAATTAAGGAAGAATTTATTATGAATGAAAAAAATATACCTAAAATATATAGACGCAGATTTATACCCGATGAAAAAATACTTCTTAAAGATGATATCATAATTGAAATTAATGATGATATTATAATAACAAAATGGGAAGTTATAAAAAAAAGAAGTGATTTTTCACATGGCATTTCATGTTATTTTTTGAATGAAAATATTAAAGTCAGTAAATTTATAGATAATAATGAAAATATTTTATATTGGTATTGTGATATAATTGATTGGGAATATGATGCTGAAGATAACGCATATGTGTTTAATGACCTTCTTATAGATGTAATCGTATATGAAAACGGTTTTGTTAAAGTTGTGGATATAGGTGAGATTTCAACGGCTCTTGAAAAGGGCTATATAAATACTGAGCTTGTAAAAAAGGCTCTTAATACAGTTGACAGTTTGTTAAATATTGTTTATGATGGAAAGTTTGATATATACAAGAAATATATTTCGGATATTTGAGGGATTGGTTTATTATGGATGATACGAAAAATAAGGCTGATGGTAAAGTAAAAGGAAAGTCAAAAAATATTCATTCAGGGCATAGAGAAAGAGTAAGAAAAAGATTTATTAACGAAGGCTCTTTTGATAATTTTGAATATCATCAAATACTTGAGTTTATTTTGTTTTATTCGATAAAGCAACAGGATACAAATGAACTTGCCCATAAGTTGCTTGATGAGTACGGCTCTTTTCACGCTCTTATGGATGCGAAGCCTGCTGATATTATGAAAAGATGTAAGGTTTCAGAGGTTACAGCAGTTTTGATTACTATGTTTCCTCCTATTATCAAACGATATCTTCAGAGTAAGTGGACAAGAAACGAAATTATTGATTCACCAAGAGTAGCTTATAAATATTTTAAATCTTTGCTGATGGGCAGAGGTACTGAAAGTTTTTATATGTTATGCCTTGATACAAATAAAAGGCTTATAAGAGAAATAAATATCAGCGATGGAAATGTAAGGCAGTCTTATGTATATATTGACAGAATTATTGAACATGCTCTTTTATATCAGGCTTCCTTTGTTATAATAGGGCATAATCATCCTGCTGGAACAGGAAAACCGTCAGCTCCTGATGTATCGGCTACAAATGCGGTTAAAAATGCTCTTAGTACAGTGGGTATAGCTCTGATTGACCATATTATTGTTTATGATGACAAATATTTTAGTTTTGCGGAAAAAGAGTTATGTAATTTAAAGTACTATTAATAATAAAAAGATTTTTATATTATTGTATGTTTATAATAGACCTGTTCAATAATCTACATAACAATAACTGACAAATATTTCTTTGTTATACTTTGCCTAACAAAAAAATTGTTTGTCAATCACTATTTCTCAGGTTATTGAATGAGTTTAATATTATTATGATTTTTGGAGGTAAAAAAATGGAAAAAAATATGGATAAAATTGTCGCATTGGCAAAAGCAAGGGGATTTGTTTATCCCGGTTCTGAAATTTACGGAGGTCTTGCTAACACATGGGATTATGGTCCTTTGGGTGTTGAGCTTAAAAACAATGTAAAAAAAGCATGGTGGAAAAAATTTGTACAAGAAAGTCCTTATAATGTCGGTGTTGACTGCGCTATTTTGATGAATCCGGAGGTATGGGTGGCATCCGGTCATGTAGGTGGTTTTAACGACCCTCTTATGGATTGTAAAGAATGTCATGAGCGTTTTCGCGCTGATAAAATAATTGAGGATTACATGAAAGAAAATAATATAAATGAAACACCCGATGGTTGGTCAAATGAAAAAATGAAAGGATATATTGATGAAAATAACATTCCTTGTCCAAGCTGTGGAGGCAGGGATTTTACGGATATAAGACAGTTTAATCTTATGTTTAAAACTCATGCTGGCGTTACGGAGGACAGCAAAAATGTTGTTTATCTTCGTCCTGAAACAGCTCAGGGTATTTTTGTGAATTTTAAGAATGTGCAGAGAACAAGCCGTAAAAAAATTCCTTTTGGTATTTGTCAAATAGGAAAATCTTTTAGAAACGAAATTACTCCGGGCAATTTTACTTTCAGAACAAGAGAATTTGAGCAAATGGAACTTGAGTTTTTCTGTAAACCCGGTACGGAAATAGAATGGTTTGATTATTGGAAAAAATACTGTGTTGATTTTCTCAAAAGTCTTAGTATTAAACCTGAAAACATTGTTATGAGAGACCACGCTAAAGAAGAACTTGCTCATTACAGCAACGCTACAACTGATATTGAGTATATGTTCCCATTTGGAAAGGGTGAGCTTTGGGGAATTGCTTCAAGAACAAATTATGACCTTAAACAGCACTCTGAACATTCGGGAGAAGTACTTGATTATTTTGACCAAGGTGATAATGAAAAATATATACCTTATTGTATTGAACCCTCTTTGGGGGCTGATAGGGTTACTCTTGCTTTTCTTTGCGAAGCCTATGATGAGGAAGAACTTGAAGGCGGCGATGTGAGAACTGTTTTACATTTTCATCCCGCTCTTGCTCCTGTTAAGGCAGCGGTTCTGCCTCTTTCGAAAAAACTATCAGAAGATGCTTTAAAGGTTTATGAAGAACTTTCAAAATATTTTAATTGTGAGTTTGATGATGCATCAAGTATTGGAAAAAGATACAGACGTCAGGACGAAATAGGAACTCCTTTCTGTATTACTTATGATTTTGATTCGAAAGAAGACGGTTCAGTCACGGTTCGTGACAGAGACAGTATGGAGCAGGAAAGAATTAAAATATCGGAATTAAAGGATTATTTGATTAATAAAACAGCGTTTTAAAAATGTTTATGAGATTTGAAGAAATTTAAAATTTATTATAGGAGGATAAAAAAATGAAAATTGCATTAATTAATGAAAACAGTCAGGCGGGAAAAAACGAGCTTGTTTTTAACACTTTAAAAAGTGTTGTTGAACCTATGGGTCATGAAGTTTATAACTATGGTATGTATTCGCCTGATGATGAAGTTCAACTTACTTATGTAAAAGCAGGATTGCTTACAGCTATTTTATTAAATTCAGGCGCAGCTGATTTTGTTGTTACGGGATGCGGTACGGGAGAGGGAGCTATGCTTGCGTGCAATTCTTTCCCTAAAGTTTTATGCGGTCTTATTATTGACCCGTCAGACGCTTATATGTTTGGACAAATTAACAACGGCAACGCTATCGCTATGCCTTTTGCCAAAGGTTTTGGATGGGGTGCAGAGCTTAATCTTCAATACATTTTCAAAAATCTTTTTGAGGGTGAAAGAGGTTTAGGATATCCAAGAGAAAGAGCTGTTCCGGAACAGGCCAACAAAAAAATTCTTGATGAGGTAAAAGAGATTACTCATACTGATATTATAACAATTCTTAAAAAAATTGACCAAAAGTTCCTTAAAGAAACTGTAAGCGGAGCTAAATTCCAAGAATATTTCTTAGCTAATTGCAAAAATAATGAAATTGCGGATTATATTAAAAGCATTTTAAAATAAAATTTAATAAGATTAGATTTTGCTTAATGTAGAAAAAAACAGACCTGTTCAATAATTTTGAGGATTACCGAACAGGTCTGTTTTTTAATCTTCAAGTAATTTTTTCGCGTCTACATAAGAAGCTATTCCCTCAACTACTTTTTTAGCTTCTTTCATAGCTAAAACAACAGTTGCCGGCTGGTGTACAACATCTCCGCCGGCAAATACACCTTTTAATGTTGTCATTCCGTAAGGTTTTTCTTTGGTTATAACATAACCGGATTCATTAAGTTCAATTCCTTGTGTTGTGGCTATAATTCTTCTAGCTGGTTTTGAGCCAATAGCAAGCAGTATTTTATCAGCCGGTACTATTATTTCACTTCCAACGCAGTCGGCTTTTAGACCAACTATTTTTCCATCTTTTCCTATATATTCAATAGGGGTAGTTTCCCACATAAACTTTACACCATCAGCTACCGCACTGTCGTATTCTATTTTTGATGCTGTTATTGTATCAGGTGTACTTCTGTATAAAACAGTTACACTTTTAGCACCCATTCTTAAAGCTGTTCTTGAGGCATCCATAGCAACATTTCCAGCGCCTATTATGAGAACGGCGTCACCTTCTTTTACAGAAACTTCTTGTTTACTTACCTTTCCATCATTATACATTGATACCATTCTTAAAAAGTAGCTTGATTGGACTACCCCGGCAAATTCTTTTCCGGGAATATCAAGTTCTTTGGCGAGAGCCGTACCTGTACCAATAAAAATAGCGTCAAAACCTCTTTCAAAAATTTGATTAAGTGTTATATCTTGTCCGACAATACAATTAGTTATAAAATGAACTCCAAGTTCCTCAATTCTTTTTGTTTCACGTCGTACAACATCTTTTGGAAGTCTGAACTGGGGTATTCCATAAAGAAGTATTCCTCCCGGCTCATTTTCTGATTCATATACAACTACGCTGAAACCTTGAAGGGCTAAGTCGCCGGCGACTGTAAGACCGGCAGGACCTGAACCAATAACAGCGACTTTTCCTCTTGTTTTTGGAGGAATATTTTCTCTTGTTAAATTCATATCAGCATCAAAATCTGCTATAAATTGTTCAATCTTTCCTATTTTTATAGGAGCTCCTTTTTTACCCAATATACAGTGACCCTCGCATTGTTTTTCATGAGGGCAGACTCTTCCGCATACGGCAGGAAGATTTGTTTTTAAGTTGAGGATAGACCTTGCTTCTCCTAGATTTCCTTTTGAAAGTTGATTTATAAAATCAGGTATATGATTTTCTATAGGACAGCCTGTTCTGCATAAAGGTTTTTTACAATTAAGACATCTTTTTGCTTCAGCTATTGCTTCGTACATTGTAAGCGGTGAACTGTCTTCCTCACGTTCAAGAACTTTTTGATTTTCAACTTGATTATCCATAAATACCTCCATAAGTTATTTTAAGGAGTTACTGATTTATAACTATGGCAATATACAAAATTTTTAGGGCAAAACAATAAAAGAATTTTTTAATATGTCAGTTTTTATTAAAATGTTTCTGTTCATTTTTTTATTGTCTTCGATATAGGATAATAAGTTTTATAAATTATTATGTTGATTGATATGATGATTTTGAAAATTTAAGGTAAATTTCAAAATTTATGAGATTTTTACAGTTTGTTGTTTTTCGTCAATATCAAAAAATAAATTATAGTTTGTTCAGCGATTTTATAATTTATGATAAATCAGATTTTTCCTTAAACATTACATTCAATTATTGATTTTAAATGCGTAAGAAGCATTTTGTTTTGTTCCGGCATAAGAAAACAAAATCTTAAATAATTATTTCCGAGAAACGCAAAATTTGAGGCATCTCTTATAATCATTTTTTTCGCTATCATTTTTTTAAAAACTTCATCTGATGTTATATTTTTATTTAAAATTTTTATTAGCAGAAAATTAGATTCTGTTTCAAACACCTTTATATTTTTCCAACTTTTAAGCTCATTTATTACTTTTTTTCTTTCATTGGAAATAATTTTTTTTGTTTTTTTGATATATTCATTATCGGAAAACATAACTTCTCCGGCAATTGATGCAAATATATTTACAGACCAAGGATCTTTTTTTGAGTTTACAGCGTCAAGTATTTTTTTATCCGAACAGATTCCATAACCCAAACGAAGTCCGGGAACGGCGAAAAATTTTGCTGTTCCTCTTACTATAAATAAATTTTTATATGAAGAAATTAATGATACAGATGAAAAATTTTCTATTGAGTCAGTAAATTCTATATATGTTTCATCTATCATAACATATATATTTTTTTTCAAGCAATACCGCAAAAGTATTTCCATATCGGATACACATACTGCCGTGCCTGTAGGATTATTAGGATTACATAGTATAATCATATTTGTATCGTTAGGAATAAAGGAAATAAAATCTTCTACATTAAGAATAAAGGAATCTTTTTCCTTTAAAGGGTAAAGAGATACAGTTCCATTATTCAATTTTATTTCTCTCTCATATTCTGAATAAGACGGCGATATAATTATTGATGATTTAGGAGAAATGGTTTTTATAAACAGACTTATTAATTCTGTAGCTCCGTTCCCTGGTATTATATATTCATAATTTACATTTGTGTAATCGGAAATATTTTTTCTAAGAGAAAGATAGCTTACATCAGGGTATTGACATATACAATCCACATTTTTAATAATAGATTTTTTTATATGCTCTGAAATACCGAGAGGGTTTACATTTCCACTGAAGTTTATAAGCTCGTTTTTTGGAATGTTATATTTCCTTTCGATTAATTCTAAATCGCCGCCATGGGCATTAATTATTGACATTTTATTACGCTTCCTTTGTAAATATTTATAAATATTATTTATTATATTATAGTGATCCGCAGAATTTTTAGCGCGGAATAATAAAATAATTTATTAATAGTTCAGATTTTATTAAAGTTTATATGTTTATTCTTTTATTGTTTTGATATAGATAGATATGTTATTTCTTAAAATCCATACTATATTTCAGGATTCTATAAAACGGTTTTTTTATTTATCTACTGGTGGTTTTAAACCATAATATTGATAATAGTCGATTTTTACATTTCCATTAAATAGTTTTCTTTTTTTATCGGCTTTTTTGCCATAGAGTTTTTCAAATTCCTCGTGAGATGTTATTGTGTAAAAAGACCATGTCTTATTTTTTCTGAAAATTTTTCCCATATCACGATATAAATTTTCCACGTCTTCTAATATACCCATTCTTTCCGCATATGGAGGATTACATATACATACACCGTAGTCGCCTTTTAGAGTTATTTCATTAAAAGGTTTTGTTTCAAATCGTATACAGTCGTCCACACCAGCGTTTACAGCGTTATGTTTTGCCATTTCTATTGCTTTTGGGTTTATATCAGAGCCAAATATTTCAGGAGTAAAGTCAACATTTATATCGCTGTACGCTTTACTGCGAACATCTTTCCAATATTGTGCCGGAATATTTTTCCATTCTTCCGACACGAATTTTCTTGATATTCCGGGAGCTATATTTTTCGCTATCATAGCGGCTTCTATGGGAAGTGTACCTGAACCGCACGTTGGGTCAAGAAAAATTCTGTCTTTTTTCCAAAAACTTAATTCTATAAGAGCGGAGGCAAGTGTTTCTTTTAGAGGTGCGATTACAGCGGAATCACGATAACCTCTTTTATGAAGAGATGAACCTGTTGTATCTATTGTAAGCGTTACAACGTCTTTTAAAATGGCAACTTGAATTTTATACAAAGCGCCTGTTTTTTCAAACCAGTCAATTTTATACTTTTTCTTTAAATTTTCAACTATCGCTTTTTCAACTATAGACTGACAATCAGGAACACTATATAACTGAGATTTTATTGATTTTCCCGTTACATAAAAGTTGCCTTCTTTAGGAATCCAGTCAGACCAGTTTAAAGATTTGGTTTTCTCAAAAAGTTCGTCAAAAGAAAATGCCTTGAATTGTCCCATTACAAGCAAAACTCTGTCAGCGCTGCGAAGATGTATGTTTGCTTTTGGAATTACGGTTTCGTTTCCTGTAAAATAAACCGCTCCATCAGTAGTTGAAATGTTTTCGAATTCAAGTTTTTGAATCTCTCTTTTTACTGTGGCTTCAAGTCCGAAAGTTGTTGTAGCTATAAATTTTAATTGTAACATAATTTTATCCCTCAGATATATTTTGAATAATTATTTATTGAATAGATTTATTATATCATATTTAAAAACATTATGGAAGAATTGATTTTTATGTCAGTATTTAAAATAGTGTTTTATCTGCCAATAAAATAATGGATATTTTATATTTTTTTATAAAAAAGTTTTTTTTAGAAGTAATTCTGTCTTGAAATTATTAACAATAGTAATTATAATAATTAATATAGGAGAATGTTGATTATTTTTTTATTTGATTTTAAACCAATATTTTTATATAATTACTTTTAAATATTATAGCAATCAGTAAAATTTTTAATGTGAGAGAATAAAAGAATTTTTTGATGTACAGATTTATTAAAATTTTTTTCTTTTATTGTTTCGATGCAGGTGGTTAAAATTTGTCGATTATATAGATGTCTGTATAATTATTTTTGTGTTTTTATATTGTCATGTTTGACAAGAGGAGTGACGGTTTATGGAGCAGTACGAAAAACTATATGAAGAACTTATTGGTAAAATGAAAAAATATCATCCGTCAAATGATTTTTCTATGATAGAAAAAGCATATCTTTTAGCGAAAGAGGCTCATGGTGAGCAGCTTAGAAAATCCGGTGAACCGTATATTATACATCCTCTTTGCGTCGCTATTATTCTTGCGGAGCTGGAACTTGATATTGAATCTATTGTCGCGGGAATTTTGCACGATGTTGTGGAGGATACTATTTATTCTTGCGAAGATATTACAAAAATTTTTAATGAGGAAGTATCTTTGCTAGTAGACGGTGTTACTAAACTTGAAAAAATAGAGTATTCATCAAAAGAAGAAATGCAGGCGGAAAACTACAGAAAAATGTTTTTGGCTATGGCAAAGGATATTCGTGTGCTTATTATAAAAATTTCAGACAGGCTTCATAATATGCGTACTCTTAAATATATGCGTCCGGAAAAACAGAAAGAAAAAGCTCAGGAAACTCTTGATATATATGCTCCGCTTGCTCATAGACTTGGTATTTCAAAAATAAAGACGGAGCTTGAGGATTTATCTTTGCGTTATCTTGACCCAGACGCTTACTATGACCTTGCGGATAAAATTAAGAGAAAACAGTCGGAACGTGAGGAATATGTGGGAAAGATTGTCACTCAGCTGAAAAAAAAGCTTGATGAAAATAATATTGAATGTGAAATTGCCGGAAGACCTAAACATTTTTTCAGTATATATAAAAAAATGCTTAATCAAACTAAAACTCTTGACCAGATTTATGATTTGTTTGCTGTAAGGGTTATTGTGGATACAGTTAAAGACTGTTATGAGGTTCTTGGTATTGTACATGAGATGTATAAACCTATACCAAGCCGTTTTAAGGATTATATAGCGATGCCTAAGGCTAATATGTACCAATCTCTTCATAATACACTTATTGGACCTGAGGGAGAACCTTTTGAAGTTCAGATAAGAACATGGGAAATGCATCGTATCGCTGAATATGGTATTGCCGCACACTGGAAGTATAAAGAGGGTAAAACCGGATCGGAAGAAAACGCTGAAGAGGCGAAACTCTCTTGGCTTCGTCAGATTCTTGAGTGGCAGAAAGATATGTCTGACAATAAAGAATTTATGGATACAATAAAAACAGACCTTGATGCTTTCAGTGACCATGTATATTGCTTTAGTCCCACAGGCGAGGTCAAAAGTCTTCCAAACGGCGGTACGCCTGTTGATTTCGCATATTCAATTCACAGTGCTATAGGAAACAAAATGGTAGGTGCCAGAGTAAACGGAAAAATTGTTACATTTGATTATGAAATTCAAAATGGTGACAGAGTTGAGATTGTTACGTCTCAAAATTCCAGAGGACCCAGTATGGACTGGCTCAAATTTGTTAAAAGCAGTCAGGCAAAAAGCAAAATAAATCAATGGTTTAAAAAAGTAAATAAAGAAGAAAATATTATAAAAGGGAAAGAACTTCTTGAAAAAGAGGCTAAGAGAAAAGGGTTTATACTATCTGAAATTTTAACTCCTAAAAGAATGGAAGCGGTTCTTGATAGGTATTGTTTTAAAGACTGGGATTCAATTTGCGCTGCTGTCGGTCATGGAGGTCTTAAAGAAGGGCAGATTATAAACCGCTTTAAAGACGAGATAGAAAAGGATATTAAAAAGAAAATATCTGTTGAGGAGGTTTTGAGGCAGGGTAAAGACGCTGTACAGACAAGTAATCAAAATATAAATAAGCCTAAAAAAAGTAAAAGCGGAATTATTGTTCGTGGAATTGGCGATATTGAGGTTAGATTTTCAAGATGCTGTACTCCTATTCCCGGTGATGAAATTGTGGGTTTTGTTACACGTGGCAGAGGGGTTTCAATCCACAGGACTGATTGTGTGAATATTATAAATCTTAATAAAGAAGAGAGAAACAGACTGCTTGAGGCGGAATGGAGCGTTGCCACGGAAGAAGAAGAAAACGCTTTCTTTGTTGAGATTCTTATTATTGGAAATAATCGTGACGGTATAGTTTATGATATTACAAGAGTTGTTGTTGAAGAGGGAATTTCAATGACTTCTATTAACGCTAACTGTGAAAAAAATAAGGCAAGAATTAATATTACAGTTAGAATAATGAATAAGTCTCAGCTTGAAAGTTTTAACAAAAAATTATATAATATTGATGGTGTAACAGATATAGAAAGGGTAACTACTTAATTATGAGAGCTGTTTTGCAAAGGGTTTCATATGCCTCGGTAAAAGTTGACGGAAAAATTACAGGAAAAATCGATACAGGAATTATGGCACTTATAGGTATAGATTCCACAGATGATGAGAGTACTTATAAATATATTTCCGATAAAATTATTAATCTTCGTATTTTTGAGGATAATAACGGAAAGATGAATTTATCGGTAAATGACATTGGCGGCGGTATTTTGATTATTCCTAATTTTACTCTTTACGCTGACGCGAGAAAGGGCAGACGTCCTAATTTTGTTATGGGTGCAAAGCCGGATGAGGCAGAAGAAATTTTTAATGAGTTTATTGATTTTATAAAAAATATTTATGAAAATATTCAAACGGGAATTTTTAGAGCCGATATGAAAGTTGAATTATTAAATGACGGTCCTGTTACTATTCTTTTGGACAGCGATAAAAAATTTTAATTGTGTAAACAATTATATAAATTCTATAGTCAAGCAACTTAGAAATGAGCAAAAAGAGACAAGATAAAATTTATTTTCGCAAGACTAACTATGATTTACAAAAAATAAAATTATATAGGTGATAAAAAGATGAAAGTAAAGACTTTTATTGTTTCTGTAATGGAAACTAACGGATATATAGCTTTTGATGAAAAAACTCTTGAGGGGATTGTTATTGACCCAGGTGATAGCGCTGAGCTGTTTATTGAGTTTATTGAAAAAGAAAATATAAATATCAAATATATCGCCCTTACACATTCCCATTTTGACCATATAGGCGGCGTAAATGAAATTAAAAAAGCCACAGGAGCGAAAATTATTATGTGTGACGGTGAAGAAATTATTTCAGAAAATCCTACAAATAATTTATCGGGGGTATATGATTCTCCTTGTGTTATTAAAGCAGATAAAATATTTTTTGATAAGAATACTTTTTCTGTCGGAAATATTACGGTAACGGTTATTAAAACTCCCGGACATACCCCAGGAGGCTGCTGTTATTATTTTGAAGATGAAGGAATTCTGTTTTCAGGAGATACTTTATTTTATGGCTCTGTAGGAAGAACAGATTTTCCAAATGGAAGTTTTTCTGATTTAATAGACGCAATTAAGATCAAACTTATGTGTTTGCCACCGGACACCATTGTTTACTGTGGTCATGGACCTAAAACACAAATTGGATTTGAAAAAGAAAATAATCCTTATATTTTTGAAAATTAAATTTGTTTTATGTATTGCTGTGATTGAGGTTTTTATTATGGATTATGTTTTATATGGTCATAAGTTTGAAAATGAGGTTCTTTCATTAATGCAGTTGTTCTTTCCTAATAATGTATATTGTCTTAAAAATGATTTATTGGAATGTAATTCTGATATTGTTATTGTAAGCTCTTTGGAAAAAAATAAATGTGTTTCTTATTTTTATAAAAACGAAGAAAATATTTCTAAATTTAATATTGATGTTATAGACAATGATACTAAAAGTATTAAAAGGTATATTAAGACAAGCTTGTTTTATTGTTTTAAAAAAGTAAACGATATTAAAATGCCTTGGGGTATTATTACGGGAATAAGACCGTCAAAAAGAATTTATTCTATGTGGAATGACGGACTTTCAGATTTTGAGATATTTAAAATTTTGAAAGAAGACTATCTTGTTTCTGAAAAAAAAATTAAATTGGCTTTTGATGTCGCTTATGCTGAAAAAAATATAATAAATGAAAATAATTTAAAAAGTGTTGGTATTTATATAGGTGTTCCTTTTTGTCCGACTAAATGTCTTTATTGTTCATTTACGTCATATTCTATTAATCAGTATAAAAATAAAGTTGATTTATATTTGAAAACTCTTTTAAGAGAATTTGAGTATGCTGAAAAGTATACACAAAAATATAACATTGAGAGTATTTACATAGGGGGAGGAACTCCTACTTCTCTTAATGAGGAACAGCTCGATTTTTTACTTTCAAATGTAAAAAAATATTTTAAAAAGCCTATTGAGTTTAGTGTTGAGGCAGGCAGACCTGATACTATTACAAGAGAAAAACTTAGAATTTTAAAAAAATATGAAGTCGACAGAATTTCTGTGAATCCACAAACTATGAATCAAAAAACTCTTGATATTATTGGAAGAAAACATACAGTTGATGATTTTATAAGTGCTTTTAAAATGGCAAGAGAAGAAGGTCATAATAATATTAATACAGATTTAATTCTTGGACTTCCTGATGAAGGAAAAAAAGAAATTTATGAAACATTTGAAAAAATTTATGAGCTTAATCCGGAAAGTATTACAGTGCATACGTTGGCTGTTAAAAGAGCGTCAAGACTTAAAGAAAATCTTGAACTTTATAAAATGCCTGATGTTGACCAGATGGATGAATTGCTTGAAATTTCTTCGGATTTCTCAAAAAAGATGAATATGCATCCTTATTATATGTATCGTCAGAAAAATATGATTGGTAATTTTGAAAATGTGGGATATTGTAAAGCCGGAAGAGAATGTATATACAATATTAAAATTATGGAGGAAAAACAGACTATTGTGGCTTGTGGAGCTGGAAGTACATCTAAGCGGGTATATCCCGATGAACGGATTGAGCGATGTGAAAATGTCAAGGATGTGGATTCTTTCATAGAAAGAATTGACGAGATGATTGAGAGAAAACGGAAACTTCTTGAGGATTGAAAAGAGTTTTTGTTGTACATCAAAATAGGGTTAGTACATCAATTTTTTACCCAATAGTACTGAATAATACTTGATGATGTAGAGGAACAACCTAATAAGCGCCTAAAGGACAAACTTATTTTAACGAATAAGGATGTCCTTTTTTTGTTATAGTCAATCATCAAAGAATGGAGGAAAAGACATAAGTAGTACAGCGTTAGGAGCAGAGAAAGCAATTATTTTTATCAGTGATGCACATGAAAAATTCTACTATGAAAAATTAAAAGAGGTCAGGTGTCAGGACGTGTACCATAAAGCGCTTGTATATTGTCTTGGTATCAGCGATGACACGAGAAGAAACATTTACAGTATTAAATGATAAAAAGCGAATGGGGCGAAAGCGAAATAGCGGTACCTCGTGACAGAAAAGGAACGTTTGAGCCTAAAATAATACAAAAACGACAGACTCGAACCGATGACATAGAAACCAGAATTTTGGCAATGTACGAGTATGGTATAATAAGACCAACTCAAAAAAAGCTGATAAATTCAAGGGTTTTTGCTTAGTTCGCATAAAATCAATATGAATTTAACATCATATCGTTATTAAAATAATGAAATAAATATATTTTAAAGGTATAAATATAATTCCTCCGAATTTATTATATCTTTAAAAGTCGCACCAAAAATTCAATAGCCTATTGGTAAAAAAGGAGTAATCTTATAGTATGGATTGCTCCTTTTTTAATGTCAAAAAACAGAGAGGAGAAAATACGATGATAAAAAAAGTAATATACGACTCTTTAATTATTCCGCGTATGGAAAGTGAACTTGATTTAGACGAGGTTGGTTTGCTTGTTTCAATGATTAATGACGTTGAAGCGGACTATAAAGATATACATAGATTATCGGAACTTTTAAACGCACCGAAAAAAGAAATTGAAACAGCGGCGGAAAAACTTATAAAAAAAGGATACTTAAAAATTATTGACGGCGTTTATGCGGTAAATAAACTCAAAATTAAAGATATGCTCTTGATTGAGCCAACTAATAACAAGGAGGGATTAATTTATGGTTTTTGGTTACATTCGTGTTTCTACGAAGGAACAGAATGAGGACAGGCAGCTTATAGCGTTAAATGAGTATGATGTTCCCGAAAAAAATATCTATATGGATAAACAAAGCGGAAAAGATTTTGACAGAAAACAATATAAAAGAATACTTAGAGCTGTAAAAGAAAATGACTTAATAATAATCAAAAGTATTGACCGGCTTGGAAGAAACTACACTGAAATTCTTGAACAATGGAGAATAATAACAAAAATAAAAAAAGCTGATGTTTTCGTTATTGATATGCCTATACTTGACACAAGACGGGGAAAAGACTTAATGGGAACTTTTTTAAGCGATATTGTATTGCAGGTTTTAAGTTTTGTCGCTGAAAGTGAAAGAGATAATATAAAACAAATGCAAGCCGAATAGCCGCCGCAAAGGCTAAAGGCGTTAAATTAGGCAGACCGCCTAAAGAGTTACTGCCTAATTTTATGTATGTTTACAAGAAATGGATAAATAAAGAGTTATCGGTTAAAGAAGCCGCTGAGGCTTGTAATATGCCTATGACCACTTTTTTTTACAAAGCAAAAAAATTCAAAAATACCTAATTTCTAAATTATGACATTTATTTAATATTGTACAAAATTTTTAAATGAATTTTTTAATGGGCAATATTGTATAAAATAATCAAAATTTATATAATACCCTTACTTATTTTTATAATATTATGTATAATAAATACAGGATTTTAAATTTATAAAAAAATTCGAAAATGTTGTACTTTATAAAATAGATTTTCTCATTTTGTTGATTTT
This sequence comes from uncultured Clostridia bacterium, assembly GCA_949948985.1. Classification (GTDB taxonomy): domain Bacteria; phylum Bacillota; class Clostridia; order Lachnospirales; family CAG-274; genus MGBC114079. The sequence continues at coordinate 469 of CATLIG010000041.1, read as the reverse complement.
TTAATCGATTGAGGAATAAATAAATTTCAATAAAACTGATACCAAAATAACGTGTAATAATAACTTATAAAAAAGAGGTAATGATATGAAAAATCAATCAAATATTTTAAAAAAAGTGATAGATAAAATTAAATTAAAAATCAAATTAACAAGAATGGATTTAGAATGGAAACTTATGGGCGGGCTCTGTTTCGGTCTGTTTCCGCTATCCTTTTATTACACTCATACAGATGAAGAAATTAAACTCATTATAGAGGAACTTAGAGAATTTTTGACGCAGTTTGAAGAAGACGAATAAAATAACGCAAAAAATAAATGCTACAACAATCAATGTCATTAAGATAAGAAAAATTAAATAATAAAATTTATAAGAGTGAGGCTTATTAAAAGAACCCCACTCTTTTTTATAAAAAATCGGAAAAATAAAAAAAACACTTGACAAATCAGTAAAAATTTGCGACGAAGCCAA
>CATLIG010000040.1 GCA_949948985.1 uncultured Clostridia bacterium | reverse complement strand
ACAATCAGTATTTTCTTAAAGCCTTGCTATATTATACCATATAAAAATAAAAATTTATAGATTTTTATAAAAAAATTATTTTAATTTTATAAAAAAATAAATATTAGACTTCTTTCGAAATCTTACAGCAATTCTGGAAATGTTTCGAAAGAAGTCTATTGAGCTATTAATAATAATAATTATATCAGACCTGTTTGTAAATCAAAGGTCCTTTAAATATATTTACATTTTGATATAAATTATTTGCCTCTGTTCTCCATTAAAATATCAGATATTTTTCCTCCTATACCTTTTTTCTGTATATACTCAACAATCTCTCTTTCAAAAATTATCTCCTCAGAGTTATCATTACATACATAAAATACAGAATAAAAATCATAATATAAACTTTTCATAATTTTTTTAATCTCAAAATTTTTTTCTATGTAAAAGTTTTTTACAGGAGTTATTTCTTTATAAATCATTTTTTTATTTATAATATGCTTATAAAAATTAAAAGTCATACCAAAAAAAGTTTTGCTTCTTGTTCTGAAAAGATATAAACCTATACAAAGTAAACTTATATTATAGGGAAATAAAATAAGTTGTACAATACCCAAAAATATAAATATAATACTGATAGATGTACTTATTTTTATTATAATTCTATTTGATGTCATTATAGGTAAAAATCTGTTTAAAATAAGTGTTAATATACGTCCTCCATCAAGAGGATAAACCGGAAACAAATTAAAAAAAGCCAATAAAAAATTTACTTTTTCAAAAAAAATAAAATAATAATCGGAACTGATTTTACTTAAATAAAAAAATATTATACCAAAAAAAATATTAACAAAAGGACCTGAAATAAAAATTATAAACTTTTTTAAAAAAGAAACACTGTCTATGTTTTTTATAACCGCTATCTCACCTATAGGAGTTATAATAATTCTGTCAGTCTTTAAAGAAAATATTTTACTGGATATAATATGCCCCGCTTCATGTAATGATACAAAAATAAAAATAATCAAGAATTGTTTGTAAAAACCAAGAATAACTATAAAAAAAACAAAAAAACAAAAAGAATATTTTATTTTTATTTTACTCAAAGTCCTCTCCTCTCTGTCATTTACTGACATTTTTGTACTATATAGGCGATTAAAATTTATTAATTATAACAAAATAATAAAATAATACTATAACAAATTTTTATAAAACATTATATATTTAAAGTTTATTTTATTATTTACCCTAAAATTTCTGCGGATTGATATAATAATTTTAAAGGAAAAATATTTTATGTATAAAACTTACCTTTAAATTGAAATTACTATTAACTTCGCCTTATAATAACCTACTTTAAAATATTTTATTCTTTGTTCATTTGTTCAATAATATTTTCATCTATTCGAAAATCATAATATCCTTCATTAAAATTTTCTTTATTTTCCATTTTATTTATATCAAAAATTTTTTCAACTTTTGAAGTAATTTCTCCAATTTCACTATATGAAATATTTTCAGATAAAGCTGTTTTAATATTGTCAGCATAGTTTGAATCAAATTTCACAGCGGTAAAAACAATAATAATGCTAATAAAAGAAATTACTCCTTTAACAGCAAACATATTAATATTTTCCGTCTGAATTCTTCTTTTCACAGTAAAATGTCCATTGGTTGCACTTCTGCTGTACTTTTTCTGTGTTCTACCCTTTCTGTAAACAGTACCGCTGTCAAATTCAGTTTTCTCATATAATCCGGCATTTCTTTCTCTTCTATAAGCTGGTTTGCTTGTTCTTGAGGTTTTTATCACTTTTCTCATATAAATACCACCCTTATTTGTAAAATTATACCTTTATATAAATATATTAAATAATTAAATTTATATTCGATACAAAACATATAAAATTTTACCGAGGCAAAAATATAAGCGTCAAAATAAATAAAAATGCCAAAACATACAAAAGACCTTTAAGCTGATTTCTTTTTCCAATAACTATATGAATAGCTACATAAAAAATAATTCCAAAGGCAATCCCCGCAATCAGACTTTTTGTAATAGGAATCATAAATAATGTAAAAAAAGCCGGTACCGCATTTGCCGTATCCTCAAAATCAATATATTTTATAACATTTAGCATCATAATACCTGCCATAATCAATGTGGTCGCTGTAGCTGAAGAAGGAATAATAGCTACCAAAGGAGAGAGAAATACACTAATAAGAAATAAAATTCCCGTAACCACAGCCGTCAGACCTGTTCTTCCTCCCTCAACAACACCTGCCGTACTCTCAACATAAGTTGAAATCGTGGTTGACCCAACTAAAGACCCCACACACGAACTCGCGGCATCAATTTCCAAAATATGAGGAATTCTTTTTTTAACATGACCCTCTTTACTTATTTTTATAAAATTTTTGGTTGCTATAAGAGTACTCATAGTTTCAAAAACATCCATAATACAAATTGAAAAGATAAGTATTATAACTGTCGTCAGAGAAAATATCCCCTTAGAAAAACTTGATGTATCTATAAGTCCCGAAAAATCCAAATTAAAAAATGTTTGTGATAAATCCAAAGTATACTTAAATTTCTGAAAATCAACATCTTTGATAAGTCCAAGAGGTATAGCTATTATTATACATAATATTTTTCCTATAAAAATCGCGCCGTGTACGCCCTTTTTTATTAAAAATACTATTAAAACAACTCCCGCCAAAGTTAATATAGCATCTCTTGTATAGGTACTTCCAATATCAACAATATTAAATAAAGTTACTCTTAAATTTTCATCAACTTGTATAATATGAGCCTTATCAAGTCCTGTATTAGCGATAAAAAGACCTATACCAGCCGTAACAGCAAATTTTATATTATTGGGAATTGCTCTATGAAGTTTCTTTTCAAGTCCGAAGACCGACATTATAAAAAAACATATTCCCGATATAAATATAATTGCCATTGCCTGACTGAAACTATAACCAAAATTAGTACATATCGTATATGTCACAAAAGTTCCCACCGCAAGACTTGGTCCTTGAGCAAAAGGAAGATTAATAAAAAAACCTATTAATAAAGTTCCTATACCAGCTGCTATAAAAGACGCTGCCGTTAAAATTACAAGTATCTCATCTACAGTCATATCCATATATATAATCTCAGTTCCAATAATTTCTCCATCAGAGCCCACCGCACCGGGAAAAATCTCAATAATAATCTCCGGAATCAAAAGAACAAGATAAATTACAGTAAAATAATTTGTAATTCCTGCAATAATTTCATTTTTAACAGTTGAATTATGTTCCTGAACACAAAAATATTTTTTTAAAAATTCAATCACAGTATTAAACCTTTCTTTATAAGTAATTTTAAATTGCAAGCATAAGCACAATTATTCCAAGCAAAATTCTGTACCACCCAAAAATTCTGAAATCGTGCTTTTTTATATAACTCATTAAAAATTTTATCACAAATACAGAAACAAAAAAAGCAACAAGCGTTCCAATTGATAATATACATATTTCTCCGCCTGTAAAACTAAAACCTTGTTCCATTATGTATTTTAGTAATTTTAAAGCACTCATTCCAATCATAACCGGTATTGCCAGAAAAAATGTAAATTCCGCAGCCGCTACTCTTGAAACGCCTATTATAAGAGCACCAACAATAGTAGCGCCTGAACGCGATGTACCCGGAATAATAGATAATACTTGAAATAATCCTATATAAAAAGCCGTTAAATAAGTTATATCACTGACCTTTTTTATTTTAGGAACTCGTTTTTTATTCCATATTTCAACACAAATAAATACAATACCGTAAAAAATCAACATACTTGCGATAACTTCCGAAGACCCTAAATACTCTTCAATTATATCATCAAATAATACTGTAACAACCGCACCAGGAATACAAGCAACAACAACTTTAAACCACATAGAAAAAATATCTTTTTTTATCAGGGATTTTTCTTTGTTCTTAAACTGAAACGGAAATATTTTTTCCCAGAATAAAATAACAACAGCTAAAATAGCTCCTAATTGAATTACATAAATAAAAACATTTTTAAATTCATCACTTATATTTAACTCAATATATTCATCAACTAAAAGCATATGCCCTGTACTGCTTATAGGGAGCCATTCCGTAATCCCCTCCACAATTCCCAAAAATATAACCTTTAAAATCTCAAAAATACTCAACATATTTTATCAGACCCTCCTTTGAAATCATATATATTCTCAATATATATTTTACAGATTAAAGAACATTTTGCATAGTCAGTAAAAGTATTATTATTTTAAATCCAAAAATAACCATAAACTTTTCTGAATAATCTGAAAAAATAAAAATATATTTCTTGCAATTTTACTCATATCTTGTTATAGTATATCTTATGAGAATTTTAATTATGCAAATTATAGTTTATCTTTAATTAATTACATCAAAACAATGAAAATAATATTTATAAGTAAATTCAATAATTATTTTATTGTTTTACTGTATTGATTTTATATATTGTTATAATCTTGTCAAAAATTTTCCACATTTTTAAGCATATAATTTTTTTAATTAAAAAAATAAAAATAATTTTATTAATTTACTCAAGAAAGGAAATATAATGTCAAATTTAAATTTTGAAGAAATGAACTTGTCACCTGAAATAATCCAAGCAATAAAAGATATGGGGTTTGAAGAAGCCACACCAATTCAATCACAGGCAATAAAAAAAATAATGTCCGGAAAAGACATAATAGGACAATCACAAACAGGAACCGGAAAAACCGCAGCATTTGGAATACCTTGTCTTGAAATGATAGATTCAGACGACCGCAAACTTCAGGCTGTAATATTATCCCCCACAAGAGAACTCGCGATTCAAATTTGTGAGGAATTCAGAAAACTTTTAAAATACAAAGAAAATATACGAACTCTTCCCATATATGGGGGACAACCAATAGACCGTCAGATTTTTGCGTTAAAGAAGGGAATACAAGTTATTGTTGGAACTCCCGGAAGGATTATGGATCACATAAGACGACGCACCTTAAAAATGGAAAACGTAAAATTAGTTGTTCTTGATGAAGCTGATGAAATGCTTGATATGGGTTTTCGTGAAGATATTGAAACAATACTCAATAAAATACCGGAAGAAAGACAAACTGTTTTGTTTTCAGCGACAATGCCTCACGAAATAATTGAACTTACAAAAAAATTCCAAAAAAATCCCGAACATATAAAAGTTGCCAGAAAAGAACTTACCGTTCCTAATATTGAACAAATATATTATGAAATTAAAGAAAAAACAAAGCTTGAAGCGACATCAAGACTTATAGATATGCATATGCCGGAACTTTCAATTATTTTCTGCAATACAAAAAAAAGAGTCGATGACCTTGTTGAACAACTTCAGGGAAGAGGATATTTCGCTGAAGGGCTTCACGGAGATTTAAAACAAGTTCAGCGTGATACCGTAATGAAAAAATTCCGGAACAGAACAATAGAAATACTTGTTGCCACAGATGTAGCGGCAAGAGGTATAGATGTGGACGATATTGATATAGTAATAAATTATGACCTTCCTCAAGATGAGGAATATTATGTACACAGAATAGGAAGAACAGGGCGTGCCGGAAAAACAGGAAAAGCATTCAGCTTTGTTGTCGGTCGCGAAATATATAAACTTCGCGATATAATGAAATTTACAAAAGCAAAGGTTCATTTAGGAAAACTTCCTTCTCTTACTGACATAGAAGAGGCAAAAACAAATGCGTTTATTGAAAAAATAAAAAATGTAATAGACGAAAATCATCTTTCAAAATATATAAACCTTGTTGAAAAAATAATGAATGAAGATATATCCTCTATAGATATCGCCGCTGCTCTTTTAAAAATGAATCTTTATGATGAGGAAAGCGAAGATATAGATTTTGAGGATAGTTTTACTGATTCCGAAAAAATGATCCGCTTGTTTATAAATATTGGAAAAAATAAAAAAGTACGAGCAAAAGACATAGTTGGAGCGATAGCCGGAGAGTGTGGCATTCCAGGAAAATCTCTCGGAAATATAGATATATATGAAGATTTTACATTTGTGGATGTTCCAAAAAAATATCTAAAAGATGTATTGAAAGGAATGAAAGGCAAAAAAATAAAAAATCGTAAAATAAATGTTGAGCGTGCGAAAAATAAATAAGCGATCATATTTTCAGACAAGCTCCTAAAGAAACACTGTGTCCTTTTATTCATAGTAATTACAGTAAAATTTCTAAAAGAAAAAAATATTTTATTCAATGGATTTCTTTCTAAACTACGGAATTTCTGTAAGTTTTATAAAGAAGCCAATATTTCTTTATATTCTCAAAGTAAAAAAAACAAAAATATTTTTACTGAAATTAAGAATAAAATATTTTTTTCTTAATTTTCCGGTATCACTGTAAGTCAATTCCGTGAAGATTATTTTCCAAACGGTGATAATTCAACTCTTACAAAAAAACCTCTGTCATGTTTGCATACAGGGCAAATCGGAGGTACTTCTTTTCCTTTATAAATATGCCCACAGTTAAGACATACCCACTCTGTTTCAACATTAGAAATAAATAATTTTCCCTCTTCAAGAAGTTCGGCAAATTTTCCAAATCTCTCACCATGAGTTTTCTCAACATTAGCAATCATGTCAAAAATATTAGAAATTCCTATAAAACCTTCTTCTTTAGCTATTTCTGAGAACTTTTTATAATCATTTTCATATTCCTGAAACTCATTGTGCTGAGCTGCTCTCAAAAGTTCAGATACCTTATCATAAATATCAACAGGATAATTTCCGTCAACTGTTATGTTTTTACCGGCGTTTTCTCCTAAAAAATCATAAAAAACCTTTGCGTGGGCTCTCTCTTGATGAGCTGTAAAAGTAAAAATCGCGTCTATAACATGTAATTTATTCTCTTTTGCTTTTTGAGCCGCAAAAGTATATCTGTTTCGTGCCTGACTTTCTCCCGCAAAAGCACGCATAAGATTTTCTCTTGTACAGCTTTTTTCAAAATTTGTATCCATAAATAAATACCTCCAAATATATTTTTGCTGTATATTAGACAATTACAGCAATTCCAAAATAAATATAGAAAAGAAAAAATATTTTATTAAATATTTCTTAACACTTTCGGCATTTAAAGAACAAAACACCTTTCGCTAAAATATATAAAAATATCTTTTCTATTTATACCGGAATTACTATAGCATTTGCCAAATATATATTACCTTACAATAGATACACACTTATACAAATAGTATAATATCACTGAACATCTACATTCAGCACTGGGCAATGATATTTTTCACCGCCTACATAATTATTTTTCATATAAAAATAAATTTTATACATATAAAAAAACACTTGTTTATTTCAGCCAGACATTGTATAATAACTTTTGAATAAAAAATTTTTCCTGATAATTGAATATTGTTTTTTTAATATTTTTAAAAACTCTCTGAAAATTGTTAAAGCTGCATAAATAATAATTTTTTAAAAATATATGAAAATCAATTTTTTAAATTTTATATTTATGGAAAAAATTTTTACTTCTTTTTAATAAATTATATAAAATTTTTAAATTGAAGCAAAAAATTCAGCAAAGCGTACACTTTGCATTATAAAGTTTATGGATTGAATCTTTTTCAAAGGGCTTACGGTTGTGGGCAGAGTTCGTAATTTTTAAAAATTGATTTTTGTTGTCAAAAATATAAGTTTGCTTTAATTTTCTTATAATTTTTTATATAATATTTTAATTTTCAGAAACACTACAGAATTTACTTATTTTGAAAGGTGATAAATAAATGAACAATCTTGAAAAAGAAATATTTCAAAGAGCATATCAGTCATATCTTTGCGGTTCAGACAATTATAGTTATAAATTTGCCAGCACATCAGCAAATATGATAAAAAAATATAACTCCGCAATCAAAAAACTCGAAAAAGAAGGACTAATTACAATAAATTTTCAATCCGAAGATAAAGTAAAAATGTTGATTACAGAAAAAGGTATAGATTATGGAAACTTTTCGTTGGATATATAGAAAGGAACTAAAAAATGTCGCTACCAAATATTGATTTAATAAATAAAAGACGAATTTTTGGAATAATATCTCACCCTGATGCCGGAAAAACAACATTAACAGAAAAGCTGCTTTTTCACGGCGGAGCAATACATGAAGCGGGAACTGTAAAAGCCGTAAAAAACTCAAAATTTGCCCGTTCTGACTGGATGGAAATAGAAAAACAAAGAGGTATTTCTGTCACATCATCTGTAATGCAGTTTGAATATAATGATAAGGTTGTTTCAATTATGGATACACCTGGTCATAATGATTTCGGTGAGGATACTTATAGAATTTTAACTTCTGTCGATAGTGCTGTTATGGTAATTGATGCCGCAAAAGGAGTAGAGGCACAGACAAAAAAACTTTTTAAAGTATGTAGCATGAGAAAAATACCTGTTTTTACATTTATAAATAAACTTGACAGGCAGGCGGAAGATCCTCTTGACTTATTAGAAGATCTTGAGGAAGCGTTAGGACTTCCATCTGTTTCAGTAACATGGCCTATAGGAAGCGGACAGCTTTTTGAGGGTATATATGACCGGCTTGAAAATAAAGTTCATCTTTATAAAAAAGACACAATTATAGAACTTGGTAAAAATGGCGTATTTGGTACAGAACTTGAGGGAATATTAAGCGATGAAAATTTAAAAAATTTACGAAATGAAACAGAACTTCTGGATGGCGCTGGAAATGAGTTTAATATAGATTTAATTTCAGCAGGAAAACTTTCTCCGGTATTTTTTGGAACCGCTCTTGTGGATTTCGGTGTTACAACATTTTTAGAGCATTTTTTAAAAATGTCCCCATCTCCCGGTGCAAGAAAAACAACAACCGGAGAGGTTAAGCCTACAGACGAGTTTTTTAGTGGTTTTATATTTAAAATTCAGGCAAATATGAATCCTGCTCATCGTGACAGACTTGCTTTTTTAAGAATTTGTTCAGGTAAATTTGAGCGTGGTATGAGCGTTATATTGTCCCGAACCGGAAAAACATTAAAATTAAATCAATCCACTCAATTAATGGCGAATGAAAGAGAACTTGTTGATACAGCCTATGCCGGAGATATAATAGGTATATATGATTCAGGAAATTATCAAATAGGCGATACGCTTACCACAACAAAAGAACCTTTATCTTTTGAACCTCTTCCAACTTTCCCTCCGGAGCTTTTTATGCGTGTTCGTCCTGTAAATACAATGAAAGCTAAACATTTTCAAAAGGGAGTGGACCAGCTTGCGCAAGAAGGCGCAATACAAATTTACAAAAATGAATATAATGATGTTATACTTGGAGCTGTAGGAGCCTTACAATTTGAAGTATTTGAATATAGATTAAAAAATGAATACAACTCTGAAATAAGAATGGAATCTTTAAATTTTAGCGTTGCCCGTTGGGTAAAAACAGATAATCCGCAAAATTTAAAAGAATTTGAAAATTCAAGATGTTCTCTTGTATTTGACCACTATGACCGCCCTGTTTTACTTTTTTCAAATCAATATACTCTTGATAATTTTATTGAAAGAAATAAAGATATAATACTTGTCGAAGCTCTTAACGTACAAGAACAATTTTCATAATAATCTGTTCCCTAACCTAAGCGGTAACGATTGACAAGAAATTTTTTTGTCAGAAATCTAATTTTTATATAAAAGCTTGCAAAATCTCTCAAAAAAAATTAGATAAAGATAATAAAAAAATATTTGTCAATCGTTACCGCTTAGATTAGCTAATATGTTTATTTTATAAATTCAACTGTTCATATATTTTATCATTTTCACATAAACGTCTTGTCAAAATTTCCTGTTCCATTCCATAATTTGCCATCATTTTTCCATTACAGCTTATAAAATATTTCGCTCTTTTAAGTACAACATTTAACTTTTTTAGATTGTCAAAATCAAGTCTGCCTGTCTTTCTTGCTGAAATAATTTTATAAGCCGACTTTACTCCAATTCCCGGAACCCTCAAAAGCATTTCTATATCAACTTTATTAATTTCAACAGGAAATAAATGGATATTTCTTATAGCCCACTGACATTTTGGATCTAATCCCAAATCAAGATTTTCTTTTTCACCTAAAATTTCCTCAGCGTTAAAACCATAATACCTCAAAAGCCAATCGGCCTGATATAATCTGTGTTCTCTTAACATAGGAGGCTTCGTTACAGGAAGAAGCTTATTTTTATCTGTCACAGGTATATAAGCTGAATAAAAAACCCTTTTTAATTTAAATTTTTTATAAAGACCTTCCGCAAGATTAATAATTTTTTTATCATTATCAGGTGTAGCACCGACTATCATTTGAGTACTTTGACCAGCTGGAGCAAATTTTGGAGCGTTTTTATAAACAACAATATCGTTCCTGTTTTCTTGAATTGAATTTCTTAAAATTTTCATTGGTTTAAAAATAGAATCTTTATTTTTATCAGGGGCAAGAAGCTTAAGACTTTCACTTGATGGCAATTCAATATTAACACTCATTCTGTCAGCAAGAAATCCTGTTCTTCGTATAAGCTCCTCATCAGCCGACGGAATTGCTTTAACATGAATATAACCATTAAATTTATATGTATTTCTTAAAATATATAAAGTCTGATATAACAATTCCATTGTGTAATTAGAATTTTTAAAAACAGCTGAACTTAAAAATAATCCCTCTATATAATTTCTTTTATAAAAATTCATTGTTATTTCAGCAATTTCCTCTGGTGTAAACATAGCTCTCTCAACATCATTAGAACTTCTGTTTACACAATACTGACAATTATAACTACAATAATTTGTAAGTAAAATTTTTAACAGAGAAATACATCTTCCATCACTTGAAAAACTATGACAAATTCCGCATAATGAAGTATTTCCAAGCTTTCCTTTTTTCCCATTTCTTTTAACTCCGCTTGATGTACAAGCCACATCATATTTGGCGGCAGCTGACAAAATTCTGAGTTTATCATTAATTTCCATAAAAATCACCCCAAACAAAAATTCTATGTACTTACATTATACAACATATATTCGACAAATGCAAACCTTTGTTTGAATTTTTTAAAATTCTTATTATTATAGTCAATCAACTTGAAAATGAGAAAAAGGAGGCGAACAAAAAATTATTTTTGCAAATCGGCGGAGGGATAGCATAGCCGACTGCCTATGCCGACCGATGGCAACGCGGCAAAAGGATTTTTTGCCGACGAACTTACTTATTTTTAAGTTAATTGACTATAATATCAAAATAATAAAACTACTATAGCAATTTACAAAATTTTCAGTGTGAAACAATAAAAGAATTTTTTGATATATTAGATTTATTAAATAGTATCTATTAATTCTTTTATTGTTTCTCTATGAATAAAATAAATACTATTTTTATATTTGATTTTTTTCCTTTGTATTGACTTGTATCATTTTAAGTGTTAAAATATAAATTAAAGGGATAATCTCTAAAAATATCCATAAAATAAAAAATGAGGTGTGTTAAAAATGAATGATGTTCTTAAAAAACTTAGTGCAATTGGTATTGTTCCCGTAATTAAAATTGATGATGTTGAAAAAGCTGTACCTTTAGCCAAAGCTTTGGTTGCCGGTGGCATTCCATGTGCTGAGGTTACTTTCAGAACCGCTGAAGCTGAAGAAGCAATCAAAAGAATGGCTAAAGAAGTTCCTGAAATGCTTGTAGGAGCTGGTACTATTCTTACTACAGAACAAGCTGACAGAGCTATCGCCGCAGGTTCTAAATTTCTTGTAAGTCCTGGACTTAATCCTAAAGTTGTAAAACATTGTATTGATAAAGGATATCTTATCACTCCTGGTACATCAAATCCAAGTGATGTTGAAGTTGCTATTGAACTTGGTCTTGATGTTGTTAAATTCTTCCCTGCTGAAGCCGCTGGAGGAATAAATATGATTAAATCTATGGCTGCTCCTTATACTAAAATGAAATTTATGCCAACAGGCGGTATTAACGCTGATAATCTTAATAATTATTTATCATTTGATAAAATTATATGTTGCGGCGGAAGTTGGATGGTTAAAGACAATCTTATTAAAGCTGGTGAGTTTGATAAAATTACAGAGCTTTGCAAAGAGGCTGTTTCAAAAATGCTTGGTTTTGAGGTTGCTCATGTAGGTATTAATACAGAAAATGAAGAAGAAGCTAAAAAAGTAGCTGAAATTTTCAATAAGTTATTTAATTTCCCTATTAAAGATGGAAACAGCGCTGTGTTTGCATCTTCGGGAATAGAAGTTAGAAAACAGATGTTCCTTGGTAAAAATGGTCATATTGCTATTAAGACAAACTATATGAACAGAGCTATGGCTTATATTGAATCAATGGGTGGTTCATTCAATATGGACAAAGGTGTTGCTAAAGATGATAAAGGTAATATAAAAGCTATCTACTTAAATGAAGACTTTGGTGGATTTGCTATACATTTGGTTCAAAAATAATTAAATATAAAAAATAAAACTTGTATGTAAGTAAATATAAAAATTCCCTGGTAAAAATTTAATAATTTTTATCAGGGAATTTTATTTGGAGTATCAAAATTAAAGTATTTTTAAATTTTGTAAATTACTATAAATTCAAATTGCTTTATTTACAAACTTTTAAGCGGATAAATCAACATTCATTCCTTGCATTAAAAATCTTTTAACCATTTCTTCACCTTGATTATATGGATTTAGTTTTGTTTCTTCAACAGACTTTTCCATTATTGTCCTTGTTTTACCACCTGAAACATATGTTTTGCCACATTCAGGACAAGTAGATGTTTCCAATGATACACTTACACTTAAAAGTTTATTTCCTTTTTTATTTCCCTCATTTACAGCGTTTCCCACGTGCTGTCTTTCGTGAGCTGACACAACTGAAGCGGAAGATTGCGGACTTATATATCCCGGTGTTTTAAAAGATACATTTGATTCATCTGAACCATCAACATATCTTCTGTTTTTACAAGTTTGACATTCACCTTTTTGAACCTGAGATGATTTCATTAATTCATCTGAAAGATTACGTATTTCATTTCTTATATTATAATCTGACATATAATTATTAGCTGTTATTCCATTTATCATAAATATAATCATTCCTTTCGTATCTGCTTATATCTTAAAAATGTTATAAAAACAGTCTATATATTTGAAAATTTTTTATATTTTTATAATATAATTACAAAACTTTAATTAACTCAAAACTATTCTATAACTATAAAATCATCTCAATATTTTCTTTATCATCATGATTTATAACGACTTGTTTAATAACTCGTAAAATAACAATAAAACTTTAACAAACCTGATATATCAAAGAATTTTTTATTGTTTTGTTCTAAAAGTTTTGTTAATTACTATACTATAAATAACACCGTGATTATTAAACAAGTCTATTATTTAATAAAATCAGTCTTCTCTTAATTGGAAAATAGAAACAGTCTTTTTAAGCATTTCAGCCTGATCTGATAATTGATGACTGATTGCGGCACTTTCTTCAGAAGTAGCTGAGTTTGTCTGAACAACAGAAGAAATTTGGTCAGCTCCTTCATTTACTTGTTTAACCTGTTCGTACTGACCTTCAGAAACTTTTGATATATCATCAACAAGATTAGCGACATTATTAATATTTTCAACAGCTACAGCCAATGAATTTGCTGTATCATTAGCAATTTTAGCGCCTTTTTCAACTGATTTTAATGAATTTTCAATAAGCTCGGCTGAATTTTTAGAAGCCTGTGCACTTTTAGACGCAAGTTCTCTTACCTCACCGGCAACAACTGAAAAGCCTTTTCCCTCATCTCCGGCACGAGCCGCCTCAACAGCAGCATTAAGAGCAAGTATATTAGTCTGGAAAGCAATATCCTCAATAACTTTTATAATATTCTTTATTTCTTTTGATTTTTCGCTAATATCAGACATAGCTATAAGCATATCCTGCATACGGTTATTACTTTGGTCAAGTTCTCCTTTTGCCTCAATAGTTTTATTTCTTGCTTCATCAGCGGTACTAACATTTTGCTGAACACGTTCAAATACCTCATTAATATTGGCGGCAAGCTCCTGAATAGACGCAGCCTGCTCTGTAGTCCCCTGACTAAGAGACTGTGCTCCGCTTGATACTTGTTCTGAACCGCTTGATACTTGTTCAGCGGCTACGTTAATAGATTTAAGCGCATTACTTAATTTTCTATTTATCTTACGTATAGACATAAGCATTCCGTTAAGGTCGCCTACATAATACTCTTCCGCTGTCGTTCTTACATTAAAGTTACCATCAGCCATTGCTCCTAAAAGATAATCAACATCTCCTATAACTTTATTAAGTACATAAATAATTTCTTTTGAAGAATCTAGTAAAATCTTTGTTTCATCATTTGTATTAACCTGCGGAACAGAAGATTTCAAATCACCTTTTGAGATAAGTCTTAATCTGTCAGCACACATCTTAATAGGATTTGCAATCTTATTAGCAATACAAACAGCAATAACACCACTTATTATCATTGAAACAATAAGTAAAATACAAGTAATAACAATACCTAAAACAGTTTGGTCCATAAAATCAGCTGTTGGAGCGTTAATTCCCATACTCCAGCC
Source organism: uncultured Clostridia bacterium (assembly GCA_949948985.1). Taxonomy (GTDB): domain Bacteria; phylum Bacillota; class Clostridia; order Lachnospirales; family CAG-274; genus MGBC114079. Next base: position 4,782 of record CATLIG010000040.1, on the reverse strand, counting down.
GTCAGTCAAACTAATAGGAGCATAAGATAAAAATTTCTCTACACCTTCATACTCATATCTGCCAAAACCTTGCTCTTGCGCAAGCATTTTTTCTTCCATTTGAGCAAGGTCTTTTAAAGAAGAATCCGATTTTGCTTCATTGATTGTATTATCCATATTCTTGACAAGCTCAATATTCTCATGAGCTACAGTATTTCCTGTTGCTCCAATAATATAGGCTTTTCCATTCTCGCTTACATTTATACTTCTGACAATATTATTCAAAAACTCTTCGTCAGGTATAAAATAAATAACACCCTCAACACTAGTATTTACTGTACCGTCCTTCCACAAAGGAGCTGAAATAATAATAGACAGCTTTCCTGTAAGCTTACTTACTAATGGTTCTGAAACATATGTATTTCCTTTCATAGCCTGAGTATAAAATTCTCTGTCAGAATAATCAATATTCTCAAAAATACTTCTACCTGTTTTATCAAGTAAATCTCCGCTTACAAATCCGTGAGCCTCAATTTTCTGATGAAGAAGCTCTTCCTTATCTTCAATTGTATAAGCACTACTTGTAAACCTTACAGCTGTTCCAGCTTCTTCTACAATATTCATGTAACCTCTGATTTCTTGAGATACTCTTTCCGCACCCACTTCTGCCAACTGAAGCATTGTCTGCTCAACAGTATCAACTGTACTTGTATAATTAAGATAAGCTGTTACAATACCAAGAATACACAAAGAAACTCCTACTGTTAGCATAATAGAATACTTAATTTTAGTTTTAATACTTTTAAATTTTGAGTCGTTTTTTTTCATAAAAACAACACCTCCTGCAATAATATTTAATATAATTAAGCATTATAACTGTTACATCAATATAATATCACCTATAATTTAAAGAAAATATTTAATCTATAAATAATATCGCTATTAATAAAACCATATTTATTGCTCTGTCTTTATGAAATCGCCTCAAAATTAATACAGCAATTTACAAAATTTTTAAAACAGTTCCGCAATTACTTAATTATAATATAATTATACCTCTTATACTTATTTAGGTCAATAAATAAAAATCTATTTTTTTTATAAAAATTAAATAATTAACCAAATATTTATTTCACCAAAACGCTGTTTTTTTATTTGTCGCCTTATTATTCCAATAAATTAATTTTTCACGTTGTTACAGTCATATTTTTATATATAAATATACCATATCCACAAGCTTTATTCCGCATTCATATATAGGATGGTCATAATTGTCAACAAAAAAATTTTTTATACAATATGATTTTTTAAATCCACATTTTTCATAAAAAGGCACTGTCAAAGGACTATCCCCTGTTCCAACTTGCAGAATGTTGAAAATTCCTTTGTATTTATCTTTTATAAACTGTATCAATTTTTTTCCATAACCTCTTTTCTGATAATCAGGTTTAACAGCTATATTTTTGATTTCCAATACACCATTACCTTCATCAGTTACAACGCAAATTCCTTTCACTACATTATCAGACAAAACGTACATTGTACTTTTATATAAATATTTATCAATCATACTTTCTTGTTCGTCAGCAAGCAAAAGTAAATCCATGTATTGTTTTTTATTTTCTAAAACCTCAGTAATTTCCAAATATACCACCTTCCGCAAATTACAAAAAAACATAAAACATTCAATAAACCTATTCAATAACAATTCATAAAATTTTTATCGAAAAACAATCAAATAATTTATTCTGATTAATTTTTATTATAATATATTCAAAATATCAATAAATTTCTTTCTAAAACTATGAAATTAAATCAATTCCCGATAAAGTCAATAAAATATTTTATTCGAAATTTTAGAGAGATACGTTTTATTAATTTAAAGGGGCTGTCACATTAACAATTTTTTTGTTAAGAAACAGCCCCTTCTTCTAGAATTATTGTAATAATTTTTTGCAAATATTATCAAGATTATTTCGTATTTCAATATGTTGTGGGCAAACTTCCTCACATTTTCCACACTTTATACATTCAGAAGCGCTCTTTTTTGAATGTCCGCCTACAAGCCATTCTTCCTGTTTTTTCGCCTGAGCTTTATTATTGTATAATGTAAATATATTCATAGCTGTAAATGAACCGGAAATCCCTATATCTTTAGGACATACCTTTGCGCAGTAATTACAGGTAGTGCAAGGAATTAAAGGTATTTTGTCAAGTTCCTCCTGCGCTTTTAAAAGTGTGTTCCTTTGTTCCTTACTAAGCCGTTCAAAATTTTTCATATAAGAAAGATTATCTTCCATTTGTTCAATATTGCTCATACCTGACAATACAGTAATTATACCTTCTAAATCAGCGGCAAATCTGACGGCCCATGAAGCCACAGATGAATCCGGCTCCACTTCTTTAAATACTTTTACTACGCTTTCTGGAGGATTAGCAAGCATACCGCCTTTTATCGGCTCCATAACAATAATAGGCTTGTTATATTTTCTTGCCACCTCATAACAGCCTCGTGACTGTATCGCCGGATTTTCCCAGTCAGCATAATTTATTTGAAGTTGTACAAATTCCATCTCCGGATGATTATTGAGTATATCTTCAAGCTCTTCAGGTGTTGAGTGAAAAGAAAAACCTATATGTTTTATAAATCCTTCTTTTTTCTTTTCTTGAATCCAGCTCCATAAATCAAAATCGTCAAAAAATTTTGTTCTGCCCTCACCAAGATTATGTAAAAGATAAAAATCAAAATATCCCGCACCAGTCTGCTTTAATGATGTTTCAAACTGATTAATAGCGTCTTCTCTTGTTTTACAATTTATCCATGCGGCATTTTTTGTTGCCAGCTGAAATTTTTCTCTTGGATAACGCTCCACAAGCGCCTGCCTTATTGCGTCCTCACTTCCGGCGTATGCCCATGCTGTATCAAAATAAGTAAATCCGGCGTCTAAAAATTTATCCACCATTTTTTTTGTTTGTTCTATATCTATTTTATCACCATTTTGCGGAAGTCTCATAAGTCCAAATCCCAATTTTTTAATTTCTTTTCCTAAATAAGCCATATTATAACCCCTTTATAAATTACAAAATTCTTTAAAATACCATATTTCAATTAATTTTATACACTCAGCAATTTTATTGTATAATAAAAATTTTCTTTTATCTCATTTTGTTATTTGTTTTACTGTATTCCCTTGATAATCTTCTTTGCCACATCAGACTTATTCATAGTGTAAATATGTATACCATCTACTCTATTTTCAATTAAATTTTTTACTTGGCATATAGCATATTCAATTCCGGCATTATACATATCATCAGGATTATCTCCGTATTTCGCAATAATATCAGATAATTTTTTAGGAACAGACGAACCTGAAAGAGAAACTGTCATACCTAACTGTTTTGAGGATATAATAGGCATAATCCCTGCATAAACAGGAACATTTATCCCCGCATTCTTTGCCATATTCATAAAATCATAAAAATAATTATTATCAAAAAATAATTGACTTATAAAAAATTCAGCGCCAAAATCCTGTTTCATTTTCATATATTTTAAATCATCATTTATACTTAAAGCCTCAAAATGCTTTTCAGGATAACATGCTCCAGCAATTTTTAAATTAAAATTATTTTTTATAAAACGCATTAAATCTAAAGCGTGAGCAAATTCTCTGTCATTATACTGTTCATCCGTCATATTTTCAGGTCGGTCACCTCTTAATGCCAGAATACTACTGATATTATGCTCTTTAAATTCTTTGCACTGATTATATATTTCTTCCTTTGTACATCCAACACAAGTAAGATGAGCAACCGCCGGTATATTAAGTTCATTTTCTATATATGACGCAATTTCAAGCGTCTTTTTAGACTGGCTTCCACCCGCACCGTAAGTTACACTTATAAATTCAGGCAATAGTTTTGAAAGTTCATTTATAACCTCAAAAGCAGTCGAAAAATCCCCATATTTTTTAGGGGGAAAAACCTCAAATGATATGTTTGCTTTATTATTATCATTCATATTTACACTCTCTTTCATCAGAGAAATCAATTTTCAAAAAAATTTTATTTCTTAGAACCTTTTTTAGTAAATTTCTCTTATTTTATTTTTAATATATTTCCAATGAACATGTACATGCAAAAGAATAGAGATGATAAAAATAACAGATGAGACAATATGCAAATCCAAAATACGATTGTATTGGGTATCGAAATAATTGCATATTTTAGTAAAAATGTCATCTGATACAGGACTAATCTGTGTTAATTTGATATCGCTTATCGTAACCACAACAAAATATATTGTCAAAACAATAAACAGAAACTGCATATATAACGTTTTTGGTACAGCCTTATTTTTTCTAAGCGCTTTTAATGAGCTGAACAACCATTTTCGGTTTAAATAAATATATATAGCAACAACAGAAACAAGTGCGTAGCTTAATATTATATGCCACCATATGTCAATTTGCAATCCAATCAGCAAAAATACAAAAAGAATAGTCATAATAATATCTATAAAAATTTTTATGTTTTTACGCATATCAATATACCACCCCATTTCTTTATGGATTATCACATACCTTTTTGTCAGAGCCTGTCTAAAATCTTCTAATAAGTAATGAAATAAAACCCAAAACAGTCATTTGTAAAGACGTATGAAGTTTTCTTTAGCAATTTTTCCAAAGTCTTCTACACTTTTCCAGCCAGCCAAAAGAACGTTCTACAATCCAGCGTATAGGCAAAACTTCAAACTTGTGTACTTTATTTCTTTTTATGACTTCAACTTCCGCTTTACAA
>CATLIG010000039.1 GCA_949948985.1 uncultured Clostridia bacterium | reverse complement strand
CTTTTTTCTCAAAAAGATTATGATTAAAAACATTTATATTATCATTCAATTTACATTCTTCCATATATCCGTCATCTATAAATACATCAATATCGAAATACTTACTTATTTCATTAAGAATATCAACACTGTAATCTGAAATACCTGATTGTATAGGTGGCAGAGGAGTAAAAAAAGCTATTTTCTTTTTATCTGTATCTTTTTTGAACACTTTTAAATTATTAATAATTCCTATTGCATTTTTAGCAACCTTGTTCCATCTAAAGTTTTCAAGCTGTTTATATCCTTTTTCCACCAACTCATCAAGATTTGTTTTTGTTAAAGCCTCATTAAGCCCTCTTGTTATATCATTAACATCAAAAGGGTCAACTAAAACAGCCGCATCTCCCGCTATCTGCACCAAACTTGAATTATTTGACGTTAATACAGGTGTTCCACAGGCAAAAGCCTCGACAACTGGAAGACCAAATCCCTCATACTGAGAAGGAAAAGCCATAAGAGAAGCTAAATTATAAAACATAAGCAATTCTTCAAAAGAAACAAAATTTGTTAGTATAACCCTATCCAAAATCTTTCTTTTCTTAATCAAGTTATTGTATCTGTTAAAACTTTCTTTTGATAATTTACATACAATAACAAGCTGGAAATCATCTATAATACTCTTTGATAAATTAGAATAAGCTTTAATAAGTCCTTCTATATTTTTTCGATTGTCATCTCCTCCTGTACACATTATATACTTACTGTTAATTTTAAATTTAGAAAAAAACTTACTTTTTTCTTCTTCACTTATTTTAATTTGTTGATACTTTTCATCAACCGCACCCCATATTATATCAATTTTTTCTGAATCAAAATTTAAGTATTTTATCATATCATCTTTAACACTTTTGGAAATAACAAAGTATTTGTCAACCCACCTTAACATATCAACAATTTCCATATACCATTTATACGCTGAATCATTATTAAGATAATATTCTTTAAAAATATAAGGAATAATATCATAAACAGTCACAATTGTTTTTACTTTTCCAAACCATTCCTTTCTATAAACAAGCATATGTCCGTCAAAAGGTGATGTAATATAAAAAATATCTATTTTATAATCATCTATAAAATTTTTAATAATATCTCCAATAACATCTTCATATTGCTTTTCTCTTATTAAAAAATTTTCTTTACCGCAATAGAAATAAAATTCTTTAAAATTAGAACAATCCTCAATATAATCACTTAATGTAAATTCCTCAAAAAAATTTATAAAAAAATAATTATTATCTTTATCTAAATTTATCATAGTAGTAAATTGGCTTAAAGCATAATTGCCTATTCCCCTGTTTTTACTCATAGGACCAAGAATAGCTGTAGCATCAAAAGCAATATTCATTTTATTCTCCTCCCTTTAATCTCTCTTTATCAACAAATATAGAATTAATCCCCGTAAAAGCATATTCTGTATAATTCTTACTTTTTAAGAAATCAGTTATTTCATCATTTTTATTTTCAACAACAATATTTTTTTCATATTCAATCATTTCAGCAATAATAATGAATGGACGGTATTTATCAAAATCTATAGTTCTGATAATTTCCATATCTTTTCCTTCTATATCAATATTTAAAATAACAGGTGCCTTTCCCATATAATTTTCAATAATATCATTAACTGTTATTGTTTCAATACTAATAGTCTCAACAATTTCAAGTTCAGGATTTTTTTCAATAAAACTATTTGCCATATCTAAATCGGGAGTAGATAATCCATCGCCATTTAACACATAAAAATCTATAAAATCTCCTGTTATATCAGAAATACACTTATTGACAATAACATCACCGTTCCTGTAAAATTTAAGTTCCGGAATAAGCTTTGTGTTGGCCTCAACTAAAACCCCCCTCGCCCCTTTGGTATAAAACCAATAAGTATTGCTTAAATCTTTCGCGTGATTCGCTCCAAGGTCAATATAAGTACATTCCTCAAATCGCATACCTGTGACATATAATATATACGCACAGATAGTATCCTCACCCGCCTGAGAAAATGATTTTTTTTCAAATAAATTAAATACTTTTTCTTTGAAAATATCCAATTCAAGCTCATTTAATTTATCCAGTTTTTCAGTATTCAAATTTATCTGGTTATAAGCTGAATCAAACGTATTTCTCATATCTTTGTTTTCTAACCTTAACACATTATTTTCTTCTTTTCTGAGTTCATTTTCAGTTTTTAAATTTTCACATTCACATTTTATTTTTTCATTTTCTTCAATTAAATTTAAAAGCCTGCTGTTCATTTCCTCAATCTGTGCCTTTTGTGTAAAAATAGTTTCCGTCAATTTTCCAATAGCCGGTGTTACAGCACTATTAAACTCATTCTGTTGAATAGTATTAGGCTCAATATAAAACTTCATAAAACGTCTGACAATTCTTTTGCCAAAAACAATAATTCCGCCTATAAACCTTTTATAGCACACAATTTCCCTGTAGGTAGGCATTTCTCTTGTTGACTGCATTATATTTATATATCCGCTTATTTCAGAAAAAACATCTTCTGTTTTCCTTACGCCGCCTTTTGAGCCAACTATATTATCAGAATTATCTTTTCCTCCGATTTTATATTCACCTTTCAGCATATGATAAATTATTTTTTCCTCAAGATTTTTAAATCCGCTCATTATTTTTCCTCCAAAAACGTCTAGTCAATCTCCCATTTATGCTCTAACGATATAATCCCTATATTCCTTTCAGGCGAAATAACATCAAAATGACAATAATCCCTGTAAAAATCCATAGGAGTTCCGTTTTGGTCAACAACAGCAACCTGTAAAATATACTTTCCTGAAATAAACGGCAGATTATACGCTTTAAACTTAACAATACCATTTGTTTTCGAATGAGGTATAACAAGTCTGTCAAGCTGAGTATTCGTTCCGATTATACATACATTATCAAGTGTATAAAACCCCATGCCAAATACATATTCGTCTAACCTCTTGTTTACTTTATAATGTATATTTATTTCTATAGGCTCGCCGGCTTTTATAACATTGGTTTTGACGTGATTTTTATTAAATATTTCCGCTTTTACAATTTCAATATATTTAAGACCAAATCTATTTGAATTATAATCAATTTTATTTTCTTCCTCTTCTTTTGTAGAAAGAGTATTCTCTTCCTCCGTCTCCTCATTTTCAGGAACAGCCTCTGACTGCTCTTCATTTTTATATTCATTTTCTTCCTGTAGAATTTCAGCCATTTTTTCTTCCTGTATAAACATATCATCATACTTTTTATTATTCATAAAGTCAAGATATTCGTCAACTACATTCGCAGAAGAACCATAACTTAAAACTCTTCCATCATTAATCCAAATAGCTTTGTTGCAAAAACTCTCAACCGTTGACGTATCATGAGTTACTATAATAATAGTAACTCCCGATGCTTTTAATTCCCTTAATTTATCAAAACATTTTGCTTGAAAATTGGTATCTCCAACAGCTAAAATCTCATCAATAAGAAGTATATCCGCATCAACGTTAATAGCAACAGAAAACGCAAGTCTCATATACATACCTGATGAATATGTTCTTACAGGATTATCAATAAATTCTTCTAATTCCGAAAAAGCTATAATTCTTTTAAGCCTTCTGTCAATCTCTTTTTTAGTCAGACCAAAGATAGCTGCGTTAGTATATATATTTTCTCTTCCGCTCATATCCGGGTGAAAACCGGCTCCAAGCTCAATTAAGCTTGAAACTCTTCCTTTAATTTCAATACTTCCTGAATCAGGATACATAATTCTTGATAAAAGTTTAAGGAGAGTGCTTTTACCACAGCCATTATGACCAATAAGACCAACAGCCTCTCCTTTCTCAACCTCAAGATTTATTCCTCTCAGAACCCATCTGTCCTCATATCTGTTTCTGTTTTTAAATAAAATACGCTCTTTAAAACTTTGTCCCTTGTCAAAAAAAACTTTAAATTTTTTATGGACGTCTTTAACTTTAATAACGTTCATTACAATTCCTCCGCAAAGTGTTTCTTTAGCTTACCAAACACAAACATTCCGGCTGTCATAAATAAAACCGCTAAAATCACAGCGTTTGTCAATGTTTCCATATCGGGTATTTTAGAATAATAAAGTATATCTCTATAAGCTGTAATAATAGACGTCATAGGGTTAAAATAAAATAAATTTCTGTATTCATCAGGTACAATTTCAACAGAATACATAATTGGAGTCAAATACATCCAGCCCATACTCACAATACCAAGAATATGCTCGCAATCTCTGAAATAAACAGTAACAGATGATGATACAAGGGCAATACCCAAAGCAAGGAAATATTCAATTATCATAACCACTGGCAAAAACAAAATCGCGGTGAAATTAATTTTCGTTCCCGATATAAAAACAATAATAAAGACAATAATAAAACAATATATCATATTTACAAAAGAGCTTGTAACATAAGATATCGGAAGTACTTCTCTCGGAAAATAAATTTTTGTAACCATACTTTGTTGAGCTAAAACACTGCTTGCTCCTCCTGTAAGAGCGGAAGAAAAAAATATCCATGGTATAAGCGCAACAAAAAGAAAAAGATAGTATTTATCTATATCTGATTTAAGAATAGTAGAAAAAACTATTGTATAAATTATAAGCTGAAATAAAGGATTAATAAAAGTCCAAAGAAAACCAAGAACCGAACCCTTGTACCTTCCTCTTAAATCTTTTTTAACAAGACTTAAAATCATCTGTCTGTAATCATAAAGCTCTTTAAAAACACTCATTTTAATAACCTCAATATCATAGCAATTCACAAAATTTTTAGTGCAAAACAATAAAATAATCACTCGTTCTATCAAGTTTATTAAAACTTTACTATTAATTATTTTATTGTTTTGCTATAAATCACACCATTTTTCGCCAAAAATCAAGCGTATCGGAAATAGTATCTTTTAATTCATATTTTCTTTGCCAGTCAGTCGCCTCGACAAGCTTTGAAATATCAGCCTCAATAATTTTAATATCTACAGGTCTGAGTTTGTTTTCATCAACTTCTATATTCACGTCAGCGCCTGATATTTTAATAATAATATTAAGAATATCCTCAATCGAAATCGCTTTACCGCTTCCCACATTATAGACATTGCCTGGTTTACCCTTTTGGATAATCATAGAATATGCTCTAACAACATCTCTTACGTCAGTAAAATCACGAATTGCCGATAAGTTTCCAACCTTTATAACATTTTCTCTCAAGCCTTTTTCAATTTCAGCTATTTGTCTGCAAAAATCAGAAACAACAAAATTTGACGCTTGTCCAGGTCCAATATGATTAAATGCCCTAACCATAATAATATTCATATTATAAGCTTCCGAATATATTTTTCCTATAAAATTCTGCATAGCTTTTGTAGCCGCATAAATATTTCCTGGTCTTAAAACATTTTCCTCATTAATAGGTGTTTCATTTTCCTTAATATGACCATATTCTTCTCCTGAACCTATAAGAAGAATTTTTGGCTCATATCCATCGATATTTCTAACAGCATCTAATACATTAATAGTACCTTTAACATTAACATCAATAGTTAAAGCCGGGTTTTTCCATGATGAAAAGACTGAGCTTTGCGCTGCCAAATGAAAAATATACTTCGGTCTGACATCGTTAATTACCTTTTTAATAGATTCTATATTCAAAATATCAGCATCAAATATTTCAGCAAAAACGCAATCAATTGTTTCATTTTTCATTTTTGTAATATTTACTTCCCATTTGCATTCACTATGCAAATAAGAAGCAAGATAACCTCCAACAAAACCTCCGCCGCCAATAATCAGTGCTTTAATATTATCTTTTACTGTCATCAATTATTCAACTCCGAAATTCTGACTTCTTGTTCGACCAATGTTAAATCGTTTTCAACCATTCTTTTTACCATTTCGTCGAAAGATATCTCTCTTTTCCACTTTAAAATTTTCTCAGCTTTTTGAGGATTTCCCAAAAGAATATCAACCTCTGCGGGTCTGAAAAATTTAGGATTTACCTTAACTATTGTTTTCCCTGTAGATTTATCAATACCGATTTCGTCAATTTCTTTGCCTTTCCACTCCAAATCAATTCCTGTGTATTTAAAAGCAATTTCAACAAATTCTCTTACAGTTCTTGTTTCATTTGTAGCAATAACATAATCATCCGGCGTTTCCTGCTGAAGCATAAGCCACATAGCGTTTACATAGTCCTTTGAATGTCCCCAGTCACGTTTAGAATCCATATTTCCAAGTTCAAGACAATCCTGAATTCCAAATTTTATCCTTGCGGCGGCATCAGTTATTTTCCTTGTCACAAATTCTTTTCCTCGTCTTTCAGACTCATGATTAAAAAGTATACCAGAGCAAGCATAAAGATTATAACTTTCTCTGTAATTTTTAGTAATCCAATGTCCATATAATTTAGCCACACCATAAGGACTTCTTGGATAAAAAGGAGTAGTTTCACATTGAGGGATTTCTTGTACAAGTCCAAACATTTCGCTTGTTGACGCCTGATAAAATCTTGCGTTGGGATTAGTAATTTTAATAGCTTCAAGAAGATTTGTAACTCCAAGAGCATTAATTTCAGCTGTAGCTACAGGCTGTTCCCAACTTGTGGCCACAAATGACTGAGCGGCAAGATTATATACCTCATCAGCCTTTGAAATTTTCATAGCATTCACAAGAGAAACTATATCTGTCATATCAGCATAAATAAAATTAATTTTATCTTTTATATGCTCAACATTTCCAAAATCAACAACACTTTTTCTTCTCATAATACCATAAACATTATATCCCTTAGATAAAAGAAGCTCCGAAAGATAAGAGCCATCCTGTCCTGTAATACCGGTAATCAGCGCATTTTTCATTTTAGTACCTCCATATTAAATGTATTCTTCTTTATTACATACTTTAAGTGTTTCCAAAACTTTCTTAATATCCTGAGTTCTGTTCTTATCACAAATGAGTATAGCATCATCTGTATCAATAATAACTGCATCTTCAAGTCCAACAGTAGCAATAAGTTTATCTCTTCCAATTATAATTGAATTTTTTGTATCTATATTAATTACATTGCCCGAAACAATATTGCCAAACTCATTTGTTTTGTTAATTCTTTCAAGAGCAAGCCAGCTTCCCACATCATCCCAGCCAAAAGACCCAGGTAAAATATAAATATTTGAGGCTTTCTCCATAATTCCATAATCAATCGATTCTGAATTAAAAAGATTAAATTCCCTTTCTAATACATTATTGTAATCTAAACCTCCAATACTTTCTTTAATTTTCATAATTCCATTAAAAGTATCCGGTAAAAATTTTTCAAATTGCCTCAAAATAGTTGAAACTTTCCAAATAAACATTCCACTGTTCCATAAATATTCACCACATGAAACATATTCCTTAGCAAGCTCAAGCTTTGGTTTTTCAACAAACTTCTCAACTTTATAAGCCTTTTCTGATTGATTTTTATTTGGTATAAATTTAATATATCCATAACCAGTTTCAGGATATGACGGCATAATTCCTATAGTAACAAGATTTTCTCCCATTTCAGCTATAGAACAGCCTGTTTTTAGCATACTGACAAACATATCAGTAAATTTAATCAAATGGTCTGACGGAAGAACAATCATTATAGCATCGTCATATTTTTTATTAATATGAGCGGCGGCATATCCAATACATGGTGCTGTATTCTTTCCAACAGGTTCACATAAAATATTTTCTTCCGGAATATCAGGAAGTTGTTTCATAACTATTTCTTTGTATTCTTTATTTGTAGCTATATAAATATCTTTCACATCAACAATAGGCAAAATTCTTTCAACAGTGTGCTGAATCATAGTTTTATCATCATTAGTCAAACATAGAAATTGTTTTGGGAAAGACTTTCTGCTTTTAGGCCAAAATCTCTCGCCTTTCCCCCCTGCCATAATTAACGCTGTAGTTTTAATAATAATCACCTCTGTAATATAGTTATATTATCTATAAGAAAACAATAAAAAATATACAATTAAACTTTAATAAAATTTGATATATTCAAAATTCTTTTATTGTTTCGCACTAAAAATTTTATGAATTTCTATAAACAAAATAATAATTATTTTGTTTAGCTCAAATAAATTTTACAAAAATTATTATCTAGAATAGTAATATAATTGTATCAAAGTAAATTTTTAATACTTTCATAAATCTAAAATAATAAAGTACTTTTCTAATTATACAATGTATATTTCCATTATGCAACAATTTTACAAATTAATTTTTAAAATATTTCATATTTATATTAATATATAAATAATAAAAGACTAAACCACTACCAACTAAATCCGGTATGTTTATCCTACTGCTGAAGCAGCCTAAAGTTGTACAATATCGAAATTATCACTTTTAACTCTTTATTCCAAATCTTAATTTTTTATATACATATACTTTTGTATAATTTCATCTGTAACATTTCCACCGCTTGCTACAAAATACCCTCTTGCCCACAGACGCCGTTCCTAACACGGAAATCAATTTATGAATATTTATTCATTTTTCGCATAATAATATTTTTTTAAACTACTTTTTCAAGAGTTTTCAAATAAATTTCTTTAAAAAAATTATATGTTTTGTATATTTATACACAAAATTAATTTCCGTGGGTATTTATTAAATTTACTTATTCTTATCACCATTATTCATTATATCATTCTTTTCACAATTTATATAGATTTTATAGTCAATCAACTTGAAAATAAGAAAAAGGAGGCGAGCTAAAAAATTATTTTTGCAAGGCGACTGAGGGAGAACATAGCCAAATGCCTATGCCGACCGACGGCAACACGGCAAAAAGGATTTTTATCTGCCGAACTTACTTATTTTTAAGTTTATTGACTATATATATAAGAATAGCATAAGATATTCAGACTATATATAATATTTTGCTTAATCAATTTAATTTTATGTAACTTAACTGGTAATATCCTAAAGTATTTTAATATAATAAACTATATATAGACGGTAATTAATTATTACCATCTATGCGCCAAGCGCAGTCACTGTAAGTGGCATATACCATTCACACGAATATGCGTTAGCCGAAAAATAATTATATATTCAGTGATTTTTAATCACCGAATATATAATTATTTTTTAGAAATCTGTTTCCGTAAAAATTGATTTTACTCCGCTGCTATTTGCCACCTCTATATCCATTTTACACCTTTTGTCAAGTGGCTATTTTTTTCTTGGATTACTATAAATTATGAGTAAACAAGCCTTTGTAATTGAGTTCTAATTCATATCTCAATATTTCGTTGATTGTCAATATACTTATCCTATGATAAAATTCTATTAATAAAAAACTACTATAATAATTCACAAGATTTTCAATTCAAAACAATAAACCTGTTTAAAACCACCATGATAACGATTAACAAAATATTTTTCCACCTATCTTTGTCAAGTGGTATTACAGTGACTTAGGAGAAATCTAATAATAATTTAAGCTTTATTATAACAAAATATAGGAGGAGGAAAAGTTAATGCTTGATAGAAAAAAAGTTGGAAAAGCAATTTCAGAACAAAGAAAAATAAAAGGAATAACACAAAAACAGCTTGCAGAATTATTACATGTTTCATATCAGGCAGTTTCAAGATGGGAACAGGGAATCAGTCTTCCATCAGTAGATATAATTTATGACATCGCTCAAATACTTGAAACTACTATTGATTTTCTGCTGAATGGACTTTCAAACGAAAGAAAAATTATCAGCTATATGGATACAGGTTTGGACGTTAAAAGGCTTCATATGATAAAAGAAAGACTAAGTAACCTTATAACTAAAAATGATATGCTGCTTCACACAAAATATACTGATCCTATATTTTTTAAGCTTGACACCTCAAAAATGGATGAACCTGTATATGTATTTGCGAACCATGTTCCTGGTTCTAAAGAACGTTTCGCAATGGAAAATGGATATGATAGGGAAATATGTATTGACTTAGTGTCAAATACGGCTAATAATTTAATACGCTTTGGAGTAAAACCGTTTATTTTACATGCTAATATTGTTTGCGGAAATAATGACGGCAGTCAAATCCTTGCAATGGGCGAAGCTTTCAAAGAAGCCTGCAAGAATAATGGCATTTTATTTGCTGGATTTGAGGTGGCAGCTCAAGCGGTAAATTACCATATGAACGAATATAAAATAGGAGCTTCAGTTATAGGAGTTGCTGACAGAAAAAAAACAATAACAGGAAACAAAATAACAGACGGCGATATTATTATCGGATTGCATACAGATGGTATATCATCATTAAGCTATCCTTTTATAAAAGTGATACTTGACAAAAGACCTGATATATTATACGCAAAAATTGACGGACATAATGTTTTTATGGACGAATTAATAAAACCAAATGCTTGCTATGTAAATGTAATAAATAAACTTAATGAACAAAATCTCATACATGGAATTTTTAGTATTGGCAGGTCATTATTTAGCCGGAAATGTTATGATACAATACCTAATGGTCTTGGCGCAAGCATTTCTGTTTCAACAATACCGATTCCCTCACTGTTTCAATATATATATAATTTGAATATGATGGACAAGGAATGTTTTTTAGATGATTTTTCACTTGGTATTAACATGCTGATAGTAGTACCGAAAGCACAATGTGATAAGGCAGTAAAAATCATTGAAAAATATCATAAATGCTATATTATTGGAAAAATAGAAAAGGATGATGAATATCCTGATGCAAAAGTATGGATGGAGGGAACAGTAAAATGGTAAAAGCAGGTTTACGTAATAGTTATTTATTGCTGTTGTTTATAATATTTTCATTTATTTTGAGTGAATCTATTATTATAGGGAACGATTTTATTGCTGATGCCACAGATATGATGCTCTCTGGTCAAGAGATATATTTCTCTGATTTTATCACGCCGTTACTTTGTATGATTGTGTTAGGAACATTATCTGCATATTTAAAAAGTATTTTTGGAAAGTATTATAGCTCAATGGTACAAAGGGACGTACGTATATCACTTGGAAAACATTTACTAAAACTGCCTTTTTCATATTTTGATGAAAAAGGCGCCGGAAGTATTATTACAAGACTAATATCTGATATAGAAGAAATGGGAAGATTTTTTTCTGAAATTCTCCCCAATTTTCTTATAAATATTATTACGGTAATGACAGCCACTATATATTTAATTCAAATGGACACAATGCTTATCGTCATACTGTTCGCAAGCTATCCTATTATGTTAGTTGTAGCCGATAAATTATCAAAAAAATTGGCGGAACTTACAAAAAAACTACGTACTCATATGGACGAACGCACAGAAAAAGCTTACGATGCTATTCAAGGTATTGTAGTCGGCAGAAGTTACAATCTTTATGAACTGCATAAACAAAAAATTGATAATGTTATTGACAATATAGTATCTCAAGCATGTAAAAGTACACGAATATCATCACTTGGCTGGGTATTAAAAAATGTGATTACAACAATTCCTGTAATATTCTGTTATCTTTTTGCACTGTATGAAATAACACAAGGAAGGATTACTGTAGGAGAAATGCTTGCTTTTACAGTAATCCTTAACAGAATTTTATATCCGATTGGCGATATTGTTTTCTGTGCAAATGATATCCGAGAAGTTGGTGTTTCGCTAAAAAGAATACAGGAAATCTATAATCAGCAAAAAGAAACAACAGGTGGTAATATACATAATATACCTGAAAACACCAAAACGACTTCTGTTATTGAATGGAAAAATATTGATTTTTATTACAATAGAAGTAAAGAGCGTTATATTTTAAATGGAATGAGCTTTTCTATCGAAAAAGGTGAGCAAATAGCTTTTGTTGGAGGTTCAGGAGAGGGAAAAACAACAATTTTTAAGTTACTCTGCGGTTTTTATAAAAAAAATAATGGACAGTATATACTTTTTGGACACTCTTTCGAAAATTGGAATTTGGAAATGGCAAGAAATTGTTTTTCAGTAGTTTCACAAAATGTATTTTTATTTCCGGAAACAATTAAGCAGAATGTGGCATATGGAAAAGAAAACGCTACAGATGAAGAAATTATAGAAGCGTGTAAAAACGCTAATATCCATAATTTTATTATCTCTCTTCCTGAAGGATATGAAACTATCGTTGGTGAACGCGGCGTACGTCTTTCAGGAGGTCAAAGGCAAAGAATTTCAATCGCAAGAGCTTTTTTAAAAAATTCTCCTATACTTCTTCTAGATGAACCAACTTCATCTGTAGATACTAAGGCAGAGAAGAAAATACAAGAAGCTATCGAACGAATATCAGAAGGAAAAACAGTGATTATTATAGCACACAGACTTTCTACAGTAAAAAATGCGAAAAGAATTTATGTAGTTAGTGGAGGAAAAATAGTGGAAATGGGAAATCACGAGGAACTTTTGGAGAAACACGGAATTTATGCTGAAATGTACGCAAAAGGATAAGGAGTTGTCAAAGAATGATTAAAACTTTTTTTCGTTTTATGAATATAATGGGTGACAGGTTTCCCATATATTTAGGCGCTATTTTACTTTCTACTATAGGAGATGCTGGACGTAGAATAGCAAGCTCATATTTGATTAAAAATATAGTTACAGCTGCTCAAACCAATAATACAAATAATATTTTTTGGATTGTACTTGGAAATTTTGCTGTGTTTGTTCTTGGCCTATTTTTATGGCGTTTTGGTATTATACATTATAATATTGAGGGAAGAATTGGTGTTGGAAAAGTTGAAAAGCTTGTGTTTTCAAAAGCTATGCGTCTGCCTATGTCATATTATGAAAAGAATCATAGCGGCGATTTTATGTCAAGGCTGATTTTTGACACACAGAAAGCCTCTGATATTTATACTTCAAGGCTTCGTAGATTTCTTTCAGCGGTAATTTCCACTGTTATGTACCTTATTCCAATGTTTTACTTCAGCTATGAGCTTACCTTTTGCCTGATAGCTATAAGTCTGATAGCCTTTATAATGAATAGCTTTTTTGCAAATCCTATGAAGAAACTACATAAACGTCTTTCTAATAAAAACAGTAAAATGCTTGAAAAGCTGACAAATATTTTATCAGGTATGGAACTGATAAAAATTTTTCCCATTAGTTCAAAACTGTCAAAAGAATATGAAACCGCCGGCAAAGAATATTTTAATATTCAGAAAAGTACAAACCAATTGTCAGCAGGTCTTGAGTGTGTAAACTGTATGTTTGACTTAATAGGAGCTTTGGCATTTTTGGGACTTGGCATATGGTTTGTGTCATTAGGAAGAATAAGCCTTGGAGAACTAACAGGTCTTTATGCGTTATATGGTGCTTTTCGTAATGTTTTTTCTGAAATAGGTCTATATTTCCCTCAGATAATAGATTGTATTGCTAACGTTGAGAAAATTTTTGAATTTCTTGATATGGAAGAAGAACCGGAACAATGGGAATTTGTAACTTATAATGACAATGATAAAACAGCAGTTGCTGACAAAAATATTATATTGTCTATAAGAAATATTAGCTTTGCGTATAGTGATGACAGGAAGGTTTTAGAAAACTTTTCAATGGAAATTAAAAAGGGAAGCTTTGTGGCTATTGTTGGTAAATCCGGCTGTGGAAAAAGTACACTTGCAAAACTTTTACTGGGATTTTATCCATTAGCAAAAGGTAATATAGTTATAGATAGTAAAGAATATTCAAAACTTACGCTAAAGGAGATAAGAGAGCAAATTTCTTATGTTCCACAAGAACCTTATCTTTACGAAACTACTATTGCTGAAAATATATCCTATGGAAGATATAAAGCAAGTCAAGATGAAATAATAGCAGCCGCAAAAGCAGCAAATGCCCATGATTTTATTATAAAACTGCCGGATGGGTATAATACAGTGCTGGGTGAGAGAGGTAATACTCTATCGGGTGGGGAAAGACAACGTATAGCAATAGCCCGTGCGATTATAAGGAATACTCCTATCATTATACTTGATGAAGCTACATCTGCACTTGATAATGAATCCGAATCGCTTATACAAGAGGCAATAAAAGCCTTAAAAGGTGAACGAACTATACTTATGATAGCTCATCGACCAAGCAGTATTATATCGGCTGATACAGTAATTAGAATAAAGGGATAGAGTTATGAAAACAATTATTACAATTCAACATACTCAATCTATACATCATATAAACGGTATGGTTGGTTCATGGACTGACTGGGATTTATCTGATGTGGGAAAAAAACAAGCTGAAAATATCGGTAAAAATCTATTAAGTGAATTTAAAAACTATAAATTTATTATGTATTCTTCTGATTTGAAAAGAGCAAAACAAACCGCTGAAATTGTAGGCAAATATATGAAAACAAAACCTATTTTAGTGACTGCGTTAAGAGAGAGAAATCTTGGCAAATGCTGTGGTAAATCTGTATTTTGGTTAAGAGAAAATATTGAGTGTATAGAAAGAACAATTAATGACAAAATGTTTTCTGACGCTGAAAGCCGCAGAGATGAGTGGAATAGATTATTTCCTTTTTTTCAAGAAATAGTAAATAACAAATATAAAGACATAATTATTGTTTCACATGGAGATTTGCTTAGCGTTTTTAATTCTATGTGGCTTGGTTTAAATGTTGAGTCTATAAATAATACAGAGATATTTGGTCTTTCCGGCGGAGTTAGTATTATGTTGGAAAATGATAATGGCAAGCGTATTATAAAAAAAATTAGTGATATGTCATACATAAGCGGATAAATGATAATTTATTTGTAATTTTAAAATTCAAAAATTTTTATAGAAATATAAATTGGAGGCATTATTATGAACAATATAATTGATTATTACAATACTTATGATGAGGATGGGAGATTATTTCGCAATTATAGTCATCAAATTGAATGGTTGACTACTATGTATTATTTTGATAACCTGATACCTGCTCGCAGTAAAATTTTTGATGGTTGTGCGGGAACAGGAAATTATGCGTTTAAATTGGCTGAACAAGACCACAGTGTTGTTGCAAGTGACATTGTGCCTCGTAATGTAGATATTATGTTAGAGAAACAAAAGAAAAATCCAATACTAAAAGATATTTTTGTTGGCGATATTTGTGAGTGTAACCATTATGATAATTATTATTTTGATGTGGTTCTTTGTATGGGAGCATTTTATCATTTAAATGAAAATATGCGTTGTAAGGCAATAGAACAATGTTTAAGACTTTTAAAGGTAAACGGTATTTTGGTTATAACTTATATTAATTTGATAACGGCATTACATTTGAATATTGAGCCAAAATTAGGAAATATAAGTGAAATATTGGAATGTTATAACACAAAGAGTTTTGGAGATTCTTTTATTTATATGATGCCTGAAGAAATTGAAAAAATGGCAGAGAAATATAATATAAAGATACTTCATCATATAACTTCTGATGGAAATCCATTATTACGATGTGAAAATTTTTGCGAAGCAAGAAAGGAAGACTTTGAAAAATACATGGAACTGCATTTAAGTATATGCGAAAATAAAAATTTTTTGGGCTGCGGACTTCATAATCTTGTTTTTTTACAGAGATTTTAATTTATGACAATTTAAGAAATTTTTACTGCAAAACAGTAAAATAATTCCCTGAATTCTTTGATTGACTAGAAAAGAAACTTATTATACGAGGAGAAAATATATGGAAATAAAATTATTAAGAGCAAATATAAATGACGCAAAAGAATTGCATACAATGCAGATAAAATCATTTAAAGAACTGTTAGATAAATATCAGGATTTTGATATAAATCCAGGAAATGAAAGCATAGAAAAAATAGAAATGCGTCTAAAACAGAATTTTACATATTTTTACTATATTTTAGTTGATTTACAAAAAGCCGGAGCAATTCGCATTGTTGATAAAAAAGAAATCGGTAAAAAAAAGCGAATTTCTCCACTATTTATATTACCAGAATTTCAAGGTCAAGGTATTGCGCAAAAAGCAATTATATTAAGTGAAGAAATACATGGAAAAGAAAAATGGGAACTTGAAACAATCTTGCAAGAACCCAAAAATTGCCATTTATATGAAAAATTAGGATATAAAAAAACTGGTAAAACAAAAATCATAAATGAAAAACTCACATTAGTATTTTATGAAAAGAAATAATATTATAGCTTTAATTATATCTATTTAATAATAAAATTTTAAGCCTCAAAACAGCTAACTTATACTATTTTGAGGCTATACCTATAATTATTCACCATTTATATTTATAGTTTTATGCTGTCTGGAAAGCTGTTTATATAACATTTGAGCAAGACCAATACCATTACCGCTAGATGAGGCATTTTTACAAGTTTCCTCATCTAGCATATCTTGAAATATTTTCTCCGCATTGCTTTGTGGCATAAAACTATTTGAAGTATCAATAGTATTTCTCATAGACTTATACATCATCTGTAAAAAATAACCTTCAAAAGTTTTACATGCATCCATAAGTTCTTTATCCTCAACATTTTCATTTTCAACTTTCTTTTGAAGATTTTGACTTTTTGTGAGATTTTTATCAAAACTATTAATTCCCATCATATAAGAATTTGATAATCCTGTTATACCACTTATACTCATATACAATCACTCTCAATCTTTTTATTAATCATTATTATCGTTTAAGATTATTTGCTTGCTGAAGCATATCATCCGAAGTCTGAATTGCCTTTGAGTTAAGCTCATAAGCCCGTTGTGCAATAATAAGAGAAACCATTTCATTAGCAACATTAACATTCGACATTTCTATACAATTTTGTATAATACTGCTTATTGTAGTTGTTTCACCCTCAGATTCCTGAATTGCCTCGCCGGATGCCGGTGTAGTAACATAAAAGTTACTTCCAATGGCTTCAAGACCTTGTACATTAGGAAATTGAACTATGTCAAAACGAACTCCTGTATCCTGAGTTTCACCCTCTTCATCTCTGTATGTAATATTTCCTTCTGAATCAACTGTAACATTTGACATAGTAATATTTTCCGGCAAAGTAATAGGTTCTCCGTCAACATCTAAAATTGCGTAGCCTTCTGATGTAACGAGAGAAGGTTCTCCGCCGTTAAGACTTATTTTAAAACTTCCGTCTTTTGTATAAACTATATCACCATCACCTCTGTCAACAACGAAAAAACCATCGCCCTGCAAATAAAAATCAAGAGGATTATCTGTTCGTTCCACACTTCCGTTTCTAAACATCCTAGAACTTACAATAGGTCTTACTCCAAGACCAACTTGCAAATTAACAGGTCTTCCTGTATCATTTTCATCAAGAGAAGCCCTTTCCATAGTCTGATATAATAAAGACTTAAATTCAAGCCTTTCCTGCTTATATCCTGTTGTATTTACATTGGCAATATTATTAGAAATAGTATCAACATTCATCTGCTGAGAAGTCATACCTGACGCCGCTGTCCACAAAGAACGCATCATAACTAATTACCCCCTTAAAATTTTTATTGCTTTCTTCCAATATCATTTACAGCACGATTTAAAGTAGAATCATGTGTTTGAACCATTTTTTGATTAGCCTCATAATTTCTTGCTAAAGAAATCATCTTCACCATTTCCTGAACAGGATTTACATTTGACTGCTCAATTCTACCCTGAATAATTCTTCCGGTAAAGTCTTGTGGCTCGCTTTCGTCAATAGTTTCATATAAATTATCTCCAACTTTTCTAAGGGATTCTTTATTAGAAAAATCAACCATTTTTATTTTATCGACAAATTCGTTATTCGAAAAAATGTTTCCGTGCTCATCTATAGTTATAACACCGTTTGGAATAGTAATATTTCCACCCTCACCCACAACATAGTTACCCTCAGATGTTCTGAGATTGTTCTGAGCATCCATAGTAAAAGCGCCATCTCTCGTATATTTTTCAACAGTATTGCCGTTTTCATTAACATTTACAGCAAAAAAACCCTCTCCTGAAATAGCACAATCAAGACTTCCGTTTGTTTCTCTTAAAGACCCAGGTGAAAAATCAGTATATACTTCATCCACAAAAACGCCAAGGCTCATATTTCCAATACCTTGATTGTATTTAATAAGCTTATATTTAGGGTCATCAAGTCTTTTAGCAAGTTCTTCAGAAAAAGAACGAACAACCGCTGTATCTTTTTTAAATCCCGCCGTGTCACTGTTTGCTATGTTATTAGACACAACATCCATTTTTTGCATCTGAGTCATCATTCCGACAGCAGATGTATATAAACCTCTAACCAAATAAACTACCTCCCATTTTTACCTTTGGATCCTGTAGCAAACTCAATATATTTTCCTGTACCTATAGCAACGCAAGAAACTGAATCTTCCGCAACAAAAGCATCAATACCTGTTTTTTCTTTAATCAGTTTATCAAGACCAAATAATAAACTTCCTCCACCTGTCATAAGTATACCTCTGTCTGAAATATCTGCCGCAAGTTCCGGCGGAGTTTTTTCCAAAACAGAATGAACTGATTCAACAATACTTGTAACAGATTCATGTAAAGCCTCATACATTTCATCAGAAGTTACCGTAATTGTTTTAGGAAGTCCCGTAACAAGATTTCTTCCCCTTACATCCATACATACGGCGGGCTGTCTGTCAAAAGCTGTTCCTATATTAATTTTTAAATCCTCTGCTGTTCTCTCACCAATAAGAAGATTGTGTTTTTTTCTCATATATCTTACAATAGCGTTATCAAAATTATCTCCGGCCACTTTCAGAGAAGTGCTTACAACTGTACCCCCAAGAGAAATAACAGCCACATCAGTAGTTCCTCCTCCAATATCTACAACCATACTTCCGCATGCCCTTGAAATATCAACCCCTGCGCCTATTGCCGCTGCTATAGGCTCTTCAATAACAAAAACCTCTCTTGCTCCCGCTTGTTTTGTAGCATCCTCAACAGCTCGTCTTTCAACTTCCGTAACACTGCTTGGAACACAAACAGCAATACGAGGTTTTCTAAAAAGATGTCTTCCCACAGATTTATCAATAAAATAAGTAAGCATTTTTTCCGTAATTTCATAATTTGAAATTACACCTTCCCTCAAAGGTCTTATTGCAACAATATTCCCCGGAGTTCTTCCAAGCATTTTTCTCGCGTCTTCTCCAACCGCAAGAATTTTTTTAGTATTTTTTTCAATAGCAACAACAGAAGGCTCTTTAAGAACAATCCCTTGTCCCTTTATATAAACAAGGATACTTGCCGTACCCAAATCAATACCTATATCTGAACCAAACATAACAAAATCCTTTCATATAATAAAAACTTCACATAGCCTATTTTTATTATACCGTAGAATTTAAAATTTGTCAAAGACTTTAATATTTTTTGTTATTATAAATAAATAAAAAATAATTTAT
>CATLIG010000038.1 GCA_949948985.1 uncultured Clostridia bacterium | reverse complement strand
TTTATGAATATTTATTCATTTTTTGCATAATATTATTTATTTAAACTATTTTTTTAAGAGATTTTAAGTAAATTTCTTTAAAAGATTATATGTTTTGCATATTTATACACAAAATTGATTTCCGTGCATTATCCTTGACTTTAAATATGATTAATGCTATAATATCTTTAATTTAATAAAGCTTTATATTTATTGACATAACACATAATTTTATAAAATGAAAGGATTGATTACATATGGAACTTGAGCAAAATCTAATAACAGGCGTTAAAGAAATAGACGAACAGCATAACGAGCTTATAAAAAGAATTAATATAATTACAAAAGCCGGTAAAAATGGTACATCTGCCGACGAGCTTATACCAACACTTTTTTTTATAAGAAAATATGTGTCAAAACACTTTTCCGATGAAGAACAGCTTCATATATCCAGTGAATATCCAAAAGCAGCCGAGCATAAAGCAATGCACGATTCTTTCAGTAAAAAAATCAATGTTCTTTTTGATAAATGCAATGACAGCGGTGTTAATCTTATGACTATTCTTGAAACAAATAAAACATTGTATGATTGGCTTATAACACATATACTTAAAGTTGATATGGAATTTGCTCAATATTATAAAAATAAATAATAAAAACTTTTTATACATATTTTATTCTTTTCTGGTAAATAAAAAATCACCTTTAAAAATATTTAAAGGTGATTTTTATTTAATAGACCCTGTTTAATAACCTCCGCAACACCGCTTGACAAACCTTTTTCTGTCATACTTTGTTTAATTTTCTTGAAATACTTTTAAACAGGTCTAATTGTTTTTTCTTATTTTCCTTTAGCTTCAAGCCTGAGCAAAGCACGCCTCAAAGCAAGTTCGGCTCTGACAATATCAACACTTTCATCATTACTCTTAATACGTTTTTCAGCTCTTTCCTTAGCGGCAATGGCTCTTTTCTCATCAATCTCATCAGGCCATTCAGCGGCGTCTGATAAAATAGTAATTCCTCTTGAGTCAACGCTTGCGAAACCGCCGAAAACAGTGGCTTTTATTTCCTCGTCACCGTTAATAATACGTAAAAGTCCATAATCAAGAGTAGTAGTCAATGGCTGATGACCGTGCAAAATACCAACGTCACCGATTGAGGAACGCATAATAACCATTTCCGTATCTTTATCATAAAGTTCCCTTACAGGTGTAACAATACGCAATCGTACTTTATTTTCTGCCATATACATCACCCATTAATTATTTATTCGCTTTTGCGACAACATCGTCAATAGTACCGGCGTTAAGGAAATAATTTTCCGGAATATCATCGTGTTTTCCCTCAAGAATTTCCTTAAATCCTCTGACAGTTTCAGCTACAGGAACATACTGTCCGCTGAAACCAGTAAACTTTTCAGCCACAAAGAAAGGCTGTGATAAAAATCTCTGGACCTTTCTTGCCCTGTTTACGGTAATTTTATCCTCTTCAGAAAGCTCATCCATACCAAGAATGGAAATAATGTCCTGTAATTCCTTATACCTCTGTAAAATTGCCTGAACATTTCTGGCTACCGTATAATGCTCCTCGCCCAGCACCTGTGGGTCAAGAATACGTGAAGTGGATTCAAGAGGGTCTACGGCAGGATAAATACCAAGTTCAGAAATAGAACGTGACAAAACCGTAGTAGCGTCCAAATGTGCGAAAGTAGTAGCCGGAGCAGGGTCTGTCAAGTCATCCGCCGGAACGTAAACCGCCTGAACAGATGTAATAGAACCGTTTTTCGTAGATGTAATTCTTTCCTGCAAAGTACCCACCTCAGTAGCCAAAGTAGGCTGATATCCAACAGCGGAAGGCATACGGCCCAAAAGGGCGGAAACCTCAGAACCGGCCTGAACAAAACGGAATATATTGTCGACAAATAAAAGCACGTCCTGATTTTCCCTGTCACGGAAATACTCGGCCATAGTAAGACCTGTAAGAGCTATTCTCATTCTTGCTCCGGGAGGTTCGTTCATCTGTCCGAAAACAAGACTTGTCTGGTTAATAACTCCTGATTCCTGCATTTCATAATAAAGGTCGTTTCCCTCTCTTGTACGTTCTCCTACTCCGGAGAAAACAGAAAAACCTTTATGTTCTGTAGCTATATTGCGGATAAGTTCCATAATAAGAACTGTCTTTCCAACTCCCGCTCCGCCGAACAGACCAATTTTACCGCCCTTTGAATAAGGGCAGAGAAGGTCTATTGATTTAATACCTGTTTCCAAAAGCTCGGTTGCCGCCGCCTGTTCTGAAAAGCTGGGTGCGCTTCTGTGTATAGACCATTTTTCAGATATTTCCGGCATAGGCTTATCATCAATAGGTTTTCCCACAACGTTGAACATACGGCCCAAAGTAGCCTTTCCAACAGGAACACTTATAGGAGCTCCCGTATCAACCGCGTCCATTCCTCTTACAAGTCCGTCTGTAGAGGACATGGCAATACATTTAACAACATCATCGCCAAGATGCTGGGCCACTTCAGCGACAATTATCTCTCCCTCATGCTCAATTTCAATGGCATTGTATAAAGAGGGCATATTTTCAGTAGAAAATTTAATATCCAATACGGCGCCGATAATCTGAATTATCTTGCCGACATTTTTTTCAGCCAAACGTTTTCACTCCTTTTTTAATCATAAATACCGCTGCCGCCGACAATCTCGGTAATTTCCTGAGTAATAGCTCCCTGTCTGGCTCTGTTGTAGAGCAGATTAAGAGAATCAATCATTTCAGAAGCATTTTCGGTAGCGGAATCCATAGCGGTCATTCTTGCGCCTAGCTCGCAGACAGCAGATTCAACCATAGCACCGAAAATCACGGTATTAACATATTTAGGAATAACATATTCCAAAACAGCTTCCTCGTCAGGCTCATAAATAGTAAGTGCCTGGTCGTCAGCGTCTTCATTGCCAAATTCACTCACATCAACAGGAAGAACTTTAATAAGCTTAGGCTCCGAGGAAAGAGTAGAAATAAATTCCGTATAAGCCAAATAAACCTCGTCAGCCTCTTCCTTAATAAATAAATCAAGTGCCAGCCGTCCAATCTTTAAAGCATCGGAGTAATCGGGATTTTCGGAAATTCCCGTATAAGACTGAATTATATTTACTCCTCTTCGTTTAAAAAATTCTCTGCCCTTGCTTCCGATTGTTATAGCGGAAACATTTTCCTTATTGTCAATACAGGAAAAAGCCGCCTTGCTTACATTAGCGTTGTACCCTCCGCAAAGACCTCTGTCGCCTGTAATAAGTATAACGGCTTTCTTATTTACCTTTCTTTTTTCAAGATAAGGGTGAGAAATACCTTTAGACCCGTTTACAATTCCCGCGATAACTTTTCTTGTTTCCTGAAAGAAAGGACGAGTGTCCATAAGCCTGTTTTTCGCTCTTGTAAGCTTAGAGCTTGCAACAAGATTCATAGCTTTGGTAATTTGCTGGGTGCTATTGACACTTTTAATTCTGCGTTTTATATCACGCATTGATGCCATAATATCACCTCTCTGTTATTTGAATTCTTTTTTAAAATTTTCGATAGCCGCACGAAGCTCCGCCTCATTTTCAGGACTCAATTCCTTTTTGTTTTTAATATCGCTGAAAATGTGATTGTGTTTAGCCTCCATAAAGCTGAAAAATTCTGTTTCAAACCTTAAAACGTCCTCAACGGGAATATCGTCAAGATATTTGTTTGTAACAGCAAAAAGTATAACAACTTCTTTTTCAACTTCCAGAGTTTTGTACTGAGGCTGTTTAAGTATTTCCACAATTCTCTGACCGTGATTAAGACGATCTAAAGTATCCTTGTCAAGGTCTGAACCAAACTGTGCGAAGCTTTCAAGCTCCCTGAACTGTGCAAGCTCAATACGGATAGGTCCGGCGATTTTTTTCATAGCCTTAATCTGAGCGGAACCGCCTACACGGGATACTGAAAGACCGGCGTTTATAGCCGGACGAACTCCTGAGTTAAACAATTCGCTCTCAAGGAAAATCTGACCGTCCGTAATTGATATAACGTTTGTCGGAATATAAGCGGAAACATCTCCCGCCTGAGTTTCAATAATAGGAAGAGCGGTAATAGACCCTCCGCCATATTCCTCGTCAAGTCTGGCGGAACGCTCAAGAAGTCTTGAGTGGAGATAAAATACATCTCCGGGATAAGCCTCACGTCCGGGCGGTCTGTGCAATAAAAGACTCATTGCTCTGTAAGCCACAGCGTGTTTGGATAAATCATCGTATACAATAAGAACATCCTTGCCGTTTTCCATAAATTCCTCGCCGATAGCACAGCCCGAATAAGGCGCGATATACTGTAAAGGCGAAGTGTCGCTGGCAGTTGCCACAACAACGGTAGTATAGTCCATAGCGCCGGCATCGCTTAAATTTTTAACGATACGGGCCACTGTAGACGCTTTCTGACCAATAGCGACATAAATACAAATAACATTCTTACCTTTCTGATTAATAATAGTATCTATACAAATAGCTGTTTTTCCCGTCTGACGGTCGCCGATAACAAGCTCACGCTGACCGCGTCCTATAGGAACCATAGCGTCAATAGATTTAATACCTGTCTGTAAAGGCACATCAACGGATTTACGTGTGATAACACCCGGAGCGACTCTTTCTATAGGTCTGAATTTATCAGTGTTTATAGGGCCTTTTTCATCAATAGGCTGTCCAAGGGAATTGACTACTCTTCCAATCATAGCGTCACCAACCGGAACAGAAGCCACACGTCCTGTAAGCTTAACTGTATCGCCCTCTTTAATTCCCTGGTCAGAACCTAATAAAACAACGCCAATGTTGTCTTCCTCAAGATTCTGAGCCATACCAACCACACCGTTTTCAAACTCAAGAAGCTCCCCGCTCATTGCGTTATCAAGACCGTAAACTCTGGCAATACCGTCACCGACATTAATAACAGTGCCGACTTCTGAAACATCAAGTTTAGAAGTATAGCCTTTAATCTGTTCTTTAATAACAGAACTAATTTCTTCTGGTCTGATATTCATTACGAGTTACACTCCTTTACTATGCGAGATGGATATTCAAAAGCTGGCTTTTGAGGTCGTCAAGCTGTTTTTTAATACTTCCGTCAATAATATGACCGGCAACCTTAATTCGGACTCCCCCCAAAAGACTTTCGTCTACGTCAGCCTGAATAAAAATCTGCTTATTCAAATTTTTTGATAATTTTTCTTTAATGCTTTTCACCTGATTTTCGCTTAAAGGCTTTGCTGAAGTAACAAAAGCCGTTTCAATACCTTTGTGCTTTTCCACCTTATTAAGGAAAACAGTAAGCATATCAACAATTTGGGTTTCTCTGTTTTTTCTCAGAGCTACTGAGAAAAGCCCCATAATTTCATTGGAAATTTTACCTTTAAAAGTATTTTCCAAAATAGAGAATTTTTCTTCCCCTGAAATCTGAGGATGATTTAAAACATTTAAAAATTCTTTATCTTTATTCATTGTGTCAAGAACAATTTTTACTTCTTCCTCAAAAGTATCAATTTCAGAAGACTCCAAAGCCAAATCAAAAAGAGCGTTAGCGTATCTTCCCGCTACTAACTGAGCCATTTAACATCCCCCAAATCAGATATAACCTCATCAACCAGTTTTTCCTGTTTTTTCTGGTCAATGGTCTCGGCGATAAATTTTCCCGCCATAATTGAAGAAACTTCAATAATTTGCTTTTTGATTTCGTCTTTGGCTTTTTCCTGTTCTCTTTGAATATCGACCATAGCCCTGTTTTTAAGAGTTTCGGCCTCCGCTTTAGCCTCGGCAATAATTTCCTGTTCTCTTAAAGACGCTCTGTTTCTTGCCTCGCCTAAAATCATTTCTTTTTCCTTGTCAATAGCTTTAAGCTTCTCCTCATACATAGCTTTCATTTTATTTGCTTCGTTTAATTGACTTTCGGCAAAACTAATCTGACCCTCAATTTTATCCTTTCTTATCGCCAGCATATTTTTTACAGGCTTGTAGAGAAGATAAGATAAAACAGCGCATAAAATACAGGTATTTAAAAGCTGAAAAGCTAAATCCTTAAGCATATTAGCGTCTAAACTAAGTATAAATTCGTCCAAAAGATAAAACCCTCCTTTCGGCTTTAATTAAAAAGGATTATTCCGTAATACGTTAATCCGTAAAATCGACAGTGGGTAAAAGAATAGAATTACATTAAAATATTTGTACTATAAACTGTCGTCATTTTACCTTTCCGTTATAATTATTGACCAAGCATACCAACTAACGGATTGGCAAATAAAAGAATAATAGCTATAACCAAGCCGTAAATACCGGTTGTTTCCGCAACGGCTGCTCCAAGGAGCATAGTTGACATAATTGTTCCTCTCGCCTCCGGCTGACGTCCTACAGCCTCACAGCCTTTACCTGCCGCGTATCCTTGTCCGATACCAGGTCCGATACCGGCAATAACCGCCAAACCCGCGCCTATAGCGGAACAACCTAAAACAAAAGCCTGTGGGTCAATACTTTGAAATTTTTCCATAATAAAAAGTCCTCCTTAAAAAATATAAAAATTAAGAATTAAAACTATTGCTGAATTTTAATCATCAGCAGACCGAAACGATTTCAATTTTTCGTTTCGTCAGGAATTTTGTCAGCGATAAACGACATACTCAGCATAACAAAAATGAATGTCTGTAAAAAGCCGGCAAAAACATCAAAATAAACATGAAGAGCGGCGGGGATACCTACTTTTACATAAAACGGCAAAGTATAAAATAACCCCATAATAATAGAACCTCCAAGTATATTACCAAAAAGACGGAAACTCAAAGAAACAGGAGTAGCGACTTCACTGATAATATTCATAGGAAGCCAAAATGGGAATGGGTCTAAATAGCCTTTAAAGTATTCTTTTCTTCCCTTGATAATTCCCATAAAATGGATAAGAAAAAATGTTGAGAAACCAAGGCAAGCCGTAGTCGCCAAATCAGCGGTAGGAGAACGGAAGCCTAAAAGTCCCATAAGATTAGAAAGCAAAATAAAAGCAAACACTCCAAAAAACCAGTTTCCGAAATATTTATATTTTTCACCCATATTAGAGCCTACAAAGTTATCCATAGCCTCTACAATGGATTCAATAAAATTCTGAAAACCGGATTCTGGAACTGCCTTAAATTTTTTCATCTTAATTCTTACAATAATTGCGAACAAAATAAGGGCAGCCATAATAATCCAAGTATTTCTTATAGATGTTGTTATACGAAAGCCAGTCCCCAAAAAATCATCGCATAGGACTTTATTGTAAATATCAAGACCACCCGATGCTTCAGTAGTAGTTTCAGCGGCAGCCGCCATTTCCTTAATGAGTCCAAAACTAAAATTCACGGTAATTATACCTCCTTCCTCAGTTTTTGATTTTCTAAAGGAGAAAAATCTCCGAAAGAACAACATTATAAAATATTAATTCCCCTATGTAAAATTTTAACACCAAAGAAATAAAAAAGCAACAGTAAATAAACAAAATCAATAAATCTTATCATAAAATATGACTAAAAATAATTAAAACCTCCAAAAAACAACAAAAATAAAATTGTTGTAATTTTATTTTTGTTAATTTTTTGGAGTATAATTCATTATTGAAACAGACTTTAATATCAATTTGTAAAGTTTTATAACAAACCTAATTATCCATACGCTTATTTACAATAAAAATGGCTGGTCTTAATGAGAAAAGACATATAAAAACGCCCACAACCGCGGAAATACCACCCTGTATCGCCGCTACAGCCAAAACCGCACCTGTAAGAAAATATCTTAGCATATAATGCAGTCTTATATAATTCTGTGCCTGCCCTTCCGTCAGATTTACAGATTTATTAAGAGAGCGTTCCAAAAGCATAAGCTTTAAAACAGAAAATATTGTTCCAAAAACCATACCATAAATAAATTTAAAAGTTTCCGCCGGAAACCAAATTCCCGTAATAATAATTCCTGCGCCGAGGGATATAAGGCAAATAGCCAGCATTACTTTTACAAGCCTTTTTCCCGTATCGGATAATTTAAACAAAAAATCACATCCAAACTTTAATTATCTTTTTCATTCATGTTTATATCATTATCATCACTTAAATTTTTCAAATATCCGCCTTTAAGATAATCTCTGCGTTTTTCCTCTTTTTCGGCAATTTTTTTATATTTGTGCGCCGTCATCATATAAAGAGTTCTGAAAGACGCTCCCACTCCCAAAATAATAAAAACAATCAAAAACAAAATACCTGTATCAAAAGCTTTATCAAGGGATTTTCCTATCCAAAGACAAAGAAAAATCGGCACAAGCATAGATATACCCACCTGTGTAAGCATAGAAAGCGCTTTCATTATATCTTTCAACAAAAAACCTCCTACTTTATAAAAACATTAAAGCTTTAAAACCGTGGTACGCTGTTCCTTGACCTGTAACACAAAGCATACGCTTTGCTACTCATAATTTGAATTGTAGGCAAATTTGATTAAAGTATTGTTTTTCAAATCTTATTTTTTAAATTATCGATAAATTTGAATTTTATCGAATTTTTCATATACATATTTTAAAGTTTTTTGCCCCGCCTTTTGCAAAAAAGCGGGCATGTGTGGGCAACACCCACGGTTTTATTCTTAATTTTGACCTTGTTTAATAATCCTCCGGTCTTTCTTTTTTAACCCCAAAATGATATAAAATAGCCTGAACAATTCTTTCAGCTGCATATCCGTCGCCAAAAGGATTTCTTGCCTCTGCCATACCCTTGTATATTTTTTCATCTTTCAGTAGAATGTTAGCTTCATTATAAATATTTTCTTCATCAACACCTGCAAGCCTTAAAGTACCGGCCTCAATGCCCTCAGGTCTTTCGGTAACATTTCTTAAAACCAATACAGGTTTGCCCATAGACGGCACTTCTTCCTGTAATCCTCCCGAATCTGTCATAACAAAATATGATAAATTCATAAGATTGTGCATATCTTTCATGTCAATAGGATCTGTAAGAATAACTCTTGGGTGTTTTCCAAGTATTTTCTTTGCCGTTTCCTGAACAAGAGGATTAAAATGTACAGCATAAACAACATAAACATCAGGATTATCCTCTGCTAATCTGTATACGGCACGACAAATGTTTTCCAAAGGCATTCCGAGATTTTCTCTTCTATGCGCCGTCATTGTTATTACTCTTTTGTTTTTGTAATCAATACCGTTTAAAACATCAAGGTCAAATTTATAATCTTTCTCTATAGTTGTTTTAAGACAGTCTACGGCTGTATTTCCTGTAATAAAAATGTTATCGGCAAAAATATTTTCTTTAAGCAAATGTTCTTTGGCAAGCTTGGTAGGAGCAAAATGCAAATCCGCAATAGATCCTGTAAGCCTTCTGTTCATTTCCTCAGGGAAAGGCTGAAATTTGTCATATGTTCTGAGCCCCGCCTCAACGTGACCTATTTTTATCTGACTGTAGAATGCCGCCAAAGCGCCGGCGAAAGTAGTTGTCGTATCTCCGTGTACAAGTATAATATCAGGCCTTGTTTCTTTCATAACATTTTCAAGTCCTATAAGAGCTCTGGTGGTAATATCCGTAAGAGTCTGCTTCTGTTTCATAATATTTAAATCATAGTCTGGTTTTATTTTAAAAATATCAAGTACCTGGTCAAGCATCTGTCTGTGCTGCGCCGTAACACAAATAATTGGCTCTATATACTCACTTTTTTCCATAGCCTTAATAAGAGGAGCCATTTTTGTAGCTTCCGGTCTTGTTCCGAAAATACTCATAACCTTTATTTTTTCCATAATCTCAAAAAGTCCTTTCAAAAATCAATTATAGCGAAACAATAAAATAATTTTTAATTCCGGCAAATTATACTTTATTGTCTACAGTGTTAATTTTGCGTATGTATAAGTCTTTACTTTATTCTTAGGTTTAATCAATAATTGATTAACTTGTGATGATTTTAGTCAGCCTCAAGAACCATTTTAAATATAACCGCTGCGTCTGCCGCCGTAATTTCCGGATTTTGCTCATCCATATTTCCGACTTTCTTATGATAATCGGTAAGACCTCCGTTTAAAATAAGACTAAGAAGCTCACTTGCATCGTCTGCTTTTACAAAACCGTCTTTGTTCACATCTCCCATAATCCAGTTTTCTTCCGGGGCATATATATAATCATCATCTTCCAGTCTTGGATATATAATACCAAAAACTTTATCATATACAATACCGTCTGTAGATTCAATATGTTTATTTAATTTATTTTCTCCTCCGCCTTCTATAAGAGATTTATAACCTATAAGAAAATATCTGTATTTGTTTTTCTCAATATCATCTTCAGAGGGAATCCCGTCAAATACAGGGTCGTTCCACGTCACGTCTACAGCATACCACTTTTGCTCGTCAGGAAGTTTCACATAATTCCACATATGTCCTCCGCCGCTTACAATAGCACACTCTATCCCTTCTTTATCGCATAATACTTTAAAAGCTCTTGAATAACCCTCACATA
Source organism: uncultured Clostridia bacterium (assembly GCA_949948985.1). Lineage (GTDB taxonomy): Bacteria > Bacillota > Clostridia > Lachnospirales > CAG-274 > MGBC114079. The sequence continues at coordinate 9,507 of CATLIG010000038.1, read as the reverse complement.
CAGGGTTAAGTTTGTTTGTATGGTCTGTATTTCCGTAAATAAGAGCGCTTACGCATTTATATATTCTCGTATCATTATCTTCATTTTCGTCATCACTGGCTGCAATAACGTCCTGCACATATCTGTTATACTCATTTTTATCCACAAGAACACTGTTTATCCTGCTAAGCTTATTATAACAGTCCATATCTTTAATTTCATTTTGAATACCTTTGCAATACTCGTCAATAGTGTCTATATCTTTTTTAACATCGCTGTAGGAAGTATATCCGTCACAATAATAATTTTCACAATCCAATTTAAGCAAAACAGTAACCCACGACCTCTTTGAGTTTCCTCCTGACCACAATTCAATTTTATTCAGGTTTAACCAAAACACCTCCGGGTGGTCATAATCAAAAGCCATAATGGCATATAAGCAGAAATCCAAACCGTTTTTATTAAGTTCAGAATAAGGCATATCGAAATATATTACATCATATTCCTCTCCCCCTACAATAGTTTTTTCGTTTCCCAGGTCAGATACTCCATCTTTTGATTTTTCTATATTTGAAACAAGTATATCATAGACTTTTTTTGAATTATCGTCAAGCTGATTTCCATAGCATAAGTCATACTCCTTGTTCTTATCAAACGCTCCAAGACTTGCCTTGACCTTGTTTTTCTCCTCAAAACTTTTTTTAAGTTCTTTAAAAGATACTCTTTCTCCAACAACATCCTCCTCCGCAAATGCCGTCATAGGGAATAAAGCCGTAAAAATCATAAAAACGGCAAAAATACCCAATCCCTTTTTCAAACATTTCATTAACTCGTCCTCCTGTTATTTTTTATGTACATTTTCACATACTTTTATGTACATTTTTATAATACTACAAAATTTACCACTTGGCAAGTTTAAAAATATCTTATCCTTGGAAACTGGCAAAAATACCATCTGACGAAAAAATTTCTTGTCAGACAACATCACTTAGGTCCCCGAACAGGTCTATTGAAAAAAATATTTTTTTCTCTTTCTATTTTGAAATTGCTATAGCAAAGCAAATGTTTTGCATTAGACCTCCTCGGAAACTAGCAAATTGATAGATAAGTTCAGATTTTGCTGATAGGTAAAATTAAATTTTCGCCGTAATACTCTCAGTGGTATTTCAAGAAAATTTAATAAAGCATATCGGAAAAAGATGTACTTAGATGGAATTTTCTATGTTTCCGAGTAGGTCTATTCATAGTCAAGGGACTTTTCCCCTTGTGGGGTGCGGTAAAGCCTTCTGAGGTTTTAACATTTTTTCTGCTATTCAGCATACTCCTTTATAAGACCCGAATTGTACGCTTCCACAAGCTCTTCAAGGTCATTGATTCTTTCTTTTATCTCTCTTCCCACGTCCGTATCAGAAACCATTTTCACTCCTGAATTGTGTTCAAGAAAATTTGTACTTGATATAATATCTTTTTCCTGCTCGACAGCCTCAATGGTAGATGAGAAAGGCTCGTGGGAGGCAAGAACAAGCCCCTTTGAATTGCATATAAGGGTGTATCCCGCAATACCTGTAACAGACTGATAAGCCTTGGCAAATCCCCCGTCAATTACAAGCAGTTTACCGTTAGCCTTTACAGGACTTTCTCCTTTTACCACCTTAACGGGAACATGTCCGTTAATAATATGAGAATTAAGTTCTGATAAACCAAACTCTTTAAGTATAGAAATACATACGTCCTCATTGTTTGTAAGATTATAATAATAGTCTTTTTCCTCATGGTGCAAATTTTTATCATCAATAAAATATCTTTCAAAAGTAGTCATTTTATCTTTGCCGTAAAGAGGAGAACATGGTCCGCACCAAAGATACCACATATAGTCCTGACCTTTTATTCTTTCGGTTGTTCCGCATTTAGCGTAAAATCCCGAACGGGCAATTTCCTCAAACTTATCAAAAAGAGCCTTTCCGCCATAATCTTTTCCTGATATATTAATTGTTCTGAAAGAACCGTCTGAATTAAGAGGAACACAGCCGTGTAAAAGCAAATTTGAGTTATAAATTTTGTACATACTGCCTTTATTGAATAAAAATCTTACGTGTTGATGAAGCTTTTCACTATGTATAAACGACTGTTGTATTTTTTCAATAAGGTCTGCCTCCTCATCGCTTAAAGCGATAGGGTTTTCAGTGTCTATAGTCGGAAAATAAGAATCGCTTAAAGTATATTTTTTGCCGTCAATCTCAACTGTGCCGTCACTGAAATTTATTTTATCAATTAAAATTCTGTGATTCATTTTAAATTCCGGATTTCTTAAAATCGTCTGCGCCTCTATTTTAAACTGAATAACAGTAATAGCTTTATGCATTTTTGATACAAGAATTTTTTCCGCCAAATTTTTTTCTTTTCCATCTAAAGACGGCATAAAAAGGGTACATTCATCGTCCTTGTACTTTTCCATGGCAAAAGTGGCTAAAGGAATAAGGTTAATGCCATAACTTTCCTCAATAGTATTAAGATTGCAATACTTGCAGGATACCCTTATAACGTTGCATATACAGGCAATACTTCCTGATGAAGCGCCCATCCACGATATATCATGATTTCCCCATTGTACGTCAAGAGAATGATAATCCAGCAGAACGTCCATAATTTTTTCAGCGGCTTCTCCCCTGTCATAAATATCCCCGATAACATGAAGGTGGTCAATAGCGAGCCTGTGAATAACATTGCATATAGCGATTATAAATTTGTCAGCCATATTAAGCCTGACAATAGTATTTATAATCTCATTATAATATTCGTGTTTATAAAGCCTTGCAGAATCCTCATGAATAAGCTCCTCAATAATGTATGTAAGTTCTGCCGGTATCGCCTTTCTTACTTTAGAGCGTGAGTATTTATAAGACACCCTTTTGCATACTTGAATGAGTCTAAATAAATTTATTTTATACCAATCGTACATATTAGACTCTTTTCGTTTAACAACTTCCAATCGCAGTTCAGGATAATATACTAATGTAGCAAGATTTTTTTTATCGGTTTCCATTAAGGTAGAACCGAATATCTCCTCAATATAATTTTTAACAACTCCCGAAGCGTTTCTAAGTACATGATTAAAAGCCTCGTATTCTCCGTGAATATCAGACAAAAAATGCTCTGTACCCTTTGGCAGATTAAGAATAGCTTTCAGATTTATAATTTCAGTGCAGGCAGTATTTATATCATGGTAATTTCTGGCAAGCAGTTTAAGATATTTAAGCTTTTCATTTGATATTCTATTATTGTTTTTCAATCAAAACACCTCCATAAATATTAAAAACGCCAAATACAGCAAAAAAATAAAATAATAGCTTCAATAAAATTTTTATAAAAGATAATATATCCAAGCATTATTTTACTCCTTCACTTTATAGTCAATCAATCTGAAAAATGAATACGTTCGGCTACCAAAAATTATTTTTCCCGCATTATCGTCAATCGGCATAGGACGGTGTCTATGCTTGACTTCCTCTGCCTTGTAAAAATAATTTTTATCCCGCTTCCTTTTATCCATTTTTAAGTTGATTGACTATAAAATTCTTTTCAAATTATATAAAAATAAATTCATAAAAAACAACGTTTATTTTCAGATTTTTTTACCGTCATCAATTTTATGAAACGCTGTAGAATTAATCAGCCTTTTTTTAAGTTTAAAAAGATTTTCTGATAAATCGACAGGCATAATATGAGGATTAACCAGTCTTTTATATTCAGGCCATAAACTATTCATTTCATCAAAGCAGTATTCTCTTATTTCCATAACCTTTTTGCTTTCCATAACACACTCACCGTTTATAAACACAGGAACAAGAAGTTCTCTCACAAAAAAGCACCCGGCTTTAAGAGTCATCTTTTTCCATAAAGAAATCTGGTCTGACAGAGTAATATCTTTATTTTCATCTATATTTTCATCATCAAGAGCGATAAGGTCAGCCTTAATCTTTTTTGTATTTTTGTCATAAACACGAAATACCCTTTTAATGCCAGGATTAGTAATTTTAGCAGGATTTTCAGAAATTTTAATTTTAGGAATCCATATGCCGTCTTTTTTTTCAGCGGCAAGCTTATACACTCCGCCTAAAGCCGGGCAGTCTTTAGATGTAATAAGATTCGTTCCCACTCCCCATACGTTTATTTTTGTACCCTGTTGTTTAAGAGATGCTATAATATGTTCATCAAGGTCGCTTGAAGCGTATATAAGAGCATCCTCAAATCCCGCCGAGTCAAGCATTTCTCTGGCTTTTTCCGAAATATATGAAAAATCACCGCTGTCAAGTCTTATTCCATATCCGCTTTTAAGAGTTCCTCGTTCTTTAAGTTCGGAAAAAACCTTAATAGCGTTTGGTATACCTGAATTAATCGTATCATAAGTATCCACAAGCAATACGCATTTTTCAGGAAAAACTTCCGCGTATTTTCTGAAAGCGGTAATTTCATTATCAAAGCTCATAATCCAACTATGGGCGTGAGTACCGCATACAGGCACATTAAACATTTTAGCGGCCAAAACATTACTTGTGGCAGAACATCCTCCGATAATAGCGGCTCTCGCACCATAAATACCTGAGTCAGGTCCCTGCGCGCGTCTTAATCCCAATTCAAAAACCTTGTCGCCACCACCTGCCCATACAATCCTTGATGCCTTTGTAGCGATAAGACTTTGATGATTAATAATATTCAGTAAAGCCGTTTCAATAAACTGAGCCTCAATAATAGGAGCGCAAACTCTTATAATCGGCTCTGACGGGAAAACAACCGTACCCTCGGGCATAGCGTAAATATCTCCTGAAAACCTGAAATTTTTCAAATACTCAATAAAATTTTCATCAAAAATGCCAATTCTCCTCAAATATTCGATATCATTGTCAGAAAACGACAAGTTTTTAATATAACGAACCACCTGTTCAAGACCCGCACATATAGAATATCCGCCGTTTCCCGGATTATTCCTGTAAAAAAGGTCAAAAACGGCCTTTTTATTCCATTCTCCGGTTTTTAAATATCCCTGAGCCATAGTAATCTCATAAAAGTCTGTAAGCATAGTAATGTTCATAAAAACTCTCCAAAAGCAATATTTTTTTATTCATAAGAAAACGCTGTTTTTTATTCTTCCCATATATTATTATACACTTTAATCTGTATTTCAATCAAGATAAATACAGATTAATTATAGTAAAATAATAAAATCCTCTTTAATTCATAACAAAACACCTTTCGCTAAAATATATAATAAAATATTTTTTCTATTTTTTAAGTTGATTAACTATAACGATTGATAAGAGATTTTTTCGTTAGGCAAGATATGCTGAAAAATGTCTGGCAACCAAAATTGCAAAGGTTATCGAACAAGTAAAGAAACCGAGAGAAATATTCCCTCGGTTTCTTTACTATTTTTGTATGATAATTAAGTAAAACGCACCAAAATCAATTTTTAGTTACTTGGCTTATTTTTCTCAATAGGAAAACCGTTGCTGTTGTTTAAAACATATTGTAAAATAAGTGAAGCGTCATTTGCCGTCACTAAACCTTTTCCGTCTACGTTAGCGGCTTTCATAGCTGTGTCAGATAAAGTAAATTCGGAATTCATTACACTGGCGAGAACCAAAGAAGCGTCCGCCGCGGTAATTATACCGTTTCCGTCTACATCACCGTATTTAACTGTCGGGTCATATTCCACCTTATCATCATCGTCATCGCCGCCGTTTTCTTTATAATTTGCAGGAGTCCATTCACCGAACCAGTCTTTCATATTTACAGCCTTTGCTTCTTCTTCCGTAAGTTTAGTACTTGCGTCACCTGTCACAAACGCCGTGCCATCTTTTAAAACAGTGTTGTATTCGGAATAGTTAGCGTTTTTAGCCAATGTTTTATCCCAGTCGCTGAAGCCTTTGTTATCAATAAGACTGCCGTCCTCAATCACCGTATTGAAGAATAAAACCGTAGCTTTAGCGTCCCACGGACGTCCAAGATAACCTGTTCCCACTTTAATACCGTCTTCTTTGCTTCCTGTAATTGTACAATTATTAAAGAGGTACCCTTTTCCTTTTACATCAGGCTTGCCTTGAGAAACATCTACAGCGTTTCTTGTAGCCGTAACATATCCGCCCGCATCACTGTCGGAATATCCGCAGAAATTCAGAGTACAATTATCAAATACAATTTCACCCTCTCCGAATATATAATCCGTCATACCTTCAATAAAGCAATCTTTGTAATATTGATGCAAATAAGGATTTATATAAAGAGTATCCTGACTTGAAGAGAATTTGCATTTATAAAATTCAGCTCTGTCCGCCTCAGCGAGCATAGCCGCCGCCCTTTCAGTAGCCTCTTTTGATTTTACGTCCGAATCTTTTGTCCTTTTAAATGTTATTGACTGAGCGCCATTAGGTTCAGCTCCGTCAGCAATTTCCTCTTCTGTCACATATTTGTTAAAAGAATTTTCAAAATAAATATTTTCAGCGTAAAAATCTGTAGCCGTACTTCTAAGATAGAACGCTCCGCCCCATCTTCCGACATCGCCGTTAGAATCTCCGTTTTTAAGATATTTGTCTTTTGCGTTAAGCTCATTGTAAAATCCGCCTGAATCAGCACTGTAGTATTTATATCCAATACCGTAATACCAGGTAAGTTTAACTTCTTTTGTTGGATCAGTGTTTACAAGTGATACATTAGCTCTTGTAAGAATGTGCTGAGCCCTGTATGTACCCGGAGCGATATGTATAGTTACTTTTTCAGTGCCAGGCATAGCGTTTACAACTTTAAGAGCGTCTTTTAAAGTAGCGTAATGATTTTCACCTGTTTCTTGGTCAACATATACGTCAGCGGCATAAACTGCCGTCACCGCATTAGTTGAAAGAAACTCAATATCTTTGGTTACAGTTGTGTCGCCGTCTTTTACAATTAAATGAGTGAGCATTTCATAAGGGTCATTTGTCGGAGCTATTACCTGATATTCTCCCGGATTAAGCTTAACGCTGTAACCGCCGTCCGCTATAGTTCCTTTGAAAAGACTGCCGTCATTTAAACGTAAAAACTTAATTGACGGAACATTCACAGTTTCCCCATCAGACGTAACAAATTTACCTGTTACATCAATCGTACCCTCTTCATCAGAAAGTTTGTAATTCTTTGACGTTATTTTGTGAATCCAGCCGCCGCTTGTATCTGTCAATGTAAACACTAAGGTTGTGGATTCTCCCGAATAAGAAAATGTAGTAGACTCTCCGTCCTTGCCGCCTGCGGCTTTTATACTTTTAGATGTGGGAGAAATACTTCCTTTTCCATCTTCTTTCACAGAAGCCTCAATAACAGTGTCACTGCTGCCATATTCACAGCCTGAGAATATAACGTCAGCATCTCCCGCAACCTTTATCTCAAAAGAGTTGCCTCCATAAACAGTAATACCGTGGCTGTCATTATGAGAGCTGAGCTTGCCGCCACCGTTAATTACCATAAGTCCGTCTTCTGTATAAAATGTTGTAATAGTTCCGTCATTTGGCGTAACTATTTTGCCGTTTCTAAAATCATATTCATAAGTTTTACCCGCTTCCGCATTGACAATAACGTCTGAATCATTAACAGTGAAAGTAAAATTAAGCGGCTCTATAGTTTCATTTTTAAATGTAATAATTACCTTATTTCCCTCAACTTTGGCTTCAATATTTTGGCTTGCCTGACCGTCTAATTTTAAATCTGTAATCATACTGTCAGAAAGAGCCTCTCCGCCAAGAGGAATTTTAATGGTAGCCTCTGTCGCGCTCTTTGAATTAACAATAGCGTTATCTCCTGTCAGTTCAATACCTGCCGCCGTGCCAATATTTTCGGCTCCTGTAACATTAATGACAGTATCCTTTATTTTAAGGCTGAAATTTCTTTTTACCCACGTATCAGGCACTTCTCCCTCCTGTATGCCTTTTGAGTCCACTGTGATATATGAAATATATCCCGCTCCTGAAAAGGTGACTTTCACAATAGACTGTGATTTTCCTTTATATTCTATTACATTTTCCAAATTTCCCTTTGGAAAATTTTGTGTATTGGAATACAATTTTGTTCCGTCCGGTACCGCTTCCGCAATATCCTCAACAGTTACCATAGCATTAGGACTATAAACTTTAAATTTAATATCAGCCGTTCCGTTTACTGGTACGTATATTTCAGTACCGTTTCCGCACTGCGCCCATTCGTCCTTGGGATTTCTCACGTTATTCAGCTTACCGCCGTTTTTGGTGCTTACCCATAATTCTCCGGCTAATCCATCCTTTTTTTCTTTATTATTCTCTAACTCAACAGTTCCAATTTTATCTTCAGCAAATTCATAGCTTACCGAAGAACCTGTTGTAACAGGATCAGCCTTATATTTAGCGATATATTCCGCTAAAGAGGCCGGGTCTGTGGTAACAGGAGGTTTAGGGTCATCTCCGCCCTGCTGTATGCCTTTTGAATCCACCTTAACATACTCTATATATCCTGCGTCTGAAAATGTAAGTTTTACAACTGATTGAGATTTACCTTTATATTCTATTGTTGTTTCCACCTGACCGGCCGATGACGTTTTTTCACTTGAAATCAAATCTGTTCCCTCAGGTACAGCCTCCGCAATATCCTCAACAATAACTTTAGTACCGGCATTATAAGTTTTAAATTTAATATCAGCCGTTCCGTTTACAGGTACATATATCTCCGTACCGCTATTACACTGCGCCCAATTAGCATTGCCAATATTATTAAGCTTACCGCCGTTTTCAGTACTTACCCATACTTTTCCTGCCAGCCCTTTGTTAGGATTACCTTCTATAGCAATATTTCCAATATCCTTTTCCAAAAAACTGTATTTTACTTCACCTACAGCCACAGGACTTTCTTTCCACTTAGCGATATACTCCTCAAGTGTTTTAGGCGCCCATGTATTATTAATATTAAGCGTAAATCCAAGAGGGTCTATACTTTGGTCTGTATATGTAAAAACAATTTTACTACCTTTTACTGTAAAAGTTCCTCCTGTCACTTCACTAATCATATCCTGACTGAGAATCCAGTCGCCAAGATTAATATTGATTTCAGCGCTTGTGGAACTGCTTGAAACAACATTAGCCGTTTCATCATTTCCTGTAAACTTGATTTCAGCGCTTCCGGTTTCATCAGCCGGTCCTGTTATATCAACCTTTGTATCTCCTATTTTAAAGCTAAGATTTTTACCTGCCCATGTAGGTCCTGTTTCTTCCTGTACACCTTTTGAGTTTACCGAAATAGATGAAATATAACCAATACCTTTTAAAGTAACCTTTACAGCAGATGTTGACTTTCCTTTATAAGTTATTGTATTTACTTTTTTTCCGTCTGAAAATGCTATAGTTCTTGGAGCAATGTCATTAAGTTAAGAAAAATTAAATAATAAAATTTATAAGAGTGAGGCTTATTAAAAGAACCCCACTCTTTTTTATAAAAAAATCGGAAAAATAAAAAAAACACTTGACAAATCAGTAAAAA
>CATLIG010000037.1 GCA_949948985.1 uncultured Clostridia bacterium | reverse complement strand
GCGTCACAGATTACGGCTCTTGCTGAAGGCATTGATGACCTTAGCTTTTTCAGCAAAATATTCACATATATTGTTGTTTTTGTATGCTGGCTTTTTGTCAGCATAGTAAAAGGAATTGTCAGTTTAACCACTGTTTTCAGAATTTTCGAATTGTGGATTTTACTGTTGTTTGCTCCTATTCCTCTTGCGACTTTAGCGTCACCGGATTTCAGACAAACGGCTGTAAACTATCTTAAAACTTTTACGGCGGTGTGTCTGCAAGGTTCAGCAATTATAGCTTGTTTTCTTATTTATAACGCACTAATGAGTACATTTGTGCGGGCATATGATTCATCAATAGATGTCAGCGAATTTATTAATTCGTTCCTGCTGCAAAATATTTTGTATGCGGCAGCTTTGGCTGTATCTGTATTTTCAAGCGGTAAAATTGTAAAGCAAGTTATGAATGCTGTATAATGCAATTCCAGAATGAATATGAGAAAGAAAAAAACATTTTATTCAATATTTCTTTACGCTTTCGGCGTTTAAAAGACAAAACGCCTTTCGCTAAAAGGTGCAGCGGAAAGACAAATCCGCTCGGCGTAGCCGACTTTTGTGCAACAAAAGTGCTGACAAGAATAAAATATTTTTTTCTTAATTTACCGAAATTGCTATAAGGAGGTTTACAAAATGTCAATAGAAGTAAGAGTACCTGAAGAAATTGCGGATTACAAGGAAAGTATTATTGCCGGACTTTCAATAAGACAGCTTGTATGCGGCGGAATTGCTTTATTATGCGGCATTCCCACATTTCTTTTATTAAAAAATATAAACTCCGATTTAGCGACCTACGCAACAATGATTGTCACAATTCCGGCGTTTTGCCTGGGTTTTATTAAAAAAGACGGCTACAATTTTGAAACATTTTTAAAAATAAAACTCTATGCCTTTTTCAGCAAAAATCAAAGAGGTTATGAAACAAATATAGAAAAAAATATCCTGCCTGTTGAGGTTGAGCAGTACCGACAGGCAATACAGGAGATGATGGCAGAGGAAGAAAAAGAAATAATACAGCAAGGTAAAAAGCGAGGTGATAAACGTGTTCTTAATAAAAGGGAACAAAGGCACAAAAGCAAAAATAAAGGAAAAGCAAAGCCAGAATATGACCTTGTTGAAATCACAAAAAAAGGCGCTGAAAGAAAAAGAAAAACAGCGTATAAAAGCATTAAAGCAGCAGCAGGAAACAATAGAAAAGAGAAACAAAAAAAGCCGAAAAAAGCTAAAAGCCGAGGCGGCACCTAAAAGCTGTCAGGAATCAATTCGCTATAAATATATGTTTCAGAACGGAATCAGCCAGTCGGGAGAAAACTTTTTTTCAAAAATGATTAAATTTTCTGATATAAATTATCAGGTGGCACAGAGAGATGAACAGATTGATATTTTTTCAAAATATTGTGAGATTCTCAATTATTTTGACCCTAAAGTTAATGTTCAGATTACCGTTCACAACCGCCGGATTGACAAAGACGAGTTTAAAAGTCAGATGTTTTTAAAACCGCAGAATGATGATAAAGACCATCTAAGACAAGAATACAATGAAATGCTTGAAAAAAAAGCACTTCAAGGACAAAATTCAATAATTCGTGAAAAATATATAACATTTGGAATTAAAGCAGATAATTACGAAACAGCATATCCGGCATTAATGCGTATTGAAACCGATTTAACAGGAATGTTTAAAAGTCTTGGGTGCGATGTTATGAGCATTTCGGGCGAGGAACGGCTTGAACATATAAATAGTATTTTAAATCCGTCTGAACCGCTGAAATTTGATTACGATAATTTGGTGGGTTCGGGATTGTCTACAAAAGATTTTGTCGCACCGTATTTTTTTGATTTCAAACTAAACAGTAAACAAACAATGTTTGAATTTGGTGATTATTACGGACAAGTGCTTATGCTTAAAAAATTTCCTACGGATTTATCGGATAAATTATTGAACGCTTTATCTGAAATCCCCTGCAATACAACAATAAATATTCACACAAACAGTATGGACAACAGCAAAGCAATAGAAATGGTAAAAACAAAATTAGCTTTTATGGAGCAAGACAAGGTAAACAGACAGCAAAAGCTGATAAGACAAGGCACTGACCCTGATATGATACCCCAGCACTTAAAAAGACATATTGATGAAACAAACCTTTTGATTGATGATATACAAAATAAAAATCAGAGGATTTTTAAAGGCTCTGTAATCGTCTTTACATCAGCCGCTACAATAGAAGAATTAAAGGAAAATGTCGAAAAATTAAAAGGCGTTGCCCGTTCTCACTCTTGCGAGTTAATGCCTATTGCCTGTGAGCAGGAATCAGCGTTAAACGCTACTCTGCCCCTTGCTAAAAACGATATAAAAATAAGACGAACACTTACAACAGCAAGTCAGGCGATTTTTATACCATTTACAACACAGGAATTATTTGAGAAAAATGGAATGTATTACGGGCTGAACGCACTTTCAAGAAATCTTATTTTCTTTAACAGAAAAGGATTAAAAAATCCCAGCGGTTTTGTTTTGGGAACTCCCGGAAGCGGTAAAAGTTTTGCCACAAAAAGAGAATTAGTAAACATATTATTGTCTTGCGCAGGTGACGAAGTGCTGGTAATAGACCCAGAGTCGGAGTACCTGACCCTTGCCTCAAATTTTGGCGGAGAAATCATAAAAATCAGTAATGACACGAATACTTTTTTCAATCCCCTTGATATTACAATGGATTATTCAGGCGGTGATGATGAAGAAAAAAACGATAATCCGCTCTCATTTAAAACTGAATTTATTTTCTCTTTTCTTGATGTTGTTGTTACCAAAGAAAGCGGCATAGGTTTGTCAGGTGCGGAAAGAACCCTTGTTGACCGTACTCTTATGTCAACGTACAAAAATTATTTTAGAAATCCAAAAAATGGTATGCCAACATTGATGGACTTTTGTGAGGAATTAGAAAAAGTAAAAGCGCCGGAACTGCAAAGAGAAAAGAACAATCTCCTGAAAGTTTTAGGACTTTATACAACAGGCTCTTTCAATCTTTTCGCACATAAAACTAATGTTGATGTAAACAATCGTTTTGTTGTTTATGATATAAAAGAATTAGGTGACCAGCTTAAAACATTGGGTATGCTTGTAATATTAGACCAGATATGGAACAGGGTTACATCAAACAGGCTTTTAGGTAAGAGAACCTGGATAGTCATTGACGAGGCACACCTTTTGTTCAGCAATCCATTTTCAGCGGCATTTCTCAACAGTTTATGGAAAAGAGCAAGAAAATACGGCGGTATTTGTACGGGTATAACTCAAAATGTCAGTGATTTACTTGAAAATCCACTCGCAAGCAAAATGTTAAGCAATTCCGACTATATTATGATGCTTAATCAGGCTACGCCTGATAGGGTAAAACTTGGAGAAATACTTAATATTTCACCAACACAATTAAGTTTTGTAACAAATTCATCAGCCGGACAAGGCTTGATGTTTGCGGGAAATTCAATTATTCCGTTTATTGATAAATTCCCTGCCGATACAAAATTATATGAAATGATGACTACTAAATTAGATGAAGTCATAAAACGTGAAAAGAATAAATAACATTTTGGTGCTTTATTATGTATTATACCCAATTTTATTAAAGTTTACAATAAAAAGTTAAAATATTACAAAATAAAAGCTATTGTATATAAAATTATACAATGGCTTTTTTCCTTAGAAAAGAGGTTAAAAAATGGAAAGTTTATCTGATTACATTATTAATGACGATTGTCTTGCGGCACTTAAAACTATTCCCTCTGAAAGTGTTAATTGCTGTGTTACTTCACCACCGTATTATGGTTTGCGTGATTATGGAATAGATGGACAAATAGGTCGTGAAAAAACACCAGAAAAATATGTCAAAAAATTGACTGAAGTTTTTGCGCAGCTGCGCAGAGTGCTTAGAAAAGATGGTACTTTGTGGCTTAATATCGCTGATTCTTATTGCGGTTCAGGCAGTAAAGGAACACACTTTGACCCCAAATATCCTAAAGGGAGAAATGGTCAGCAAACTTCAATAACTTATAATGTCAAGAACTGCAAACATAAGGATTTAATTGGTATTCCCTGGCTTTTGGCTTTTGCGCTTCGTTCTGACGGATGGTATTTAAGAAGCGATATTATCTGGCAAAAGGGAAACGCAATGCCGGAAAGTGTAAAAGACCGCCCTACACGTTCTTATGAACACATATTTTTATTTTCAAAATCAAGAAGATATTATTATGATTCATTTTCCATTGCTGAACCTGCGATAGCTAAAAACAAAAGTCTTGACGATATTAATTTTTCACCGTTTAGAAATTGCCGGGATGTATGGAATATTAATACCTCTCCATATAAAGGCGATTTTTTTGCGGCTTATCCTATTGAATTGGCTGAACGCTGTATATTAGCAGGCTGTCCCGAAGATGGAGTTGTTATTGACCCATTTTTCGGCAGCGGAACAACGGGATTAGCGGCAGCTAAAAATAATCGCTCTTTTATTGGTATTGAAATTAATCCTAAAAGCTGTTTACTTGCGGCAGAGAGAATTGGCGAAATTGGCTATTATTAATTACTTTCAAAATGGAAAAGAGGTGCTACCATAAATAATTATGAAAAAACAAGCAAAGGTATAATTAAAAACAGCGACATCAAAGAAAAAATCAACCAGATAAAAACAGAAATAAACAGCCATCAAATTGAGGAAAGTCAAAAAAAGAACATAAATACAAAATCATCATCGGCAAAGGCAATAAAAAACAATGAAACTGAACAATATGTTACAATGCGTGATTATTCCGGCAAAATAAAGTATGGTAAGGAAAATCAAAACACAAACGGCTATTCCGCTGTTAATGAGAGTAAGGTTGATATTGTAAGAAATGGTGACACTGTTTCCAAAGTTGTAAAATCAGCAGATAACGCCGATACTTTTAAACATAATTCTTCTGTTGTAAGCGATTTTATAAAAGGTGAAAGCATTTCCGAAAACCGAACGGAAAGAAACACACATACTTCGGTGAATAGTGATAATTCAGAGAGCAAAAGTATTTCGGCAAGGAATTATCAAATTGTTTCAGAAAATATTATAAATGATTATACTGATAATGCTTACGGCGGAATTATTAAAGAAAACGGCTCATCTATAATAAAAAATGACAGTGAAAATGAAGTCATTAAACCAAAAAATAGCGCCGAAGTTTTCAGACACAATTCTGATATTGCAAATGATGTTGTAAAAAATAGAAATACCGCCATTTCTGAAAAACCAAAAGAAACAAAAAGGAATAAGGCTTATATTTCTCAAAAGAACAAAAATTTTAAAAATGTTCCCGCTGAAAATAAGCCTTATATTTCAGAAAAAAATCTTGAAAATAAAGTCTTTGATTATAAAGAAAATTCCTCTTATGACGTCATAAAATCGGAAAATAAAAAAACGGAAAACATTATAAAAAGTTTTGATAAAGGGCTTGTTAAAGATAATGCTCGAAGTGCTATAAAGGATACAAACGCAAACAATAAAACTTTTGTAAATGATAATTCGGACAAAACCAACATTATTACTAATGATAAAAAATCAAAAGCATTTAAGTATTCAGAAGAAAAACCGGAAATAGTAACTTCAAAAGATGATACTGTAATAATTGAAGAAAAAAGGCTTAAAGTTGACATTCTCCCAAAAGACCAAAATTCTGCTTTTTCATATACCACAAAAGAGTATTTATCAGATAAGACTGATTTTAAAGACAATGATAAGTCAAAATTATCGGAAATTGCTCACAAAGACATTATAAAAAATATGTCTGAAAAGAATATTGTCAATTCCGAAAAAAATCAAGTGTTTAAGTATAATGATGAAAATTCTAAGACAGCACAAACAGTAAAACAGGATTTTTCTCATAATGACATTGTAAAAACCGAAAATTCAATACCAATAAAATCAAAAGTTTCTTCTAAAAACAGTAGGAAAATAACCAAAAGAAATAAAGAAACTCTCGTTTCTTTTGGAGGAACAGTTATAAAAGAAAGCATTAAAAAACAGGCTGAAAATTCAGAAGATAAGGCTTTGCGAAATGTGGTTATATCAACATCAGCCGTAATGACCGCCGCTAAGATTTTAAAACCGGAAAAGACCGAAACATCGCCTAAAATAACAAAAGGAAATAAGCGAAAAACTGTTTACAACAAGGCTCAAATAATGCGGAAAGCTAAAAATCTTAACATAAAAAGTGAATTGAAAAATCAGTTTAAAGGTATTGTGAAACAGGCAAACAGCTCCGCTAAAAAAGCTGTAAAAATTGGCGGTTCTTCCATTATGAAAAGCATTAAATCCGATATTGAAGAAGCCGGCGAAAATGATTTAGCTTTTAAAGCGGTTGATGATACAATAAAAATAGCGGATAAAGCAATGACAGCGAAAAACGGCGCAAAAGCGGCAATAAATACAGGAAGTAAAGCCGCAAAAGGTATTATCGGAACAGGCAAGGCAATAAAAAATACTCCAAAAAATATAAAATCTGCCGCAAAAAATTTTAAAGAAAAAATGCGTAAACGTCAAAAAAAGAAAGCGTTAAAAAAAGCACATCAAAAAAAGTCGGTAAAGCAAGCCGCAAAACAAACGGTAAGTATTGCGGTTTCCGCAGTATCGACTATTGCGGCGAAACTTTTTATATTGTTTCTCCCTTTGCTTATTATAATTGTTATCTGTGCCGCAGTCGTGGCGATAATAAGCAGTATTACTTGGCAGACGGGTACAGATTTGGACACTACACAAATAATTAAGTATGTTGCCGAACTTGACTGCAATCAGCAAAATAATTGGTATAGCAAAGGTAAAACAAATGTTGATATTGAAAGACAAAACGATAATTCCTCAAAATCATATAAGTATCATTATCTGCTTGCCGTTGACATTCCAAACGATGATAATTTGAGTGCAAACCCATCTGACAGTGAAGTAAATTGTATGGTTACTTTCAGCAAAAAAAGTGATGGTTCTGAAAGAAAACCAACGTATAAAGGCTTTAATATGGAATTTTCTTCTTGTGATGAAATGCTTGAATTATACCGCTGGACTACGGACGATTATCGTGCTATGCTTGCCTATCTTCAAGTAAAAAATGAAAATTTAGGCTGGTTTGCGAGTCTTATAGGTTTCGTAGGAGAATATCAGCTTAAAAGCTGCGCGAAGGAACTGCACGAATTAACCTACAATCATAAAATTGTGATAAAGAATACCGAACCCGGCAAAGCCCCTAAATACAATTTTGAAACGCCTATTTACAGTACAGCATATACCAATAACGGCTCTCACGATTATTACTATTTCGGCAGAAAGTACAGCGTAAATTATGTTATTGAAAATGATATGATTCGTTTTGATTCTGACGATAAGGAAAACGCTTCAATGAAAGAACAATACGAGTATGTCTACAAATATGGCAATATAGCAATCGGCAACTTGATTTTTCCTCTTGAACTGCAAACTGATGAAGTTATTTCAGACAGAATAGCAAAACATTTCGGAAAACAAGTCACACTTGAATATACTCCACCGGAAAAACCGGAAGATAAGCATACAGATGTTTACGGAAGTGTTTCAAATAAAACAGCATATCATTACGCTGTTGATTTGTCGGCAGATGAAGGCGATATTATTTATTCTCCCATCAAGGGACTTTGCAAAGTAAAGCAAAGGGAAAAGCGGGGTTTTGAGTATACAATATGTACGTCATATAACGGCAATAACTTTGATTTTACAAAAGACGGCTATCTTGTAAAAATATCCTGCTCAAAAGCGACATATATACCGACCGTATCATCAAAGGTTGTTAAACAAGGCGATAAACTTGGTATTGTTGGAGGCAATATGGAAGTAAATTATAAAACTCCTGATATGGACAACGACACCGAAAACGAGAATATTTTTGCGGATAAATTATTTCCCTGTTCGACATTTACAAACTATCATAACATAGGAAAAAACGAGTTTGATATACCCGAAAACACACAAGATTATATACATCTTGAAATGTATAAACTGCCTTGTGATTTTTCGGATAAATCTGATATTGAGAAAAACGTTCTTAACCCAGAATTGTTTTTTGATTTCTCAAAAGAGGCTGATTAATGGAAATATCTCAAAATTATTTTTATTTCTTCTTTGTACGGTATTTTCCAAATTATTGAATTAAAGGAAGTGAGAAATTGAATGAAAGACGAAAACAGAGAAAAAATCATTGAAACTATTGACAATTATGATGATAAAATCGAAAAAGTAAAAAAAGATTTGAAAAAGCTTACCGATAAAAGAGAAAATTTTTTCACAAGAACAGTAAGCGACAATTTAAAGGCTAACAATATGGGTATAAGAGATTTTTTTGAAAGTATTGATAATTTCATAGAAACAAAAGAAAACAAAAAAAATTCTGACAACACAAAAGCTGATAATAAAAATAATGGTTCATAGTCACTACATTTTAGACGGTACTTTACAGTATCGTCTTTTTTATGGAGGTAAATAAATGGATAAAGAACAAAAAGCCATTGAAAGGCTGAAAGAAGCGGCAGATATAAGTCTTTCCTGCTATGGAAAACCTTTGATAATTGTATATAGTGGCGGTAAGGATTCGGAGGTACTTTTAGAACTTGCCGGAAGAAGCGGTATTAATTTTGAGG
The DNA here is from genome assembly GCA_949948985.1 of uncultured Clostridia bacterium. Taxonomy (GTDB): domain Bacteria; phylum Bacillota; class Clostridia; order Lachnospirales; family CAG-274; genus MGBC114079. The sequence goes on along the minus strand of CATLIG010000037.1, from coordinate 14,006 downwards.
TAAATCACAGTCATACAACAGCAGACGCGCCACAAACAGTTTATCATATCCGAAAAGTATTTAAAGATTTGGAAGAACAAGGAATTAAGTGCGGTATAAGTTATCCTAAAATGTCTATGTGGCAGCTTATAATACACAAATGTTTTCCTCCTACAAGGCTTATTCGTTATTGCTGTACTTCTCTGAAAGAAAATAATTGCGGAAACAGAATGATTGCCACAGGTGTCCGCTGGTCAGAAAGCGTTAAAAGAAAAACAAGAGGAATTTATGAGGACACACACTCAAATAAAGATAAGCGAATTGTTCTTATGAATGATAATGACGAAAAGCGCAGGCTTTTTGAACGCTGTCAGATACAGGCAAAAACGATTTGCAATCCTATTATAGATTTTACAAATGATGAAATATGGGATTTTTACAATAATGAATGTCAATACAAAAACCCTATTTATGATTTAGGATTTACAAGATGCGGCTGCATAGGCTGTCCTATGGCAAATAAAAAAAGAAATTGGGAATTTGAAATTTTCCCGAAATATAAACATCTTTACATTATGACTTTTGATAAAATGCTGGAGGCAAGAAAAGCAAAAGGTCTTGAAATTAGGGAAAGCTGGAAAACAGGTAATGATGTTTTTGATTGGTGGTTACAGAATGATAGGAGATAAAATTAAAAAAATAAGAAAATTCAGAGGTTATACTCAAAAGCAATTAGGCTTGCTTTGCGGATATAAGATAAATTCCGCTGATGTTATGATTGCTAAATATGAAACCGGCGATAGAATACCAGGCAGAAAAACAATAGAGAAACTGGCTGCTGTGCTTGATGTTCCGGTTTCTCTTTTTGATTGCAACATCAAAGAAAATATAGGCGTTTCAGAATTGGGTGATTTACTTTTATGGCTTGATGAGTTTGGAACAAGCGTAAATTTTCTTTTTGAAAACGATAAAATAAGCGTAATTGTTGAAAATCCTAAATTCAATGAATATCTTTGTATGTGGCACGAGAAAACGCAGGAGTACAAAGACGGCAAAATCAGTCTTTATGAATACAGTAATTGGAAGTATACAATTATGCCGCTTATTTTAGGCGGCAAAGAACAAAAGGAGGAAAATACTTGAAAATAGGCATAATTGATGCTGAATTGGTATACAACAAAAAACATCGTTTTCCAAATTTGGTTTCAATGAAATTAAGTGCTTATCATAAAAAAAAGAGTGATGAAGTTACACTTTTGCTGAATTATGATAATATTTCCGATTATGATAAGGTGTACATTTCGAAGGTCTTTACAGATACGCAAGTACCCGAAAGAGTGCTTGCGTTTTCTAATGTGGAATATGGCGGCACAGGCTTTTTCTATGATAAAGCGCCGCCTTTGCCTTATGAGATTGAACATTGTATACCTGATTATCATTTATATGATGAATGGGTAAAAAATCAGCTTGAAAATGGTGTCACAAAAAAATCATTGAAATATTATACTGATTATTCAATAGGTTTTATGACTCGTGGCTGTATTAGAGGCTGTAATTTTTGTGTAAACAAAAATTATAAAAAAAGTGAAAAACATAGCAATACAGCAGAATTTCTTGATAATTCAAGACCTTATATCTGTCTGCTTGATGATAATGTTTTAGCTTGCTCTGATTGGAAAAACATATTTGATGAACTGATTTCAACAGGAAAAAGATTTGTTTTTAAACAAGGCATTGACGAGCGTTTGCTTACAGAAGAAAAATGTGATTATCTTTTTAACAAAATAAAATGGATTGGAGATTATATATTCGCTTTTGACAATATTGCTGATAAAGATTTAATTATTTCAAAGTTAAAGCTGATACGCAGATACACTGACAAAAAAATAAAGTTTTATGTCTTATGCGGTTATAATCACCAAAACAATATTTATGATGAGGAATTTTGGAAAAACGATATAATAAGTCTTTTTGAAAGAATAAAAATTCTTATTGAGTATGGCTGTATTCCTTATGTTATGCGGTACGAGAAGTATAATTCAAGCTGTTATAAAGGTATTTATATAAATGCGGCGGCTTGGTGCAATCAGCCGAATTTGTTTAAAAAAATGACATTTAGTGATTTTTGCAAACAGCGTGGAATGAGCATAAAAGGAAATAAAATTTACGGAAACGATTTTGAAAACTATATTGCGAATGGCGGTAAAAAAGGAGCCGCTTGGAGGTATCTTAATGAATTTACGGCAGTTTATCTCGATATAGCTGAAAAATATTTCTGTATGAAAGGCGAGATGTAAATTGATAAATAAAGCGTATTTAAAGGCTTGCAGAACATCATATGGTGATGAGGTTTTTACTCCGTTTTACGCTGTTGAACCGTTACTTAAATACATATCCAAAAATAAAGTTATATTCAGTAATTTTGCCTTACGGCAAAATCGGCTTGCGCCGCCCGACATCTTTCGGGTACCAGGTGTCCCTGCGATGAATATTGGTCAGCATTTGTAAAATTATTTAATGAAAACGGCTATAAAGTCATTTACAGCAGTATAAAAAGCGGTCAGAATTTTTTAACTTATGAGCCTGATACTCATTATGATGTAATAGTTACAAATTTACCATTCAGTAAAAAAGATAAAATGCTTAAAAGACTTGACGAGTTAAAAAAACCGTTTGCTGTACTATTGCCGATGAACAGCCTGCAAGGACTGAAAAGATTTGAGGTATTTAAAAACGGTATTCAGATTTTAGCGTTTGACAAAAGAATTGATTACCATACAAATAATAATTTTGAAAAATATAAAAAGGGCAATTATTTTGCAAGTGCTTATTTTTGCAGAGATATTTTGCCAAAAGATTTGATTATTGAGGAATTGAAAAAATATGAAAGACCGATTTTGAAAGGAGAAAATTAAATGCGTAGATTGATAATAACCGAAAAGCCAAGCGTTGGACAAAGTATAGCGAAAGTCTTGGATATAAGCAAAAAAGGCAAAGGCTATATTGAAAATGACGAATACATTGTAAGCTGGTGTATCGGACATTTAATAGGTTTAGCCGAGCCGGAAAATTACAGCGAGGAATATAAAAATTGGAATAAACTTCCAATTATTCCGTCACAATGGAACTATGTTGTAAAAACAAGCACAGGCGAACAATTCAGCATACTTAAAAAACTTATGAATGATACTGATGTTTCGGAAGTTATTTGCGCAACAGACGCAGGACGTGAGGGAGAATTGATATTCAGACACGTTTATGCTATGGCAGGCTGCACTAAAAAAATAAAAAGACTTTGGATTTCATCTTTGGAGGACAACGCTATTAAAAAAGGTTTTGAAAATCTCAAAGACGCAGATGATTACGAAAACCTTTATCAATCGGCACTTTGCAGAGAAAGAGCCGATTGGCTTGTGGGAATAAACGCAACAAGATTCTTTACAACTCTTTATAATTCCGATAAGGCTTTGAGCATTGGCAGAGTACAGACTCCTGCTCTTGCGATGCTTGTTCAGCGTGATAATGATATAAAAAATTTTGTTAAAGAAAAATACTTTTTTCTTGAAATGAACTGCGGAGAATTTTTTGCTTACACTGATAAAACAGTGTTTGAAGAAGAAGCTAAAACGCTTCTGAATAGCTGTAAAATCGGCAGGGCGGAAGTTGTTGACATTTCAAAAGAGGAAAAGAAAATCAACCCTCCAAAGCTGTACGATTTAACAACATTACAGCGTGACGCAAACCGCATTTTTGGTTTTACGGCTCAGCAAACTCTTGAAAGTGTTCAAAGGCTTTACGACAGCAAACTTTTAACATATCCCCGTACTGACAGCCAGTATTTAACTGAAGATATGGAAAATACGGCAAGAGATGTTATTGAGATACTTAAAAGCATAACAGATTTTACAAAAGATACCAATTATAACGCAAATATCAAACTTGTTATGAATAATAAAAAAGTATCTGACCATCACGCTGTTATTCCAACAGTAAATATAGTAAGCGCGAATTTATCAGAACTTATGGATACAGACAAAAAAATTCTTTATCTTACCGCGGCAAGGCTTTTGACTGCGACAGCTGAAGAAAATATTTATGAAAATACGGTTGTTACACTTAAATGTAATGATATTGTTTTCAAGGCAAAAGGGAAAACGGTTATTAATAAAGGTTATCGTCAGATTGATGATAACTTTTTTGATTTTATAATGTATAAGCCGGAAAAATCAACAGAAAAAGATTTACCGTCTGTTCAGATTGGTAATGAATACAATATTACTTCTAAAATTGTCGAGCATTACACACAGCCGCTAAAACCTTATACAGAGGATACTTTACTGTCGGCTATGGAGCGAGCGGGCAATTCTGATTATGACACTGACGAGGTTGAAAGAAAAGGCTTAGGCACTCCCGCGACAAGAGCGGGAATTATTGAAACGGTTATTTCAAGAGGATATGCTGAAAGAAAAAATAGACAGCTTATTCCAACAGAAAAAGGCAAAAAACTTATTGAATGTGTTCCCGAAAAATTGAAGTCGGCTAAGCTCACAGCGGAATGGGAAAACAGGCTTGTTCTTATCGCAAAAGGCAAATCAGACAGTGAGGAATTTATAAACGATATAATAGACTTTGTTAAGGAAATTGTGTCGGATAACAAACCTTTAACAGCGGATATAAGTGTTTTTTCTAACAGAGAAGTAATAGGAAGATGTCCTCGGTGCGGTTCGGATGTTTATGAGGGTAAATTAAATTTTTACTGCTCAAATAAAGATTGCGGTTTTGCTTTATGGAAAAAGAATTATTTCTTTCAAATGAAAAAGAAAGAATTGACAAAACAGGTCGCAAAAAAGCTGCTTTCAAACGGCAAAGTACATTTTAAAGACTTGTATTCCGAAAAAACAGGAAAAACTTACGCTGCTGATGTTTTGCTTGACGATACGGGTACTTATGTAAATTTTAAACTTAATTTTGAAAAGAAAGGCTGATAAAAAATGAAAAAAATAATTATTTTTGCGGGACTGACTATTGCGGCGTTTACGCTTGTTTTCCGCATTGTTTCATCAAGAAAACACAAAAAAATTTAAGAGGGAAATATAAAATGAGAATAATTCTAATTGCGGTCGGTTTGACTGTATTTTTGATTATATCTTTATTTTGCGTGCTTTTAATAAGTAGCGACAGAAATTTTCCCGAAAAGGAGAATAACAACAAATGCTTAGATTCATTGATTTTTTTGCGGGTATAGGCGGCTTTAGACTTGGACTTGAAAAAGCCGGAATGAAATGTATAGGATTTTGCGAAAAAGATAAATTTGCCGTAAAATCCTATACGGCTATGTATGATACAAAAGGAGAGTGGTATGCTGATGACATTACAAAAATCAAATCAGGAGATATTCCAAAAGCAGATTTATGGTGCGCGGGCAGTCCTTGTCAGGCAGTCAGCATTGCGGGGAAAAGAAGCGGAATATACGGAGAACGAAGCAATCTCTTTTTTGACTTCGTTAATCTCCTCAAAGGCAAAGAAGAAAAAGATAAACCCGAATGGATTATCTGCGAAAATGTTAAGGGACTTTTGTCAAGCAATAAAGGGTGGGATTTCCTCGAATATCTATATTGTTTGGAAGAATGCGGGTACTCTCTCGAATGGCAGGTGTTTAACTCAAAAGATTACGGAGTTCCCCAAAACAGAGAACGGGTGTATACTATTGGACATCTTAGAAACAGAGGCAGACGAGAAATATTACCTGTCACAGGAGAAAGCGGAGCGGTTCTTAGCAAAATTATAGGCGGCAGTCAAGGTTATCGTGTTTATGCTGTTGACGGTGTTTCTGTTACACTGGGAAGTAACGGAGGCGGTTACGGCGCGAAAACAGGTCTTTATCTTATAGACCAATCCGCAATAAAACCCAAAATTACAGATACCGCACGCTGTATTACAGCAAGATATAACGGAGGATTTGTAAACCGTACCGCCGCAAATTCAGCCGTTCTTGAAATAAATAAGATAAACCTTATCGGCAATTATACACCGAGCGGACACGGTGCGGGAAGAATTGTATCACCTATCAGAATTTCGCCCGCGGTTATGGACAATCACAGTACAGTAACGTCAGTAACCGTCAAAGAAAAAATAAAAGACAAACATAGCGTACGGATAAGAAAATTAACACCTCGGGAATGTTTTCGTCTGCAAGGGTTTAGTGACGATTTGTTTGAAAAGGCAAGAGCGGTAAATTCAGACTCGCAGCTTTATAAGCAAGCGGGAAACGCCGTTACTGTAAATGTAGTTTACGCAATCGGTAAAAAAATAGCGGAACAGGAGGAATAGCGGAATATGGCAAAAAGACGGAAAAACAAGCGTACAAAAAGCAATTCTAATAATTTAAAAAAAGAAGCGCTTAACGAATTAGCGGAGAATATTCCTAAAGTTGAATTAAAGGGAACTGTAAGTTTTGATAAGGAATTTACATATTCGGACTTTGAAAAAATTAACAATCCTAAATCTAAAAAAAGTAAAATTCAGATAAATGAGGTACAGGAAAATGAAGTGCTTGAAAACGAAGTACAAACAAAAAATAATACAGAGATTGATGAGGAAACACTTAAAAAACAAAAGGCTATGGAAGAAACAACGCTTAAAGCTGTAAAAACACAGAAATATTCCGATATAACGCAGACAAATACAGATATTATTAATGATATTGACAGCGGAACTATGGATAAATACTTTACGTCCGCGATAATCAATAAAGAAAACGATTCTGATATTATGGAAACTTTGCACAGATTAGCGGACGAAAACAACTCTAACGCCCAGAATATACTGGGCGTTTGCTATTTAACAGGAATGAATGTTGTTATAGACGAGAAAAAAGCTGCCCAGTATCTTAATTCAGCGGCGGAGCAAAACCACACAGCCGCACAGCGTAATCTTGCCATAACTCTTGAAAATCAACAGTCCGCTGACAAAGAAAAAATAATCACACTGTACGAAAAAGCGGCTGAAAAGGATGATTCATACGCTCTTAACAATCTTGCGGTTTGTTATCTTTTGGGTGACGGAGTTAAACAGAACATAAAACAGGCTGTAAAGTATTTTGAAAAAGCTGTAAAATACGGTGATGATTTCGCTATGGTTAATCTTGCGGATTGTTACGTTGTCGGCAACGGCGTTTCAAAAAGTGATAAAAAAGCGTTTGAGTTATACAAGCAAGCGGCTGACAAAGGCAATACTGATGGTTTGAAAAACGCCGCAGACTGTTTGATGAACGGCGCAGGAGTAAAGCAGGATTTCAGAGCGGCAATGGATTTGTACAAGAAAGCCGCTGATTTTGGCGATACAAAAGCTTTGGAAAAATTCAACGAACTTTCTGAAAAACTTAATCCTCAAAAGCACAATAACATTACTCTTTCTGATAATGACAATAAGCGTCAGGAAAAGAAAAAGTCAACGCTTTCGGAAAAGTTTGATTTAAGTAAAAAAGTTTCTGAAAATAAGGAGAATAAAGAAAATGAAAAAGTACCGGAGAATAAAGAGAAAACTGTTTCCGAAAAGAAAAAAGATACAATGTCTTTATAGAAATTATGAAAAGACGGGAGGTTTTAATAATGGCGTTTCTTTGTTTTGGAAAGAAAAAAGATAAAAAAGAAAAGACGATTGAACAGAGTATAGTTGAGAATATCGCAAAAGACGCAAGTCCTGAAAATGCCGTAATTACATATATTCTGCTTCAATCTCAAAAGAACAGCGTCAGCCTTGCTAAAAAAGAGGATATAACATACATTTCTTTCAGAAATAAGGAAATAAGCGATTTTTTAAAGGAATGGTACACTCTTTTGCAGCTTCATCAGCATAAAAGGTTAAGCGATAAAATGTATGAGATTTTTATACAGTCACAGCTTGCGGAAAATAAAATTACAGAAGATAAAGAAAAATTGTCGGACAACATTGAAGATTTTGTGGATTTCTAAAAAATTGAGGGGGATATATTAATGAAGTATAAATATATTATATCATTTTTAATTGTCTTGATTTTGACTTTAAATATGCTGTCTATAATATTTGCGGAACAGGAAAATAATTTAACTTCTGAAACGGTTTATGAAAACCAAACAACAGAGAAATTGCCGGAACTTTATCCCATAAGCGTTTATGAATCCAATGAAAACGGCATAAGAAAAATTATTAAAACTTATGAATTATCGGAAGATGAAAAGCCGGAAAATATACCTTGTGATGATTTTGAGCAAGGCAATTTGAACTATACATTATCAGATATTATAAAAAAAGAAAATGCTTCTGTTGACGTAAAAGAACATACAAAAACAGTTTCTTTAAACACTGACACAAATGACGTAAACGATATTGTAAAACAGCTCGCACAAACGATTGAGTATAAATCTGATGATGGATATATTGGAATTTTAAATCTTGACATAAACAGTATAAAAGTCGAAACAGGCGGTACAAAAACCGATAATTTTACTATATCATCTGTTAGAGAATATCCCGGTTTATCAAGTAATGATGCGACCCTTATTCCTAAAACCATTACCGAAAACGGAAAAACAATGAACATTGCGGGAATTGAATGGAAAGTGCATACTTCATCATCTGTTGACTATAATGAACTGCCGTCAATTTATACAGCAGTTGCAACTTATACGGCAACAGGAAGTAAAACCGTTGTGACAGGCTATTCGGTAACGGCTGAATATAAAGGTTCTATTTCAAAAGCTATACAAGGCAAAACCATTTATACGGCAATATTCAACGAAAAATTGCCTGTAAATGATTATATAGAGGAAGATTTATTTTCTTCCGAAAATATGAAAGGAGATGATGAAGAAATCAAAGAAACATCGGGAAGATTTATTTTCTTTGTAATATCATTTTCTGTTTTGGGAGGTATTGCAGGCATTATTGTACTTTTCCTAATTAAAAAGAGAAAAAATAACAATTACTGCGAATCAATTATTGATAACGAATACCCTCAAACATCGGAAGATGAAGAATGAAAGGGGAATCAAAAAATGAAAAAGTTTTTAGTTATGTGTTTGCTTGTTTCAAGTTTTATAAACGCTGTACCTTTGTATGCGGCTAATAATTATCAGTTTGCAAGCGGAGCAGACACAAAATCAATTTTTGGGAAGTCCACAAGCAGTGATGAAATTGTTCCAGTAAACGCCGAAACAACAAACGTAAGACGCAATAAGGATGCTGCCTATTTCCCTCCGTCTTACGGAATTTTTTCAGGGGAAATACCGACAGACCATTCAAGTCTTTATCATAACAATGATACGGTTTCTTACAAAACAAAAACAGGCTCAAATGTCGATTTTGTCGGCAGCTCTGTAAATACAAGTGCCGCAAACAATATTGTGTCTGATTCTGTTTTGCCCGATACTGTTCTTCCCACAACAACAATATCAGCGACTGCTTCAGCGGCAGGCTCTACTTCTGTTTTAAATACTTCTCCGTGGAAGTATGATGACGGAAGTATTGGAAGTCTGCATATTACAAAAATCAATAAAACTCTTAAAGTATATGAGGGCGAGTCTTTGGAGAATATGCGAAAAGGTATCGGACACTTTGAAAGTACGAGTGCTTGGGACGGCAACGTAGGGTTCGCTGCCCACAATCGTGGAGCATCAGGGTATTTCGGTTTTGTAAAAGATTTGGAAATAGGCGATAAAATCACTTATACTACAAGATACGGTGTCCGCAATTATAAGATAGTCAGTAAGATAAGAATAAATGACACTGATTATACTTCTCTTGGATGGACAGACAAAAATACGCTTACTCTTATTACTTGTGTTGAGAATAAACCCTCACTCCGCTGGAGTGTTCAAGCGGAAGAAATAAAATGACTTGTACCCAGTTTGGGTACAAGTTTAAAAATAAAGTTTTTGACAAAATAAAATAAATATTGACAAAACACCGTTTTTAGCATATGATATAATTAGGATATTTGTAAATAAAAATATTAATTGCGGAGGTGTTCATTATGAAAAATTTCAAAAACTTTATGGCTTTATTACTCTTATGTACCACAATTTTCAGCAGTATCAATATTTACAGTGTTTATGCCGATGAACAAATTAAGATTTTTATTGACGGTGAACAGCTTATGACAGAAGATACTCCGTTTTTATCAAACGGCAGGACGTTAGTACCTTTCAGAGCGATATTTGAGAAATTAAACTTTGAGGTTAGCTGGGTAGCGGAGGGAAAACAGATAAACGCAGAACGCAGAAAAGATAAAAAGAGGATACGCTGTAACATTCAGACAATCGAAAACAAAATGATTGTAATGCTTGACGATTATGTAACGGAAAGCAATGGTTTTGTTAATGTTTCTTCTTTTGATGTACCTCCGCAGATTGTAAGCGGAAAGACGTATATTCCTCTTAGAGCCGTATCAGAAGCGTTAGGCTGTGATGTTGACTGGAATGGTAATACTAAAACCATTACAATTACAGCAAAGGACAAACTGCCGACTAAAAAAGAGATTGAGGACAATACGGTAATTACACCAAACGTAACTGAAACAGTTACAGAGGAAACTACATCAAGCATAGTGACAACAGAAACAGAACAAAAGCCTGTTGTTATTTATTCTGATGATAATAAACCTGTTGTCGGAGATACGCCTGGTAATATCTTAAAAGACCCTAATGACCCTAATCACTTCGATAATATTAAATATACAGACACTTATAGACACGGAAATATAGGGCAATGCACTTGGTATGCTGAATGTAGGTTTTACGAGGTGTATGGAATTAAATTATATTCATACCTATTAGGAGGAATAAAAGAATGTTTAACAAATGCTCCTGAACACAACGATTTAAAGGTAATTATTGATATAGATAATATTCAGAGTAATACAATAGCAGTATTTACTCCGAAAGATTTAAGTAAATCAGGGCATATGGTCTATGTTGAGTACGTTGAAAGAGATTCTAATGGTGAACCTATCAATGTCTATATTACAGAAACAAATGGACCCAATACTTTAAACAGGGGACAATTTGACCCCGGATATGACGGAGTAGTCCAAAAAATGACGTTTGAGGATTTTAAAAACAGGTCGCAAGTAAATGAACTTGCTGGATATATTGCGGCAAATAAATAAAAATAATTGTAACTATTGTTTTAAAGCGGTTTCGTAATTTTAACGAAACCGCTTTTTTGTGTTAAAGAAAGGAAGAATTATATGTCAAAAAGAATTTTATCTACAATTCTTATGTTTATTATTATATTTACAAACACACCAATAGCTTATGCGGCAGGAACAGAATCGGAAGCGATGTCAAAAGTACATTTGTATGCTAAAGGCACCGGAACACAACTTTTAAAATGGCAGGGAGAACTTCACGAGGATTTTGCTCCGGCTATGGTTATGTACAAAGACACAGACGGTACAGAAATGCCAGCTTATTGTATAAACCCCAATAAACCAGGAGTGGAAGAAAGTGATTCTAAAAGCTATGACGTAAACGCTGACACTTCAATTCAATCTCCTAAAGCGTGGGGCTGTGTGATAAACGGTTATCCATATAAGACAGCAGAACAGTTAGGCTTAAAATCCGAGTATGAGGCTTATTACGCCACAAAAATGGCTTTATGGTGCATAATGTACAGTAACTACAGCAATATAAATGACTGGTCACCTAACGGTGAAAATAATCAGCATGTCTACAACGCTATGAAGTCAATCTATCAGGCAGGAATGGCTACACCGGAAATACCAAAGGCTGGTAATGTTACTGCTACCCCATCTTCAGAAGTTGCAGAGCCAGATATTAAAGATAATAATTATTTATCACAAGTATTTACAGTGTCATCAACAGGAAATTATACTGTTTCTTTGGACAATACTGCACCAACAGGAACAAAAATTACTGACGAGCAAAATAACGATAAAACATCTTTCAATCAAGGTGAAAAGTTTAAGGTTTTAATACCTAAAACAAATACCAAAAGAGAAGGTAATTTTAATATTAATGTAAACGCAGACAGCAGCGCAAAAGTAATTTTATACGGAAGTTCTCTTAATCAAGCTACACAGGATTATGTTGTGACAACAAAAAAACCTATCGGCGGCAGTATAAAGGCAACTGTAACTTATGTAGAAGATACAGGTGATGAACCATCAACAGAACCAAACACCGAAGAAGAAACAGAACCTGAAACCACACCAAGCACACCTACTCCCACTCCAACACCTACCCCTACTCCGTCTACACCCGGAACATTAAAAATTGTTAAGGTTGAAACGGGAACAACAAAGGGACTTGCCGGAGCGGTATTCAGAGTTACAGACGCTGACGGCGGCGTTATAGGAGAATATATCACTGACGGAAACGGACAAGTGACGGTTGCCCTTGAAAATATAGGAGCTTATTATGTTGACGAGATAGAACCGCCTTATGGCTATCAGATTGATGAAAACAGTCATAAAGATATTGTTGTGAAAAAGGATACACAAGCTGTTTTGACATTTACTAATAAGCCTAATACAGACCTTACAATTATAAAGGTTGACGCTGATACGGGAGAAAAACTCGCTAAAGCCACTATTCGTGTCGCTTTAGACGGAGGAAATAAATTTAAAGATGTTGTAACCGACACTATGGGAATGGCTAAAGTGCCTGATTTGCCGGAGGGAACTTATACTGTAACTGAAATTACAGCACCGAGCGGATATATACTTGATGAAACACCTCACACTATAAAAATCGAAAGCGGAAAAACCGCCGCAATTACTTTGAAAAATAAAGCTAAACCCGGACTTTTAATAAAGAAGTTTGACGAGGGTACAGGTTTTCCTCTTGAAAAAGCGGAGTTTTCAGTAAAGAAAAAAGACGGAAGTATCGTTTATGAGGGCATTACAGGCAAAGACGGTACAATAAAAATTGAGGATTTAGAGCCTGACTGGTATACAATAACCGAAATTGCCGCCCCTCCCGGATATTTAATCACAACAGAAAGCAAAGATGTAAAACTTGAAGCGAATAAGGTTACAGAAGTGAAATTTGATAACCGTAAATGTCCTTCACTTCAAATTATGAAAGTAGATTCACAGACAAATAAACCGCTTAAAGGCGCTAAGTTTTATGTAAAAAAAGCCGATGGCGAAACAGTCAGCGAATATATAACCGATGATTCAGGAACGGTTACTGTAAACGACCTTGAAGAAGCCGTTTATACTGTATGGGAATTTGAAAGTCCCGATGGATATTTGCTTGATACAACACACAAGGATATACAGCTTGAATGGGGCAAAACAAAAACTCTTGTTTTTACAAACAAGGCAAAACCAAGTCTTGAAATCCTTAAAATTGACGAGGAAACTAAAAAGCCTTTGGAGGGCGCTAAGTTCCGTATCACTCAAACCGAAAACAAGACCACAAGCGAATATATAACCGACAAAGATGGTCGTATTCTTATTACTGATTTAGAGGATAAGATTTACACTGTTGAGGAAATTGTCGCTCCGGCTGGTTATCTTCTTGAAGAACAGCACAAAGATATTCAGCTTGAATGGGGAAAACGCAAACAGCTTATTTTTACTAACAAAGCTAAACCAAGTCTTGAAATTTTGAAAATTGATGAGGAAACAAAAGAACCTCTAAAGGGTGCTAAGTTTCGTATCACTCAAACCGAAAACAAAACCACAAGCGAATATGTAACAGATGAAAACGGTCGTATTCTTATTACTGATTTAGAGGATAAAATTTACACTGTTGAGGAAATTGTCGCTCCGGCAGGATATTTGCTTGAAAATCAGCACAAGGATATACAGCTTGAATGGGGAAAACGTAAACAGCTTATTTTCACTAACAAAGCTAAACCTAAACTTCGCATTTTAAAAGTTGACGCTACAACAGGTCAGCCCCTTAAAAATGCTGAATTTAGAGTTACAAAAGTTGAGGATAAAACTGTAAATGAGTATATAACAGATGAAAAAGGCGAAATTCTTATTGAAAATTTAGACGAGGCAATTTATAAAG
>CATLIG010000036.1 GCA_949948985.1 uncultured Clostridia bacterium | reverse complement strand
TCAAATTCTTCACGGCTTATATCACTTGGATAATTGTGCATTTTATATTACCTTCTTTAAATATTTTCTTTAAATTATAACATAATTTTTAAGATTTCAAAAGTTTTTAGACAGGCTCTTAAAAATAAACAAGTTTATCATCTAAAATTTACTTCCTCTCCCCTCATTTTGCTCATTTTTAAGTTGATTGACTATATTGTTTAACTATAAATAATTTTATTTTATCGATTTTTTACGTGTTATTATAATTTTAAAATTAAATCTCTCAAAATATATGTGTAAATTAAAACTTCAACCTGTTGAAATTATCTTTAATTACAAAAATTAATCAAAACTTTTAATTCCGTATAACATTTCTTTTACGTATTATAACACAAGATAAAAAGAATTTCCACATAAGACTTTACAAATTAAAACTATTTTTTTATTTTTTCTATTTCATCAAGAAAAGCTTTATTTAAAACCTTTACATAAGTACCTTTAACGCCAAGAGAACGGCTTTCAACAATACCGGCGCTTTCCATTTTTTTCAGAGCATTGACAATAACTGGTCGAGTAACACTTATTTTTTCTGATATCTTTTTCATAATAAGAATACCTTCATTCCCTTTAAGCTCGCTGAAAACTCCGATAATAGCTTCAAATTCAGAATAAGATAAAGTTCCGAAAGCGCTTCTTACTATTTCTCTGTTATCATTTTTTTTTCGCTCAAAATCTTTTTCAAAAGCAAAAATTGTTCCGGAAAGCCACATACAAATGCTTTCAAGACATATAAAACACTCATCGGAAAAATTTTCTCTACTATATACAAATAAAACCCCGTTACATTTATTTGTAAAAAAAACAGGCATAATAATTCCATAATAACCGTCAATATAATATTCATTATATTGATTTTCTGATATCATGTTAATACTTTCGTCAAATACATTATTGAATATTTTTTTTATATCAAAACATAAAGTATCAATTTTTATATATTTTGATTTTTTAAATACATTATTTCTTACATCCACAAAAACAATGTCTGTATCAAATAAAGAAACAAAACAAGAAAACACATTTTCTATAATATCTTTTTCAGAACAGGATTTACGGATACTTTTCAAAATTTTATCAAGAGATAAAATCAGATTATCCATATATTATTCCTCCGTTTTTTCATCATCTTTTTTTTCAACACTATAACCACACTCAGAATTAGAGCAGGCAATTCTAATCTTTTTTGTTCCTTTTTCAACAAGATAACTACCGCATTCAGGACATTTTTCACCTGTAGGTTTGTTCCATGACATAAACTGACATTCAGGAGAATTTTCACAGCTATAATATTTACGTCCTTTTTTAGTTTTTCTTATAAAAACATTTCCTCCGCACTCCGGACATTTTACTTTAGCGTCCTCATAAAAAGGTTTTGTATTACGACATTCAGGAAAACCGGGGCACGCCAGAAATTTACCAAACCTTCCAAATTTAATAACCATATTTCTTCCGCAATTTTCACAAATAACATCTGTTTTCTCATCTTCAATTTCAACAGCGTCAATTTTTTCTTCCGCAACCTCAACCATTTCATTAAAAGGAGGATAAAACTCACGGATAATTTCTTTCCACTCGACCTTCCCCTCCTCAATTTCATCCAACTTTTTTTCCATATCAGCGGTAAAATCTACATTAATTACATTTTCAAAATTATTTTTTACAATATCATTTACAATTTCACCAAGTTCTGTTTTATAAAACACCTTATTTTCTTTTGTTACATATCCCCTTGCGGTAATCGTACTGATTGTCGGAGCATAAGTACTTGGTCTTCCCACTCCGATTTCCTCAAGGGTCTTAATAAGCATAGCCTCTGTATATCTTGCTGGCGGCTGAGTAAAATGCTGTTCTTCTTTAATTTCATCAGCTTTGACAATTTCTCCCTGTTCAACCTCCGGCATAACAATTTCTTCCTCTTTTTCCTCATTTTTTTTATATACAGCAAGATATCCGTCAAATTTAAGAACAGAACCGCTTGACCTAAAAGAATAATCATTAACGCTTAATTTAACAGAAATTGTCGTATATACAGCAGACGCCATTTGGCTTGCTATAAATCTTTCCCAAATAAGTTTATAAAGTTTAAATTGTTCATTTGATAGAGATTCTTTTATAGAATTAGGTGTTCTGCTTGCTAAGGTCGGACGAATAGCCTCATGAGCATCCTGTGTTCTTCCCTTTACTTTGTATTGTTTTCTTTCCTTTTCCATATAATTCTCATCAAAATTTGAAAGAATATAAGCTTTAGCGTCCTCATAAGCCTCATCAGAAATACGAACAGAATCTGTACGTATATAAGAAACAATACCTACTGTACCTTCACCTTTAATATCAATACCCTCATAAAGCTGCTGAGCAACCCGCATTGTTTTATTTGACGCAAAGCCAAGTATTTTTGATGCTTCCTGCTGGAGAGTACTTGTAGTAAACGGAGCTCCTGGATTTTTCATTCTTGTGCCTTTTTTCACATCATCAACAATAAAATCCTGTTCTTTTATAGTGTTAAGAATTATATTAACTTCTTTTACCGAATGGAGTTCAATTTTTTTATTATTTTTTCCATAAAATTTAGTTTTAAATTTTTTACCTTTTTTATTTTTTAGCTCTCCTTGAATAGTCCAATATTCCTCAGGGACAAAATTTTCTATTTCCTCATCCCTGTCACATATAAGACGCAAAGCGACCGACTGAACACGTCCTGCGCTAAGTCCCTTTTTTACTTTTTTCCATAAAAGAGGACTCATCTTATATCCCACTATTCTGTCAAGAGTTCTTCTTGCCTGCTGTGCGTTGACAAGGTCCATATCAATATTTCTAGCCTCTTTTATTGATTTTTTTACAGCATTTTTGGTAATCTCATTAAAAGTAATACGTGAGGTTTTACTTTCATCAAGTTTAAGAGCATATAAAAGATGCCAGCTTATAGCTTCTCCCTCTCGGTCAGGGTCGGTCGCAAGATATACTTTATTAGCATTTTTAACTTCTTTTCTAAGCTTTGCGAGTAATTCACCCTTACCTCTTATTGTTATATATTTAGGCTCAAAATCATTTTCAAAATTAATCCCCATTTCACTTTTGGGAAAATCTCTTATATGACCCATAGACGCTTCAATTTTATAATTGCTCCCCAAAAATTTTTTAAGAGTTTTTGCTTTTGCGGGAGATTCAACAATAACTAAATTTTTTTTATTTTTTTCTTTAGTTTTTGTTTTCGATTTTGTTTTTTCAATGTTTTGCTTTTCCCCTGCGGCAAGTGCGTCTTTTTCCTTTACAGCACTCATAATAAACCCTCCTGTTTATTTAAACTTTCATATATCTCTGCCCAGAAACCTTTTGTATAAAACCTTTAATTTCAAGCATAGTTAATACACATTGAAGATTATTTAATTCCATTTGTGTTTTTATAAATAATTCGTCAACCGAAATCGGATTTTCACCCATACAATCATATAATAATTTTTCGTCCGTTGCAAGAGCTTGTGTAATATTTTTATTATTTTTACTATTTATTTTATTATTTTGTTCCGGTTCTATTCTTAAAACTTCTAAAATATCACTTGTCTGTGTAAGTACATAAGCGCCCTGTTTAAGTAGTTTGTTAGGTCCATCACTTCTCTTTTGAGTAATATCTCCCGGAACAGCGAAAACATCCCTTCCCTGCTCAAGAGCATGATTTGCCGTAATAAGCGAACCGCTTTTCTCACTGCCCTCAATAATTACAGCAGCGTCAGATAATCCGCTTATAATTCTGTTTCTTGCCGGAAAATGATATGGCTTCGGAGCCATACCCGGCGGATATTCACTTATTACACAGCCATTTTGAATTATCTTTTCTTTCAATTCTTTATTAAACGCAGGATAACAAATATCAACTCCGTTTCCAAAAACCGCTACTGTAACATTGTCTTCAGCCAAAGCTCCTCTGTGAGCCGCACTATCTATTCCTTCTGCCATTCCGCTGACAATAATAACATTATTTTGAGAAAGTTCTCGCGCAAACAAATAAGCTATATCTTTTCCATAGACGGAACATTTTCTTGTTCCTACAATAGCTACCGATGGAAAAGTAAAATCAGGAATACTTCCAATAACATAAATTCCTACCGGCGGCTGATGAATTACTCTTAATTTATCGGGATACAAAATGTCTGAAACTCCGACAAATTGTATATTTTTTTCTCTTAACAAAGAAAGTCTTTTTTCCATAAGTTCATTGGTTTTTGTTCTTATTATTGTATGTAAGACATTTTCTTTCACATTAATAACTTTACTGATTTCATCCCTATCCGATTTCCATATATCCTCTGCACTTCCAAAATAATCCAGTAGTTGATTTCTTTTATCTACACCAAGATTTATAATACAAGAAAGCCACATTAAATAATCATTTTCGGTATACATAATTAAAACCACCCTTATTTCAAAAACTTTCTGTCAAGATTTCTAAGCTGAATAGCTTCCGCTATATGTGATACCCCTATATTCTCACTTCCTGAAAGATCAGCTATTGTTCTTGAAATCTTCAATATTTTATGATATGCCCTGGCACTAAGATTAAGACGCTCAAAAGCACTTTTAATAATTTCCTTTTCAGCTTTTCCAAGTTTACAGTACTTTTCAATCTGTGCCGCCGATAGAGCAGAATTAAAATAGATATTTTCATTTTTATACCTTTCTTTTTGTATTTTATGAGCCGCGACTACCCTTTTTTTAATTGTACTAGAGTTTTCCGCTTTTATGCTTACATTAAAATCATCATAATTAACGGCAGATGCCTCAACTTGAATATCCAGCCTGTCCAATAAAGGACCGCTTATCTTTCCGAGATACTTGTCAACCTTGCTTTGAGAACAACTACATTTTTCAGAATAACCATAATATCCACATGGACATGGATTCATAGATGCCGCAACCATCAAATTTGCCGGAAATGTCATAGTTCCGTTTATTCTTGAAATTGTAACTTGTCTGTCTTCAAGAGGTTGTCGTAATTCCTCAAGTACATTTCTGTTAAATTCAGGAAGTTCATCAAGAAATAAAACGCCGTTATGTGATAAACTTACCTCTCCAGGTTTAGGAATTCTGCCTCCCCCAACCATAGCGGAGTTTGAAATAGTATGATGGGGAGCCCTGAAAGGTCTTCTTTTTACAAGAGCGTTTTTATTTTTTAAAAAACCGGAAACACTGTAAATTTTAGTTATTTCCATACTTTCCTCAAAAGTAAGGTCAGGCAAAATTGACGGAAGCCTTTTAGCCATCATTGTTTTGCCGGCTCCCGGAGGACCGATAATAAGAATATTATGAAGACCGGCTGCAGCTATTTCCAATGCCCTTTTTACATTGTCCTGACCTTTTACGTCAGCAAAATCAGCCTCATAAAAATTATTATCCTCTGAAAAAAGCTTATCATAATTTACAGTAGTAGCGTCAATATTAATTTTTCCATTAAAATATTCAACCACTTCATTCAATGATCTTACTCCAATAACCTCCATACCTTTCACTAAAGCCGCTTCTTCAGCATTATCAATAGGAACAATACACTTCTTTATTCCACTTTTAAACGCTCCATAAATTAGAGGAAGTACTCCTGAAACAGGTTTTACTCCTCCGTCAAGGGACAATTCTCCTGTAAAAAACACACCTTTTACATTCTGATTATTAATCTCTTCAATACATGTCAAAATTCCAATAGCAATAGGCAAATCAAAAGATGGACCTTCTTTTCTCGTATTCGCCGGAGCAAGATTAACAGTAATTCTTTTAACAGGAAAATTAAATCCAGAGTTTTTAATAGATGTCCTTACCCTATCTTTTGACTCCTTGACAGCCGAATCCGGAAGTCCTACAATCTCAAAGCAAGGAAGTCCCTGACTTATATCGACTTCTGTCTCAACCACATATCCGTCAATTCCCGTAAGAGCTCCTGAAATTATTTTAGAAAGCATAGTTCATTCCTCCTCACGAAAATTTTCATCATCTTCCTCATAATTTTTCTCAAACTCAAAATCAAGGTTTCTTTCATATAAATCCGCCCTGACAAGCTTAACTCTTACTCTGTCGCCAAGAGCGTATATTTTATGGGTACGCTCTCCAATATACTGTAAATTATCCTCATCATATATATAATAATCTCCATCCATATTTCTCACCGATATAAATCCCTCGACAGTGTTTGGCAGTTCAACATAAACCCCTCTGCTTACAACTCCTGATATAATACCGTCAAATACCTGCCCTACCTTATCCTTCATATACTCAATCTTTTTAAGATTATCAGTTTCTCTTTCAGCTTCCTCCGCTGTTCTTTCTTTGGCAGATGAAAGTCTTGCTATCTCATGTATTTTTTTGGCGAGAGAACGAATTCTCTTTTCATTAAGAGAGCCTTTTAAATACTCTTTAATAATTCTGTGAATCTCAAGATCCGGATATCTTCGTATAGGAGATGTAAAATGACAATAATATTTCGCCGCAAGTCCAAAATGTCCTTCATTTTCAGCAGTGTATCTTGCCTGTTTAAGACTTCTTAAAACAATTCTGTTTATAATAACATCCTCCGGCGTATTCTTAGCATCCGAAAGTACTTTCTGAAAATCTTTAGGATGGGTTGAAGAACCTTTTATCTTATAACCGAATTTTGCCACAAACTCTGAAAGCTTTTGAACCTTTTCACTATCAGGTTCCGCATGAGATCTAAAAACAAACGGAAGTTCAAGCCAAAAAAACTGTTCAGCGACGGTTTCATTACAAACAAGCATACACTCCTCAATAATACTTGTTGCGATATTTCTTTCATATGGTTTTATATCTATAGGATTTCCCTCTTTGTCAAGAATAATTTTTGCTTCCGTAAACTCAAATTCAACAGCACCTCGTTTAATTCTTTTTTTGAGAAGAATATTTCTAAGTTTCTCAAGGTTTTTAAACATTATAATAAAGTTCTCATATTCATTAAAGTATTCTGAATTTTCATTTATAAGTAAATCATTCACAACTGTATAGCTCATACGTTTATCTATATTTATAATTGATGAACAAATCTCATGAGAAACAACAATTCCTTTTTTATCAATCTCCATAATACAGCTAAGAGCAAATCTGTCAACTCCGGCATTAAGAGAGCATATGCCGTTTGACAACTTATGAGGAAGCATAGGAATAACCCTGTCAACAAGATAAACACTTGTCCCTCTTTTTAAGGCCTCTTTATCAAGACGACTGTTTTCTTTGACATATTCAGAAACATCCGCAATATGAACACCTAATTTAAAATTACCGTTTTCAAGAATTTCAACAGAAACAGCATCATCAAGATCCTTTGCGTCCTCTCCGTCTATAGTAACCATAAGAAAGTCTCTTAAATCTTTTCTGCCATCAATAGTATCTATGTTTACCTCATCATCTATCTTTTCAATTTCTTTATATACATCATCAGGAAAATCAATCGGAAGTTCAAATTGCTTTATGATGGATAAAATATCAATTCCCGGGTCATTAATATGACCTATAATCTCTGTAACAATACCCTCAGGACTTTTTCCGTCTTTAGGCGGCTTAATTACTTTAACAACCACCTTATGACCTGAAACAGCTTCTCTGCTATTTTCTTTGGCAATAAAAATATCCTGAGCTATTTTCTTATCATCAGGAATTACAAAACCAAAGTTTTTTCCTTTTTCGAAAGTACCAACAATATTGTTTATACCCTTTTCAACAACCCTGACAATTTCACCCTCCGGATTTTTTCCATCAGTATTTACAATTTTACACCAAACCTTATCCTTATGCATAGCACCGTTCACAGCAAAAGTCGGAATAAAAACGTCACCGCCAAAACCATTGTCGGGACTTACAAAACCAAATCCGTTAGCATGACTTGTAAATATTCCTGAAATAATATTAAGCTGTTTCGGCGTCATTATTTTACCTTTTTTTGTAATGACAATTTCTCCGTTTTTCTGAAGAGTATTTATTATTTCCTCAAAAGCAAATCTATCCCTTGACGGAACTTCAAGAATAAGTGCTATATCCGCCGCACGCATAGGTGTATATTGTTCGTCATTAATAAACCCTAAAATTTTTTTCTTTCTTTCTTCAAATTCATCGCTAAATCTATCTTCCATATCAAACACCTCTATATTTATCTTTTTAATATATTAATCTAAGTCCATACTAGGCTAACATAACGCAACAAAAATAAACTTATCAGCTTAACTTGTTTATTTTTAGTTGGTTAACTATATATACTTAATAATTAGAATTTTTCTGAATATATAATACATCTTTCCAACAAAAAGCGAAAATATTTCATTGCTGCCTACAAAATTTTACTTACTTATACTATCACCGTATCATAAATCTTCTGAATTTTCAACTTTTTTTAAAAACTTTTTAAACACATAATTATAAAAATACAATATCATCAAATTTTCCGCAAATAATTTTTACAAGTTCTTTTGGATTAATCTCAATCTGAAGACCTCTTTTCCCGCCGCTTATAAATATAGTTTCAAGATTTTCCGCCGAATTATGTACAGTAGTAAAATATTGTTTTTTCATTCCAAGAGGAGTACATCCTCCTCTTATATATCCTGTAATCTTTGTAATGTCTTTTACGTGAATCATTTCAAGAGATTTCTCTCCTACACTTTTAGCCGCTTTTTTTAGATCAAGTTCTTTATCTACAGGCAAAACAAAAACAAAATAATTTTTGCTTTTTCCTTGTGTCACAAGAGTTTTAAAAGTTTTTTCAAAAGGTTGTCCAAGTTTTTTTGCAACCTCCATGCCATCAATAAATTCATCGCATTCATAAACTAGCTTCTTATAATTAATCTTATTTTTATCCAAAAATCTCATAGCATTCGTTTTAATTTCTTTATCTTTAGACATAATATACCTCACTTAATTTCATACTTTTATTATTTTGGCATAAGTTTTTTAACTTTCATTAAAAAATTTTCTAAATCACTATAAAATATAATAGCAAATAAATCACTAAAAATCTACAGCCGGCTGTAAATAATAAAAAATCTATAATAAACGGAGAGTACTGCTCCGGAATTTTAAAAAATTTCCCATAATTTAAAATATTCAAAAAATATAAAGTAAGTGAATATAAAATACATATTTTTTTTAATTAAATGAAAAACTATTTACAACAATTACGGTAAATAAAAAAATATTTTATTTATAGCGAAACAATAAAATAATGAACAGATGATATCTAATAAAACCTTATACATCAAGTAACTTTTTTATTATTTTGCACTAAAAATTTTACGAATTATTATAAACATTCAAATCGTAAAGAATTTTTAAGTAAAATAGTTTTTCTTTCAGGAGTTCTTTTGAAATTACCGTAATATCATATAAATGCCAAACTCATAAAACTACTAAGGAGGCAAAATAAATGTCAAAACTAATTTTATTTATTATAGTTTCATCTCTACTATTTTCAGGATGCGGAAAAAATACAGATAAAAATAACAATATAAACTTTTTGGAATTACAAACAAGTCTAACATCAAAAGCAAATTTTGAAAATTCTCAAATTGAGGATTTAAAAAATATAACAACAGCACAAAAATACGGAATAGCAACTGACGACATAGAAGAAGGTTTTGTATATTTTACAAATAATGAAAAACCTGACAGAATCATTATGACAAAAACAAAAGGCGGACCATCGTCGGAAAATATCGAAAAATCTCTTGCAAATGAGGTATCCGGATTAATGTCCGCATGGAAAGATACTCCCGCAGAAGCTACTAAACTGGAAGAACATGTATTAAAGACAAAAGACAATTATGTAATACTTATAATAAGTGAAAACTCAGCGGAACTAGAGGATATATTTGACAACTTTTTTCAATAAACTTGATTTTATTAAAAATCATTTGTTCATTTTTTTAAATCTGTTCAATAACCTCGGTAACACTGACTTACCGACTTTTTTACATCATACTTTGCCTGATTTTTTTGAAATACCTTCCAGATATTCCTGCAAAAATCAGGATTAGTCTGACAAAAAAATCTCTTGTCAATCAGATTATTGAGCAGATTTATTATTTTACTTAAATTAAATATGGCAAAAAATTTTTTAGTAAAGCTAAAAATATAATTGATATTTTTTAATCTAAAAATATTGACAAATTTTAGATATAGCCTTAAAATGGTTTAAAAATAAACTAAAGGAGGAAAAATAATGAAATTTTTCAGATTAATCAGCATTTTATTAATTTCAATAATAACTTTATCTTTCGCCGGATGTTCAAATGATGAGGAAATGCAAATCGAAATAGACGACAGCATTTCAGATGAAGCAGAAAACGAAACCGTAACCGAAACTAATCATGTTTCAACTGTCACTGTAGGAACACTAAAAGGTCCTACAGGCATAGGATTATTACATCTTATGGAACTTAATGAAAAAGGTGAAACTTATGAATATAACTCATATAAATTTATGACTACAGATTCAACTGACGAAATTGTGGCGAAATTTTTAAATAATGAAGTTGATATTGTAGCAATACCCTCAAATCTCGCAGCAACTTTATACAATAAAACAAATGGAAATGTACAAATTGCGGCAATAAATACCCTTGGTGCTTTAAATGTTCTTGAAAACGGAAATACAATAAAATCACTGAAAGATTTATCCGGAAAAACAATTTACGCCACAAGTAAAGGTGCAGTACCTGAATACGTTTTAAATTATATTTTAAAAACAAACTCAGTAGAAAATGTAACTGTTGAATACAAAGAACCTTCAGAACTTTCATCATTAATGGCAGCTGGAGAAGTTTCCATAGGAATTTTGCCTGAACCTCAGGCATCTATAGCAATATCAAAAAATGAAAACTTAAAAAATGTCATAAGTATAACTGACGAATGGAAAAAAGCTTCTGGCTGTGTTATGACAACAGGATGTATTGCCGTAAAAAAAGACTATGCCCAAAAACATCCAAGGGTATTTGGACATTTTCTTCAAGAATGCTATGATTCAATAATGTACGCTGAAAAAAATATTTCCGAGACATCTGAGCTTTCAGAAAAATTTAAAATAATACCTAAATCAGACATAGCTGAAAAAGCGATTCCAAATTGTAATCTTGTTTATATTGACGGTGATGAAATGAAAACTTCAACAATGAAATTTTTATCAGAATTATATAACTCCAACCCAGATTCAATAGGCGGGAAATTACCCGGTGATGATTTTTTCTATACACCTAAAGAGAAATATGCAGTTAAGAAATAAAATTTATAAAAAGTAGACCTGTTTAAAGTCATTATAAATTAACGTTATCGTAGTTTAAAAACAGATTTATTGCTTTATATTATAATCAATCAACTTGAAAGTAGAAAAGGAGACGAGGCAAAAATTATTTTCACAAGGCGGCGGAAGGCAGGCATAGTCGAAAGCCTACGTCAACTTCCGACAACGCAGTGAAAAGGATTTTTGACCGCTGAACTTTTTCATATTTTAAGTTGATTGACTATAAAAACTTATGAATTATTATTAAGTAAATTCTTATTAGACCTGTTTAATAACCTGAATGATAATTATTGACAAAAGATTTATTTGTCAAACAAAGCCTAATTTTTGCAGTAACTTTACAAGTGTTTAAAAAAACTAGGCAAATTATGTCTAAAAAAGATTTGTCAAGCATTATTATGGAAGTTATTGAACAAGTCTATTAATTCATGAGAATTTTAATACAAAAAATAAAAAAGTTTCTTAATATATTCGATTTATTAGAATTTTTAGTAATTCATAAAATTTTTAGTGCAAAACAAAGAAATTTTATGAATTATTATAAATTCTACTTTGTTTAGAAAGTTGACAAAATAAGGTATTAGATGTATACTCAAAAGGGATAAGAGGTGCTGATGTTACAAGCCATAGCATATCTTTCCCGAATAAAATTAACTGGAGGTTGCAAAAAATTGAAAAAGCAAATTCTTTCGACTATTTTAACGCTATGTTTGTGCGTGGCATCCATATCAAAAACATATGCGTGGCAAGAAAACCAAGACCCTATACAGCAAGAAAATTTTCTTGTAGAAGAATCCATAGACGAATCTGTCCTCTACGAGAATACTAATATCCCTACATATCAAGAAGCCTATAACCGTATGATTGCCTTACAGACAAAATATCCGGAAGGAATGGAGTGGACTAACTATACTCCCTATTCACTCAACAATTCATATACCTGGAAAGGAGGAAAAATCGAAGGAGTAAATTCTGGTGTTGGATGTGTAGCTTTTGCTTTTCTTCTCAGTGATGAAGCATTCAACAACTTACCAGGCAGGATGCTTACAGGAGTTAAACTTTCAGATGTTAAAGTCGGAGATATCTTGCGAGTAAATAATTATGCTCACACCGTGATTGTTCTCCAGGTAAGTGACACAGGTGTAATTATTGCCGAAGGAAATTACAATAGTTCCGTACACTGGGGTCGTTCAATGTCAAAGGATGAAATTGAAGCAGCAAACTGTCTTATCACACGTTATCCAGAAGGATATATTCCGCCGGATGATCCCACTGCTAACGATCCGATTGAAGGCGGAGAAGGAACCCTTGGCGAAAATCTTACA
This sequence comes from uncultured Clostridia bacterium, assembly GCA_949948985.1. Taxonomy (GTDB): domain Bacteria; phylum Bacillota; class Clostridia; order Lachnospirales; family CAG-274; genus MGBC114079. The sequence goes on along the minus strand of CATLIG010000036.1, from coordinate 10,304 downwards.
TGGAAGCTGACAAAATCAGGTACACTTACTATTTCAGGTAATGGTACTATGCCAGACTTCAGTGAATTTACTGATCGTCCGTGGAATAATCATATAGACAAAATCCTGAAAATTGTTATTGAAGATGGTGTAACAAATGTTAGCAATAATGCTTTTTATAATAGTAATGCTCTTAACGTAAATATCCCTGCCAGTGTGAAAACTATAGGTATCAACGCTTTCCGTAAATCTCAGATTATTTCCGTGACTATTCCTAACAATGTGAAAACTATAAGTGATGGCGCTTTCTGCGAATGTCCGAACCTTAGTTCTGTTACAATTTCTGATAGTGTTAAAACTATTGGCGAACGCGCTTTTCGTGGTTGCAGAGAACTTACATCTATTTACTTGCCTGCCAGTATTGAATCAGTTGGTGCCGGAGCATTTATGGGTTGTGATAATATGAAAAGTGCAATATTCGCTCCAGGAGATGCTGATAAGACAGTAATACTTGGCGATAATATGTTTACTCAATGCTATAGATTGGTCAATGTAACGCTGCCAAAGAAAATAGACCACATTGGTGTGGGTATGTTTCAGATTTGCAGCGCACTCTCCAGTCTGAACATTCCACAAGGTGCGGAAAGTATTGAAGAGCAGGCATTTGCTTCGTGTTACAGTTTAACTAAACTCAATATTCCAGACAGCATAACTAGAATAGGAACAGCCGCATTTTCAGCTTGTAATCAGCTGAAAGATATATATTTTAGCGGAAATGAAGAACAGTGGAACAGAATAGGAAAAACGGCTGACATCAACATATCACTACAACAAGTAACCATACATTACAATAACCCTAATACTGAAACAAGTACCGAGTCCAGCACCGAAACAAGTACTGAGTCCAGCACCGAAACAAGTACCGAGTCCAGCACTGAAACAGAAAATACTATTAATAAACCTGAAATAAAAGCAAGCGAACTTGAACCTGAAAACAGTAAAAAAGTAATCGTTTCAATTGAAACAAACGAAAAAAACGCAAAAATTTATTACACCACAAACGGCTCTGAGCCTACGATAAATTCTAATGAATATACTGAACCATTTGAAATAAGCGGAACAGATGAAACTATTATAATTAAGGCAATAACCGTGGTTAATAATAAAATTTCAGAAGTTGTTGTTAAAGAAATAAAATTTAGTAATAATATATCTGATATTAAATTTGGCGATGTTGACGGTAAAATAGGTATAACTGCCAATGACGCTTCTTTAGTACTTGAAAAGGTATTAAATGATATTTTTAAATTGCCAATAGAAGAAAAAACAACTAATTATATGAAATATACCGATGTTGATGGCGATGGAAAATTAACTGCTACAGATGCCTCAATAATTTTTCAAAAAACACTTAACCCTGAATTTGTAATGCCTGTTGAATCTGAAAATTAAATTTATAAACATTTCATACTAAAAAGTAAATTATCCCTATAAAGTATAGACTTATAAAAATTATACTTTATAGGGATTTTCTATTGTAATTTTTTATATATGATTAAATATATTTTTATGAATTTAATAACTTATACTTACATATTGGGTGATTAAAAATCACCCAATATATAATAACCTTTGGCAGATGCACACTTGCACGAATGGTATATATCACTTACAGTGACTGTGCTCGACGCATAAACAGTGATAATTAATCACCATCTATATATTAGTCAATTAACTTGAAAAATCATTCAATAACCTGAGTGGCAACGATTGACAAAAGATTTTTTTGTCAGACAAAACCTAATTTTTTTAGTAACTTTAAATCTAACCATTTTTATTGCTTTTTTACAAAGTGTTTGTTTTAAATTATTCAGAATCTCTTACAGCCTTTCTTACAGGTAAAATAAATGTAGGTGAAACTGACAACTCGTCTATTCCATATGAGATAAATGTTTCAGTAAGAGAAGTATCCGCACCCAATTCTCCGCATATTCCTGCCCATATTCCTGCCTTATGTGCGTTTTCAATAACTGTTTTAATCGAACGGAGTACAGCGGGATGATGAGTATCATTTATATTTTCAAGTTTTGGATTCTGTCTGTCAACTGCTAATGTATATTGAGTAAGGTCATTTGTTCCTATACTGAAAAAATCAACTTCTTTCGCAAGTTCATCACTCATAATAACAGCCGCCGGTGTTTCAATCATAATGCCCTGCTCAATATCTCTGTTAAAATCAATTTTTTCGTTTTCTAATTCTGCCATAACATTTTTTACTATTACTTTAATTTGTTTTACTTCATCAACAGAAATAATCATTGGATACATAATAGAAATATTTCCAAAAGCACTCGCTCTTAACAAAGCCCTAAGCTGGGTTTTAAAAATATCCTGCTGAGAGAGACAAATTCTAATAGCTCTGTATCCCATAGCTGGATTATCCTCATGTCCAAAATTAAAATAATCAACTTGTTTATCAGCACCTATATCTAAAGTTCTTATAATAACCTTTTTACTTCCCATTGTTTCAGCAACTTTTTTATATGCGCTAAACTGCTCATCTTCTGTAGGGAAATCATCAGAGTCTAAATATAGAAATTCACTTCTGAAAAGCCCTATTCCTTCGGCGTCATGTTCAATAACATTAGAAAGATCCGCAGGTTTTCCTATATTAGCATATAGGTTAATCTTCTTTCCTCTCTTTGTAATAGTTTCTTTTCCTTTAAGTTCTTTAAGTAGTTCTCTTTTCTCAAGGTCATCTTTCTGTATTTTTATATATTTTTCAAAAGTTTCCTTATCAGGATCAATAATTAATTTTCCACTGTATCCATCAACTACAGCCTGCTTGCCATTCCATTTACTGTCTATATCAATTCCTATAAGCGCAGGAAGATTCATAGTTCTCGCCAAAATCGCTGTATGTGAATTTGAAGAACCAAGTTTAGTTACAAAAGCAAGCAATTTATCTTTATCCATTTGTATAGTTTCACTTGGAGCTAAATCCTCAGCTACTATAATAGATGGTTCTTTAAGCTGGAAAGATGAATCCTCTCCGATAAGCTTTGAAATAACTCTTTCTGAAATATCTTTCATATCCGCCGCTCTTGCTTTAAAATATTCGTCTTCCATATTTGCGAACATATCCACAAGGTCATCCCCCGTTTTCGCAACGGCATACTCGGCATTTACAAGCTGATTTTTAATTTTATCTATAACCGCGTCATTAAAATCATCATCCTCAAGCATCATAGAATGAACCTCAAAAATCGCCGCGTTATTTTCTCCAACTTCCTTCAAAGCTTTTTCATATAATTTATTAAGTTCTTGTGATGCTTTCTCTTTAGCTTTTTCAAAACGAGATATTTCAGTATCAATATCATTAATTTTATTTCTTCTTACTTGCTGTTTATTTTTAGAGTTAAATAAAATTTTTCCTATAGCTATTCCTCTAAATATAGCTTTACCACAGAAAATTTTCATAAAAATTCTCCTTTCGGTTCAAAATCCTATAAATTAGCTTTGAAGAATTCTTCCATTTTAACTACTGCCTCCGCTTCATCATCACCTGTTACCTCAACTGTTATTTCATTGCCATGCTTTACTCCAAGTCCCATAACTGCCATAAGTTTTGAAGCGTCAGCTTCTTTACCATTAGCTTTAATAACAACTTTAGAAGATACTGTTTTCGCGGTTTTCGCAAGAAGTCCAGCTGGTCTCGCATGAATTCCTATTTCATCGGTAATAACATAATTAAATTTAATCATTTTAAATTCCTCCTTGTATTTTTTATATAAGACAACACCGCACAATTATAAATTCATAGTTTCAGTTGAAATTGATTTTATTATTAAATCTGTTCTAAACCACTGTAACACCGCTTGGCAAATCTTTTTCCAACTGTCTTTGTCTAATTTTTCTGAAATACTTAGTAAATTCCTGCAAAAATCAGAATTCAATTAATGAAAGAATATTTTGCAATCGTTATTACGGTGGTTTTAAACATGTCTATCTTGCACGATATTGATATAATTATTTAATTGAAATAATTTTAGTATTAATATCACCATTATCAGATGTAATAACATTAATTTCTGAAAAATCATCAGAATTTGTAACTATAACAGGTGTAATAGTTCTATATCCGGCTTCAGAAATACCAGTAAGGTCTACATTCACAAGAAGATCACCTTTTTTTATTTTCTGACCGTTCTGAACTTTAACATCATAATATTTTCCATTTAACTGCACAGTGTCAATACCAACGTGAATAAGGAGCTCAATGCCATCATTTGATATAAGTCCCAGTGCATGCTTTGTATCATAAACCATTTGAACTTCTCCGTCAAAAGGCGCAAAAACTTTACCGTCATTAGGCTCAATAGCTACTCCATCTCCAAGCATACCCTCAGAAAATACTCCATCATCGACTTCTGAAAGATTTATAATTTTACCTGTCATAGGAGCAAATATATCAGATTGCACATTTTTTTTAACATTTTCTATATCATTTTTTTCTTTTTCATCAGTTGAAATATCAACTGGCATATCACTTTCCGGACTCATAAGATAATCCTCAAGATTTGATTTAATTACAGTAACTTTTGGTCCGTAAATTACCTGAACACCATTTCCTTTATGAATAATACCTGAAGCCCCTGAAGCTTTCAAATAATTTTCATTAACGAGCTTAGGGTCGTAAACCGTAGTACGAAGTCTTGTCGCGCAGCAATCTACATCGCTTATATTTTTTTTACCTCCAAGCCCCTGTACAATAAGAGCTGATACAGAATCTGCTTTATTTCCAGCAGCACCGTTACTCCCTGTTCCTTTCGCTGCATTAACGTCAGCACGTGTATAAAGTTTTGTTTCCTCATCATCTGATTCCCGTCCCGGAGTTTTTAAATTCAATTTTGAAATAACAACAGAGAAAATAAAATAATACACTATAAAATAAACTAAACCAACAATTATTATCCATATCCAGTTCGTTTTTTCATTTCCCTGTATAACTCCAAAAAGGAAAAGGTCAATAATTCCTCCCGAAAAAGTCATACCAACGCCAACGTTAAATATATGCATAAGCATATATGCCATACCCGCAAATACACAATGAATACCATACAACAAAGGAGCAACAAAAAGAAATGTAAATTCCAGAGGCTCTGTAATACCTGTAAGCATTGAGGTAAGTGCGGCGGATAAAAGAAGTGTTCCTACTATCTTTCTTTTTTCAGGTCTGGCACATTTGTACATAGCAAAAGCAGCTCCAGGGAGACCAAAAATCATAAGAGGAAACTTTCCCGACATAAATCTTGTTGCCGAAACAGCAAATTCTGTACAGCTAGGGTCCGCAAGCTGAGCAAAAAATATGTTCTGGGCGCCCTGAATAATTTGTCCGTTTATTTCCATACTTCCGCCTACGGCTGTCTGCCAAAAAGGAATATAGAATACATGATGCAGTCCAAATGGAATAAGAAGTCTTTCCATAAATCCATAAAGCAAAGTACCCGCATAACCTGACTGCATAATAAGCTCTCCAACTTTTGCAATTCCTATACCAACATAAGGCCATACAAAATACATCAATATTCCAACGGCTACATATACTACCGAGCTTATAATTGGCACAAATCTCGTACCTCCAAAAAATGAAAGTACCTGTGGAAGTTCAATTCTATAAAATCTGTTGTGAAGTGCGGCAACACCAAGACCAACAATAATACCGCCAAACACACCCATATTAAGTGTTGTGATACCAAGAATATCTCCATAAGAGTTGGCGGCTATAAATCCGCTTGACACAAGATTTTCACATGATTCCGCAACGGTTGCTCCGCCTCCTCCTATAAGAAGCATTGTACTTATAGAAGTATGCATAATAATAAACGCGATAGCCGCAGCCAAAGCCGCAACTTCTTTTTCTTTCTTTGCCATACCAATAGCAACTCCTACGGCAAATATAAGCGGTAAATTAGCAAATACTGAGTTCCCTGCCGCACTCATAACTGAAAGTATTGAATATATAACCGTTCCGGGTCCCATTATTCCCATAAGATTATATGTTTCAAGCATTGTGGTATTAGTAAAAGAACTACCTAAACCAAGTAAAAGCCCGGCAACTGGTAAAAGTGCTATTGGAAGCATAAATGAACGACCTACCCGCTGTAAAACTCCAAATATTTTATCTTTCATAACTTGAACCCTCCTTAAAAAATATTTAATTACAAATAATTTTTCAGATTAATAACTATATATAACGTGTATAAAAACCATAAAAAACAAAATAAACTATAAGTATTGTTTATTCTTAACAATCTTTTTATATTTATGTCACATAAAATATATATAAGCTTTTTTAATAAATATTAAAGTCTATATGTCTTTAACGAGAAGTATAAAACTTTTATATATGCCCAATAAAATTATAAAAAATTTTATTTATTTTTAGAAATTCTTCTTAAATGAACAGTAAGAAACATCATCTCCTCTTCGCTGATTTTTTTATTATACTTTGCGGATATATATCCTCTTATTTTAACAGCACATTCATAATCATAACTATATCTTTCTTTTATCATATTTTGAAGCATAGTATCATCATCCGGTGCGATTTTATTTTTAAATAATCTTTGCCCAAAAAATTTCATATGAATAATAAACCTGTTATAATCTAAAGTTTCTGTATTAAACTCCATATTATAATATTTTTTTACAATTTCAACTACAGACTGTATCATTTCTGTAATATACACTACATCATTTATATTTGTTTCTAAAGCCGCATTGACTATATGCAAAGCAATAAAACCAGCTTCATCATCTGATAATTTTATGGAAAATCTTTCATTTATCATTTCTGTTGCTTTCTTTCCTATTGCGTATTCAATAGGATAAAAATTTTGAATTTCTGAGAGCAAAACATTTTTATACTCCAAATCTTTCTTTTTTCGTTCAATGGCAAAATCAATATGGTCAGTGAGAGTTATGTTTATATTTTTATTAAGTTTTTTTCCAAGTGTATCTTCAGCTAAATCTATAATCTCACCACATATTTCAATATATTCAATAGGTATTTCACTAAAAAGCTGTTGTAATTTATTAGATTCAGTTTTGTCAACAACCTTATAAATTTTCTCTATCTTATTTTCCGGAATAACCATGCCAACTTGTTTTTTAAATCCTATTCCCAGCCCCCTTAAAATTATTTCTTTGCCATTGCTGTCAATTGAGCATACAATATTGTTATTGACTATTTTTGTTATTTTAAACATACTATCACCTCCAATCACTATAAAAATAAAAAAAGACCATTTCGCAAATATAAAAACATATATTGCGAAAATGGTCTTGCCCTTTATATTCGGTCACAATCCAATAACAATCAATATTAAATAGAATTTTTATTTAATTATGTATATATTATATAACGTTTAATAATCATTGTCAATATATTAAATCAAATTTGTACAATTTTATAGTTTTAAGATATATAATTTATATATCTTGCACAATTTTTTAACATTTTTGAAATAAGCATAATTTACAAAAACTATGATATAATAGACCTGTTCAATAACCTCTGTTATAATGCTTGACAAATCTTTTTTCACCATACTTTACCCGATTTTCTTAAAATACATTCTATATATTCCTGTAAAAATCAAACCTTGTCTGACAAAAAATCTTTTGTCAATCGTTGTCGCAGTAATTTTACAGCAATTCAAGTATGGATAGAAAAAATATTTTATTCAAAATTTTAACAAAAGGCGTTTTGTTTTTTAAACACCGAAAGCATTAAGAAATATTGAATAAAATATTTTCTATTTTTATTCTAGAATTTACTGTAAACAGTTCTAATTAACTTGAAAATAAACAAGTTGATTGACTATATATAAAGAATATCCCGCATAATATAAAAATATCATTATGAAAATTAATAGAATCTCTCATAATGGCAATTTTTAATTTTCTTCTCATTCTATGATAAGTGCTTTCACTGACTCCCATAATATTCATAGCCTGTTTTACACTTATTTTCTTTTCAGCGGTTTTTTCATAAATCTCAACATAATCAAAAGGATTGTATTGTCGTCTTCTGCCGAATTTTATACCTCTATTTTTAGCTGCGGCAATTCCTTCTGCCTGCCTTTGCCTTATATTAATTCTTTCATTTTCAGCTACATAAGAAAGCAACTGTAATACTAAATCGCTTATAAGTGTACCAATCAAATCCTTATTTTGAGTTGTATCTAATATGGGCATATCAAGCACAATAATATCAGCGTTTTTAACTTTTATTATTTTTCTCCATTGTTCAATAATCTCATTATAGTTTCTGCCTAGCCTGTCAATACTTTTTATAATAAGCACATCACCACATTTAAGTGTTTTTATCATTTTTTTATATTCTGCACGTTCAAAATCTTTTCCGCTCTGCTTATCCATAAAAACTTTATCAATATTCATACCACATTCTTTAAAAGCGATAGTTTGCCTGTCTTCATTTTGTTCCTTTGTAGATACTCTTACATATCCATAAATCATTTTCGCATCCTCCCGTTTTACTCAATAAAAAAAGTCTGCCATTTAAAAAAACATGGCAAAAAAAAGACCTATTTCAATCATAGTAAAATAATAAAAATAATTTTCAAAAATAATTCTTTTTTATGGATAAATTATTTTATTGTTTTGCCATATTAATCATATACATTTCTATAATTAATAACTAGGCTTATGGTATCGCCTCAAATTTATGAGGAAAATTGTCATAAATTATTTATATTTGTTATATTATACTTTTATTTTTTCTTTCAATTTAATTTCATAGTTATATTTTACATTTATATTTAAAAAAAGTAAATGCTATTGACGCATATTAATTTATATATATACTTGAATTACACATAAAAAAATGTTAAAATAAAAATCGTACTATATTTATATTAGTCAAAAAATGCGGAGGTGTTTTCTTTGTTGCCATTTTACGAAATACGAAAAACAGATTTAACAGTAAAACATAATACTTATGAAGTATCTTTCCCTGACCATATGCATAAATATATAGAAATATTGTACGTATATTCAGGGGAACAACATATAAAAATAGAAAATATGGTATATTGTGTAAAAGAAGGAGAAGCCATAATTATTTTTCCTGATATGATACATTCATATTTTAAAGCTGAAAAAGAAAAAGCTGATGAGTTGCTTTTAATGTGTGACCCAAAAATTTTAAATCCACTCTTTCCAAGCTTTAAAGAATATAAAACGGATAATCCAATTATATCAAAAGAAAATATAAATGAAGAAACTTTGTTTGCACTAAACCATATTAAACCTGACGATAGTTTTGAAATCAAATTTGGTTGGACTTGTATAATTCTTTCAAATATAATTGGCACTCTCATCTTAAATAAAGACAGCAGAATGCCAATACAGGACATAACTTATAAAATTACAGGATATATAGAAAATAATTTTACAGAAAACATAACAAGAGAATCTCTTGCGAAAATGTTTAACGTAAGTATATATTATATTTCAAGAATTTTCAAAAATAAATTCAAAATGAATCTTCGGTCATATTTAGGTCTTATACGAACAGAGTATGCTGCGGTACTGATAAGAACAACAAATCGTACATTAACAGATATAGCTCTTGAATCAGGATTTGATAGTATAAGAACATTTAACAGAGTTTTTAAAGATATTTATGGAATTTCCCCGTCTCAATTTAAAAATAATATAGCAAACTTTACAAATAAAAATTAATATTTATATGGAAACAATAAAATAATAAACAAGTAATATTTGATAAATTTGATATTTTAAATAATTCTTTTATAGTTTTACTCTAAAAATTTTGCGAATTGTTATAATATACTCATATAATCAATAAGATTGTTTCAAGAAAAATTGTATATATAAATAAGATATAATAACAGATATTTATTGCATCACAATTATAGTTAACTACCTTTTTATCTTTTTTAAATAGACCTATTCAGTAACCCAAGCAATGATGATTGACTATATCAGACAAAACATAACGAAAAAGGTCTGTCAATCAATACTGAAGGGATTATCAAACAGGTTTATTATCTAAATTTTTTAGTACAAGTTATTATTATAAAAAAATAGTTTTATAATTAATATATTATTACAACTAATAAAAAAAGCATATAAATTCTCTAAACAAAAAAATTTTTTAGTTTAATTTGCTAAACATATACTTAAATTAAATATCAAGTTTTTTTAAACAATCTTTACTGATTGTTTATTATATTTTTTTATAATTCTTTAAAAAATATGATATTTTTCAGAAA
>CATLIG010000035.1 GCA_949948985.1 uncultured Clostridia bacterium | reverse complement strand
AGGCTTGGCGAGTTTTCACAGTAAAAAAGCGGAATTCGTACAGCAGGAAATTTTTGCAAGATTAATAATGTACAACTTCTGTGAAATCATAACCACAAATGTAATTATCAGGAACAAACCACGAAAATATGCCTGCCAAGCTAATTTTACAATGGTTGTTAATATTTGCAAAAGATTTTTCCGTCAAAGACGCTGCCGAACTCCTCTTGATATTGAAGCCTTGATACAGAAATACATACTGCCTATAAGAAAAAATCGACGATACGATATAAATAAAAGGTCTAAATCTGCCGTTAGCTTCATTTATAGAATAGCATAATTCCAAAGAAATATAAAGAAAAATTTTTTGCCGCTTAAAACGGTCTTATTTGTATGCAAAAAAGAAGTGCAGATACTACTTTTTGTAATATCTACACTTGATGTTATAATTTCACTGAGCTTAACTTAATGACATTGCTTATTGAAGCTTTTATTTTAGGTGTAAATGATGCAGATAATATTTTAAACGAATGGAATACTTATGTTGCTGAAGAAAGAGAAAAAGCACTTACACAAATTATTGCTGATGAAAAGTTAAAAGAGGAGAATACAAGAAAATATATAGATAATGCCTTTCGTGACGGGGAAATAAAAACTTTTGGAACTGATATTGATAAAATTATGCCTCCTGTTTCTCGTTTTGGAGGAGGTAATAGAGCAAAGAAAAAGCAAACGGTTATTGACAAACTAAAAGGATTTTTTGAAAAATTTTTTGGTATTTCTTCATAGTTTATTTTATAAATATATATAAATTTGACATAATAAGATAAATATGTTTTCAGAATATATTGGGTTTTTATTGTCTGTATAATGGGGTTAAAACCCTCGCCTTTAGGCGAAACCTTTAGGTTAACCACCTTGAGTTTAGAAAGATAAAAGATTAAATTACAAATAAAGCCGTAAATAGGAAGAAGCAGCTAACCCGATGAATAATGCCTTATAAAAAAAGATATTTTGCGGCAGAAATACTGCATATAGAAATTATACAGAAATTTATAAAAAATCAAGATTTGAAAAAATAGATTAAAAACGATGATTTTAGTATTGGACAACTTTAGGCTGCTTCAGCAGCAAATCAAACCTACCGGCTTTAGCCGGTAGTGGTTTAGTTATTAATAATTTTTTGTTATATAGCTTATAGAAATTCATCAACCGATTTATGTAAAAAACATTGTGTATTTTATTATTTTCAGCAGTTTTGGAAAAAATAAAAATAAATGCTTGACATTGTCAGACTATCGTGATAGTATATAGGTACAGACTATTGCAATAGTTTGTAAATTTCTGAAAGGTGTGCGCATACTATGGAAGAAAAATTATTTGATTCTGAAAGAAAAGTAATGGAGGTAATATGGGAAAGGGGTGATATTACAGCTAAGGAAATTTCTCTTATTTTAAATGAAAAAATCGGGTGGAATAAAAACACTACTTACACCGTAATTAAGAAGTGTATAAAAAAAGGATTAATTGAACGCCTTGAACCTGATTTTTTATGTAAGGCTAAAATTACAAATGAACAGGCAATCGAAAATGATACAGAAGAATTTGTAAATCGTGTATTTGGAGGTTCTGTTCCGCTTATGTTTTCGTCTTTAATTCGGCAGGAAAAACTATCTGCTGAGGAAATTGAGTATTTAAAGCAATTAATCAATAAAATGAGGTGACATTACAGCTATGGATATACTGCAAATGAGCTTTTCTGCGTCACTGCTTATTGTTTTTACTGCTACTGTTCGTTTCTTCTTCAAAAGTAAAATTACAAGCAATGTTTTTGATTTGCTTTGGGTAATTGTATGCTTTAAACTGTTGGTTCCGTTTTCTGTTTTCTCTTTATTTGAACCAATATTTAACGGATATCAGTTTGCGCAAGAAACAGAAATATTTGAAATTCCGCTTGGGTTTTATTATGTGCCGGATACAGCAGCAGAATTGAATTTATATACTTTAAAAAATGTATGGGCAGTTGGTGTATTGATTATTATTTTATATTTTTTATATACATATATTCGATGTATAAATGTGTTTAAAACGGCACTGCCTGTAAAGAATATTTCTTTTATAAATCGGTGGTATAAAGAAAATTCGCTGTACCGCAATATAAGTATACGAATGTCAGACCGTATCAGTTCGCCTTTGACTTACGGCATTTTTTGCCCGATTATTCTTTTGCCGAAAAAAATAAATTGGGAAAATGAAGAAGATTTATATTTTATATTGGAACACGAAACAGCACATATAAGACGCTGGGATTGTTTTAGAAAATTATGTCTGACTGCTGTTGTCGCCTGCTATTGGTTTAATCCTCTTGTATATTTAATGTATTTTTTAGCAAACAGAGATATTGAACTTGCGTGTGATGAAAATGTAATAAGAAATATAGGAATCGGAAAAAGAGCAGCTTACTCCACTTTTCTTTTAGAGTGGAAAACAACAAAAACCAAAGGGGATATATTTATTTCTTATCTCATACAAAATTCTATTAAAGAAAGGATTGTGAATATAATGAATATCAAAAAAATTTCAGCCGCCGGATTTATGCTTTCACTTTCGCTTATAGCGGCTTCAGCAACTATATATGCTTTCACTCCGTCAAGTGATACAGTCACAGCAGAAAGCTCTAAAGCGGTAGAAGTATCATTAAATCAACCGGAAAATAATGACCCGACTTTAGGAGGAATATTTGAAGTGTATACTCCCGAAGAATATGCCGGTGTTATAGAAAACATAAAAAAATACAGTGATGGAGCGACTTCCGAGGATATTAAATCTATGGAGGAAGATTTGAAACGTCTTATAGATGATAATGGAAAAGGTGAATTTGTAATATATAAAGGCGCTTTTCGTGTGGATAAAGAATTAGAAAACGGAGCTATGGTTTCTGTCGCGCTTAACCCAACCATTATTATGAATCCAGAATTGCTTAAAGGCGATATTACTCTTACAGCGGAAAATTATAAGGGAGCTATTGAAGATGTTTCAAAGTCTTTGGACGAAGCTATTGAAAACGGAAGTATAAATTCTGAACAGAAACAAATTATCTTGAATAAAATGAATGAAAATCTTTTAAAGCTTAAATAAAATTTTTGACAAGCAACGAATAAACTTTGTTTATTCGCTGCTTTTTAAATTGCAAAAAAAACAAAATAATTTTATAAAAATCTATTGACACATAGATTACAATGTGTTATCTTTAATTTAAGAGTACAGACTGTAAGCTGACAGGAGGTTTTAAATATGCGTCAGGTATCAGAATATGAATTGGAATTAATGAAAGCTATATGGGATAATGGAGGAACAGCTTTATATGCTGAAATTGTCACATCATTATCAGGCAAAGGAATGGAGTGGACAAAAAATACAATTATAACTTTACTTTCAAGGTTGGTTGACAAGGGATTGCTTAAAACCAATAAAATAGGACATCGCAATAAATATATTGCTGTTGTTTCAGAAGAAGAATACCGAACCAGACAAACCGAAAATTTTCTTGATAAAGTTTACGAGGGAAACGCAAAAGGACTTGTTTCCACTCTTATACAAAAGGATTTGTTGTCTGATAACGATTATGAAGATTTAAAAAAATACTGGCGGGGTGGTGAAAATGAATGAGATATTAAAAATTGTAGTGTCACTTTCGTTATCTGGAACATTTCTTATTTTTATTTTATTGCTGTTTTGTCTTTTTTTTAAAGAAAAATTGAATAAAAGCTGGCAGTATTATATATGGCTTATTATAATTATACGTCTGTTTCTGCCTGTAACATCGGAAATAAATTTTGTCGGCAGAATTTTTGGGAATTTTGAACAGACAGCAGGGATAACAACGAAAAACGATAAACAATTTACAGAAAATATAAGTATACAAAATTTGGCTGAAAATAACAGCAGTACAGAAGAACAATTAAATGCACAAAATACAGAATTACAAAAGTCTTGGTATAATATTTTAAAAAATAATTCAGGGTTTATATGGCTGCTTTTTGGACTTATGATGTTTATTCATAAAATTACTATTTATCAGAGTTTTGTTAAATATATAAAAGCAAGCTCATCTGCGGTTGACGATATAAACCTGCTGGAACAGCTTGGAAGTATTATGAAACAAAATAATATAAAGGGTAATGTTGAGCTTTATAAAAACGGTCTTATAGCTTCTCCTCTGCTGATTGGTTTTTTCAGACCTTGTATTGTGCTTACAAATGCCGAAATAACAGATACAGATTTTTATTATATTATACTTCACGAATTAACACATTATAAACGCCGAGATATGTTCTATAAGTGGCTGACGCAGTTTACCGTTTGTCTGCATTGGTTTAATCCCTTTGTATACCTGATGAAATATGAAATAAACCGGACTTGTGAACTGTCCTGCGATGAAGCTGTAATTAAAAAACTTGACATTAAGGAAAGGAAGCTTTACGGCAATACTTTGTTAAATGCAATAGGAGCAGGAAATTTATATAAAAATTCTGCTGTAACTGTAACTTTAAATGAAAGTAAGGAATTATTGAAAGAGAGGTTAAAATCAATTATGAATTATAAAAGATTATCAAAAACAGGTATGTTTATTACAATATTATCAACGATTTTTATATGTGTTTCCGCTAATGCTGCCGGAGCCTACTCTGATAATTACAAAAAAAGTGATGTGTCAAATAATATCACTTTATATAAGTTATCAAATGTCGTAGATTCCGAAAAAGAAACACTAAAAGCCGATTACTACTATTTACCGCCGAAAGAACCCTCACAGCGGGAAATATTATCGCAATATGGTTCTTTTGGAATTTCATTTGACAAAAACGGTAAAATGCTGTTTGAGGGAGAACTCGTAAGGTACTTTTGGGACGGTTATTATATTGAAGATTGCGGACGTGCGATTCATTATGAATATGCAAATAAAGACGGTAAAATAGATATTCGCACAACACGAAATGTGATTGACAATCACGATGGAAGTGTTAATCAATTTGGCGAATTAACAGGAATTATAAAGTATAATGAAAAAGATTTTGATAGTTTTGTTGACGATAACGGAAATATAATTGTTCATTATGAAGTTGGAACTTCTGATACTATTGCTGAAGATATTGCTGAAAATGCAATATATGATGAAAAAGTTTTTGACAGTATTGCTAATAATGAAAGTACATTTATTTATGATGAAACTTTTGCCGAGAGTTCACTCACACAAAAAGGAAAAACTTTTGCTGAAATATTTGCTGAATACAGAGATTATGGAATTGAGTACAAAGAGGATAGCAAAGGCAGTGGTCGTGGAAATGTTTATTATAATGGGAAATTAGTTAAACATTTTGCAGACCAAAAAAATAATGGTTCTGTGTTCACTTATGAATCAAAAGACGGCGGAAAAATTAATGTATATACAATTTATGATAAAAATGGAAAGTTAATTAGAATAGATGAAAGCAGATAAATATATAATGTGAAAGTGTAAAGATATGTTAATAAGATTCTTTTTACATTTGGTCAGCAAATTCAAACAGAGCAGTTGTCATAACTGCTCTGTTAAATCAAAAACTATTATTATTCCAACCTTTGCAAATATCAATCCATTCAGAATAATCTGAATATTTTTCCAACTCATCTATTGTCATCTCTATTGCACTGTTACTGCTTCCGCAGGCAGGAAAAACAGTTGTAAACCTCTTTAATGATTTATCAAGATATATAGTTACTCCGTTATTAACCGCAAAAGGACAAACGCCGCCAACTTTATGACCTATAAGATTTTCTGCTTCTTCCGATGTCAGCATTTTTGCTTTTGTTTTGAATTCAGCCTTGTATTTTGGATTATCAATTTTTGCGTCACCTGCCATAACAATTAGTATAGGACTCCCGTCAACAATAAAGGAAAGTGTTTTTGCAATACGGCACGGCTCACAGTTTAGCGCTTTTGCCGCTAATTCTACTGTCGCACTTGATACGTCAAACTCCTGTATACGATTATCTATATCGTATTTTTTAAAATATACTTTTACTTTTTCGATAGCCATATTTAAAACCTCCTGAAATTTCATTTGTCAATATTATTTTTGTGGATAAAATATTGTGTTATAAACTGTGCAGATACTTTCAAACGGATTGTTATATGAATGAGAAATATCTGCCTTAAAACGGACTGATTGTTTTTCACCTATAATTATTTCTGTTTCTCCTAAAATCATTTGCAGTTTTCCGCTGAGCACAAAAACATATTCTTCAACACCATGGTCATGTTTATCTGAAATATGAGAACAGCCGGAATCAAACTCAATAAAAAATATTTCCACACTTCGGACAGGGTCATAGGTAAATAATGGATAAGCTCTCATTTTTCCGTCATTTTCTGATATAACTTTGCTTTTATCAATACTAATAACAGTATAATCTGCCTGACGTTCTTCCAAAAAAGAGGAAAGAGGAGTTTTTAAACCTGTGGCTATTTTCCAGAGAGTTGTAATTGTAGGAACAGACTGCCCGCGCTCAATTTGCCCAAGCATAGGTTTACTGACTTCCGTAAGATGGGATACTTCATCTAAACTTAGTTTTTTTCTTCTTCTTATTTCTTTTAATTTTTCTCCTATTGCTGAAACAGGTGCTTTCATGGTCGTTCCTTTCTTTGTGTATTATAACATACATGTAATATATTGTAACAGTTAAATGTTTAATTTTCAATATGCAATTAAAATTTTTAGTAAAAACCTATTCTAAATCTCCAAAAGAAACATAAAACAAGTATTTTATTTTGAGCAATGAAAAGAGTAATTTTCATAATTACTTGGATTTATTCTATTGACTTATTTTTGATAAAGATAAGTTATTGTTGTATCTTCTTTCTGATAAAAGCAGATATAAACATCACAAATAGGCTGATGATAAAATAAATTCCAGAATATATAATAAATGCTGTTTCACTAATATCAAAAAGTATCCATGTACTCAATAAAAACAGAATAGAAGAAAAAATAGGAAGACTCCACATTTTTTTGATATTTTTACCTGTAAAAAAGCCAACTATAATAAAGTATATTGGATTAACGGCATAGAACAGCAGAAAACATACCGCCATTCCAGCGTCACTTTTTACAAAAGTTACCGCAATAAAAGGCAAAAGAAACATTACCGCAATAGATAAGAATAACCAAAATATGCAGTTCTTTTTTATTATAATTTTCATCATAATTCCTCCGTTCAATTTTAAATTAATTTATTTTCTGCTTTTATAAAATCCAAAGCATATAATAGTCCAAAGTGCCGGAATGACTGCATATCCGGCATTTACTTGTCCATGATTTATAAGAACATAACAAGCGCCCGCAAATGATAAAATTAAAAAAATAATACTAAAAATCAAAACTATTTTTTTCATTATTATATCTCCACAAATTTATTTTTTCGTTCTGTTCAATACTTCAATAAATTAGAATTAATTGTATAAATTTAATCCTTATAATAGTTCAACATATACTCATAGATGTTTCTGGTTTGTTCTTCATCTCCCCATGATAATGGGTCATCAGCATAACACAAAGTAAAAAATGGTTCTTTGTCTTGAATATTTCTCGGAAGACTTTCCCACAAATTATACATTCGATTAGCAAAACTCTTTATATCAGAACAATTTTTGTAGTATACTTTTAACTTGCTCATTAAAATTCTACCGAACTGTTCGTAGTCAAGAAAATCATAGTCAATATGTGTTCTTATATAAAAAATAGATTTTTTTATATCTGTTTCCCATTCCAGATACAGTAAATCATCGTTTTCAGGGTTATCAAGGAATAATTCATCAAGCCTTTTGCTATACTTGTCTTTTGTCACTATTTCTTTATATAGCAAAAACGCAAAAACCAATAATTCCTCCATAATTGTGTACCTCCTCAAATTCTAATTTTTCAGTATAATAATTATATCATAATATTATCAAATTTAATCTAATGATTAAAATATTTGATATATAATAATTTAGCGTAAATTATTGTATTTCTGTACTGCTTGTTTTAATTTTCTCTCTGTAAAAGTCAATTTTGTCATTTAGCTTTAACTGATGTTCCTGTAATTTTGATATTTGCTCATTTAAAAATTGTCTGTGCTGAATAAGCATTTCCATTCTTTCAGCAAGTGTACTGTCGCCTTTTGAGCGTAATTCTGAATAATGTTTGATTTCTTTTACAGGCATACCTGTATCTTTTAAACGTTTAATAAATTCAACCCATTTAACATCATTTTCAGTATAACGGCGCCTGTTAGCTGAATTTCTTTCAGGACTGATTAAATTCTCTTTTTCGTAATAACGCAAAGTATGTATGCTTAAATTTGTAAGTTTTGAAAAATCACCTATTGAGTATTTCATAAAATCACCCCTTGACATAGAGTAAACTCTATATTATATAGTGATATTATACAAGATTTAAGGAGGTTTTTCAAATGAAAAAAGAAATAAAAAAATATACGGTAATTACAGGAGCAAGCTCAGGTATAGGCTATGAAACCGCTAAGGCTTTTGCGGCACGAGGACATAATCTTATTATTACAGCACGAAGATTTAACAATCTGAAATATTTAAAAGCAGAAATTCAAAAGGATTTTCCAGAAGTCGATGTAATAATAAAAGCGGCGGATTTATCGATTACAGAGAATGTTTATCAATTATATGATGAATTAAAAGAATACTCTTTGAAAGTCTGGATTAATAATGCCGGATTTGGAAATTATGAAAGCATTAAAGAACAAAATCTGCGAAAAATTGAAACAATGCTTAATTTGAATATTAGTGCGCTGACTATATTATCTTCTATGTTTGTAAGAGATTACTCTGACATAGAAGAAACACAGCTTATAAATATTTCTTCATGCGGAGGATATATAATTGTTCCCAATGCTGTTACATATTGTGCCACAAAATATTATGTAAGTGCTTTTACAGAGGGGTTGGCTTATGAACTGAAAAACATTAACGCAAAGATGAAAGCAAAAGTTTTAGCGCCTGCCGCTACAAAAACGGAGTTTGGAAAAATAGCTAACAACAAAAAGGAATACGACTATAATAAGTCTTTTGGAACATATCATACGGCAAAACAAATGTCAGAATTTTTGCTCCAATTATACGACAACGATATGACTGTTGGAATTGTAGACAGAGAAACATTTGAATTTAAGCTGTCTGAACCGATATTTAGTTATGCGGGAAATTCAGCTCATAATCAAAAATATTAATAAATATTCATTAAAATTTACGGTTCATTACATTAAAAAGCTGTTTCGTTACATTTCGCTGAAAAACATATAAAAATTGACGATATAAAAAGTAAAGAATAAAAATAATTAATACAACACAGTTCTATAAATTGTGATGGCAAAATTTCATTTTTTATAAAAATTTATAGTTGAAATTTACGATTCATTACATTAAAAAGCCGTTTCATTACATTTTGGTGAAAAATATAAAAAAATTGACGATGTAAAAAGCAGGTGATAAAAATGCTCCGGATTGCTGTTTGTGATGATGAAAAGATAATCTTACAGCAGATAGAGGATATGATAAAAAAGTTTCTGCCCGAATGTAATATATCAAAATATCTTTCCGGCAATGCTTTATTAGAATCTTGTTTAAAGTTTGATATTATCTTTTTAGATATTCAAATGGAAAATATGAATGGTATAGAAACAGCAAGAGAAATACGCAGGTGTGAGGAAGATACCATTATTATATTTATAACAGGTATAAAGGAGTATGTTTTTGAAGCCTTTGACGTATCAGCTTTTCACTATCTGCTGAAACCTGTTAATGAGGAAAAATTAAAGGAGGTGGTCTGCCGAGCGGTAAAAGAAATCAATAAAAAGGCGGAAAAACAGCAGCTTTTTATAAAAACAAGAGATAAAAGCTATTCTATTGACGTTCGTGATATTATGTTTATGGAAAATGAAATGCGTAAAATAGCGATACACACAAAAAGAGAAATTATTAGATTTTACGGCGTTATGTCAGAGCTTGAGGAAAAAGTGGGAAACAGCTTTTACCGCTGTCACAGAGGATATTTGGTAAATATGACTTATATTGCCGAGTACGATAATGAGAATATCTATCTTACAAATGGTGATAAAGTCTATCTTTCGAGAGAAAAATATCAGGATTTCGTAAAGCATTATATGCGTTTTTTACGGAATGGAGGTGTGTGACGTGTCTGATTTATCAGCCGCTGTTATCAGTATTTTATTATATATTTTTGAGGGATACAGCATACAATATCTTTTTCGTGCTTTTGTGAAACCGAGAATATCAAATATAAAGCAGAGTGAATACGCTGTCGGAACAGTGTGGGTAATTATCAGGATAATCAGTTTTTTATTTCCGTCTGACGGAACATTTACGGCATTAAAGCTGATGATATATACTTTTATTTTGTTTTTGTTCTGCCTTATTTGGTACAAAGGGAATATACTGCTGAAAATATTTTTGGTTATACAATTTACGGCTTTGCGGGAACTTTCGTTTTTTGCGGCATACAGCTTTATTTGTATATATGATTTTATTATTGATATATTGAGTTATTTTGCGTACAAGGAAACAATATCGGCTGATGTATATATGATACTGACAAAAGTTATGTTATTTCTCTCTTTAATTACAGTGCAGATTATACAAAGCGGTATACTCCTGTTTTCACTTAAAAAAATAGTAAAATATTATCGTTATCAAAATAAGCATAGTTTGAATAAAGAAGTATTTTTCTATTTGTTTCCATCGATAGCGGGATTGCTGATAGCTGTTCTAATAAGGATTATGATAATAACAATCGAAAATGGCAGTCAAATACTGCTTTATAATAAATATCCGTCTTTATATTTTATTATTCCTATTATCGCTCTTGTATTGCTTGCGTCTATAATATTTACTTTTAAATTGTATCAGGATATGACTGAATTGCAAACGAAACAGACGGATAAGGTTATTTTGGAAAATCAGATTATTCAAATGCGGAATTCAATGACAGAGATGGAACATTTATATGACGGTATACGCTCTGTAAAGCACGATATGAAAAATAATATGGAAGTGCTTCAAAATTTGCTTCAAAGAAAATATTTGTCGAACGTCAGTGAAGATGATGAAATTAAACAGTATTTTGACGGTATGTATTACGCTGTGGAACAGCTGGATAATCGTATTCACACAGGAAATGCCGTAAGCGACGCCGTAATCAACAGCAAATTCAGATACGCTGAAAAAGAAATAAAAAATATCATGCTTAACGCTGATGATTTTATTCTGCCTGACAATATTAATATACAGGCCTATGATATAGGTATTATTTTAAATAACGGCTTAGACAATGCTATTGAAGCGTGCAAGAAAATGCGTATTAAATATCCTGTTTCAGAAACGTTTATTTCTGTAAAGTCTTTTCGTAAAAGAAATATGTTTTTTATTGAGATAGAAAACAGTTTTGACGGAATTTTAAAGATAGATAAAGACAGCGGTTATCCTGTATCCACAAAAGAAGAAAGCAAATCACATGGTATTGGACTTAGAAACATTAGAAACTGCTCTAAAAAATACGCTGGGGATATAGATTGTATCGTAGAGGATAAAAAGTTTATATTGTCTGTAATGTTAAAAAATTAAAATTTATGCAAAAAGGGAGGAAACAGATATGTCTATTAATACTAATTACAGCAGCTATGCGTCAAATTACAAAAATACAACAAAAAAATCAGACGAAACAAAGAATAATAAAAATGCAAAAGAAAGTGGTGTGACAACAAGTACAGTTGAATTAAAAACCTCAACTCCCGGTGTAACCAAAACGGAG
Organism: uncultured Clostridia bacterium; assembly: GCA_949948985.1. Classification (GTDB taxonomy): domain Bacteria; phylum Bacillota; class Clostridia; order Lachnospirales; family CAG-274; genus MGBC114079. The sequence continues at coordinate 12,080 of CATLIG010000035.1, read as the reverse complement.
CAGATTAAGACAGGTTTTACCAATGTAAATGATTATTCTAAATATTTACAGGACAAATATAGCTATATGAATACAGGAACGACATCAATGGAGGGTGTTCCGACAACAGTAACAGTATCAGGTTCATTTTTGAAAAAATGTATGAATGACCCTGAAAAGGCTAAGTATTTGGAAGAAAATTTAGCAACTATTCCAGATTGTGCAAAAATGGCGGTAAATGGTTCTCTTGGAACTTTGACAAGTTTGAGTTATCAGATAGACGCTAACGGAAATATAACCTGCATATCATCAGGAACAAGTGATCCAGACGGAAAGATAGCCAAAGAAAATGCTGAAAGAAAAGCAAAAGAGAAAAAAACAGAGGAAGAAAAACAGGCTAAAAAACGCAAAGAGAAAAAGGCTGAAGAAGAAAAGGCTGCGGAAAAACGAGCTGAAAAAAGCGAAGTCAGAAAAGAACAGTCAGAAAAATTGGTGAAAGGCAGAGAAACTCATAATTTTACCGTATCTGCTGTCGGTACTGATGTAAAAACTATTACACAGAATCTTATAGTGGGTTCCTTGGGTACATTTGCTTCTACAGGGGTAAGTTTTGATATAAAGGCATAATTGCTTGTGGTTGTAGATTTTACAAAAAGATTGGAGGTAATGTTTATGCGTATAGGAAACAGTTATCAAGGATTTATAAATAATTTTTCAAGTTATAGCAATGGAAAAAGAAGCAGTTCATCAGCAAGTGGAAACTCAAAAAAGTCAGTCGGATATCATAGAAATACATTAGAGGATTTACTTACGGGGCATTATAAAAATTCCTATGGCGTTGAAGGTATGTGTGTTACAGGAAGAAGCGATTATAAGAAAATTGTTCCTATATCTGATGAAATAAAGCAACATATCTATAATGATATTAAAGCTGCTTATTACGAGAGAAACGGAATGTCGGGCAGTGACGCAGATATGGACGCTTTTTGGAACAAAATACACGAATACATCAAGATTACAGATAAGGAAGACCGTCTTTCTGTTACGTGGACGATAAATCAATTTGGTCTTAGTCTTTCCAACAAAGTAGTTGCGGGAATTAAAGAAAGAGACCCTAAATGGGAAGCGGGACAGCCTGTTTCAAAAGATATTCTTGATGAAATATTTGCGGACGACAAATTATTTAACGATTGTGTAAACGCTTTTAAAACTATGGAAACATCAACAGTTAATACGGTCGATAGCCAAGACCAAAATACAAACGCCGGTATTGAACAATTTATTGATACAGAGTCTGAATCTGAAAGTGTCGGAAGTTCTGTAGCGGTTAATGTTGAAAAAAGAGCGAGACAGATTGCTTCCGCAAAAACACCATCGGAAGTACGAATGGTTCTCAGTTTACTTAACAAGGATTTAGCCGACTGTAAAAATGGCGTTGCCAGCGGAGCGTGTGATGAGGCGGAAGTGGCGAAAGTTGAGGCTCTGCTTAAAAAGGCACAGGCAAAAATGGGTGAAGTTAGTGCGGACAGTGAAGCGGAAAGCGATGGCTCATTTTTTATTAATATGCTGATGTAAACATTTGAGAAAATTGTAAATACGGTATTGTTTTTGATAATCAAGGAAATAATGCCGTATTTATAATAAGTAATGGTTATATTGCTGTTAAATTAAAGGAGGAAAAAATATGAGTATTTTAGGTATAAACGGAATGTTGGAAAGAGTTTATCAGAATACTTTGAAAAATTCAAAAACAACTGCCGGAAACGGTACAGCTTTTAAAGAAAAGTTAAGCGGTGCAAAAGAAGTCACTTCATTTGAGGATATGTGGAAGTCAAAATTTCCCGGTGCATACTATAATGTTATGGATACTTCAAAAATTGACGGCTCTTTATGGGGACGCAATGATTATCCTTGGGAAAAATATTTTACTGATAACGCGGATAAAGCACTCTTAAACTGGAAACCGTCCGGTGCCGAACCTGCTATGTCTGACCCTAAAGTACAGGCAAGAATAAGTTCTACGATTGGCAAAAAATCTATTGTTGTTCCGCCTGCCTTAGAGGAAAAAATGAAGAATGACCCACAGCTTGCACAAGAGGTGATGAACAGAGTGGAAAACTTTATCTCAACACAGGATTCGGCTGTAATTCACAGCAAAGGTTATTTTCAAAATCCGTGTAAAGGATATTTAATAGCGCTTGATGAAAATGGAGAAATCGCACATTCTTGTGTAACCAGTGAAAGTATAAGTGTTTCTTCATCAGAGTTTGCCGAGGCAAATAAAAAAAGACGGGAAGTACAGTATCAGCTTAATGTCGAGAAAAACAAGAAAGCGGAGTATATGCGTATTTTAGAGGAAAGTGCATTAAAGAGAAATCTGCTTACAAAAGCAATAAACAATAAAAATACAGTGAAAGGGATGTTGCCCGGAGCTTATAAATCAAACTTTTTTTATAAATAATGCTTGGACTTATATAAGAGAAGCATAGGCAATTCTGACTGACAGATGAATTGTATTTTTATAGTATTGTAAAATAACTATGGAAAGGAGAAAATGTATGAGTATTTTAGGCGTAAACAATATGCTTGAAAAAGTATATCAGAATACATATAATCGTTATAATACTGATATTGTAAAAGGTATGAGTTTTTCGGAAAAATTGATGAATATAAAAGAAAACGTTTCTTTTGAGGATATGTGGAAATCAAGATTTCCAGGAGCGTATTATCACGTTATGGATGCTTCAAATATTCCGCAAGGAGTATGGGATAGAAATGATTATCCATTTGAGAAATTTTTTCAAGATAATGTTGACAAGTCTGTTTTAAATTGGAAACCTAATGGAACAAATCCTAATATGACCGACTCATCGGTGCAAAGCAGATTTAATTCCACATTAGGACAAAATTCAATAGTTGTTCCGCCTGCGTTAGAAGAAAAATTGAAAAATAATCCGGAATTAGCGGATAAAATTATGAAAAATATAGAGTATCTTTTTGCTTGGAACGGCTATCCTTCCATACCTGACGGAAATCATTCCGCTTTAATTGTTTTGGATGAAAACGGAGAGGTTGCACGATGGAGATTAACAAGCGGCGGCGGTCTTGTTGGGCCAACAGAGGAAGAACAGCGTCAATTTGAAGCTGAACAGAAAAAGAAAGCTGAAAAAAAGGCTGAATATATGCGTATTTTAGAGGAAAGCACTGTAAAAAGAGCAGAAATGCAGCACAATCAGTATCAAAAAAATTTGCAGAATATAAGTGATAGTAAATCGTTGGCAGCAAATTATGAAAAAAATACTATGACTTATAATTTACCTATTGATTTACTTATAGCAGGCAGTAAATTGTTTTGATATATTTCGCTTTGCTCTTAAAAGAGAGCAAAGTGGTTTCTGAATGAAATTGTAAGCCAGTGAAAGGAGAACTAATCTATGAATTTAGGTTTATCTAACATAGCAAATATGTATTATAAAAGATATGCTAATCAACAGAACAAGACATTAAGTCAAAATAACAATATTGATTTCAGTAGTACGTTATCTGCAAAAAAAGCCGAAAATATGAATATGGCACAGGCGGCAGAAAAAACAAGCACATCAAAGACAGATACATATCAAAAGTACCTTGAACATAAGTACGGCAATGTAAGAATAGAAAATGTAGGAAAAGACAGTGAAAGCCTTGATAAAATAGCTAAAACAATGAGAGGTAATGATGTTATTATTGCTCCGAATATTTTTGAGGAAATGGCAGACAACCCACAAAAGGCAGCTTACTATGAGGGAAAAATAGATGATTTCTTCAGTGCCACACCAATATTAAAAGCACAATTTGCAGCAAAAGGGCTTGATTATCAGCCGTGTGGCGTAGTTGTTCATGAAGATGGAAGTGTTACTTATATCGGTGGCTGTGCAGATTCTCCAGAGCGTGTAGCTGAGGTAAATAAAATTAATAAAGCTAAGAGAGAAAAAGAAGTGGCACAAATGAAAGAAAATATGGAACGCAGTATGGAAGCAGCCAAAAAACGCAGAACAGAAATAGAAATTTTAAGCGAAAAACAGGTTATGGAAGAAGCTGTTAAGAATCAAATAGCAAACTCAACGGTATCTTCGCAGATTTTTGTTTCTGCTGTTACAGCGTATGATAAATACTTTATGTATATTTAATAAATTTGCAAAAAACTGTATATCTCTGTTATTAATTTTTTTGAGGAGGTCGATATATATAATAGACAATATATTGTATTTTTAGGGAGTGTGATTTTATGAATATAACAAGAAATAATTATTCACAGTATGCAAATATGATTCAGCAAGTTTTGGGAAATAATAAGGGCAAATTAAACGATCCATTAGCACAATGCGATTATGGTAATTTTTCCTTGCGTTTTAAGCCTGTTGACATTAGTTTCTCAAAACCAAACTGGGACAATATAATGACAAAGCGTGATAAACCCGCAATGTCTGAGACAGAATTTGAAGAAGCTATAAAAGACCTTGCGAGAAAAGAATTTGCCACCGGAAAACGTGACGATAAAGCATACAGGGAACTTTGTATGCGTCACGGAGAAACAGTATCGCCCGATAGAAAAGCGATTTATGAAGCAAGTATGAAAAAGACAGGAGGTAAGATGAACGCCGCCTGTATGTTCTGGGACAATAAGGGAAATAAAACTTTGTCGTATAATCCTGAATCAAGAAATTGGAAAGCTATAAGTACAGAAGCGGAATTTGCGAGAGCAAGGGAATTTACTTCAATTTACAATAACGAATTGGCACGTCTGAAAAATGAATATGGAGAAACGGCTAAAGGAAAAACTTCTTATAATAAAATTAAAAATGATATAACTGCTGATTCAGCTAAAACGATAGATTATTCTATATAATATAATAATGTTTTTTGCTTTATTAAGGAGGACTAAATATGTCAAAAATTAATACAGATTACAGTTATTTATTTGAATTGATGTTTGGGATAAAAAACAACAACTCAAACGGAGGAATATTAAATTCTTTTAAAGTATCAGACATATCAAGCAGTTCGGTTCAAGCACAATTAAGAGCGGCTGGAATTGATACAAACAGCAAACAGTATAAAGCTGTTATCAGCGAAATGATGAAATCAACGGGAGATTCTGCCGGGGCAATGTTTACAAATGTTCAGGCGATTAAAAATCTGATGAGAAATTATAATTCGGACGGAGATTTTACGGCAGGCGGACTTGTAGTGCCAGGAATGCTTGCAAATGGAATACCCCAATCTGAACGTCACAAGATTATCAACATTTCAGAGGACGCAAGACAAAAAATGTTTGAAAACTGCAAAAGGGAATTTATCGCTGAAAATGGCGTGGCAAATGGAGATACGACAAAAAGGTCAGATGTATATCGCGCGTTTCAGCTTAGTATTAAAAAAGAGGACAGATTAAAAGGCACATGGACTTTAGAACAATATGAACGCCAATATAATAAAGCCTTTTATGAAGCGGCTAAAGCGGCGGATCCGTCATGGAAACCGGGAAAACAGCTTCCGGCAGGAGTTTTAGACGGAATTACCAGAGAATCAATAGATAAATCCTTGGTAAAAACTCAGGGACAATATGGAGAAACATTTACAAGAGGTATTAATACATCAGTGTAACGGCAAAATAAGCATATAAGCCGGTTTATAATTGGTGTTGGTACTTTTGATATATGATTTTTAGAAAAAGGTGGTAAAAATGTCAATAAATATTAACAATAACACAAATCAAGCCAATACAGGAATCAATATATTTGGTACAAACAAGGCAGACACGAAAAAAACAGCACAAAAAAATGTATCATTTGATTCGGGCAGTCAGACAATAGTTACAATTTCTAAGGAAAGCCGTGACAGTTACAGAAAGCAGGTTCAGGAAATCGGCACACAGAAAATGACTTATGAAGATATTATAAAAACACGCAAATCAATAAAAGAGGCTTCAAAGTCTGTTCAAGCGGATTATGATTATCAGTTAGCCAAAGAAGCGAGTGCTTTTAAAGAACAGCGTGGCGGTACATACAGTGTTTCAAACAGAGCCGAAGATTATGTAAAGGCTTATGGAAATCTGTATGACCAAATTGTTAAAGGTTATAAAGACGGTACAATAGAACGTTATGTTGAAGATAAAAATTCTGAAACAGGATACAGAAAATTAACTATGGAAGAAGAATTAAGCAAATTAGATGAAGCATATCAGAAAGCGTCAGAACTGGCGGATATTTTTGCGGAAAACGCTAAAAAAGCGGCTCCGGCTTTCAGAGATATGGCAGAAAAAATGTCAAAAATAAATTCGTCTGTTGCGAATTCTTATAAAAAGCAGTCGCAAACAGATGATATTCCTGATAATATCGGTCAAAAAATGATAACTGCCACACAAAAATGGAAAGATGCTTATAAGATTTCCGGTTCTAAAACGAGCAGTATGGAAAGTATTATGTCAATTATAAAAAGTACTTTGTATATCGGCGCTAAATAATAAAAATGTATATGGCTGAAAAGTCAAAGGTTATGAGTATTTTTATGCGAGAAAAATACTCATAACCATGGCATTTAACAATGTTTTTGTATTTAGCAGGAATAACGGAAAAGAGATTACAATGAATATTAATACTACACAAACCTGATTTTTTGTATTTTAAAGTTTTCTGTTTCAGCTAGGTTTGCTGTAACCAAGTGATTTTATAATGGCAGTTAAGTTTTTTGTAGATACTACGATATAATCAATGTAAGCAAATTAAAAAAGGGGTGTATTTTTATGAATATTAAAACAAATAATTATTTGAATCAAATTTCTTATAAGGCAGAAATAAATGAAAGGTCGTCAAAACCTCATAGTGACCTAAAAATTAAGAATGAAACGAAATCCGATACAAATAAAGATACAGTATCAATTTCTGTAGCGGGACAGCAGTTTTTCGCTGAACAGATGGCTTCTGATTCAGAAATGGGTTTAATGAGAATAACTTCTGATTTGGATTCATTCAAAAGTGCATTAAAGTCAGTGAATGAGCCTCTCCCTGTGAACTGGACAGCATCAGTTGACCCATACGGAACATTCAGAAGCTTTGCTAAATTTGAGTCACGCATTAAACAGTTGACAGACCCGAATGTGTCTCACAATGATGCGGATATGGAGAAGGTCGCAGAGGCTTACGCAAAGGAAAAGATTGATGAATTGATAGAAAAGAAAAAAGCTATTATTGCCAGCGGAACAGCAAAAAGCTACAGCGAGGAATATGCCGAATATAAAGCGGCATATGACGCTTACCATTCTGAAAACGGCAGCAGCTTGACTGCAATGATGACAGGCGATACAAAAAAGGCTTATAACATATATAAAGATATTATCGACGGAACAAAAATATCAATAGAAGCCGAAGAATTTCTTATGCTGCATAACCATACAATGTATATTGGGGCAAAAGGCGAATATATAAGAAAAACTGACAAAATTACGACAAAAAGATAAATAGTAAATGAAGGAGATTATTATGAATATTACAAATAATATGAGTATGATTTTAAACAGTTATATGAGAAATAACAAAAATATAACTAGCTCGGCTGATTTTGCGCAAAAATTACGGGAAACAAAGCAAACTCAGAAAAAAGACACTTCTCAGATTAAAGAGAAAATAGAAAGCGCGGTGGCTGAATACAAAAGAAAACATCCTGATGATACATATAATGTAGACAGGCAGGTAAATGCCGGAAAAGCGGTATTGTCTAAAAATGGCGCTGATAAAGTTTCAAGAGATGATATGACAATGGAAGAATACAAAAGCTTTATTACAGGTTTGATGAACAGTATTCCATTTCATCCAACTCAACAAAAGGATACAGAAATTTGGTCTATATCTGAAAAAGGCTGGGAACAGATGAAAAATGACCCTGATTATGAAGCGTGGGTATTGGGTTATACATCATTGAACAGGTCTGTAAATATCCCGTTTGGACTTAGCGGAGCAGGTCGTTTATGTACTGAAAATTTCGGTGCGTCTATTGAGGAACATATTGGTCAAAGTGTTCCGATGGGCGGTTCTGGAAATAAAACTTCAAAAAAATCTGACAATGAAGAATCTTGGTGGGAAAAAAGACATAAGCTTTACGAAAAAATGATGAAAGAACAAATGGAGAAATCTATAAAAAATGCACAGGCAAGGCGTATATCTGAACAAAAGCAGTATTATGAGCAGGCACTGGCTGAAAATAATGGTTTAATACAGCCTTTAGGCGGAGAACATCAAATATTGCAGGCTTTAATAGCATACCAGTCAAATTTTTTAATACAGTAAGTTTTAAAATTGAATGGAATTGTGGCTTTAACAAAAGAGCGTATACAAACAGTAAATTATTTTAATATATTTCGCTTGGGCCTTTACAGGAGAGCGACGCGGTTTCCGAATGACAGAAGAAATCGAAGAAAGGAAGTTATTATGACAATATCAGGAATTAACAGAATAGCAAATTATCAGACAATATACAAAAATAATAAAACAGTAAATAATAATAATAAATTTAAAGAACAGCTTAATGCTGTATCAAATTATGACAAAGAACTGGTGGAAAATGCAGTATTAAAGGAAAACGAAGATTCTGAAAAATCTATGGAAAATCAAGAAAAAACTGACAGTAAAACTAACATTATTGTAAAAGCTGACGGTTCAAGAGTCTTGATGATTACTACAAAAATAGGCGGAATGGAAAGTGTAATGAGTTTGGAAATATCAAAACCTACGGATATGCAGAACAACTCTAATTTTTCTAACAAATTAATAAATGAATCAGATGTTGATGTGACAAAAAATGATTTGACAGAAAAAACTTTTCACGCGAAATAAATTTATATTTCGTGTACAATTTTATTGAAAGCGAAGCGGTTTCCCAAATGGCGGAAAAACCGCAGAAAGGAAGTTATTATGGCAATATCAGGAATTAACAGAGCAGCAAATTATCAGACAATATACAAAAACAATAAAACAATAAATAATGATAATAAATTTAAAGAACAGTTTAATGCTGTATCAAATTATCAAACAGATTCTTCAAATGAAAAAAGTTTTTATGAAAAAGCGTTTGAAAATATAGGAGCGACAGCTCCCGAAAGTGTAAAAAAAGCGTGGCTTGAAGCGGCGGAAGAAATAGGTACAGACGGAACAGGAACACTTAAAAATGGTATGATGAGCCATATCAGTCAGTTGACTGTACAAATGGCAGTAAAAAGATTTAACGGCGAAGCTGATTATTCAAATATCTTAGGAAATTCAGTAAAATCAGCTATACAGGCTGTTCAGAATGCTTTATATAATTTGGAACACCCGATAGCATACACTCCAAAAAATATAGAGGTTCAGCAAGCCTGTATAAAAGAAAGAGAATTTTACATAGCTTTTTTAGATAAACTTCAAAATTTGTAATAAAAAAGGAGATTTTAATATGTCAATAACAGGAATTAACGGAGCAATAAATTATACAATTGGATATGCAAATAATGCAGTCAAGAAAAATACAGCTAAAAGTAGTTTTGAAAATCATATTTTAAATGCTGCTGATTCCAATAAGACCACAAATATATCATCAGGACATCTTGTACTGCATGGTATTTTTGGCGAAACAGATTCGGAGGGGTATACGGTCGTAGGTGCGTGGGGCGACGCTCGAACCAACACTTCAACAACTGTATATAAGCCGGCGGATTTTGATGAAAATAATCCTGTATATCGTGTAAAAATATGGGATTCACAAGGAAATGTTACCGAAAGAGATGTTAATCTTAATGAGGTTAATGTATCAAATTGTGATACTTTTGATTTTTACGCATATTCATGTTATCTCAGCCACAGCGGAAAATATCCGTCCGCAATGCAGGATTTTATGATGACAAATGCCCATTATTCGGGTAAAGAAGGTTTTGGCAAAAGTTCATACGAAGATATGTTTGCTAAAGTTGACTGGACTTCTGTTATAAAAAGCCTTATGGATATGCAGTATAGTTGCGGAAATATAAAGGGTTATTGGGATTACAGAAATTTCTATGATTATCTTAAAAAATAATATTTCGATATTCCAATCTAAAAAATACATTTTCAGGTTTATATTATCAATCTCTAAAGACTTAATCTTAGTTTTTAGAGATTGCTTTATATTAAAATAAAGATTTGATATTTCCTGCAAAGGAACAACAGAAAAATTTTCCATTGCATTAATATTAGCTCCTGCGGCAAAAAAAGTAAACAGCAAAGAAAATATATGTGTTTAGAGGGAGTGATTTGCATGAAGGCGATTTTGTTGTCTGTGGAAAAGAACGATTTTAATTTTAACAATCAGTTACAAATGTGGGAAAAACAGGGATTTAATTTGTTACGGGCTTTAAATATGAATGAAGCGATTGAATTATCTTGTAAAAATAATTTAACAGCTGTTGGAATAAATGCTGACAATACTGAGGGATTGTATAAATATACCTATTTATGTTATGACTTCAAATTTTTCTTACGATGAATGTTTTAAGGCAGTTGAATCAGGTGCAGATGTATATATGCAGTGGAATGAATTAGGTGCAATTTCCCTGCAAATGTTTAATTTGTTTAATCTGCTTTGGAATCAAATGAGTAATTTGAAGAAAAAAATCTCTGATGTTTCAGATAAATATGAGTATATAGAATCTATAAAAGGAGTTGGGTACAAATTCAAGTCAAATTAAGTAAAAATTTAATGAATTATTTTTAGTCCTGTTTTCTCTGATGAGAAACGGGACTTTTTTTATTGTCTGTATAATGGGGTTAAAACCCTCGCCTTTAGGCGAAACCTTTAGGTTAACCACCTTGAGTTTAGAAAGATAAAAGATTAAATTACAAATAAAGCCGTAAATAGGAAGAAGCAACTAACCCGATGAATAATGCCTTCTAAAAAAAGATATTTTGCGGCAGAAATACTGCATATAGAAATTATACAGAAATTTATAAAAAATCAAGATTTGAAAAAATAGATTAAAAACGATAATTTTAGTATTGGACAACTTTAGGCTGCTTCAGCAGCAAATCAAACCTACCGGCTTTAGCCGGTAGTGGTTTAGTTCATTACTTATTAGAAGATTTTAGACAGACTCTGACAGTCGCTCATATTTCCGACGAGGGCAATATCAAATATTATGACAATAATTTAAAAGCGGAAGATATAACGCTTATTGAAAAACAGGCGGAGAAGCAAAAAGAAAAATTTACAGAAAACTGGAATAAACTTTCTATAACTGATAAGTATACTAAAATTTTTGATAAAGCTAATATTATTCAACTGACCGCCATTACAAAAGAACATCTTTCTATGGAAGAAAAGGTAAAAAAATATGAACATAGCGTAATTTTTAAAGATGAATCTTTTCCTGATGAAAATTCCGAAAAAAGTATTGAAGATGAAAAAACAGTTTCTGAAGAAAATAGTTCTGAAAAAGAAGCGCCGAAAGAAAAAGTAACTGCTGAGCAACTTAAAATCGGCGATGTTATAAAATATATTATGTGGAAAGACGCTGTTACAGGAAAAGAAACTCTATTACAGCCGGAATACGGCGTTGTAAGAGATATAAATGACAATGCTGCGGATATTGAAAGTTACTCTGATATAGAATTACAAAACGTTAGCGGAAGAAAAGGACAATCAATATCATTGCTTAACCGACAGGGCTTTGAGTATATTGGTACAGAAAATGAAATAAAATCAAAGGAAAAATTAGACGAAGTAACAAAAAACGTTGTCGAGCCTATTGTTCAAGCAGAACAGTTAAGTCTTGAAAACATCGTAAATTATAATACAAAAGAAAAAATCAACGCTGAAAATTTTCGTATAACTGATGAGCGGTTAGGCGTTGGAACAGCAAGCGAAAAATATCAAAATAATATAAACGCTGTAAAAACACTTATAGCCATTGAAAATGAGAACAGAGAAGCGACTCCTTAGAGCCTGTCTAAAAACTTTTGAAATCTTAAAAATTATGTTATAATTTAAAGAAAATATTTAAAGAAGGTAATATAAAATGCACAATTATCCAAGTGATATAAGCCGTGAAGAATTTGAAATTA
>CATLIG010000034.1 GCA_949948985.1 uncultured Clostridia bacterium | reverse complement strand
CTGAAATTTCCGGTGATGATGCGCTTATGGGAAACACCCGTACCCATACCGAACACGATGGTTAAGGCATAAGCGGCTGATGATACTTGGCGGGAGACTGCCCGGGAAAGTAAGTGGTTGCCGGATTCAAATTCGGGGTGTAGCGTAGCTTGGCTAGCGCGCCTGATTTGGGATCAGGAGGTCGCAGGTTCAAATCCTGTCACCCCGATTTTTTATGTATCCGTAGCTCAGCTGGATAGAGCAACGGCCTTCTAAGCCGTGGGTCGCAGGTTCGAATCCTGTCGGATACATATTTTTTAAAACGCCTCATAGTTTTCCTATGGTGGGTGTAGCACAGTTGGTTAGCGCGTCAGATTGTGGCTCTGAAGGTCGTGGGTTCGACTCCCATCACCCACCCTTAGTTAGCTTATATTTTATATATTATGGGTCACTAGCTCAGTTGGTAGAGCACTGGACTTTTAATCCAGGTGTCTCGGGTTCGAACCCCGAGTGACTCATTTTGAAAAAGGCATCTTTCGTATGTGGCGGGGGGTGTTTTTTTATTTACTTGAAATAAAATAAATATATAGGAGATTAAAGTGAAGAAACTTTTTTTGACACTCATTGAAACCAAGCTGTTCAGGTGTTTTATCAATAATTATGCTTCTTATCTCTTTTTCCTGCTCTTGATTAAGTATTATATTTTTTACTTTTTCGCGTCCTCGTTTTTTAGGTTTTATTCCATTCAATCCTTGTTCAGAATATATCTTTTTGACTGATTTGACATGCCTTTTGCTCACATCAAGTATTTCTGCAATCTCACGGTTTCTTTTCCCTTCTTTTAACAGATAAACTATATTCTTCTGGATTAAATATTGCTCATTATGACTTAATTTTACTGCTTATATCTTCAATTCATTTTCCATATTTTTATTATATCAGCTCTATCTATTTTTGGCAATGTTTTTTTGGTATATCAATATAAAAAACTGTCACAAAGTATACTTTGTGACAGTTTTTAAATATGTATAATTTATTGTATATATTATAGCATTTTCTACGTGTTAAGTCAATGTATTTTAGACATATTTCACTAAAAAATGAGGGCATATTTTGACTGTCACAAAGTATGATTTATGATAGTTTTGAAAAATCTCTTATAAATAATAAAGAAAGGAAGCTTTAAAATTTTGGGTATTATGGTTTTTTATTCTTTTATTGGAATTACTGATTAAATCAATATTTTCTTGAATTTTTACGCAAAGGTGATAAATATGATTAAATTAAAAGAGTTTTTTTTCAGTAATATTGTTAAATCTTTAAAGAAAAATTGGAAATTTTATACTATTGGAGGAATTATTTTACTAATATATGTTATTTTTTATTTTTATTTTAGTTTGAATTATACTCAAAATGGAATTAATTCAGACGGAGCCGGCGAAATACTTATGGGAAAAATACAGGCGGAGCAAAAATCACTGATACCTTACGAAGTAGGTTTTGTTTCAGAAATACGGTTATTTGATATACAATTTTTTGAGTCATTTCTTTTTTATATTTTTGATGACTGGATAACAATACTTAGCGTTGCTAATACTATTTGTATAGTTATTTATTTTATATGTACAATATATTTATTAAAAAATATAGGTATTTCCCAAAATTTAAGACTGTTTTTTTCTTTTATTTTTCTTATGCCTTTCTCTATGTCTTATTTTAGTATAGGTTTAGGATTTTTGGGAGGTTTTTATCTTCCTAAATTATGTATAGAAACATTATTTTTAGGATTGTTTTATTATTATTTTAATCTGGAAAAGACAAAACGGAAAAATATATTTTATATACTTCTTTTATTATCAATAATAAGTGGTATTAAAAGTATAAGACTGACTTTGGTTATATACTTGCCATTATCTTTGACATCTTTAATACTTTGGATAAAAGATATTTATGACAGAAAACTAAAACTGAATAAATCATATAAAGAATGTTTTAACGGAATACAATATAATATATTGAATAAATCTTTTATTTTTTTGCTGATAAATGGAATTGGATTTATTTTTAACAGAGCTTATTGTAATTATATCTATAATTCAGAGATATATAAGGATATTTTTAATGAATTTTCTTTTGGAAATTTGTCTGATTTGGATTTATTTACGCGTATTAGTGACAGGATTTATAAATTTTTAGATTGTTTAGGATATTCAAATAAAGCTGAGATATTTTCTCTTGCAGGTATTAAAAATAATCTTATAATAATTTTAATAATACTATTTATTTTTTGTGTTAAAAGCATAATAAGAAATAGTAAAGATTATTCTAAAAATCAAATACATATTACAGTTTTTACGGTTTTATCATTATTGTTTAATTTTTATATTTTTATATTTACTGGCGGCGCTGAATTTACGGGCAGATATTTTGTGCCTGTTATAGTGTTAGTGTTTATTGTTTTCGCTATTTATTTTAATCAAAATAAAAAATTATTAGCAGATATTATTTTAAAATATGGAATGATGTTAATATTGACAGTTTGCGTTATATTATCAAGTTTTAATACCATTGAGATTTTTTCAGAAATTGATATAAACAGTAAAAGAATGAATTATATAAATTTTTTGGAGAGTAATGGATATAATTTTGGATATTCAACCTATTGGAATGGTTCTATTACAACATGTCTTACGAATGGAAATGTTGAAGTCGCAAATATTACTTCTCCGGTAAATATGAATTATTTTTTTGTGGTTACAGATGAAAAATATTACTCAAAAAATTATCATAACGGAAAATGTTTTATTTTATTAACAGCTAAACAAGCGGATGAATGGAAACAATGTAAGGTATTGCAAAGTGGTATGCTCGTGTATAATGACGACAATTATGTTATATATCATTATGATAATACAGAAATATTATTTAAAGCAGTTCTATGATAAAAAGATATTTTATTTAATATACTTATAGTCAATCAACTTAAAAATAAACAAGTTCGATGACAGAAAATTCTTTTTACGGTGTTGCTGTCGGTTGGCATAGGGCATCGTCTATGCTCTCCATCCATCGCCTTGTATAAAAATTTTCCACTCATCTCCTTTTGCTCATTTTCAAGTTGATTGACTATATTTCGAAAATACGTTATTACAGCAATTTCATAAAAAGAAAAATATTTTTTTATATCCATATCGGAATTGCTGTAAAGTTTCGAAAGAAGTTTAATATTTCTTAGTATTTTCGATACTAAAAAAATTTGTAAAATAATAAAAGAATTATTTTATATTAAGTTTTATTAAAATTTTCGTGTTTATTATTTTATTGTTTTGATATATAGAAAATTTTAGCTTGACCTTATTGGCATAAAATGATAAAATTATCTCTATACAATATGTGGCAGAGGGGTGTTTTATTATGGGAAAAAAGCTGGATTTACCTAAAATATGGAGAAATTGTACTTTAGTGTTTCTTATTGTAACGTGTATTGTCGTTGTTTTTATGCTTGACCTTTCGGCGTGGTATATTACTCCGATTTTTTTAGTGTATTTGATTCTTAACGCTATCGCTTTTAATTCTTATTTTCTTGGAAGTTTGGGAAACTTTTATTTTGTATCAGGAAAAACTAAAAAGGCTTTTAAATATTATGAAAAGGCTATTTCAAAAAAAACAAAAAATGTTTCAGCTCTTTACGCTTACGGAACTGAAATTCTGAAAGAAAGCGGAAGGGCAGATGAAGCTCTGACACATCTTGAAAGAGCCAGAAAAATTAATGCTAAGGTGAATATGGACAAAAATATTCGTCTTGCCATAAGCAGTTGTTATTGGGTAAAAGGTGACATTGACAGGGCTATAAACACTCTTGAAAGTCTTAAATCCGACTACAGTTATGTTAATGCTCACGTGTATACAACTTTAGGATATTTTTATATACTTAAAGAGGATTTTGACAAAGCTATGGAATATTCTAAAAAGGCTATTGATGATAATAATGAACATTCAGCGGCATGGGATAATATAGGGCAGATTTATTTCAGACAAAAAAACTTTGAGGATGCTAAGGCGGCTTTTTTAAAGGCATTAAAATACAGAGAAAATATGGTGGATAGTCTTTACTATCTTGGTGTTATTTATGAAAATGAGGGAAACAGCGATAAGGCCTTTGAGTATTTTTCTAAGGCTAAAAAATGCAATGTATCCACGCTAAATACAATAACAAAAGAACAAATTATGGAAAAATATACTAAATATGACGATACGATTGAATGAGAATTTATTTGCGAGTTAAAAAATAATTAAACAAAAAGAAGTCAGCGATATTTATAATTATGTCGCTGACTTTTTTATTTTATTATTTTAAATAATTACGTACAAAATTTTTTATTTCTGATTTTTCAATAACTGTTTTATGAAGAATTTCTCTTTTGTCAATTCCGCTGATTTGAACGGGAATTTTTTCTTTCCAAATTTCTGAAAGTACGTCAAGGGCTTTAAATGGATTTAAATTATCATATTTTGAATCAATAGCCCGACATACGTCTTTAGCAAATTTATATGGACTTGCTGTTGAAACAATAACATTTTGTGTATTGTCATTTGTTTCTTTTTTATATTTTTTATATGAGGCATAAGCTACCGCTGTATGTGTATCCATTACATAGCCTGATTTTTCATATACTTCTTTTATTCCCATAAATGTTTCTTCCTGTGTGGCATATTCGCCTGTTATATAATCGGAACTTACTTTAAAACTGTATTTTTTATCGGATTTCAGCTCGTCCATAAGTGTTTTTGTTGTTTCGGCACTTTCTGAAATATGGTATAAAAGTCTTTCAAGATTGCTTGATATTAATATATCCATTGACGGGGAAGCGGTTACCACAAATTCTCTGTTTGTATTATATACTCCTGTTTTGAAAAAGTCGTAAAGAACTTTATTATCATTTGACGCACATATCAGTTTATTAACAGGCAGTCCCATTTCTTTAGCATAGAAACCGGCTAAAATATCTCCGAAGTTTCCGGTAGGTACTGTAAAGTTTATTTTGTCACCGAATTTTATTGAGCCGTTTTTTACCATTTGTGCATAGGCGTAAAAATAATATACAATCTGCGGGGCAAGACGTCCTATATTTATTGAGTTTGCTGAAGAAAATACATAACCTTTTGATTTGAGTTCGGCTGCTAACTCATTATCTGTAAAAATTTGTTTTACGGCTGTCTGAGCATCGTCAAAATTTCCTTTTATGCCAGCTACACAGGTATTTTTACCTGTCTGTGTAACCATTTGCATTTTTTGTACTGGAGATACGCCTTCTTCAGGAAAAAACACTATTATTTTTGTACCATCAACATCGGCGAAACCTTCAAGCGCCGCTTTTCCCGTATCTCCGCTTGTGGCGGTTAATATTACTATTTTGTCGTCTACACCGTTTTTCTTAGCGGAAGTCTTTAAAAGATACGGAAGAATTGAAAGCGCTATGTCTTTAAAAGCAAGCGTCCTGCCGTGAAAAAGCTCAAGAAAATATTCATCTGCCGCTGATTTTAATGGTGCAATTAAATCAGTGTCAAATTTTTCATCATAGGCACTGTTTATACAGCATTTAAGTTCTTCTTCCGTAAAATCTGAAATTATAAGTTTTAATACCTCGTAAGCAAGCTCTCTATAATTCATTTCAAGAATTTTTTCGAGGTTAAAATCAATTTTAGGAATTTCACAAGGAACATACAATCCCCCGTCTTCAGATATTCCTTTTACAATAGCCTGACTTGCTGTTATAAGGGTTTTATCCCCTCTTGTGCTTTTAAACTGAAGTGACATAATATAACCATTCCTTTTTTGTTTATATATTTTGTAATTTTATTTTTTACTTTCTGTCAATATTATTTTTTTTGAAGCAACAATTTTGATATAAGCTTAAATATTATAGCGAGATAATTTATATCCACTTCTGACCACTTATTTGAATGATGACATGTGGATATTGAAATTAACCCTTTTATTTTTTCGTCATCTTTTATAAGATATTGTATGATAGAGAAATTAGCTGTTTCACGAAGATAATTATACAAATTAATATTTTTCATTTCTGTACTTATATAATTTCCTATTATAAGCATATCTCTTTCATCAAACAAGTCTTTATAACTATCAAGTATGGATATCACTTTTTCATCTTTTTTTGTCGCGTTTGAGTATATGGTTTCAAAATTATCGCCGTAGAAAATCATACAATTATCATAAAGATAATAATCTTTTAATGAGTCAGCGGCTTTTTTTATGGTACTAAAAAGACTTTGCTCTGTATGTTTAGTATGTGAAAGAAGTTCTATCAAATCGCATATATGTTTGCTTTTTTTTGTTATACTTACTTTTGGCATCATTGATATTGCTTTTGAACTTAAATCCACTGACGAGAGTGTACCATGCTTTTCTTTTGTATATATAATAAAACGGTTTCTACCTTTTTCTTTTGCTATGTAAAGGCATTTATCGGCAAGCTTTAAAAGAGTTTCATAGCTGTCGGCGTCTTTAGGCCATGAAGAAGAACCGAGTGAGGTTGTTATTTTGATTTTACCGGAATACGACCATTCTATTTTTGAACGGATTGAACGGAGAATTGAACGAAGCTCATTTTCTGTTTGAGTATTAAGGTTTTCTATAGCGATTAAAAATTCATCCCCGCCTATTCTTCCGACAATTCCTCTTTCTCCCACAACGTTTTTTAATGTTTCTGCTACAGTAGTCAGAACCTCATCTCCGAACATATGACCATAATTATCGTTTATATCCTTGAAATAGTCAATGTCCATCATTATAAGAGATAATGTCTTTATTGACTCTGATTTCATTTTAAGGTGTATAGCGTCTGTTATTGCTTTTTTATTTAAAAGACCTGTCAAACTGTCTATGTTTGATTTACTCTCAAGAAAATCTATGTCAGACTGTGAAATTAACCTTGAGTTTTTCATTACACCGATTACATCTTTATCTGTTTGAGAGAGATTATTTACGGAAATACCTTTTACACTGATTTTTTCGTAATCGTTTTTTTCGGAAAATAAATTTGATTCTATTATGTGAAAAAATCCTGATGAAAAATTTTCTATATCATATATAAGCTTGTTAAAACCGCTGTCATAGGTATCTTTGGGTAAATCTAATTTTTTGGCAAAACCGTCTAAAGAGCCTTTATATAGTATATGTTCTTTTCCGTCCTTAAACTGAAAAAGAGTAATTTTTTTTGATTTTGACGAATATTCAAAATATATATCGTCAGACAAACTCAAAATGGAGTCATATTTATTTATTGCCTCATTATAATTTTTAGCACATTCATAAAGATATAAAATATGGTAAATTTCTATATTTGTAAAATCATAGTTTTTAGCGGAGGCATATCCCTTTTCCATAAATATTATAACGGAAATATACTGGCTATCAGATGTTGTTTGGTTTCTGTCGAAATCTGTTATATATGGACTATTTGAGGCATGTCTCAGCTTTAAAAGCATAAAGTCTTTTTTGCCGACAGGAAGTGATTTTACCTTTTCAACAAATTTATCTACATACTCAAAGTGTATATTTTTTGTTATAGGAAAAATATCAAACTCTCCAAAAAAGTGGTAAACCGATTCATCTGCCATTTTTAAATAAAAATCGTTCCCTATAAGAGCGTTGCCGATTTTTACAGCTGAATTATTTTTACTTTCAGTATTATTTAGAATTTCCGTAAATATCACTCCTTCCATATAAAAGCCGATAAAATAGCTGGTATTTCTATATCATAGCGTTAGGCAGATTTTGCTATAGTATATTGTAATTACACCATACTATAGCAATTCACAAAATTTTTAATATGAAACAATAAAAAATTCTTTAACATATCAGGTCTATTAAAAGTTGAGTGTATATTTTTTGTTGTTTCGCTATATTTAATTTAGCAATTCTATAAATGCTATAATTATAAATGTATACTATACTTATAAACTATTTTACTATATTTATTACCAAATTACAATGTTTTTTATTATATTTTTTTATTAAATTAAAATTTACAGTAATTACGTAAAAAATATGAAAAGAAAAAAATATTTTATTATAAGATTTTTTTTCATAGTATTGAAAGAAGTTTTATTATGTTTTTTTGAAAAATTAAAAAAAAATTAATAAATATATTTACAAATTTTTATTTATATTATAAAATAAAGAGTATTGACTAGTCTTTTAACTAAGAAAACGCTGATTGACTTGCGATGAAACGACAAAATGACAATTTAACGGTTTTGATAAAAACTGATTGCTTAGCAAGTTATTTTTTTGTTTTGTATGATGATTTGCGGGTTGTTATAATTGGTGTTTATCTATATATTTTGATAATCAAAGTTTTTGACTGTCAAAGTTTTAAAAAACTGTTATATGATTTTTATTTAAGAAAATTAATCAGTATTTCAAAAAATAATTAACGGAGGATAAAATTATGAAAGGAGATTTGTCTGCTGTTAATGAGCTGTTTGCCGGTGTTTTTAATGATATATTGAATATTGAGGAGAAAATTCTTAAAAACGGAGTGTTTAACGATATTTCAGTTACGGAGGCCCATACCATAGAGGCTATTGGTATGTATGAGCCGAAAAATATGTCCGATGTTTCTAAAAAACTTGGCGTAACTGTGGGAACTCTTAGTGTTGCTATCAATAATCTTGTTAAAAAAGGTTATGTCGCGCGTGAAAGATGCCAGGAAGACAGACGGGTAGTAAATATTTCTCTTACAAAAAAAGGAAGAGTTTTTTACAGGTTTCATGATAAAGTACATTCGGACATGATTAAAGAAATTACTGTGGGGCTAAGCGAACAGGAGGTAAATGTTCTGAACGCCGCTTTATCTAATCTGAGTAAATATTTAATTGACAAATACAATAATATTAAACGAGGAGAAGCTTATGTTTAATTCTAAAATCGCATCTTTCGCTAAGTGTGTTCCTGAGAATATCGTTACAAACAACGACCTTGAAAAGCTTGTGGATACTTCTGACGAATGGATTTTTTCAAGAACAGGAATTAAAGAAAGAAGAATATCCGTTTCTGAAAACACTTCGGAAATTTGCGCAGGCGCCGCTAAAAAAGCTATTGACGCCGCCAAACTTATGCCGGAGGAAGTTGAGCTTATTATTACAGCTACAATATCAGGAGATTATTATATTCCATCGGTATCCTGCATTGTCCAAAAAATTATCGGGGCTAAAAATGCTATGGCATTTGATATAAACGCCGCTTGTTCCGGTTTTATATTTGCTCTTTCAGCTGCTGATAAATTTATTAAAACAGGTACTTTTAAAAACGCTCTTGTTATCGGAGGAGAAGTGCTGTCAAAGTTTGTTGACTGGGATGACAGAGGCACATGTGTGCTTTTTGGAGATGGCGCCGGCGCCTGCGTTATTAAAAGAGGAAACGGCAGAGGAATTATTGCCGAGGACCTTCACAGTGACGGTGAAAAAGGTGAATCTCTTATGTCATCATATATTCCGGTAGATAACCCTTTTTGCGAAAGTACAGAAGAGACCTTTAAGTTTATAAAAATGGGCGGAAGAGAAATTTTTAACTTTGCTACAAGAAAAGTTCCGGCAAGCATTAATGAGGTTATAAAAAAATCAGCTCTATCCTTTGATGATATTAAATATATTGTTCCTCATCAGGCTAACAGCAGAATTGTCGAAATTATAGCGAAAAAACTTAAATTGCCGATGAATAAGTTTTTTATGAATATGGATAAATACGGAAATACTTCGGGAGCGAGTATTCCGATTGCTCTGAGTGAAATGTCTGAAAAAGGTCTTATCAAAGAAAATGATAAGATTATTGTTACAGGTTTTGGCGGAGGTCTTACATGGGGGTCCGCTCTGATTGAATTATAATACGGGAGGTAAAAAATTATGATTTTTGACAGAATTAAAGAAATTATCGCGGAGCAGCTTGGTAAGGACGCTGATGAGATTACTATGGAAACTTCTTTTAAAAACGACCTTGAGGCTGATTCACTTGATTTATTTCAAATTATAAATGATATTGAGGATGAGTTTGACATTAAAATTGAGGATGCGGAAGAAATTTCTACTGTTGCCGATGCTGTAAGATTTGTTGAGGAACAGAAAAAATAAAAAGTTGAAATTTATAATGGGCGTAAAAAATTTTTATACAAGATACGTCCTCTGTATCACGGGCGGTGTTTTTAAAAAATTTAATTTCCGCCCTATTACTTACGCATTAATGCGAATACAAATAATTGAGTACAGGTGATAAAATGAAATCAGATTTGTGTAATATTTTAGGTATAAAGTATCCGATTTTTCAGGGGGCTATGGCATGGATTGCCGACGCAAGCCTTTCAAGTGCTGTTTCAAATGCAGGCGGTCTTGGAATTATCGCAGCGGGAAACGCTCCCGCTGATGTTGTAAGAGAACAGATAAGAAAAACAAAGGAACTTACGGATAAGCCTTTTGGAGTAAACATTATGCTTTTATCCCCTTATGTTGATGAAATTGTTGACCTTGTATGCGAAGAGGGTATAAAAGTTATTACAACAGGCGCCGGAAACCCCGGAAAATATCTTGAAAAGTTCAAAAAAAACAATATAAAATTTATTCCGGTTGTGCCAAGCGTGGCTTTGGCTAAACGTATGGAAAAAAATGGCGCCGACGCTATTATAGCCGAAGGTATGGAATCAGGCGGTCATGTGGGAAAACTTACAACAATGGCACTTTTGCCTCAGGTTGTTGACGCTGTAAATATTCCTGTAATAGGAGCCGGCGGAATTGCGGATTCAAGGGGAATCGCAGCTTCTTTTATGCTTGGAGCAAAAGCCGTACAGCTTGGGACAAGATTTCTTGTGGCGAAAGAGTGTACCGTACACGAAAATTATAAAAATGTAATTTTAAAGGCAAAAGACATAGATACCACGATTACGGGAGGTTTTACGGGACACCCTGTCAGGGTTATAAGAAACAGGCTTGCAAGAGAACTTGAAAAACTTGAGAAAAATCTTACTGATGAAGATGCCGCTAACGCTAAATTTGAGGAACTTGGAAAGGGCGCTTTGCAAAGAGCGGTTATTCAGGGGGATGTTGATTTTGGTTCCGTTATGTCGGGACAAATTGCCGGTATGGTAAATAAAGAGCAGACGTGCAAAGAAATTATTGATGAGCTTGTGGAGGGATTTGACAAACTTATTCCTCAAAATTAAATTTATAGAACAGGTGGATTTTTTATGAAAATTGCTTTGATGTTTGGCGGTCAAGGGGCTCAGTACGCCGGTATGGGAAAAGAGCTTTACGACAATTTTGAAATTTGTAGAAATGTTTTTGACAAGGCGGATAATGAACTTGATTTTAAGGTGACAGAACTTTGTTTTGGTGAAAACAGTGACCTTGACAAAACGGAGTTTACACAGCCCTGTATTTTAACTATGAGTACGGCTATTTATGAACTTATGAAAGAAAAAGGTCTTAAAGGAGATTATGCCGCGGGTTTAAGTCTTGGGGAATATTCTGCTCTTGTGGCAAGCGGGGCGTTTGATTTCGCTGAGGCTGTAAAACTTGTAAGAAAAAGAGGCAAGTTTATGACAGAAGCTGTTCCGGCAGGAATAGGGGCTATGAGTGCCATTTTAAATCTTGACGCGGAAGAAATACAGTCGGCCTGCGACGAGGCGTCATCGGTCGGGAAAGTTATGATAGCTAATTTTAACGCTCCTGGTCAGATTGTTATTGCCGGTGAGGCGGACGCTGTAAAAAAAGCGGAAGAGCTTGTTTTGGAAAAAGGAGCCAAAAGGGCGGTGCGTCTTAATGTAAGCGGACCTTTTCATACATCTCTTTTAAAACCGGCTTCTGAAAAACTTAATACAGAGCTTAAAAATATTAAAATCAGCGATATGAACTTTCCTGTATTGACAAATCTTACAGGGGATATTGTTGATAAAGCTGATATTATTGATACTCTCACAAAACAGGTTATGAATCCTGTAAAATGGGAGCAGACTGTAAGAAAATTTATTGAACTTGGAGTGAATACTTTTATTGAACTTGGACCCGGAAAAACATTATCTTCTTTTGTTAAAAAAGTGAGCAAAGAGGTTTCTGTATATAATGTTGAGGATTTAAAATCTCTGGAAAAAACTTGTAAAGGACTTGGTTTGGAATGTTAAAAGATAAAACTGTTATTGTTACGGGCGGAGCTAAGGGAATAGGAAAGGCGATTGCTCTTAAATTCGCTGAAAAAGGCGCGAATATTGTATTGAACTACAGAAGCACAGTACCTGAAGAACTTGTTTCTGAGATTGAGGGAAAAGGCGTGAAATGTCTTTTATATAAGGCGGACGTAAGCGATTTCAATGAGGCGAAAGCACTTATTGATACGGCTGTATCGGAATTTAAAACTATAGATGTCCTTGTGAATAATGCCGGAATCGCAAAAGACAATTTACTTATACGTATGAGTGAAGATGATTTTGACTCAGTTATAGACATAAATTTGAAAAGTGTATTTAATACTGTCAAATGTGCTGGTAAAATTATGCTTAAACAAAAAAGCGGCTCTATTATAAATATGTCAAGCGTTGTGGGTGTCAGCGGAAATACAGGACAGGCAAATTACGCAGCCAGTAAGGCGGGTGTAATTGGTTTTACAAAGGCAACGGCTAAAGAACTTGCCTCAAGAGGAATTACATGCAACGCTATAGCTCCGGGGTTTATAGAAACGGCTATGACGGAAGGACTTTCAGACAAGGTAAAGGAGGAGGCTTTTTTAAGCATTCCTTTAAAGCGTTTCGGCAAGCCTGAGGAGGTTGCGGGCCTTGCGGTGTTTTTGGCTGAAAACAAATATATTACGGGTCAGGTAATAAACATTGACGGCGGTATGGTGATGTAAGTCCTTTTTTTAAAACTTGAAAGATTTTAAAATATTCTCTCAATAAAGAACAGAAAAAATGACTGGAGGTTTAAGTTATGGAAAGACGAGTTGTTGTTACCGGTATGGGAGCGATTTCCCCTGTAGGAAATTCTGTTGCTGAATTCTGGGAAGGTATTAAAAACGGAAAATGTGGAATTGATTTTATTAAAAACTTTGATACTTCTGATATGAAAGTCAAAGTCGCTGGGGAAGTAAAAGATTTTGACCCCACTCTTTTTATTGAAAAAAAAGAAACAAAAAGAATGGACAGATACAGTCAATACGCTGTGGCTGCCGCTTGTGAGGCTGTAAAAATGAGCGGTATTGAGCTTGACAAAGTTAATAAACATAGATTTGGAGTTATGGTTGGGTCAGGAATAGGAGGACTTGGCACTATTGAGGAGCAGGTTATTAAAATGCACGAAAAAGGGCCGTCTAAGGTGGCTCCTTTGTTTATTCCTATGGCTATTATAAATATGGCGGCGGGACATATCGCTATTAAGTTCGGGGCAAGAGGCACTTGCACATCTACCGTAACCGCTTGCGCAACAAGTACAAATTGTATCGGTGAGGCGTTCAGAAATATCAAGCATGGTTATTCTGATATTATTTTAGCGGGAGGCTCTGAAGCCTCTGTAACAAAAATAGGAATTGCAGGTTTTACATCTCTTAAAGCACTCTCAACAAGCGAAAATCCTAAAAGGGCTTCTATTCCTTTTGACGCTGAAAGACACGGCTTTGTTATGGGCGAGGGTGCCGGTATTCTTCTTCTTGAAGAACTTGAGCACGCTTTAAAAAGAGATGCCGTTATTTACGGCGAAATTACAGGATACGGTTCAACTTGTGATGCCAATCATATAACAGCGCCTCTTTCTGATGGAGAGGGCGCAAGACTCGCTATGCAGGAGGCTATGGAAGAAAGCGGGGCGGGTAAAAATGACATTACTTATATTAACGCTCATGGTACAAGTACAGTAGCTAATGATTTATCGGAAACTTGCGCTATAAAAGATTTGTTTGGCGAGCAGGCTTATAATATTCCTGTAAGCTCAACAAAATCAATGACTGGGCATTTGCTTGGAGCCACGGGCGCTATTGAGGCTATTGCGTCAATAGAGGCTCTTATTAATAATTTTGTGCCTCCGACTGTTGGATATGAAGTTCCTGACGAGGGTCTTGACCTTAATTATGTTCCTAATAAGGGAATAGAAAAGGAAATGAAATATGCTTTGTCAAATACTTTAGGTTTCGGGGGTCACAACGCCGTACTATGCATTAAAAAATGGGAGGGAAAATAAAAAATGGATTACGAAAACGTCAAAGAACTTATTGGCATAGTAAACAGTTCCGCTTTGACAGAGTTTGAATACAGAAAAGGCGATTTTCTTGTAAAAATGAGTAAAAACTGTTTAAATGTATCTTCAGTGGAAAACCGATGCAAAAATGATTTAGCTGATAAGTCTGAAACAGTGATTATTCCTGATGAGATTTCAGAGCCTATTACTATTATTCCCTCTGAAAAAGTTGAGATAAAAGCGGGCAGTTTAGTGAAAGCTCCTGTGGTGGGAACTTTTTACCAAAGCGGAAGTCCCGAAAAACCTCCATTTGTAAAGGTGGGCGACATTGTTAAAGAAGGCGATATTTTATGCATTATTGAGGCTATGAAGATTATGAACGAAATTAAAAGCCCTTACAGTGGTGAAATTGCCGAAGTTATGGTTTCAAACGAAGATATGGTTGAGTATGGTCAGCCTTTGTTCAGAATTGTATAATTGCTATAAGAAAAACGCTGATTTGCGGCATCAAATTTGTGAGATGCTATAATAGACCTGTTTTAAACCTTTGTACTCCATTGACAAATCTTTTTTGTCAAGCACTGTTATAGTTAATCAACTTAAAAATAAGTAAGTTCGGCGGCTAAAAATCCTTTTTCTCGTTTTCAAGTTGATTGACTATACGTTGATTTAGAACAAGTCTAATCAGTGTTTCCTTATATGTATTAAATGTTTCCTATAATAATTCACAAAATTTTTAACGTGAAAAAATAAAAGGATTCAAATATATATCAGGTTTATTAAAGTCTGATTGTCCACTCTTTTATTTTTTCGCTGTAATTGTTGATACTTAATATAAATCCGCGGAATATTTTTTGCTGACAAGAAAGCCGAAACGGTCGAAATTATGTACCTAAGGCTTAAAGAGCAAGCGTTTGCTTAATTTTACGGAAATCTCTAAACGTTATGTTTTTTTATAAGAGTTCTTTTATTTATTATAGGCTGTTATTTTTCAGTGATTATTATTCAGCGTTTTACGAAAGGAAAGTTTTTTATTATGATGGATATAAATGAGATAATGTCTGTAATTCCGCACAGATTTCCATTTTTGCTTATTGACAGAGTATTGGAGCTTGTAGAAGGTAAAAAAATTACGGCTGTAAAAAATGTTACTATAAATGAACCTTTTTTCGCAGGACATTTTCCGGAAAAGCCTGTTATGCCTGGGGTTCTGATTGTTGAGGCTATGGCTCAGGCAGGAGCGGTCATTTTACTTTCACTTGAACAGTTTAAAGGAAAAATAGCGTATTTTGGAGCAATTAATAACGCTAAATTCAGGGGAATGGTTACGCCGGGAGATACTTTAAGAATTGAGGTTGAAATTACCAAAATTCGCAAGTCAGCAGGCATAGGTATGGGGATTGCTTATGTAGGAGATAAAAAGGTCGCCGAAGGTGAGCTTACTTTTATGATTGTATGACAAAAACGGTGGGATGTTGTCCCATATTACGCAAGATACAAAAGACTCCTGACCCTGAATGTTAGGATATTCGTTTTGCTAAGAAAGTTTAAAGCTATTTGTAAATTTAATTTTTGTGTTCTTTTTTATCTTTCGATATTAAAATTACGATTAAATTTTATTTTGTCGTAACTTATAAAAAAGGCTTTTAATTGAGGTGAACCTATGTTTAATAAAATTTTGATTGCCAACAGAGGCGAAATTGCCGTAAGAATTATACGTGCCTGCAAGGAACTTGGCATAGCTACAGTTGCTGTTTTTTCGGAAGCGGACAGAGATGCTCTTCATGCCCAACTGGCTGATGAGGCTGTTTGTATAGGTCCGGCAAAAAGTTCAGGCAGTTATCTTAATATGGCTAATATTATAAGCGCCGCCTGTATTACAAAGTCACAGGCTATTCACCCCGGATTTGGATTTTTATCTGAAAACAGTGTTTTTGCCTCAATGTGCGAGGACTGCAATATAAAGTTTATAGGCCCTGACGCCAAAACTATTGATCTTATGGGAAATAAATCCAACGCTAAAAAGCTTATGAAAAAGGCGGGCGTTCCGGTTACACCGGGAAGTGACGGGGTTGTTGAAAACGCTGAAAAGGCAAAAGAACTTGCCAAAGAATTTGGTTATCCTGTTATGATAAAGGCATCTGCCGGAGGCGGCGGAAAAGGAATAAGGATTGTAAGAAAAGAAGAAGAGCTTGAGGAGAGTTTTAATACCGCTAAAAATGAGGCAAGGGTTAATTTTGGTGATGATAATGTTTATATGGAGAAGCTTATTGAAAACGCAAGGCATATAGAGGTGCAGATTCTTGCCGATGAATATGGAAATATTGTTCATCTGGGTGAAAGAGACTGCTCTTTACAAAGAAGAAATCAAAAGGTTCTTGAGGAGTCGCCATCTATAGCTATTGATGAGAAAACAAGAAAAGAACTTGGAGAAGCCGCTGTTATGGCGGCTAAGGCGGCAAATTATAAAAATGCCGGAACTATTGAATTTCTTTACTCAAGAGAAGGCAAATATTATTTTATGGAAATGAATACACGTATTCAGGTTGAGCATCCAGTTACAGAAATGGTAACAGATATAGACCTGATAAAAGAGCAGTTGAAAATAGCTGCCGGAGAGCCTCTTTCTTTTGAGCAAAAAGATGTAATTATTTCAGGTCATTCTATTGAATGCAGAATAAACGCTGAAGATCCTGATAATAATTTTACTCCGTCACCAGGGAAAATAAGCTATTTGCTTATGCCCGGAGGTGGAAACGGATTGAGAATTGAAAGCGCTGTTTATGCGGGGTATAGTATTCCACCCTTTTATGATTCTATGATTGCTAAAATTATTACAAAAGGAAAAACCAGAGATGAGGCTATTTCTAAAATGAAAAGGGCTTTAGGTGAATTTGTAATTGAAGGTATTAAAACAAATATTGATTTTCAGCTTGATTTGCTTGACAATGAAATGTACCGAAAAGGTGAATTTGATACGTCTTTTATTTCCGGACTTCTTGAAAAATAATTGACAGGAGGTGTATTTGTTGAATCTATTTAAAAAGAAAAAGTATGTTTCTGTTGTTGAGTCAGCTTCAGAAACAAATGAAAAAACAGTATTCGCTAATACCAATCAGCCGTCAATTCCTGATGGTATGTGGGTAAAATGCCCAAGCTGCGGAAAAACTATTTATAAAAAAGAAATCGGTACATTTAGAATATGTCCTGAATGTGGGGGATATTTTAGACTTAAAGCCAAATGCAGAGTTGGTTTTATCGCTGATAATGACACATTTGAGGAGTTTAATCAGGATATGACAGCTAAAAACCCTCTTAATTATCCTGATTATGAGGATAAAATTAAAAAAACTCAGGAAAAGACGGGTATTAACGACGCTGTTGTTACAGGTAAATGTAAAATAGGCGGAATACAGTCTGTGCTTTGTGTTATGGATTCTGGCTTTATTATGGGAAGCATGGGTTCAGTTGTCGGTGAAAAAATTACACAGGCTTTTGAGTACGCAACAGAAAATAATCTGCCTATTGTTATTTTTACAACTTCCGGAGGTGCGAGAATGCAGGAGGGCATTATTGCTCTTATGCAGATGGCAAAAGTAAGCGCGGCCGTTTACAAACACTCTGAAAAAGGGCTTTTGTATGTTACTGTATTTACTGACCCTACTACAGGAGGAGTTACGGCAAGTTTTGCTATGCTTGGAGATATTATTTTATCCGAACCAAAAGCTCTTATTGGATTTGCCGGAAGAAGAGTCATTGAACAAACTATAAAACAAAAGCTTCCTGAAGAGTTTCAGACTGCTGAGTTTTTATTGGAACACGGTTTTATTGATAAAATTGTACCAAGAGAAAACCTTAAAGAGGTTATTTCAAAAATTTTGGAAATACATTGCGGGAAAGGGTGTGAGGAATGATGAGCGCTTTTGATATAGTTAAAATAGCGAGAAAAATTTCAAGACCTTCCGCCCTTGAATATATAAATTATATTTTTAATGATTTTATCGAATTTCATGGGGACAGACTTTTTCGTGATGATAAAGCCATTGTCGGAGGGATTGCGTTTTTAGGCGATATTCCCTGTACGGTTATTGGTATTCAGAAAGGTCACACTATTGAGGAAAATATTGAAAGAAATTTTGGCTCTCCTCATCCGGAAGGATACAGAAAGGCTCTTAGACTTATGAAACAGGCAGAAAAATTCAACAGACCTGTTATTTCTTTTATTAATACGGCAGGAGCTTTCTGCGGCATTGGAGCGGAAGAAAGAGGTCAGGGTGAAGCTATCGCTAAAAATTTATTTGAAATGAGCGGAATGAAAATCCCTTTGATTTCTATTATGATTGGCGAGGGTGGAAGCGGAGGAGCTCTTGCGTTAGCTGTCAGTGATAAAGTATGGATTCTTGAAAACTCAATTTATTCTATTTTATCGCCTGAAGGTTTCGCAAGTATCTTATGGAAAGATTCAAAAAGAAGTGAGGAAGCGGCTGAAATTATGAAAATTACGGCACAAGATCTTTTAGAACTTGGTGTTGTGGATAAAATTATTGACGAGGCAGATGGAGGCGCTCAAAATAATTTTGAATATACCGCTGATATTATAAAAAATGAGCTTTTTAATGAAATTTTAAAGCTTAAAGAAAAAAATATTGAAAAGCTTATTGAGGAGAGATATAACAGATTCAGAAAATTTGGAGAATTCAGTGAATAATGGTAATAATTTTTTTCAATTGGGTGGATATGAATTATAATAAATATTTTAGCCTGTCTAAAATTTTCAGACAGGCTTTTTATTATGAAATAACAAAAGAGTGCGGAAATCAATTTTTAAAAACCATAGGCGATATAATCCACATTTGTAAAACCTTTTAAAAAGGGTTTAATTCTAAAACTTTATAACGCAAAGCATACGCTTTGAAAAGGTTTTTTAATTCAATGTAAAAAGGCTTATGTAATTTATTAGATATGTTCGATAATAATTAATTTCCATGACAAACTTAATTTTGTAAGAAAATATGAAATACCAACTTAAAACAGTATATTTTAAATGGCGCTTATTTTAATCAGATATGGATGACCTTATATTTTGTTCAAAGAAAACATCTTTTGGAACAGGTTTTCCAAAATAAAATCCTTGTATAAAATTTGGATTTAAGGAGGAAAAAGTTTTTAATTCTTCCGCATTTTCAATTCCCTCAAGGCAAACTTCCAAATTTATACTATGCGCCATATTAATTATATGTTTTACTATTTTATAGTCATATTCATTTTTTGTGGCACGTTCTACAAAAGAGCGGTCTATTTTAAGTATATTCACATTAAGATACTGAAGATAACGCATATTTGAATAACCGGTGCCGAAGTCATCTATAGCAAGTTTAAAATTTCTTTGAAAAAGCCCCTTTATTATTTCTGTATTCATATCAAGATGTCCGCTTTCAGTAACTTCTATTACTATATATTTTGGGTCTATATCTATTTCTTCTATATAATCTCCTATATCGTTTAATATATCGCTGTTTCTTAGCTGAACATAGGATACGTTTATATTCATTTTGAAATGAGGAATATATTTTTGCCATAGTTTGCATTGTTTTATCGCTGTTTTTAAAATCCATTTTCCAAGAGGAACAATAAGTCCGCTCTGTTCAAGTATTGGAATAAAATCAGATGGATAAATATCTCCAAATTCATTGTTGTTCCACCTTAAAAGAGCTTCTGAGCCTATTACTTTGTTTGTTTTCAATGAAATTACAGGTTGATAATAAAGCTCAAAATTTTTAAAATTGTCTTTTATATCTATACGTAGACTTTCCTGAATTTTAAGACGCCTTATATATTTATTATAATCATTTTCATTAAATATAAATATATTATTTGACGCTTCTTTTGAGGCGCGATATATGGCATATTCCATTTTTTTATATAAATCTTCTATCTCTTCATTAAAATCCTTGGAGATTTTAACAATTCCGGCAGATACGGTAAAAAAAGTTTTATATTCGTTTTTTTCAGCAGCTTTCTCAACAGCACGTCTTATATTTTCATAGGCAGAAACAGCGTCTTTTATTGTTTTTCCTGAATGGTTGAAAAGCATAAAGTTGGAGTTTTCATAACGATAAACACAGGTGTTATTAAATGCTGACTCTTCCTCAAGTATTTTCGCGAAAGTCTTTAGTACACCGTTTCCTGTTGTTTTCCCATAACAGCGGTTTATTTCTTTAAAATTGTCTATTTTTAATCTCATAAGATAACCATCAGGATTTAGTCCTTTTGCTATATAAGCTTTATAATCACGGCTTAGCTGTACATCTGTCAACAAACCTGTTATGTTATCAGCTACCATTAAAGCGCCTATTTCTGAAATTCTCCCAATGAGATAAAGAGCTTCATCATCATTATTTGTAATGACTTGCCCACGACAGCTTATCCATATGTAATCACCGTCTATATTTTTCCAGCGGTATTCAAAGTTATGCTGTGAGGTTTTTCTTTCCTCAATTTCTTTTAAGTTTGAAATAATCGTGTCAAAATCATCGGGATGAATTACAGTTTTTAAAACATCTGATACATTATTAAATTTTTCACAAGGCAAAGGAAATCTTTTTACAGCAGAGGCTGATATACTATAGCTGTCATTTTTTAAGTCAAAAATAAATATATAGCTGTCTGTACATTTATCTATAACGGAAAGAGTATATTCAAGCTGAGGGTATATAAGATTATCAGGTCTTTGTACATTGTCCAAGTTATCAACTCCTTTCAATGGGATAGGATATTATAGCAATTCACAAATTTTTCAGAGAAAAAAATAAAATGACTTGTTTAAATATATAAGAGAGTTATTATTTTTCTATAATAAAATAAGAATAATTTTAAAATTGCCATGGATGATATTTTTTATGATTATATTATTTTAACATATATTTTATTTAAATACAATACTTGTTGTGAAATATTACAAAACAAAAAAGAAAGACCGCAATAACAGTCTTTCCTTTTGACAATAACGAAATTATCTCTTGCAAAAGTTATACTTTCTTGCATCTTTGGATTTTCAAATAATTTTTTAATGATTAAAGATTCTTCATTTGTTGGATTTAGAAACATCTTTTTTCGTTGCTTTATCCATTCATAGTTATCAGTTTTAACTGAATAATGGTTACTCATTTCATTAAAACATTCATCTACCGATACAAATGAACCATCGTCAATTCCTTCATCAAGTTTCTCCCATATCGTTATAAATGCTTGTCCTTTCTTAGGAAAATGGTCTAACAATTTTCTAAATATGTTTGTATCAAGAATATATTTCATTATTTCAACCTCCTAAAAAGAGCATTTTCTAATTTAGGAAGATGGTCTATTTTGCTGTTTAACATTTCGCTTGCTCTGATACCATCTATTTTACCTGAAAAATACTGAGTAAAAACATCAGTTGTATATTTTTGTCCAAGATATGAAAGTTTAGTAGAGTAATAGTTCCCACCACTATTTTATTTTGATTTTTTACCGTTTTGACTACGAATTGCATCTCCATAAAAAGTTTCTTTAAGTAAATCATAATCATCATTAGAAATTTTTTTCATTTGTAAAAGTTTATACATAATAACTTCTTTGCTAACAGAATATAATAAAGCCAATTCTTCTATTCTTTTTTCATTTATATCTTGCTTTTTAAGTTCGATTTTAAAATCATCAGATGGAACTAAAAATTCGTTTGCAAAAATATCGCAGTCTTTTTCACGTACTCTTTGAGTATCATTCAAATAAACATAAAAATCATCTCTTATAATCTCAGCTCTGCTTGTATCTGTGATAAGATGGTAGAGTTCGTGAAACAATGTGAAATTTTGTCGAGTAAATGACATAGAATTGTTAATAATTATTATAGGATACGTATCATCATTTATGCATAACCCCGAAATTTCATTATCCCTAAATGAATCTTTAAATACATATATACCTAATTTATAAAATCTCTCTCTGAAAATTTCAAAAACGTCTTTATTACTTTTTATTGCCTTTTGTGAACCAAGAGGAAAATCAATAATTTTACGAACATAACTACATAATTGGTAAATTTCGCTTGGAAATATATTTCTATTTGACAAAAAGCTTCCTCTTTCACCATATAATTCACGCAAATTAATTTGATAAGTTCTTGCTTTTTCAAATTGCATAATGATATTTTTGCTTAATGTATTAATAACATAATCAGAAAGCGTGCGCAAATCACCTTTTATTGATTTTAAAACAGGTGGTTTAGGAAAAAAGAAAATAGCACTTGGTTTATTAAAGACACTACTTATCTTTTTTAATTTTGCATATGTTGGAAATTCACTTCCGTTTTCCCAATTGGAATATTTATAAACATCTACACCAATGGCTGAAGCAGCAGAATCAATAGACATATTATAAGATTCTCTTGCCCACTTTATTATTTCTCCGTTAATACCTGTTAGTGCTTCTGCCATTTTATCACCTACTTTCAAAGCCTATATGTAAACAAAGAATATAGTTGTGACGATGTGACAATATTTTTTATATGACCATATCGTCACTTTTTATTTGCTTGATACACAAGCAGATACAACACATCAAAAATATCACTGTCTGCCCAATACCATACATCATCAATAATTTTCGAGGCAAACTTATTAACTATACCTTTACTTTTCTCAAATTTATTCTTGAAATCATCTTCGGAAATAACTTGACTTTTGCAGTTATTTTCTGCTTTATTTCGCAATTCAAATAATTTATCTATATCTTTTTCATACACAAAAGGCAGGTTTTTCTCATTAGTTGGTACAGCTCTTTGAACAACCTTTATTATCATATCAAGGTCATCTATACTATCGTTCAGTATATCGCTGTTTTCCAATGTTTTGGCATATTCTTGCACGGCTTTTTTAACAAAATCACTTAATGTTAAATCATTATTTTTAGCTATTATTGCAATTATATCCTTAACTCCCTTGCGAGTCTTTGCTCCTAAAGTGTCGTATGCCTTTGTATCATATTTTTTATTAGCCTTTATTTTTGCTTCAGTTAGCGCCATATTAAACCCACCTTTTTTAAAAAAGAAAAAATTTCAAAAAACTCTTGACTTTTACACCTACAACGTGTAAAATGTTAGTTATAGATAGACACGTTGTAGGTGTATTTTTAATATAATTATTATTTTTTATTATATCATATATAAGCATAATTACGCAAATAATTTTTTTAATTTTTCGACCTTGCACCGTGTTTAAAAAATTTTAACTATGGAGGTGATATATATGCTGACGGAATATATAATCAATTTGACCAACTTTACAGGTAGGAACGTACCAATAGCGGAAATAGCAAAAGCAACAGGCAAAGACCCTCAATATCTCAGATTAGGATTGCAGAGAGGAATTTTTAATTTTGGATATGCTTTCAAAAAAGAAAATTCAAGTGAATACAACTATTTCTGCCCTGATAAAAAGGTATGGGAGGAACTGGGATATTTTAAAACGATACAAGCACAATAGAAAGGAAAATGATTAAATGACAGAAAATAATGATAAAAACAGTTTAGACACCATATCTATGGAAGAGTTATTTGACAATGTATACCCACCGAAAAAAACAATCATTGAAAATTTACTTTATAGTGGTACATACCTTTTTGTAGGCGCGCCCAAAATAGGCAAAAGTTTTATGATGGCACAAATCGGGTATTGTGTAAGTACAGGAGCAGAATTTCTCGGATTCAATCCTTATAAAGGAACAGTTTTATACCTTGCACTTGAAGATGATTACGCAAGACTTCAAAAGAGATTATCTAAAATGTTTGATATGCAAACAAGTGAAACATTCTATTTTGCGACACAATCACAAGCACTCTCAAATGGTCTTGATAAGCAATTAGAAGATTTTATATCAAAACATAGTGATACCCGATTGATTATTATTGATACCTTGCAGAAAATAAGAGAAGTCGGCGTGTAAACTGTACCCTTTGTCAAGGACATTTTTAAAATTTAGATATAGGGAACATTATTTCGACTCATTTATAACTTCACTCAAAGGATATACTCCCGTAGTTATATACAAGTAATATTCATTAGGT
>CATLIG010000033.1 GCA_949948985.1 uncultured Clostridia bacterium | reverse complement strand
ATCTTTGGTTAATCAGGCAAAGAGCGGTCGCATAAGCAAGAAAAAAATGATGTTTAAAGCTGCTTTAAATCCTGATGTATTGTTAAATATTCTTTTTAACTCCAAAAAGTAAATGCTGTTTCCGTGTCTGTTTAAAAGAAGTTTATTGACTATTTTATATAAATATATTATAATTGACTTAATAATAATTTAAAAACTGCATATGAGAACAAAAGTGAAAATAGAACATATTGCTATGTATGTAAATGATTTGGAAGCAACGAAAGAATTTTTTATAAGATATTAAAATGCTGAATCAAGTGAAAGATATCATAATATAAAAACAGAGTTTTATTCGTATTTTTTATCATTCGAGGATGGTGCGGGATTGGAAATAATGAATAAACCCAAAATAATAGATAATGAAAAAAATTTATCTCAAACAGGGTATATTCATATTGCTTTTTCTGTTGGCAGCAAAGAAAATGTTGATATGCTGACACAGCAGTTAAAATAAGATGGATATGAGATAATAATCGGTTCAAGGACAACAGGTGATGGCTATTATGAGAGTTGCATCATTGGAAGTGAAGGTAATCAAATAGAAATTACGGTTTGATATATAATTTTAAATTTATTTAATGAATATATTATTTTACTTACATTTTCAAATAGACTTGTTCAATATATAAAGTTGTTATTTTAATTTTTAGAAAAGGCGGATAATAATATAAATAAAAAGAATAATACTCTTTATAAAATATACCAATTTACAAAGTAACTGTTATTTTGCGAATCGGTTATTTTTATGTTCGATTTTACAGATGAAGCAATATATAGTCAATCAACTTGAAAAATGAACAAGTTCGGCGGCTGAAAATTCTTTTCACTGTGTTGTCGTCGGTCGGCATATGACAAGGCCATGCTCTCCTTCCTCCGTCTTGCGAAAATAATTTTTATCTCGCCTCATTTTGATCATTCTCAAGTTGATTGACTATAAAATGTGTCAAAAATAAAATATTAATAAAATAGATATTGTAAAATCGTTGTTTTATCTGATTTTGATTTTTGAAGTATAACGTAATATTAATTAAAAAATAACTCTGAAAATTTGAAAGGTTAAAATGATAAATGCAAATTGATAAAAAATCCAGTAAACCTATTTATTTACAAATATATGATAATATTGTTGATGAAATAAAAAATGGTTATCTTATTCCATTTGAAAGGCTGCCTTCAAGGAGAAAACTTTCAGTTCAGCTCAATATTTCACCTCAAACTGTCGAAAATGCATATCAAAAGCTTGTTTCAGACGGATATGTCTTTTCAAAACAGGGAAGCGGATATTTTATTTCGTCTGAAAGAGTTTGGGACGAAGAACAGCAGAAAATGAAAAGCAGAATATATAATTTTAGTACAAATGGTGTTGAAACTTCAAAATTACCTTTTCAAGAATGGGCAAAACTTTTGAGAGCAACTGTCAGAGATGATGTAGGTCTTTTTCAGCATGGTGAAAAAGCTGGGGATTGGTGTTTAAGAAAAAGTATACGAAGATTGCTTTTTAGGACTCAAAACATAAAGTGCAAAACAGAACAAATTATTATAGGTCCTGGTTATGAAGACCTTTTAAGAGAAATTTTTAGCTTGTTTGGTTTTGAGAAAAGGGTAATTATGAATAATTATTATAATTACCGTGCGAGAACAGCCGCAATTTATATGGTAAATAAAATTGAATATGTAACAAATGATAAAAATGGAATAAATATTGAAGAACTTAATAATTTTGATGATGGTATTTTATATCAGGAACCAACTCACGATTTACCTATGGCAGTTACCCTTTCTGAAAAAAAAAGAAAAGCTTTAATTGACTGGGTAAAAGGAAAAGAAGAACGATATATTATTGAAGACGCAAGTGATAACGATTTTCAGTATGGTAAAAATGAAAAAACTCTTTGGGAACTTTCCGGAGGTAAAAAGGTTATTTATGTCGGTAATTTTTCAATGACCATTGCTCCGTCTATGAAGATTGGATATGTTGTTGCCCCTGAAGAAATTGTAAAGTGGTGGTTTGATAAAAAGATATTTTATCTTAATCGAGTTTCAAGAATTGAACAAGTAACTTTGTCAAAATTTATTGATTTAGGATATTATGAAAATCATATTAATTATATGTGTGAGGTTTATAAGGAAAAAACAAAAGCAGTGAAAGAAACTATTTTTAATTCACCTTTAGGAAAGAAAACCGAAATTACAGGAGATACGGCAGGTATGTATTGTAATATGTTTTTTGATATTTCGCTGTCGGAAAATGAGGCAAGAGAACTATGTATAAAAAACGGAATTAAAATAAGTGCTCTTACATCTTGCATTGAAGATGTTTCAAAGGCTACATTGCCCGAAAATACTTATAATATAGGATATGGGGAACTAAAAATTTCTCAGATAAAAGATGGTTTAAATCTACTCGCAAAAGTCTGGAAAAAATATTTGTAATTGGTATAGTTGTTTTTTTAAAAATTGGCACTATTAAAAATATTTTTACTGATTTATAATGTGTATATAAAAAAGTTATAGTTTTTATCAGAAAGTTAAAAAATAAATTGTGATAAGTTTATAATTTTCTTAATAAAAATTATGATTTCTTATATAAATTATAAAGGAGTGATTATATGATTTTGAAAAAATTTGTGACAACTTTAATATCATTCATTGTGTTGTTTACATCAGTAATGCCATCAACAGTTGTTTTTGCAGAGGAACCGGCAATAGGAAAGGTTTATACTGTTGGTAATGGAGATGGAAAATTTTTGACTATTAATGATGCTTTAGCCCAAATTAAAACATCACCGGAAAAAGAGGAAGACAGAATTTATATTAATATTGATCCTGGAGATTATGAGGAACAGGTTATACTTGATAATATGAAATACATAACTCTCCGTCAGACACCTGGAACTACAGGAATAGTTAATTTGCATTGGTATTATTGTACAGGTTATGCCTATTCAAATTGCGATCTTGATGGAAAATACAACCCTGATATTGACTGGGCAGATGATAGAACGTGGAATGGTTATAAAGATGGTGATGAAAAATTTACAAAATATGAAATTGGACAGGTTTTGAAAGGCAAAGTAACTGATGAAACAGGTAAAGTCATAGAAGAAAACAGAAATATAGAAAAAATATCTTATTATGATAAAAATGGAGTCGCGCACAAAGACCAGCCTGTAAAAAAAACTTATCTTGGTTCAGGGTTTCCGCTTGATGGTGTAGCTCCTTTATGTGTTAAATCTAACTGTACAGATATAATAATTGAGGATTTACATATTGTAAACAGTGTTGTAGTTATGGTTACACAAAAGGAAAAGGAAGCTCATATTACTCCTGAGGATAATCCTGATAAAAAGTGGAAAAAACCTACGAGAGATAATCTTGCGATTTGTACTGAAGATACGTCTGAAGAAATTGTGTCAAATATTAATACAACAACTCAATATAATGCGGGACAAAGCGCTTATATTGTGAGAAGTTATAAATATAATGAAAGAGGTCACGCTATTTCAATAAATGGAGACAGATCTATTTTAAGAAATGTTTACGCAAGAGGTAATCAGGATTCAGTTTATATAGGTTCGGGAAGGATTTATTTTGAGGATTGTGATTTAATAGGCGGAACAGATTATATTTATGGCGGAGCGGCGGCGGTATTTAATAATTGTAAACTTGGCCTTGAGGGAATGTCTGACAATCCCAATTATGGTTCGCCTATTACTGCGGCGGAAACTCACGCAGACAATCCTTATGGATATTTATTTTATAATTGTGAAATTTATAATAATAGACCCAATAACACATCAGAAAGTAGTTTTGGACGTCCTTGGCATATTGACCCACAAGTAACATTTTTTAATACAGTTATAGATGATAAAGGTACAACAGGAAAAAGCCCTATGAAAATCAGTGCTGTAGGATGGGACGATATGGGAGAACTAAAAAAAGACGGAGTTCGTTTTTATGAGTACAATACTACAAATAAAAGTGACGGTAAGCGTGTTGATACTGCTAAAAGACCTATAAGCACAAGAGGAATGGGTACAGTACTCAATGATTGGCAGATTCTTGAATTTAATCCTGTTAATTATTTCAAGGGAAGAAAAATTGGAAATAATACATATACAGGGGATTGGGACCCAATGAATTTTGGTGATAAAATAGCTGACGTTAAAGAGGCTATTGAAAGTATAAATATTAATGTTCCTGAAGGAAATGAAACAAAAATTCAGCTTCCAATTCCTACAAACAGTAATTTGGAATATAAGTGGGAAAGTACTTCGCCAAATGCGGTTATTTCAGATGATGGTACAAGTATTGAAATTGTTCGTCCGGCTTTTGGAGAAAAAGCTATTACCGCTAAAATTACTCTTTATGTAAGAAATAAAGAAACTTTGAGAACAGCAGAAGCAGGTCTAGGAGATAAGAAAGATATTGAATTTACTATTGCGGCTACAACTGATACTACAAATGTATTTAATATTCCCGTTACTATTAAACAAAGTATAGTTTCTGATTTGGAATGCGCTTATACTGTTTCGGTTACTAAAGACGGAGCTTTAATTAAGGAAGAGATTATAACTATTCCGGCAGGTCAGACTTATGTTTCTAAAACTATTGAAAATATTCCGTCAAATACAGAAGAAATAGAATATGATGTAAAAGTAGTTCCGTCAAGTGATGAATTTACTATTATCGTTCCTGAAGACGGTGTTTCTAAAATTATAGGAAAAACAGGAGAAAATGTTAATCTTGAAATATCAGCAATAAAGATTATTGATGATACTGTTGATATAAAGGCTTCTTTTACGGAAGGTTCAACAGATATTACATCTTTTGACATAATTAAATTAGCAAAGGATAATGGCGCAAGCTCAGATATTGATACATCTGATATTATAACTATTGACTATGATCTTAATGTTTCAAAAATGTTAAATGATACATCATATAT
This sequence comes from uncultured Clostridia bacterium, assembly GCA_949948985.1. Lineage (GTDB taxonomy): Bacteria > Bacillota > Clostridia > Lachnospirales > CAG-274 > MGBC114079. Next base: position 20,776 of record CATLIG010000033.1, on the reverse strand, counting down.
TGATTTGACCTCTGGAACAGCCGGTTCAAGTGTAAAAAATGGTGCTGACAGTTCAAGATTTGTGTTATGGAGAATTTATAAAAATTGGAATCAGTTTGATATGGTTGACTGCACTACGGCATTTAGCGGTTCTGGAGATTTAGATGGACATCAGATGCTTAATATTACAGGAAAGTTTGATTATAAAACAATAAATCATATTTCAGCAACGATTAATTACAAAACAAAGACCATTACAATAAAAAGTAATGGAGTTAATCAATTAAAAGAACAGATACTTAAGGCATTTCCAGAAAATTTTGCAAAGGGAAAACTTAACCTTATAGTTTATCCTGTTAAAGCAAATACGTTTAGCATTTCAAATATAAATGTAACTTATAAGAAAATATCTAAAGATGACGATGTTAATAATCCTGATGATTCTGATATTGAGCTTGTTGACGATACTATCAGCTTAACAGATTCGTTTGAAAGTGGAACATCAGAATTTAAAAATTTTGATATTATTTCTTTGGCAAAGGATTCAGGCGCTGATGTTAGTATTGATAAATCGGATACTATAACTTTTGAATATGATATTGATGTAAGTAAATGTTCAGGTGGAAACAGTACCTATTTTGACTTAACCTCTAAAATATCTGATGGTAGTTGTAATACAAATGCTGACAGTTCAAGATTTGCGTTATGGAGAATTTATCATGGTTGGAATCAGCTTGATATGGTTGATTGTAGTACAAAGTTTGGCGGTGTCAGTGATTTAGATGGTCATCAAAAACTTAATATTACAGGAAATTTTGATTTTAGTACTACTACACATGTTCAAGCGACAGTTGACTATAAAAATAAAACCATTGCTGTGAAAGCTTCAGGTGTTAAGGAATTTGCGGAATATATACTGCCGGATTTTCCATCAAATTATACAAAAGGAAAGCTTTGTTTCACTGTTTATCCAGGAAATAAAGAGGAATTATCATTTAGTATCTCAAATATGAAAGTTACTTATAAAAAGATTGTAAAAAAGGAAAAACCTAGTATTTCAAGTGTTTATGTTTCAGATGGAAATACTGTTATTACGCTGAAAAATATAACTAATGGTGTCATTGTAGCGGTTAAATATAATAATGATAAATTAGAAAATATTAAAATCGCTGATGTGATAAGTGAGAAAGATACTTATATAATAAACGGAATTGAAGCGGATAAAGTATTTGTATGGAATTCTCTTGAGTATATGAAACCATTATGCGAAGTTTATAGAATAAATCCTTTGATGTTGGGATAAATGCTCTATAGATACCGAATGATAATAGTTTTTTCAAAATAATTTGTAAATAGAGAGAAAAATGGTACTTTTAAAGAATATGTGAAAAATTTTTTGTAAACTAACTTTTTATGATAATTTTAACAAAAAATTCAGTGGCAGTTGAGCAGTGTTATGCTCAACTGCTTATTAAATGTCAAAATATTTATATCTTTTTTTATAAATACTTGATTACCTACTATTTCTGTGGTAGAATATGGATTGAAAATAGGGTTAATTTTATATTTCAGGAGGTAATTATATTGAAAATTTCAACAAGAGGTCGGTATTCTTTGCGTATGATGGTTGATCTTGCTCAACACTATAACGAAGGTTATATAGCTCTTAAAGATATTTCTAAAAGGCAAAATATCTCAAAGAAATATTTGGAACAAATTATACCTTTCTTGAACAGGAGCAAATTACTCATTACCAGCCGCGGACATATGGGTGGATATCAGCTTTCAAAGCATCCTTCTGAAATAACGGTAAAAGATATTTTTTTAAGTGCGGAAGGAAGTCTTGCGCCTGTCAGTTGTATGGATAACATTCCAAATCAATGCGAGAACTATAAAAATTGTCTTACATTACCTGTTTATGAGGGATTATATGAGGTTATTGTAAACTATCTTCAAGGAATTACTCTTCAAAACATTATTAATAATCAATCCTCATCTTGTGAATATTTTATTTAATTTTTTTATATTTAACCTGTTTGATAACTTATGAAACACTTTCTTGGCAAATCTTTTTATCCTATAATTTGCCTAGTTACTTCTATTTTTATCTGATTTTAGGCTTTTTTCGAAATCCTACAGTAATTCCAAAAAGGTTAGAAAAAATAGTTTTTCTAACCTTTTTGGAATTGATATAATGATGCAGTTTCGAAAGAAGTCTTTTCTTGAAATATTTACAAAGTTTTTCAAAAATCAAATTTCAATTGATGAAAAAATCTTTTGTTAATTGTTATCATGGGTAGGTTTAAATAGGTTTATTCTTTTATAATTATTCTAATTCAAATTTCTTTTTATTTTTTGTAATGAATACGTATAATGCTGTTAATATAGCAATAATTGCTGAAAATAAAAATCCTGTTTCAATTGAATAAGTTTCTATAATATTACCTATAAATATAGGACCTAAAAAATTTCCAAAACAAAAAATAGTTTGACAAATTCCCATGGCCGTTGATTTTAATTCATCATTTACATTTTTTGTACATATTCCTATTAATACAGCATAAGCGGTACCTGTACCAGTACCTGTAAGAAATGAACCCAAGTACAGCATAAACATATTTGTTGAAAAAGGAGTAACAATACAAGCAAGGGAAATTATTATAAAACTTGCTATTATTATTCCTCTGCTTTTTACTTTTTTAATTAAAAGGTAACCGCAGAGCATTGATGACAATATTCGAGGAATGGTCATTATTGTTGAAATAATACTTAATTCAATATCAGTTGCTCCAATATTTTTTGCGACTTTTGAAGTAAAAGTGTTTGTTGCGCCAAATGCTATAAATTGTACTATAAGGCATAAGATAGAGCATGTAATAATTGTATTATCTGATAAAAGAATTTTTATATCATTGAATTTAGGGACTTTTCTTACAGTAGATTTGTTTTCTTTTATAAAAAGACTGAGAATAGTTCCTATACTTCCAATTATAGCTCCGGCGAGGAATGTACCGGTATAAGCGAAAATAGTTGATATAATTCCTGCTGTGAGCATAGCGATAAGTTGCCCTATATTATTTGCGGCTGTGAGAAATGATATTTTTCCCGCAGATTCACTTTTTGTAAAATAACTTGAAAATAAGATTGTCATTATTACCCATGATGAACCGGCTATACCGGTAAGACCTCGTAAAATCATTAAGATATATGGATTTTCACTAAAAAACATGCCAAATGAACTTAATGATGAGATAAACATACCAAGGATAATAAAAATTTTTCTTTTATTAAGGCTGTCAGATAAAATTCCAAGAGGAAATTGAAGTAGAATCTGCATAAATCCAGAAGCACCCATTATAAGACCTATTGTTGATGAATTTATATGTATACTTTCAAGATATGGAGTAATTATAGGTATATATGTATTTGTACTATACCAATATATAGCAGTTATTATATAAAAAAGATAGGTGTTTCTTATTGTATTATTATTTAAGTTTTGTTCAGGCAATTTAATTCTTCTTTCTATGATTAACATTAAATTTGTTTTTATATGAATATATAAAAAATAAAGTATTCTTATTATGAATATTTTTCATAAACAAAAAGTAGTGATGCTTTTATATTGTTGAGTTATAGTTATTTAAAAATATAATTTTAAAACAGGTTTTATTTTATTCGTTTTGAATTAAATATTTTAAATTGTATTTTATCTGATTTTATAGTATTAAATACTTTTGTTGTATAAAGCGCGTCATAATAGGCATTGTGATAAAGCTCATTAGTCTGTATATGGAGCATATCAATAGCATTTTTTAAACCTATTGCTCCACCTTTGTCATATTTTAGATATTTTGTAGCCATATCTTGTATATCAATATATTTTATTATTACAGGAGATGTTATTAAGTTATAATAGTCCAAATTCCGATACAGCGCCCGAATATCACTGTTTCCCCAAGTACACATAATATATGACTTATTGCCGATAAATTTTGTAAAATCTGTATATACATCAATAAATAAAGGGCAATTTGTAAAATTGTCATTCACAAGACCTGTTATTTTTTGTACGTGAGGGTGAATTAATTTATATATTTGGGGTTTTATTAATTTATTAAAAGAATCAATTATTTTAAAATTTTCATCGAGCTTTATTGCTCCTATTTGAATTATTTCAAAACGACAGCGAGGATTTGAGTCGCCTTTTACATTATTAACAAAATCAAATGCCTGATTAAACTCAAAGTCTAATACTATATAATACATAACTAAGCTCCTAACATAAACACAACAATAAAAATAGAATCAGTAAAATAATACCATAATAAATTTTTATAAAATATTGTGTAGTAAAGTATTATTTTATTGTTTTACCTTAAAAACTTGCGTATTACCATAATAATGTTTTATTTTTTACAGTAATTTTTTAAGTATGATATTAAAGTTTAACATATATTTAATATTATTTTAAGCAACAAACAGAGCCTAAAATATAATGCTCATAGTATTATATCTATTCTATATCAAAAAGCGCTTTCGCAAATTCGGAAGCTTTGAATTTTTGTAAATCATCAATACCTTCCCCTACGCCTATAAATCTAACAGGTATTTTAAGTTCATTTTTTATAGCGATTATTATACCGCCTTTAGCAGTTCCATCGAGTTTTGTAAGAATAATTCCTGTTATATCGGTAACTTCTTTAAAAAGCTTTGCTTGCTGGAGCGCGTTTTGACCGGTTGTAGCGTCAAGAACTAAAAATACTTCTATATGTGCGTTAGAGTATTCTCTGTTTATTATCTTTGAAATTTTTCTGAGTTCTTCCATAAGATTTTTTTTATTGTGTAAACGTCCTGCCGTGTCACATATTAATACATCTGTGCTGCGCGCTTTAGCGGCTTGAACCGCGTCAAAAACAACAGCGCCAGGGTCAGAATTTTCCTGATGTTTTATAACGTCTACACCAGAGCGGTCTCCCCATATCTGAAGCTGATCTATAGCCGCGGCACGAAAAGTATCAGCTGCGGCAAGAAGGACTTTTTTATTCTGCTCAATAAAATTATGAGTAAGTTTTCCTATAGTTGTCGTTTTTCCAACACCATTTACACCAATTACAAGAATTACAGATGGACTTTTCAATTCAAATTCTGTATCATTTTCTTCAAGCATTTCTGTTATTACACGAGCTATAATATTTTTTATTTCCAAAACGTCTGAAATTTTTTCACTTTTAACTATATCTTTTACTTTTTCAATAATTAAAACTGAAGTTTCAACACCTATATCTGACATAATCAAAGCTTCTTCAAGTTCCTCAAAAAGTTCTTCATCTATTTTTACAAAACTTTTTAAAACATGTTCGACACTATTCATTATATTTTGTCTTGTTTTGTTTAAACCAGATTTTATTTTTGAGAAAAATCCCTTTTTCTTTTTTTCTTCTGTATTATTTTCAGTTGGGGTGATTTCTGTTGGTGAAGGTAGGGTGGATTCTGAAATATCAGATACTTGCTCTTCATTTTGTTCAATATTTTCATTTAATTCAGATTTATTTTCATCAATGTTTTCATGTTGTATATCTGAATTTTCGAACTGGGTGTTTATAGAATTTTTATTATTATTTTTTTTATTTTTAAAAAGTTTAAAAAGTGCCATAAAGTCCTCCAAATTAAGTATTAATTTTATATTTAAAATTATTAAAGTATGTTTAAAAAATATATAATAAGCCTCTGGCTAATGTATACTCGTGTGAAAGGTATATGCCATTTACAGTGGCTGTACTCGGCGCAGAAACGGTGATAATTAAATACAGTTAAGTTTCAGCAAATTTTACGGAAACAAGTTTTGAAATTCCCTGTTCTTGCATTGTAATTCCATAGAGAGTGTCTGCCACTTCCATAGAACCTTTTCTATGAGTAACAATAATAAATTGTGTATTATTTGAAAATCGTTTTAAATAATCAGCATATCTTTTTACATTAGCATCGTCAAGAGCCGCCTCAATTTCATCAAGTATACAAAAAGGAGATGGTTTCATTTTTAGAATAGCGAATAATAAAGCTATTGCAGTCAACGCCCTTTCACCGCCGGATAAAAGAGTCATATTCTGAATACTTTTTCCTGGCGGCTGAGCTGTAATTTCAATGCCTGAATTTAAAACATCATTTTCATCAGATAATTTAATATAACCATGTCCTCCACCAAATATTTCGGAAAAAACAATTCCAAAGTTTTCATTTATTATTTTAAATTGTGTTTTAAATTGTTCTTCCATAAGAGATGATAATTCTAAAATTATATTTTTTAAATTTTCTTCTGCATATAAAATATCTTGACGCTGATTTATAAGGAAATTATATCTCTCTTTTATTTTTTTATATTCTTCAATAGCGTTGGTATTGACAGTTCCCATATTTCGTATTTCTGTTTTCAAAGCTGTTTCTTCTGAACGCAATTTTGGAAACTCACTATTAATTTTTTCATATTTTTGCGCAGAGGCATAAGTTATCTCATATTTTTCCCAAATGTCATTGCATATACGAGTTTTACTATCTTCAAGTTGTTCTTTTAAAAGTTCAAGTCTTGTTTTCTCATTTTTTATTTTTGACATATGTTCTATATGTTCAAAATTTTCTTTTTCAAGTTTTTCATTTTCAGTATTCAAATTGAATTTTTCTATATTCAGAAACTCAATTTTATTATGTTTTTCAAGAGATTTTTTTTCTGCTGAAATTTTTTTTTCTTCCTCTTTTTTTATTTCAATTTTTTTTAAGTTAATTTCATTTTCTATACTTAAAATTTCTGACTTGTTTTTTATAATAGTATTTTTTTCTTTTTCCATTTCATCATTTATTCGGTTAATATCATTTGTAAAAGAGGATATATTAAATTCTATTTCATTTATTTCAATTTTTAAATTTGTTACTTTCTTAGTGCTTTCTTCTCTGATATTTTTATTTAATTGCATTTCTTTTTGATATTCATTCAAATAATTTTGTATATCGGAAACTTCTTTTTCAGCGTTAATAAAATCTTTTTCTAGTATAAGGTATTTTTCTTTTTGCAAAGATAGTTGTTTTTCAGTTTTAATATTTTCTTCTGTTAAAGAAGATATTTTTTCGGATAATGATTTAATATTTTCTTCTGTTTGTGTAAATTGATTTATTATGTCATTTTTCTTTAAAAATATGTTGTGTAATGATAAATTTATATCATCAATTATATTGTTTATTTTTCCGGCTTCTTCTTTATAAGAGGAAATATCCAAATCTGCTTCATTAAGTTTTAATGAATATATAGAAATTTTTTGTTTCATATCCTTTATTTCTCTGTTTCTTGAAAAAATACCTGCGTTTTTTTTATTTACACTTCCGCCTGTAATAGAACCACCAGGATTAAGTAATTCTCCTTCAACAGTAACTATTTTATATGAATAATTATATTTTTTCGCGAAAATAACAGCATTATCAAAATTATTAATAACAATTACACGCCCTAACAAATTTGAAAAAATGTTTTCATATTCAGAAGAATAATAAATAAGATTATTCGCGAAATCAATTACACCATTTTCTTTTAAAATTTGAGATTTAATGGAATTAGAAATTTCTTTACTTTTTATCATATTAATGGGAAGGAAAGTAGCACGACCTTTTTTGTTATGTTTTAAATATTCAATAGCTTTTCCTGCGTCTTTTTCGGTTTTTGTTACAATATTTTGTATACTTCCTCCAAGGGCGGTTTCTATAGCGGTTTCATAATTTTCAGATACAGTTATGAGTTCTCCGACAACACCACATATTCCATTAAATGTATTATTATCATTTTCTTTTTTTTTCAATATATATTTTACGCTGTCATAATAACCTTCATAATCTTTTTCAAGTTCAGATAAAATACGAAATCTTGAAGAAAACTCATTTAAATTTTTACTTATATTTTCACGATTTTTGTATTCAGATTGAATTTTTCCTTCATATCTGTTTTTTTCGGTTTCAAGCTGTGAAAGTTCAGTTTTTAGTTTACTTTCATTATTTTCGATTTCTGACAAAGATTTTTTTAAAGCTAAAATTCTTATGTTTTTTGCGTCTTTTTGACTGGAACAAAAATCAAGTTCATTAATTAATTGTTCATTTAAGTTTGATAATTGAAGAATTGAAGAATTTATTCCTTCTATATTGATTTTTATTTCTGAACTGACACGCATTTTTTTTATTATTTCAGAGTTATATTTATCAAATATTTCTTCTTTTTTATCAAGTTTTGTTATGATATCCTCAAACTCTTTTTGAATTTTTTTTAAATTTTCGTTTTTTGATTTTAACTCAATTGAAAAAGCGTTTCTTTTAAGCGTTTTTAATTTTACCTCTTCGGCTTTTGAAAAAATATTTTTTTCTGTTTCTTTAATATTGCTTTGAAGTTCTGAAATATTTTTTTTCATATAGTCGATTTGTTGAAAAATAAGTTTAATATTGTTTTCAGCTTGTTCTTTTTCTGAGCGTGTCTCAATTATTTCATTATTTATTTTTTCAATATTATCAAGATTTAATTCAATTTTTCTTTTCAACTCAATTTTTTTTTCATTAAAAAGTGGAATTTTTTTTTCATTTTCTAATATTTCATTATTAATGAATATAATTTTTTTATCATTTTCAGATAATTGAATATCAATTTTATTAAATTCAAAAAGAAAAATATTTATTTGTATGAGTTTAAGCCTTTCGGAAAGAACAAAATATTTTTTTGTTTTTTCCGCCTGAAGTTCAAGGGGCTCTATTTGATTTTCAAGTTCGCTTACAATATCATCAATTCTAATTAAATTTTGTTTTTCTTTTTCGAGTTTTTTCTCAGCTTCAATACGTCTTGTTTTGAATTTTACAATTCCGGCGGCTTCTTCAAATATAGTACGTCTATCTTCAGATTTTGTACTTAAAATTTCATCAATACGCCCCTGACCGACTATAGAATACCCCTCGCGTCCTATTCCTGTATCCATAAATAACTCATGAATATCTTTAAGACGGCAAAGAGAATTATTTATAGCGAACTCACTTTCTCCCGAACGATAAAGTCTTCTTGTAATCATAACTTCATTATAGGGAAGATTAAAGCTTTCATCACAATTATCTATAATCATTGAAACTTCTGCAAATCCAAGCTTTGTTCTGTTTTGGGTTCCGGCAAAAATAACATCTTCCATTTTATTTGAACCTCGTAAATTTTTTACACTTTGTTCACCTAAAACCCATTTAATGGCATCTGAAATATTACTTTTTCCACTTCCGTTTGGTCCAACAACTGCTGTAATACCTTTATTAAATTCAAGAATTGTTTTTTCCGGAAAAGATTTAAATCCCTTTAATTCAAGTCTTTTTAAAAACATTTTACACCTCAGATAAAAGAAAACATAATATTTTATAAATAGTAATAAAGAGAATTAAGAAAACAACGTTTTTAAATATAGTCATAGTGAAACGCTGATTTGACATTAAAAAAACAATTTTACTCCAAAATAGTAATCTTGTAATACCTTTAATTAAAAAAACTTATGCTTACTTAGTTACTATTTGTATTAAAATTATTTTTTAATTAAAATTAATCAGCGTTTCTACAGATGTTTTTTTATTTTTATTATAAATTGATTCCTTAACTTTTAATTTTGTCTTTCAAAGCAGAGATTTTTTCTTTAAATCTTGAAGACAAATCCTTTTTTACAATAAGACGGCTTAATATGCGAATACCTTCTTCTTCATAACCAATTTTAATACCTATTGCTGCTAGAATATACAATAATGTGTTTTCATCAAGACCACATATAGGAAGTTTTTCTGTAGTAAATGCCTCATTAAAACCATCATAAGCGATTTTTAAATGTTCAATTTCTTTAGATATGTCATTTTTATCTCTGTATAACCATGCAAGTTTTAAATGAATATATGATTTCTCACCAATCTTACTTTTTTTAACGTCACAATTTTTTAAGGCTTGATTATATCTGTCTATAGCTGTATCTACATCATAAAGGTCGGAATAATCCTGCTTCACATATTGTGGAGTGATATTTTTTTCGACAGCTTCCTGCTGAGAAAGAGTTATTGTTTCAAATTTACTTGAAATAGCTGCATATCCACAATGATTACATAAAATAACATCATAGTAATCAGGCTGTATTGGTGTATAATTTGGTTTTAAATCATCATCATTTGAAACAAATTTAGCTCGTCCTTTTCTTATTTGTTTTGCTTTAAAAACTTCTTGACAAACAGGGCAAGTATAAGTTTTGTCATATATACATTCTTCTGGTTTATATGTGGGCATTAAAGTTATCTCCTTTCATAATTGCGAGGAAAATTATTTCTGTAGGAAATAGAATTTTCCTTAATACTAATTTTTTATTTTTTTCAATATATCTCTTAAATCGGAAATTTTATTTTTTAATCTTGTGTTTAATCCTCGTTTAACGATAAGTCTGCTTAATATTCTTAATGAATCATCTATTTTTCCTATTCTTGAACCTATAGCCGCTATTATATATAAAAGGGTATTTTCCTCAAGACCGCATATAGGAAATCTTTCATTTACAAAAGCATCGTTAAATCCCTTGTGGGCAGCTTTTAAATACATAACTTCATTTTCAAGATCATTTTTATCACGATAAAACCATGCGAGTTTTAGGCATATGTATGCTTTTTCACCAGAACGTCCTTTTTTTACTATTGCGTTAATAAGTGCTAGTTTATATCTTTCTATAGCAATATCAACTGTATAAACAGGAGGATATTCTTTTGGAAAAAATTTTGGCGTTATATTTTTTTCGATTAAACTTTCTTGAGAAGATGTTAATTTATCGAATTTGGAGGATATGGCGGTATATCCGCATTTATTGCACAAAACAACATCATAATAATCAGGCTGTATTGGTTCATAAATAGGTTTTAAATCAAGCTCATTATCAATAAAACGAACTTTACCTTTTCGTATATTTCTTGATTTAAAGTTATTTCCGCAAATAGGACAAATATACATTTTATCATATAAACATTCTTCAATTGAAATTTCTTTTTTTATTGAAGGATCAGATTTATTTCCTGAAACAGGTCTTTCAAAAGAAGCGTATAAATCCTCTAATGTAAGATTGTTAGCTTCGTCATAAATGCTTACTGATTTATTGTTGATGTTTTTATCAGACAATAAAATACCTCCTTATTATTTTAACCGTTAGCATATCATAAAATTTAAAGATATATATTTAAAAAGTTTTAAGCATACGTTTATTATAGCGAGATTTAAAAACAATAACAAAAAAAGAATTATTTTTATTATCATTATTTTATGTACAGAAACATCGAAAGAAAATTTGTAAGCAAAGTTTACCGATACCTTGCACAGCAATGAGTAAGGGGCTAAATAGTTAGCCTCTTACTCATTTTGTTTTGCTATAATTTAATTTTTAAGATTTAATTGAAGGTTTGCAATTGTAGTAAAATATCCAAATACAAAGATTTTTAAAGAGCATATACAAATGTTAGTAATATATAAATTTGTACAATAATTTTTTAATAAAATTTCCATATTAAGTTTCTGTTGTTTTTATACTTGATTGTTAAATAGGGTAAATTTTATTTTCAGGATTTCCAAGAGAAGGGTCTATGCCATATTTTTGAGCCTGTCTGAATTTAAAAAATTCAAGGGCAATTTGAGGGAAAATAGCATAGCTTAAAACATCTTCTTCCTGTTCTTTATATTGTATCATTTCTTTCTCTGCTTTTGCAAGTGCCGGAGGAATTAAATCAGCAGGTCTTTTTGTAATAGGTTTTTCATCTCCTATTATTTTTTTACGAATTTCATCAGAAATAGGCACTGGAGTTTTACCATATTTTCCTCTTACAATATCTTTTGTTTCATTTGCGATCATTTTATATCTTTCACCTATAAGAACATTCAAAACAGCTTGCGTTCCAACAATCTGGCTTGAAGGTGTAACAAGAGGCGGATACCCTAAATCGGCACGCACTCTTGGAATTTCATTAAGAACTTCTTCATATTTATTTTCGGCTTTTTGTGACTTTAACTGAGATAAAAGATTTGATAGCATTCCTCCGGGAACTTGATATAATAATGTCGCAATATCAACAGAAAGAACTTTTGTACTTAAAAGACCACTTTCTATAGCTTTTTCACGCATTGGTTTAAAATAATCAGCTATTTCTTTTAAAAGTTTGTCATCAAGACCAGTATCATATTCAGTTCCTTTTAATGCGCCTACCATAACTTCTGTAGCGGGTTGGGCTGTTCCCATTGAAAAAGGAGACATATCAGTATCTATAATATCAGCACCAGCTTCAATAGCTTTGAGATAAGTCATACTAGCGACACCGCTTGTATAATGACTATGAACTTCTATAGGTATATTAATAGTTTGTTTAAGTGCTTTGACAAGTTTATAAGCCGGCATAGGAAGAAGAAGTCCTGCCATATCTTTTACACAAATAGAATCAGCTCCAAGTTTTTCATAATCTTTCGCAAGCTCAACGTAATAATCAAGTGTATGAACATCGCTTAATGTGTAAGAGATTGCAAGCTGTGCGTGACCGTTTGCTTTTTTTGTGGCTTTTGTTGCGGTTTTAAGATTTCTTTTGTCGTTTAGAGCGTCAAAAATTCTTATTTTGTCAATACCGTTTTTTATACTTTTTTCTACAAATGTCTCAACGACATCATCAGCGTAGTTTTTATATCCTAAAACATTTTGTCCTCTTAAAAGCATTTGGAGTTTTGTATTTTTTACAACGTTTTTGATTTGTCTAAGTCTTTCCCAAGGATCTTCTTTCAAATATCTTAAACAAGAATCAAAAGTAGCGCCTCCCCAAACCTCTATTGACTCAAAACCGACTTTATCCATTTTTTCTAATATAGGCAGCATTTCTTCAACTCTCATTCTTGTCGCGATAAGAGATTGCTGACCATCACGTAAAGTTGCGTCTGAAATTTTAACTCTAGCCATTTTATATACCTCCGAAATTATTTAAACATTGATAAAAATATACCGGACGCAACAGCCGAGCCGATAACTCCGGCAACATTAGGGCCCATTGCGTGCATAAGAAGATAATTATTTGGATTTTCTTCTTTTCCAACATTTTGTACAACACGTGCTGCCATAGGAACTGCTGAAACTCCAGCAGCACCAATAAGCGGATTTATTTTTCCTTTTGTAAGTTTACACATTATTTTTCCGAAAAGTACTCCGGCAACTGTTGAAATTATAAATGCGAATAATCCAAGGGCAAGAATTCCCAAGGTTTCAGCTTTAAGAAATGAATCAGCTCTTGCAGTAGCGCCTACAGTTATACCAATAAATATACTTAAAATGTACATCAATGCTTCTGAGGCATGATGAGCAAGTTTTTCAGTAACTCCACATTCCCTGAAAAGGTTTCCTAACATAAGCATACCGATAAGCGATGCTGTTGAGGGAAGAATTAATATAACCAAAATAGCTACAAATATAGGGAAAAGAATTTTTTCTGTTTTTGAAACAGGTCTTAATTGTTCCATTTTTATAGCTCGTTCTTTTTTTGATGTCAGTAATTTCATTATAGGAGGCTGAATAATAGGAATAAGAGCCATGTATGAATATGCGGCAACAGCTATTGTACTAAGAATATGAGGAGCAAGTTTAGTTGCCGTATAAATTGCGGTAGGTCCATCGGCCCCTCCGATTATACCTATAGAGGCGGCTTCTTGAGGGGTAAATCCAAGAAATAATGCTCCTAAAAATGCTGTAAATATGCCAAATTGTGCTGCTGCTCCTAAAAGAAGACTTTTAGGATTTGCAATTAAAGGTCCGAAATCAGTCATAACACCGACTCCCAAAAAAATCAAGGGAGGAAAAATTCCAAGTTCATCGCCTTGAAAAATATACCATAAAAGACCGCCGTTTTCTGTAGCTGTAGGTTCATTCATAAGACCTGCCAAAGGAAGATTAGCAAGAAGCATACCAAATGAAATAGGCAAAAGTAATAATGGTTCATATTTTTTTACTATAGCAAGATACATAAAAAACAAAGAAACAAGAATCATTATTATAAATTTATAGCCATCATCGGTAAATAGCTGGACAAATCCGGAATCTTCTATAAAACCACTGATAGAATTTGTTAAAAAATCCATAGGAAAACCTCCTATTCAGAAATGGTGATGAGAACATCATCAGTATTAACAGAAGTACCTTTACTTACATTAACAGAAGCTATTGTTCCTGCTGAAGGTGTAACAATTTCATTTTCCATTTTCATAGCCTCAAGAACAAGTACAACAGAATTTGCCTCAATTTTATCTCCTACGGAAACTTTTATATCAACTACAGTTCCGGGCATAGGCGCTTTGACTTTTATATTTCCCTCTGAACCTGTAGAAACTACCTGTGGCGTCTGTGAAATTACAGGCGCAGATGCAGGTACAAGATTTGATTGAGAAGATGTGGTTGTTCCGATTTCTTCAACGGTAACATCATATGTATTTCCGTTTACAGTAACTCTAAAATTTTTCATAGTTAATATCCTCCTAAAAAGTTATTAAATACTTCTAAAATTATACTTTTTTAATAAAAATTTTTATGATTTTCACTAATAGCTGTTTTATTCCAATTTGAAGTTTTTCTTATTGAATGAACGATAATTTTATCTGATGTTGTATTTATTGAAGAGGCTATCGAGGCTGTTATTACCGCGATAAGCTCTAAATCATCTTTTTGCTTATGGATATCTGAATTATTATTTTTATCTGAGATTTCTTCTGTTTTTGTTTGAGTATTTAAAGCTTGTGGATTTAATTTCTTTTTTTCTTTTAACTTATAGACAAAAGAAAAAATACTTAATACAAAAGATATAATAAACAGAATTAAAAACACCATTCCAAAGCCTATGATAACAACAGATAATCCGTTAGCTATTCCAAAGTCTGACAAATTCATAAAATACACCCCATTTTAAATAGTGTTATGTTTTTTATTGGGAACTGAAATTCTTTTGTTAAACAACATTTCTATTGCCGCTATAACTCTTTTTCTTGTGGCAGCGGGAATAATAATATTATCCACTTGTCCTTTTTCAGCGTAATGATAAGGTGAGGATATATTATCATATTCATCATTTGCTATTTTGAAAATTTCAGACGCACTTTCTTTTTCAATTCCGGCTATTACTGCCGTAGGCCATGCGTATACTATATCCGCGCCGGTAGATTTACTGTTCATAAGTAAATATCCACTGCCTATAGCATTTCGTAAGATTACATTTATTTTTGGTACAGTAGCACTGACAAGAGCTAAAATAAGTTTAGAACTATTTTTTATAATACCTTTTTGTTCTTCAGAGGCATTCATTTTATATCCTTTTATATCTGTTAATGTAAGAATAGGAATATTAAAAGAATCACAGAAATTGACAAATGAATATGCTTTTTCAGATGCCTCTGATGTTATAAGTCCATTATTGGCGATAACTCCTGTTGTTAAGCCATCAAGCCTTATAAATCCTGTAATAATTGTATTAGCGTAAGCTTTTTTTATTTCTGTAAACTTATTTTTGTCGGCTATGGATTTTATTATATGAATAATATCAATTTCGGAGGTTTCGTCTGTAATAATTGAATTAAGTGAATCATCTTCTCTGTTAAGGTCATCATTTGTTTCTATAAGTGACTCGTCAATATTATTTGATGGAAGCAGTGAAATTATTTCCTTAACTTTATCAAAACAATTTTCAGAGTTTTCAAAGGCTTCTGTAGCAGTACCTTTTTCCGCACAGGCATTACTTCCGCCAAAAGATTCATAGGATAGATTTTTTCCATCAGAACCTTTAAAAGTACTTGGACTGTTTATGAACATTCTGCTTTTATTAATCATAAAAGTAAAATCGGAAAGAGCAGGAATAAACGCCGCCATACCGATACAATCACCTTTTATAATAGCAATTTGGGGTATTACACCGCTTGCCTTTGCTTGATTTGCAAGCAAGGTTCCATAATTTTCGAAAGAATTAGGAATATCGTTTAACTCAACACCGTTTGAGTTTAAGATTCCAATTATGGGAGCGCCGACTTCTAAAGCGAGTTCGTAAATTCGTGTGATTTTTTTTGCGTGGACCGAATTAACAGTTCCGCATTGAGAATAACTGTAAACCAATTTACCGCCAATTGTTCCGTATCCTGTAACAACGGAGCAATCGTTAAAAAAGCCTACTTCAATAAAACTGCCTTCATCATATAAATTTTTAAGGTCTGTTTTTGAATCGGTAGGACTTGCATTAATAAATGAAAGAAGATGTTCAACTTTTTCCGTTGATGTCATATAAAATCCCTCCAAAAAATAAATTTATATTTAAGTTTTTAAATATTAGAAAATGCTGATTTTATTGTTAAAAGTGGTTTTTACAATAAATTATTAAGGCAATAGGAAATTAATCTGTTTAAGTAATAATATCCTAACCGTAGGGATGAATGTTTAAAAACAAGCCGCTGTGTAATTTTTATAATTAAAAATTATTTTGGCTATATTTTTAGTTAATCAGCATTTCATTGTTTTTTAAAATTTTTGATAATATGGTAGAATTATTTACTTTAATATATAAATATTATAATAATCCTAAATATTATTTTTATATATTATATAATATAATATTTAGAACATATATGCAAGTATAATTTTACATACCTTGAAAAAAAACTGTAATTTTTATATATAATTTGTATAAAAATTAAGATAACAATTTATATATTTTAAACAATTTTGAATAAAATATTTTTTTCTTATGGAATTGTTGTAATTGCGTAGTTTCAAAAGAAGTCTTACACAGACCATTGAATATTCCTAATGAAAAAGCGTCACGAAAATTAAATTTTTAATTTTCGTGACGCTTTTCAGATTTATATTTTATAATTATTTGCAAAATACGATGGTAACAGTATCTTTAACATTGTTATCGTCATTAGCGTATGCGGTTAAAGTGAACTTATAACCGTCATCAAGACCACACCACTGATTAATTGTAAATGAGTTTGTTGTATTTGTGAGAAGATTTGATTGACCGCCCCAAACATTCACAAAGTTGTCAGCTGGTTCAAACCACCAATTTCCACCGTTTAACTCAAAATAATATTTATTATCGCTTGAATTTACAATAGTATCAAAAGATATTGTTTCACCGGAGTGAACATATATTGTGTCATCAAGTATATCTACAGATATATCTTTTCTGTCAATAACTGAAGATTTAGTTGTTTCTTCTGTTGTGCTTTCAGATGTTTCAACGTCTGTTTCCTCTGCTGTAGTCATATTTTCAAGAATTTGTGTATATTCTTCCGGTTTGTCAGCATATAATTCCGTTGTGATAAGTTTTCCTCCTGTTTTGATATTAACTCCTTTGGCAAGAAAATAACTTGTAGAATCGCTTGTTATTTTTACAATATATGAGTGACCTCCGATAGCGTCAAATTTAAGAGAAACAGGATTTGTACCATCAGCTGACGCTGTAACTGACGAGATAGCTTTTGATGTATCATTCATATCGTATATTGTGGCTGTTCCTGTTGCTTTGTTTGGATAAAGGAAGTCAAACTCAACAATAGTATCTTTGTGTGTTTTATTTCCGTCAAATGATAACGAGAGAATGTCACCAACAAGAGCGTTATATCCACCCATACTATGGTATCTGAAACTTGGCAATACTTTTATATTTGCTTTTTTTGTTGAATCAGAAATTACTGTATTTGTTCCCAAATCAGATGTCAAATTAAAATTGTATTCTACTATTTCTTCTTTTTCAACATTTTCAATTAAATTTCCTTTTGTTTCAACAGTAAGATTTTTTACAAGGAAATAATTCGCTGAGTCACTTGTTATTTTTACAACATATGAGTGACCTCCGACAGCGTCAAATTTAAGAGAAATAGGATTTGTGCCATCAGCTGATGCAGTAACCGACGCAAGTGCTTTTGTTGTGTCATTTATATCATATAAGGTAGCTGTTCCGCTAGCTTTATTTGGATAAAGGAAATCAAATTTTATTTCCGTGTTTTTATATGTGTTGTTTCCGTCAAATGATAATGAGAGAATATCGCCAATAAGAGCGTTATATCCGCCCATACTGTGGTATCTAAAGTTTGGAAGTAATTTAATATAAGCTTTTCCGCTGTTATCAGAAACGTTTGTATTTGTCCCTTTATCTGAAGTTAAATTAAATTCATATGTAGGAATACTTTCAGTGGTTGGTTCAGTTGTTGTTTCCGTACTTGTTTCAATTTTCTCAACTAGTTCTGTTTTTGTTTTTATGTTTAATCCCTTAGCAAGGAAATAATTTGAGGAAGAACTTGTTACTCTTATAATATATGAGTGACCTCCTTCACCGTCAAATATAAGCTTAACGGGATTTGTACCATCAGCGATAACATTTGTTTTTGCAAGAGATTTTGAGTATGATGTATCTAATGCGTCAAATATTTCCGCTGTTGCTGATGCTTTTGTAGGATAAAGTAAATCAAAAGAAATACTTGTATTTGTATATTTTCCTGAACCGTCAAGGGTTAAATAAACTATATCTCCTGTAGACGCATTATATCCGCCCATACTATGATACTTAAATCCGGAAAGAGGTTTGATTTTCGCTTTTTGAGAAATATCTGAAATATAAGTGTTTGTTCCCTTATCGGATGTCAAGTCAAATTTATACTCGGAATAGTTGTTATTTAAAGGCGATGCTGTTTTAAGTCTTTCAAATCTAGCTCCATAAAAATATGCGTTTGAGCCTTCGACATAAGCGTAATATGTTTTACCTGCTTTAACGGTTACTTTTGTGGAAGTTTCAAATGTGTCTGAACTGTTGTTTGATTTTATTCCAATAATGGTTCCATTTTCATCGACAATTTTAAAAGTCTTATTTGAGCCGATACGATAATAAACAGTGTAATCACCGTCATAAATTGGTTCAAATGTAAGGGGAGCGCTGCTTTTAATTCCCGTAACATATCCGTCAAATTTAATTTTATCAATAGTTGTTCCTAATCCGGTATAAGTGATGGCATCTTTCGCAAATAATCCATCCATAAGTTCAGCATAAGCATTTTTATTTTCTGAGGCTTTCCAAGTAGTTGTTACATAGTCTGAACTGGCTGTTTCTTTTGAAAGTGTAACAGTGCCGGGCGGAAAAGCGTTTACGGTAAGGTCGTTAATATAATATTCAATATTGTTATATCCTTCTCCAAGATAATCTTCTGTGGCATCAGAAGCATCGTATGGGTCAAGTCCTCTTGCTGTTTCCCAATCATCAGGCATACCATCGTTATCGCTATCGACAATTTCTTTTTTGAGAATAGCTGACGGATAATATTGACTGTAATCAACAAAATTAATGTTGTTTTTTGCAATTTCAGCCTGCTGTGTAGTGTTTGCCTGAGAAAGCGGTCTTGCTCCTGTAATTGAACCTGTTCCGTTTATAGCCTCTTGCATAACTTCAAGGTCAATTTTAGGTTTGCAATTTTCGCTTATACCGGCTCCGGCATATTTTGTAACCTTGCTGAAAGCTACGTCCGCAGTGTCCATATTGGGAACAACGGAAACATCAATACCGTTTGTTAAGAGAGGCATATAACTGTCGGTTCGATAATACGCTTCATCATACCCATATGTGGAAGTAACATTACCGTAGTTAACGGCTTTCCAGTTGTTTTCCTCGCTATTACGAACACTTCCGTCTTTATTAATCATTTTGTTGCCCGTAAGATAAAACTTATATTTTTCAACATTTGATCCGCTTGAGAAATTGATATAATTATATCCACCTGATGTTGATGAACCTGCTTTAAAGTAATTTCCGGCATAATTGAGATGTCCTAAAGTACCATAAGCTGTTTGGTATCCCCAATCGTAAACAACGTTGTTTACAAAATCCATTACGCTTGTTCCCTCAACTTTACCTCTGAAGTTTCTTGATATATTGTGAGCAATCATATTATGATGCCAGGAGTTTTGCCCTTTTCCAAACATTATACCAAAACCGTGAATTCCTTTTGAATGATAAGAAAATGAGTTGGCTGGTCCGATTAAACTCCATTGAACAGTTTGATTTGTGTTATTTGAGTAAAGTCCCCACTGTTCGTCATTTGCCCATCCGATTGAACAATGGTCAACAATAGAGTTTGAACCATTTGCGCCTCCAAAAGCGTCGTAATCGGCATTTGTGCCTCTTTCTCCGGGGCGGGAACTTATAAAACGAAGAATAATGTTATTTCCTCCGAGACCAATTTTATAATTTTTTAGAGTAATACCTTTTCCGCCGGGAGCGGTTTGACCAGCTACGGTAACGTTATCTTTGACAACAACATCGCTTTTTAATTCAATAGTTCCAGAAACATCAAAAACAACTATTCTGTTCGAACCACCAACTGCGTCACGAAATGAACCCGGCCCGCTGTCGTTAAGATTTGTAACATGATAAATTTTTCCTCCTCGACCGCCTGTAGCAAATTTTCCACCGCCTTCCGCACCAGGGAATGCAGGAAGATTGTTTTCGTTTGCAGCAAAAACATTGACGCAAGAAATTGAGCTAAAAGCAATAACTGAGGCTACAATAGTAGCTAAAGATTTTTTAAACACATTCTTAAAGTTAAATTTCACAAAAATTTACCTCCTTTGGAAAAATATGTATTTATTTAAATATATTTAAAGTATACTTGTACTTTTAGTATAAATCAATGTTTTTTTTGTTATTTTAAAAATTTTTAGATAAAAATTTTTAAGCTTTT